>JANPIZ010000001.1:0-118375 GCA_031425235.1 Candidatus Nomurabacteria bacterium
TCAGAGATTTGCAAAAAGGATTAAAAAAGTGGAACATATATTACAACAACCTAGAGCATTGCGGTTTAAACGGCAAAACACCAAATGAATTTCTTGCCAATTACAAATTAATTAAACCGCCATATGTCCGTACCTAGAACAATTTTAGATATTTATTCCATAAATCCACCAGTCTGGTGATTCCACAGGTTGGCATACATACCCCCTTTTTCAAGTAATTCTTTATGAGTGCCTTCTTCGGCAATAGCTCCTTTATCAAGGACAATAATTCTATCCATCTTTTGAATAGTCGAAAGTCGATGAGCGATGACTATGGTCGTTTTACCCTGCATTAAGTTTTCAAACGCATCCTGAATATAATGCTCGCTTATGCTGTCGAGTGAGCTAGTAGCTTCATCGAGTATAAGTATTGGCGAATCTTTGAGTATCGCCCGAGCAATTGCCACACGCTGACGCTCTCCACCGGAAAGTTTTACTCCTCGCTCCCCTACATATGTTCTGTATCCCGCTGGCAATTTACTAATAAACTCACTGCAGTGCGCAAGTGTGGCAGCGCGGAGAACCTCCTCATCTGTAGCTGCACGCTTACCGTAGCGAATATTATCCATTAACGTACGGTGAAAAAGTGATGGGTCTTGCGGGACAAACGATATGACTTCTCGAAGATTTTCTTGGCTAATGGTTTTAATATCTACCCCGTCAATCAATATACGGCCTTCGTTTAGATTAAATAACCTCATCAATAATCGTACAAACGTCGTTTTACCCGCACCTGAAGTACCCACAATGGCAACCTTTTGCCCAGCAGGAATTTTTAAATTAAATGTGTCGAGCACTTTTGTGTTATTATTTTCGTACACATATGTAACATTATCGAAAATTATTTCTCCTTTTGCATCTGCAAGAGTTTGAGTCGGTTTATCTTCGACTTCATATGGAGTATTGAGAATGATTGCCATTTCCTCGGCGTCGGCGAAGCTTTCGTAGTACGCTCGAACAATAGAGCCGAGGCTCCATAAGTTTTCAAACAGTCGCCCGAAGTAATTGTACAGCAACACAATGATCGGTAGTGTAATGAGGCCTATTTTCCAGTCACTTAATATAACCCAAAAAATACCAAATTCAAGACACACAATATAGAAACTCTGCGTTGTCCAAAGTCCTTCCCATAGAAACCAGTTAAAGCTGGTCTTTTTGCGTTGATCTTGAATAATGTCATGCATGCGCTCTTTTTCATGTTGATGTCCTGTAAAAAGTTGAATTGTCGAGTGATTACCTACTGAGTCGGCGAGGGCACCTGTGGTTCGTGAATCAGCCACTGAAGCGATAACATCGTATTTCAATTTGAAACGTATGTATATAAGTGCGGTGATCATGAAAAAAACAAAAAATATCGCTAAAATATAAGCGTATTTTGGGAATAAGGTATACAGAGCAAGTGTAGTCCCGATCAAGCGAACAACAAGTGGTAATGCCTCTACCATCATTTTTTCAGCAAGCTTATCAAAAGCCCTTGCGTATTTGTTTATTTTATTAGTTAACGAACCACCAAAGTTGTTTGCGAAAAATGTGTGTGAGTGATTTATCATCGCCGAAAAAGCTTGCTCCCGGAGATCAGCCATCACATTCGCTGAGAAATAAGACAAAGTAAAACCTGAAGTGCGTCGAATGGCTGAACGAAATAGATTTAAAACTAAAATAAAAATAACAACATGTTGAGCGGCGGTAATAAATGTAAAATCATTTGTACTTAAAACATTCCAGAGTTTTAGATACTGTAGAGGAATATACACATCTAAAATTGAAGCTGCAGTTATAAAAATAATACTACTAAAAAACGATAATTTGTATTGCCGTATTACTTGCCAAAAATATTTGAGCACCAAGCCTCGGTGCATGTTTGAATAGTCTTTCTTCATAAAAAAATAGGCAAATAATTTTTTGCCTATAACTCTCAATATATCACAAAAATCATTTAAGCCCAATTTTTAGAGCTCGTCTTGAGTTGGGGCGAGAACTTTGACCTTCCAGAATCTTGTTTTGAGTGCTTTGATAACCTCTTTAAATTCTTCATTTTTAAGTAAGTGAAGAACGAGGGCTGCTACGGCAATGCCGAAGATGCCTGAAATAAAACCTTGCAAGAATACTCCCACAAAAGTTGTAGTGCCAAAAATTGGCGATAATATATTCAAGCTGACATACGCCGCGACTCCTAAGAAGAACGAAGCTCCTAAACTTTGGAAAAAAGTTTTGGTAATGAATGACTCCCCTTTCATAAAATCCTTACGGACAAAAAACCAGTAAATAACCGCATTTAAAATAGTGCCTATGGAGTACGCAAGTGGCAGCATGAGTACTTCCGTCCCCGGAATACCCTCGACTTTGAGCAATGACTCGATGAAGTAACGCATCGTAGGAAAATTTTCAAAAACATGGATAAGTACATACGATAAAATAATGATCACAACTGAGCAAGAAAAATTAACAATAAGGGGGCGCTTAGTATCGCCCTTGGCATAATAGGCGCGCGAAAGTAAAGTAATCATCCCCTGTGCTAAAATCGATAGCGAAAATATAGCCAAACAAGCAGCGACAATACGAGTATTATCCCAGGAAAATGTAGGAGAGCCGAGTATGACTCGCACGATCTGTGCGCGAACGACAATGAAAAGAAATATAACTGGCAACGACCAAAATACAATAGCTCGAGCGGCGGACTTCAAGTGAGCACGAAACTCGTCGAGCTTGCCTGCCGCGATGGATTTCGTAAGAGTTGGAAAAGCAGCAACCGCATAAGAAATACCGATAATATTGAGCGGCACTGACTGTAAATTGTACGAAAAATTAAAAAGGGATATTGAGCCACCTTTTAAATACGAAGCAAGAGCAATAATGGAAATAAGAGCGATGTTGTTAAAAGAAAGTCCGAGTGTGCGCGGTAATGACGTCAATGCGACCCGTTTCATGTCATTAAAATTTATCCCAGGAGAAAATAATGAAAACCCTGGGGTAAAGCCACAACTCCATGCAGAAATGACTTGCACCGCAAAATGCATAAAAGCCCCTATCGCAACGCCAGCAGCCAAGCCATATATCCCCCATATAGGATAGAGGAATATCACTCCGATAATAATACCTACATTGTAAAAAATTGGACTAAGTGAATAAATAAAAAATTTACGAAAGAGCTGGGTAACTGTGCCGAACAAGTTCGAGAGTCCCATTAATATAGGAGAAAGCAACATAATCCGAGAAAGCAGGATGAGCTTTGTTTGAAATTCTGCTGTAAAACCTGGAGCAATAAATGGAATGAGATATGGAATAATAAAAAACATAATTACAGAAATAAGCAGCATAGTCGACAAGAAAACCGTGAACACGTCGTTCAAGAATTTTTGTGCAGCTTGAGTGACCTTACCATCGTCCATCTTAGAAACAATAAATGGGATAAGTACGGTTATAGAAGCAAGTGATGCAACGGAAATAAAAATAAGATCAGGAATACGAAACGCAGCATAATATGCATCGAGAGTTGGTGACGGGCCGATAAAATATGCAATTGAACGATCCCGAAACAGCGCCAAGATCTGAGACATGAAAGCAAAAAATCCAAGTAGAAGTGCGGCCTGATTTACATTGCCATATTCTTTAGAGAGGATCTTGAGTATCTTGTTCATGAGCCTCTACTGATTGCTTGGAGTAGCGTCTGATGTAGGAGTGGGAGTAGGAGTAGGAGTTCCGCCTCGTAGTGTTTCAGTGTATTTTATCAAATCTTTATTACCTGGAGATAGTACGAGTGCTTTTTCTGCATATGATATGGCTTCATTTATATTGCCTTCACTCTTGGCTATCTGGGAAAGAACTACGAGCGCATCAATATAGTCAGGCTTGAGTGTAAGTGCCTGATTGGCATACACTTTAGCTTGTGTGTTGTCGTTTAAAGCACTCGAAATATTTGCCATAACGAGTTTTAATCTTGGATTTGCTGGATTTAAGTTTGAGGCTTGAGTGTATGCCTCGAGAGCTTTAATATATGCATCTTTCACTCCTACAAAGCCCGCGGTCTGATATATCGAACCGAGCATTTGGTAGTTCAAATAATTTTTATTGTTATGTTGAGTAGCGAGCTGTGAGCCATTGACCGCTTGATCGAGGCTCGTCTGGAGGCTTGCCTTATCTGCATCCGATAAATTTTGACCTCCATTGGCAACAATGGAATTGAACTTCAAAAGATACACTTGGGAGTACGTACGAAGATACAGATCATTTGAATGTAGTGTAAGTGCCTTTTTTATATTAAGCTCAGCTCCTTCTATTGTCGTAGCGCCTAGGGTTCTAGTAAAGTAAGGAACTGAAGCAAAGCGTTGAATATATTTAAATCCAACTGCCGCAGATATAATCATCACGATGACAAGTAACAGCATAGAAAAGAAGCTCTTACGATGATCGTTTAAAAACAAAATCGAAATTTCTCCATTCTTTCGAGTAGAAGAAACAAGACCTATGAATACTCCAGCAAACACCAAAGCCATTAGAAATAATACAGTACCTGTTCCATAAAAGAACGCCGAGCAGAACAAATACAAAGCTAAGAAAAAGAACGAGATACTTTCAAGGTTCGCATTTGATTTCAGGTTGAAGAATAACCATCGTATCCCTGAAAGAACAAACAAGGCTAAGAAAGCAAGCCACGCGAGGATACCTATGATACCTGTTGTAGTCATAAGTGTCGGCAGTAGCCCAGAACCAGAAGTGAAAGAAACGTCCCAAAATTGAGTAGAGTTTATGATAGTTGGTTTATAGAGCGCCCAGGCATCGGCAAATCGGTTGGGACCTAACCCGAACACTGGATTTGTCTTGAGAACTGACTTCGTGACTGATGCAGTCGATAAAAATGAAGGGTTTACTTCATTGGTTGATATTTTAAGCTTGGTGGGTAAAAGACCGCCAATAAAACCTGACGACATAAAGAAAAATAACGCAGCTAAAATAATCGCAAAAGAAAAAATTGGAAATTGGACCTTTGTACCTTGTTCTTTTTGACTTGTGTTAATAGAAACTTTATATACAAAAAGAAGAAGGGCAAAAATACCGACAATTTCCCATACAAACACGAAGTTTACAACTGCGATCAAGAGTAGTGCAAATACCGTAAATGCACCGAGAGCAATTCTTATCCTTTTTGCAAGTGGGTAAAATTCAAAAATAAAAAGCGAAGCTACAACAAAGAACCCTGCAAATATACCGAGCGTATTCCAGGAACCTACAATATTATCAGTGGCGTTTGGAAGTATTCCAAACGATAGAATATGTGGTAGAAATATATGTAGAGCTTGGAACACAAGTACAAGCGCAGCAGAAGCTACCGTTCCAAATAAAAGAAACTGCGCCTTTTTTTGATCCTTAAAAATAACTGCAGACATAAGCATCAAGAGAACTGCAGCAAATATAAACCAGAAACTACCAATATCAAGTATGGTACCAAAAAGAGAAACGCCAAGTGAGCCAGAAAAAAGTGCAGACAGAAATGTGGCGAGCACTACTCCACCACTGGCAAGCATTGCTGTTGACTTTGGTAAGTCAATTCTGCCATCGGAAAATCGAGCGATGGTCCAGAAAATAACCGAGGCAATGAGTCCGATAACTAAAAGTATTCCTTTTGATGTTTCTACTGGAATAGTCGTAAAAGGCAAAAAGAAGATCGGCAACAAAACAATAACAACAAAAAGTGATAAAAAAGAAAGTTTATTTAAAATCTTTGAACTCATTTAATTTTTAATTTATTTTGATAAAATAAGGTGAGCATCTGATCCCTTTATTATACTACGATTTACACCACTATGTTAATTAGTTTTTTGGGGATAAAGATAAATCTTTTTATCCCCCCTTCTATCCATTTCTTGATTTCAGGCATGTGCTCTATTGCCTTTCGAGCTTCATCTTCACTTATTTCAGCTTTTGCTTGAAATTCCCCGCGAACTTTGCCGTTAATTTGTATAACAAATGTAACTTCTGTTTCTTTTATTTTATTTTTATCCGCTTTTGGCCAGGGCTCCAACACAAGAAGTGTCGTATGCCCAAAGTCATGCCATATTTGTTCCGTTACGTGTGGAGCAAATGGAGAAAGTATTTTTACAAATAGTTCAAAATCTTTCTTGTGTATATTTTCTTGCTTCTCCATTTCATTCAACAATATCATCATAGATGATATGCATGTGTTGAAAGCGAAGTTTTCAATATCATTGTTAACTTTTTGAATTGTTTTATGAAGCAATGTTTCTAATTTTGGATCTATTTTGGAAACATTTTTTAAAATTTTCATTTTTTGACTCATTTTCCAAACTCGTTCTATGAAGCGCCTCGAGCCGACAATGTTATCAGTACTCCAAGGAAGAGACGCCTCGAACGGCCCCATAAACATTTCATACACTCGGAGTGTATCTGCACCAAATGTTTTGACAATATCGTCGGGATTAATCGCATTGCCATATCGTTTACCCATTTTTCTTCCATCTGCAGCCATAATCAGACCCTGGTTACGCAAAGATTGAAATGGCTCTTCGGTTACAACCAAACCGTAATCTTTCAAGACTTTATGCCAAAACCGTGAGTACAGTAGGTGTCCTGTAGCGTGTTCTTGCCCCCCCACATACATATCTACATTCTTCCAGTATTTTATAGCTGATTTATTAGCAAAAGCTTTTTTGTTTTTCGGATCCATGTAGCGCAAGAAATACCATGAACTACCTGCCCAGCCTGGCATTGTGTTCGTTTCATAACCGTTTTTTACCCAATCTTTTACACTCCCAAGTGGTGACTCTCCAGTACCTGTAGGCTGATATGATTTTACCGGTGGAAGCACAAGGGGAAGTTTTTTCTCAGGTAATTCACGGATAATTCCCTCCTCGTCATATTGCAAAGGTATCGGCTCGCCCCAGTATCGCTGCCGCGCAAAAATAGCATCGCGCATTTTGTAATTTATTTTTTTGACAGCTAATCCTTTTTTAACCAGCCACTCAGCTATTTCCTCTCGCACCTCATCTGACTCTCTCCCTTTAAATTCTTCTGGTTCCGTTAGCATGCCATTACCTATATAAGCTTTTTGAGTGCCGAGTACTATATCTAAATCTCTTAATTGACCTTCAGGAGTTAAACATTTTCTTATCTCATCTATAGTCATCCACAACACTTCGTGCTTTTCTGTTTCGGTATTTGAAATTTCCACTTTTTGTCCATCTACTAATTCAAAATAAAAATTAGAAAAATGTGCAAAACGATTCTGTTTTTTAGGGATATGATAAAACTTACTGTGGCAAGGAGGCAATACTGTTTTAATTCTTAGGTTGGTATATCCTGTTTCTTCTTTTATTTCGCGAATAGCTGCTTGTTCTGGTGTTTCATTATTCTTTATACCGCCAGTCACGAATGTGTACCAGTTTGTCTTCTTCCATTTAATAACTAAATATTTATCTTCAGACCAATGTTTTATAACTGCTGAAATAGCATTTCGTTCTACAAAAGGAAGATTGGAATCTAGTTTGTCTGCATGAGCGATAAAAATAGGCTCGACAACTTCTTTAAGTTTAATATTAAACTTTTTAGCAAAAGCAAAGTCGCGTTCGTCGTGTGCAGAACATTTCACTATTCCTGTACCATAATCTTTCAATGCAAAACTTGCTACCCATATTGGGAGATCGCCATTCCCTAGCGAATCAGTAGCGTATCTGCCAGTAAAAATGCCGTCTATATCTTTATAGTCAGCACCTTGCTTATTTTTCTTCTCGACTATTTCTTTAGCTTTTTTAAGAACAGCATCCTTTTCAGGTCTACCTTCCAAAAGTTTTGGCAACAGTGGATGATCAGGTGCAATAACAAAAAATGTGTCTGCGTAGCATGTTTGATAATGAGAAGAAAAAGTTTTGATAACCATATCGCTTTCTTTTACTTTCGCAGAAAAAATTAATCCTTCACTCTTCCCTATCCAGTTTTTCTGAATTTCCTTTATATGTGCTGACCAGTTGAGTCCATCGAGTCCCACAAGAAGCCTGTCGGCATAGGCAGTAATGCGCATGAACCATTGTCGCATATCTTTTTTTTCGACTGGATAGCCGCCACGTTCCGAGACCGGACCACTTGAGCTGTCGAGGACTTCATCATTTGCAAGCACAGTGCCGAGTTTTGGGCACCAGTTTACCTGCGCATAGCCCTCGTAAGCCAAACGATATTTCATAAGCATGTCCTGCTTTTGTTTTGGTGGTTTTAATTTCCACTCCCTTGCTGTAAAAATTGCAATGTTGCTGTCGCAGACAGCATTTACTTTTTCATTTCCGGATTTTTCAAAAATTTTTATTAATTTTTTTATAGGCTCCGCCTTATCTACACTTTTGTTGTACCACGAATTGTAAATCCTCAGGAAAATCCACTGCGTCCATTTATAAAATTCGGGATCAGTGGTGTTGACTCTCCTATCCCAGTCATACGACAACCCGATTACTGAAAGTTGCTTTTCAAATGTCTTTACATTTTTTTCTACCGCTTGCCTCGGATTTATATTGTGTTCTATGGCGTATTGTTCCGCTGGCAAACCAAAGGCATCATAACCCATTGGATGAAGTACATTAAAACCTTGCATTCGTTTTACTCGAGCAAAGACATCGGAACCGATATAGCCTTTGGGGTGCCCCACATGTAGCCCAACACCTGATGGATATGGAAACATGTCGAGCACATAGTACTTTTTCTTTTTTGATTTATTAGAAGTTTTATAGGCTTTTTTTTTATCCCAAACAGTTTGCCACTTTTTTTCAATTTTTTTGTGGTCGTAAATTTTCATTCTTTAAAATTTAATTTTTGGGTGGTTTGGGAAATGGTGGGTAGATATCCTTATCTATAGTTCTTTCAAAACACGTTCGTCCCGCTTGATGATCCCAAGATTCATTTGTGCCACCACCTGGATATGGGTAGGCAGAAGTAGAGGCAACATCCCGTTCCATCATTGGCATCATTCCATACCCATAGCCTTTTGATTCTTTCCATCCTTTCGGTATTGGTAAATTAAAATCAGCACAGAGCTCAAACGTCAGTTGAGCTTTTACTATATACTGATAATTCTTTCCCTTTTCAAACTCGGGATCAACTGGTAATGAAAAACCCGAAAGTGGATTTGCTGTGTCAGACAATTGTTCAGGTAACTTCTCTTTTTGTTGCCAATAATTGATTATTTGATATTGAATAGTTTGTAAGTCTTGAATTCTCCTATCGTCAAGACGAAGGGCACGTTGTTTGCCTGGTGTACCAATCACACTAAAACTCCAAATTACAATCAACACAACTAATATACTTGATTTAATTGCCATCCAAAGATTTATATTGAAACCCCAAACAGTTTCTGCTTTTTTAAGTTTATATATAAAATATACGCCAACATATGCTGCCACTACCAAGACAGCGAGTACTTTTAAAATAAAACGAGTAGTGATTTCACCAGACACAAAATGCTGCACGAGTGCCACAAGATCAATCGCGGTTACAAGTGATGCTAGAAATAACAATATATATATCAACCATTTTTTAATCATTTCATCCATTCCGCTCAATACTCCTTTCAAAGCTTTATTCCAAAAAAAAGTAACGACTAAGAACACAGGGAAAAATATTATGAGAGTCGCGAGGGCCATACGCACACTTTCATATTCATATGTCGAATAACCGTACTGATATGTCGCATTGAGCACGTCCGGAAAACGCTTGTCGAGCGTATCAAAAATAAGATTGAGAAATGATACGACTGAAGTTATTAAGGTTATGCTTAAGCTGAGAGATAAGAAGAAGAAACTCACGCTCATCTTTGATTTATCCACCCCTACGTTTTGTTGTGTTTCCATAGTTTATAATATATCATATAACAATTAGATAGTTAACTGGCGTTTTTATGAATAATAAATTTGACGATTTCTCAAAAAAATTGACAGCTTCTATTGGCTCAACAAAGTCTTTGCTGTTCCACAGTATTTTTTTTGTAGGCATTTTTTCTTTGCGATTTTTTGGTGTTGCCGCGGCCGACATTCTGCTTATTTTAACTACAATCGTATCTCTCGAAGCAATTTATTTATCTATATTTATCCAAATAAGCGTAAACCGGCAAGCAAAAGAACTTGAAGAAGTATCGGAAGATATTGAAGAAATTCAGAAGGATGTGGAGGAAATTCAGGAGGATGTGGAAGAAGTATCGGAAGATATTGATGAAATTCAAAAAGATGTTGAAGATATTTCAGAGGAGGAAGAAATAGAAGAACGAGAAGAGCAAGTTGAAGCTCAAATAGAATCAGATAAATTTAAACACATTGAAGAAACACTTCAAGCGCTTTTGACGGAAGTCACGAAACTAAAAAGTAGCAAAAAAGTGCCTACAAAATCAAAAAGTACGAAAGTAAGTAAGAAAAAATAATTTAAACAAGAAACTCTATAACATCTCCATCTTGAACTATGTATTCTTTTCCCTCGGTTCGCACTAAACCTTTTGCCCGTGCTGCAGTATACGAACCACATTCGAGTAAATCTTTTGCAGAAATAACTTGTGCACGAATAAACTTGTCTTTAAAATCATTGTGAATTGCACGTCCAGCTTCTGGCGCTGAGGCGTCTCGTTTAGTTGTCCACGCCCGTGATTCATCCTCACCTGTAGTAAAAAATGTAATCAAATCGAGAAGCTCATAACTCGCCTTGATGAGATTGTCGAGTCCAGTTCCAAAAATCGCATCTACTTCAATATGTGGACCTGGAAGTTGTGATATAAAATCTCTTTTTACGTGTTCGGCTACCTCAGAAGTATTGAGCACATACAATGTTGGCTTTTCTATTTTTGCTTCTTTGAGCTCGAAGTTTATAACCTCAATATCAAAAAGTGGGTCGACTTTGTCGTGCACATGTATCATGTCTTTGTCTTCAAAAATTCGCACGACTTCAACAATAGCGTCTACTTCGCGAATGTGTGAGAGAAATTTATTACCGAGTCCTGCTCCGGTCGATGCCCCTTTCACAAGCCCTGCAATATCGACAAATTCTACTACAGCGGGAATGGTCTTTTTGGACTTACTCATAAGCGAAAGCTTATCAAGTCGTTCGTCCGGCACAGGCACAATACCGACCGAGGGATCAATAGTACAAAAAGGGTAATTTTCTGCAGGCACTCCTTTCTTAGTAAGGGCATTAAAAAGCGTGGATTTCCCCACATTTGGTAACCCAACAATTCCAACTGATAATTTACTCATAGCCGGTATTTTAACATACATTGTATGTAAAACGAATTATGCTGTTTACTATAGATTTTCTTTAATCCATGTATCAAAAATACCTCCAATTTCAGCAAGGTGCTCTGGATCACTCGAGGCGTGTTCGGCATTTTTAATTATATGTATTTCTTTTTTAGCGGGCAAATTATCAAAAAGAATTTTTTGATGCTCTATGGGAGTACGAGTATCATTACCCCCCACTATCAGTAAAACTGGCATCGTGAGCTTGTTCACTTCGGGTAGTAAATCATATTTCATCCTATCTTCCATTGCCGACCATTTCAGTTTCTTGATTCCATTAGGTGCTAACTCGCTTTTTGTAATAAGCCATCCCGTTTTTTTCCAGTTTTCTAGCTCTCCTCGAGCTTCCTTAGTTTCAATACTAAGCTTTCCTGACACCACTGTTGAAATCGGAGCAAGAGCTTTCACTTCATGTGGCTGTTTCTCTGCGTATAAAGAGACTGACATTCCTCCTAAGCTATGCCCCACAAGCCAAAAAGGCTCTCTATACCAACTTTGTGTTTTTGCCCAATGTATCACATCTTCTAAATCCTCATTGTAATTTGTCGTAGTAGCATCTTCATATTTTCCTTCGCTTTCACCAAAGCTATGTGTTGCGTCAAACACAACCGTTGTAAATCGGTTACTTTTGAAAGCTTGAACAAAATTCTGAATGTGAGGTTGTTCTTTAAATTCACCTAGTCCATGCATGACAAAAGCCAAACCTTTTGAATTTATACTTTCTTCCACTACTATTGCGATTTTTTTATGGTTGCGATTTTTTATAAATACTTTCATAGCTGACACTCAAAATATGGCGAAATAGATACTCTAGACATAAGAAATAATATACCAAAACATGAGATACAAACAAAATTATTTTTATTTACTTAAATTATATAACTGTTTGAGTTTTTCTGTACTTCTATGCAATTGCACAGAAATATTATTTTTTGATTTGCGAGTCATCTTTGATATTTCATCAAGTGACAAATCATCTCGGTATCTCATATGCATGATCTTTTTATATCTCGGAGGAAGATGATCGATAAGGGCTAAGGCGCTTTTTTTATCTAACACATGACCCGGTGGAGTATCGTAATCCACAACTTGATACCCTTCCTCTAAGAGAGATTCTAAAGAGACTATTTTATGTTTTCGATATTCATCAATTATGAGGTTATTAACAATCCGGTAGAGAAAAGCTTTCATTGATATAATTTTTCCTCCCCGCTTCAAATAAAGCCAAGTTTTAAGGAATGCTTGCTGTACTAAATCTTCCCCAGTCGAGCAATTACTTAACTTGCGTAATACAAAAGCATGTAAAGATTTACTGTAATCACTGTAGGCAGTTGCTAAAACAATGTTTAATTCTAATTCTTGTTGTAAATTACAGAGTGTGTTGTTTATAGTGTTATTCATAATATTTTAAAACTTAATGTTAATTTAATAATTATAATCTCATTATATTTAATCGTCAAGTATTTATTTATACAATTTGTGTATAAAGCTGTTAATAAAGTTAACAATACTTTAATTTTGTTGTTTGCATAAGGACAGAAAAAGTGCTATAAATAAGTTATGACTATCTTAGTTATTGAAGACGAAAAAAAATTAGCAGGCATATTGAAACGAATCTTGCGAACAGAACGCTACTCTGTAGATATAGCATCTGACGGAGAAGAAGGACTACTGAAAGCAATGAAAAATAACTATGCCCTTATTATCCTAGATTTAATGCTTCCTAAAAAAGATGGCATGACAGTATGCAGAGAACTACGAGAACACCACGTCCACACCCCTGTTATCATGCTTACTGCTCGCGGTACTGTCGAAGACAGAGTTTCAGGGCTTGATACGGGAGCAGACGACTACCTTATCAAACCTTTTGGTATGACTGAATTATTAGCCCGTATCCGCTCCATATTACGCCGAAGAAAAACTTCTGATCCTGATATTGTAAAAATTGGAAATTTGGTTATGGATAGAAAAAAACACGAAGTATCACGTAGTGGTGTCGTTATTCCCCTCACCCCAAAAGAATACAAACTATTAAATACTCTCCTGTCTAACCCAGGTGAAGCAATAAACCGACGGAAACTCATCGACGAGGCGTGGGGGCCAGAGTTTGAAGAAACAAATAATGAATTAAATGTGCATATAAAGTATTTGCGTTCTAAAATCGACACAAAGAAAGAAAAACCTCTTATTCAGACTATTCGTGGCGTAGGTTTTACGCTTAAAGAATAGGTTGATAACTTTGCTGCATTTTTTTATGTATTATGGCAGTATAAAGAAGAACGTAGTTCTATAATAAAAAAACAAGGAGGGTATTTTATGAGGCAACAGCAAGTGCAAAACATGGGAATGGAAATAACCACATCCCAGAAGCTTTACTACAACTGGAACGAGGCGCTTATTCAAAGCGAGAAAAATCCATTTCCTCTCGCCCCTAACGACTTAGTTCGTAATGGCGAGGTGAACGAAGAATCCTATATGAATGAAAATAAGCTTCTGCAAGAAGCGGGGGTTCGGGTTATGGTACCTGAACTCCTAGAAATTACACAAGTTTCGGATTTCGAAAAAGGTCCAAAAGCTCTTGAAATTTTCGGTGCAGGACTCCTACGAGATATGCAGTGGCTGCGCAATCCTGTCACTCATTTATTTAATCCGGTTTGTATTACAGATTGTAGTACTTTCGCGTGTGAAAATGCAGAAAAATTCAAGGACCTATACAGCTTACCAATAAGTATCCTTGAATCTGACATTGGAGACGCAATAGCCTGCGGATATATTGACCCCGAACAAACCCGAGTGCATTACGCGGGACAACTTGTTCAGAACCTCGACTTAGAGGGTAAAAATGGGTTGATGAAATATTTCGGGCAATTCCTCAGAATTCCCACTTCAAAGGGAAAGTACGGGCGGAAAGTCTATCTTCTTCACGCTCGTGGTGAAGATAATCCACTAGGATCTGTGGAATGGAAAAACACCATTGCGTGGCCAGACAAAGACCTTTTAGACCCTTTAGAAGAAGGATTTGGAGGTTCAGTCTTGATGGAAATAATTGGAACACACAATCACTGGAACCAACGTTATGTCTGGTTTCGATTATCAGCTCCTCCTAAATAACGGAGCTACTTGAAAGGGTTAGTACTAATTGCTATGCTTGCAGTACTGACCCTTTTAAAATTTTAAACATGAATGTACTTAAACTTACAAAAATTGTCCAGCTCAACCAAGTCATATTTGATTCTATGGCTGCAAAAAATGAAGCGACAATCATGAAAAACTTTATAAAAGCGAGTATTAAAATACTGGACGCTGATTTTGGCCTTGCGTGGTCACGATCAAATAAAGATACAGAATATACACTAATATATAAAAGTCCAAACTTCCCTTATGACCCGCATGCCCCAAGAAAAGGAGCGGGAAATGAAATTGCCCGAAAAACCAAAAAGCCATTTTTTGATAGTAATGTAAAGGCAGAAAATTATAAATTTGAAATAGATAAGTATCTGAAAAGTTACATTATAATACCCATTTTTCATAAAAAATACATGTATGGCAGCCTTGTACTTTGTTATAAAAAGAAACATGTCTTTACGAACGATGAAGTTACTTTAGCAAACATTTTAGGAAACACGGCTGCTCAAGCCATAAATACTCATAAACTATTTAAAACTGACCTCCTTCTCAGTGAGGAAAGAAGAAGAACTGAATTTATAGCAAATGCTACCCATGAACTCCGTACTCCCCTTGCGATAATGAAAGGATATATAGACTTAGCTCTTATCAATAAAAAGGCTTCAAAACCAGTTTCCACCACCCTTAAGGTTGTAAACCATGAAATAAACCTTTTATCTAAAATATTAAAAGATCTGGAATTAATTACCGTTTCAGGTTCAGAGTCGAAAACAATTGTTTATTTTAAACCACTAGATATCTATAAACTGTTAAAAATTATTAGCCTGCGGCTGAAACCACTCCTACATAAAAAGAACATCACCTTAACACTGAAACCAAGCAACGTACTTCCTTTCAACATTTCTGGAGACGTAGTATACCTAGAAAAATTATTTCTGAACCTTATAAAAAATGCTATCACATATGGCAAAGAGGGTGGTAAAATCATAGTTCAGATTTCAAAAGTCAAACAAAAAATACAGATAAAAATATCGGATAGCGGTATTGGTATAAGTAAAGAAGATCTTTCTAAAATATTTCAGCGGTTTTATAGAGCTGATAAATCTCACAGCGCCGCGCGTTCAGGTTTGGGACTAGCTATAGTAAAATGGGTAACACAAATACATGGTGGAGAAATTAGCGTACAAAGTAAAGAAGGTAAAGGAACCGTATTTACAGTTTCTCTGCCAATAAATCATAATAAATAAAAATTCTATTTCTGAATACTCTCTATTTTCTCCTTAAGCTTTTGTTCTTCAAGTTTAATCTTTAAAAGTTCTTGCGTAAGGACACTGCTCTCGCCTTCGAGTTCTGCAAATTCATCTTTAAGATCGTCAACCTCGTGTACTTTTCTAAAGTACCTTTCTCGGTGATGCTTGCGAGTAAATACGAGAATAAGAACAGTACCGAGTCCAATACCAAACAAAATATACAATATTGTAATGCTTAGATTATCTTTTAGGATTGTCAAAAAAGAATACTGTACGTTTTTACTCTCTCCAGGCAAAGCTACCCATTTATCAATGAATAGAGCTCTGTCGTTGATGCTAATTTGAGACAATCCTTTTTCTAAGATAGATTGTAGCATTGCTTTATTTTTTGTTACTGCAAATGATGGTTTATAGTCAAGTCCAGTATTGCCGGCAATTTTTACACTACTCAAAACTTGTTTTGATAAATAAAAAGACAACGACGCTACATCCATAACCGCAGCATCTACTTCGCCAAGTACTACCTGCTGCAAACTCACTTCGTTGTCTGTCATTCCTTCTCTTACCACTCGTGGGTAATTCATATTTACATAAGATTCAATAGACGATCCGGAAATCATAGCAACCTTTTTTCCATTAAAATCGTTAAGTGTTAAATTGCCCCCTGTTATTTTATAGTCTTTTCGTACCACGATAACTACTGGCACGGTGGCATAAGACTCAGTAAAAAGTAGATATTCTTCTTTTGGTGTAGCCATCGTTAAAAACGCTACGTCCCCTTTGCCTGCCTGCATATCAGAATTTATTTGGTTGCGCGATCGAGGAGTTAAATACTGGATCTTTGCACCAATTTTCTCTGCGATAAGTTCTATGTAGTCTATCGACAAGCCCTGAATGTTACCAGAGGGGCTTTGATAGGAATATGGTGGATTATTTTGTTCTGGGTATACCACGATGGTATTGTTCCTCTCTTTCAACCAAAGTGCTTCCTCATTAGAAAGCAAATCCCTGGTTTGAGCTGAAACAGGAACTAAAAACAAGTTGAAAATAAAAATAGTTATTAAAATAGTTATTTTTTTTTTCATTGTGGATTTGTTGATGATGTAGGTGGTGGTGTGGCCACAGGAGACACCGCTCTGCTGATAGTGCTGTCTGCTATTTTTTCTTGACGTTCGAGTTGGTGTCCAGATATTTCTATTTTTTCTTCCTCGAGCCCAAGCTTCTTCTTGAGCACTCGCATCCTTCTCCATGAATACCATGGAATAAAGTATATAATAACGATAAGTCCTACAATAGGTATGAGAAGTCCTAACACATTGATAGCTGTAACAAGAAACCTCACTACTTTACTGTCGCTTATTAAGAACTGCACTCCAAACCCAGGTTTTTCGGTATTATTATCCTTATCGACTAAAAATGGTGTAGCATTATATACCCCTGCTACTACATTATTAGCACTCGTGTATTGAAATCCTCCAGATGAATCATTTTGCACTAACACCTCATCAAGTTTTTTCTTATTTGTTTGGAGAAATTCTATAAATTGTTCTCCGACGGATTTAAGTGAGACATCTTTAAACACAATTTTAGTGAGCGCATTTGGCTCACCTTTACCCTTTAGAAAAGCCTGGCCTTTAGAATCGACCGAAGCGGAGTATTCTATTATAACAGGCAAGGCAGCTAATTTTTTACCTGGAGTATCAGCAGATGGAATGTCAGCCAATGGTGAATACACTGGACCACGAAGTATAGTAAAGTTGGCAGATCCGAGTTTGGCTAATACATTTGTGCCGAGACCATCATTTGCAAGAAGAGCACCTTCATTAAAATTTAGTACTGCTGTTCCTGTCCGTTTTGCCTTAAAAGTAATATTAAATACAAGACCACTACTACCCTGGAAACCAGGGTTAAGAGCCACCCCTTCAAATACTATTTTGTTTCTGACTACTTTTGGTTCTTGCGTCCACAAATTTATAATGCTTCTTTCTTTTGAAATACCAGCGACACTTACCAGGCTGTCGGGAAAAGAAACTGACCCTGAAATAGCATTTATCGCTTGGCTCGAAGATTGAACTCTTACACTTACAGTTATTCTTTCACCTTCTACAAAGGATTTTTGCGGAACACCAAAAAAAAGGGTTGCAGATCCTGCATACACAGCTTGAACTCCAAGAATAAAAATAAGGATTATCGCAGAAACTTTGAGGACAGGGTTCATCTCCTATATTTTATCATTCTATAAGCTATAATACAAAACAATACACCAACCAGAATAGCAATTGACCACAGCACCCATGTAGGGATTGCCCCTGGTATACGAATGCTTGAATCTTGAAAATTTGCATCAAAATCAAAAGCTCTCACGGTAATCGTATATGGTAATAATCCTTTTGTAACTGGTTGTGGACTTTTTATTAAAACCCATTCCGATCCATTGATGCTCATTTGATACTCTTTAATTCCAGAACCTAAATCATTTGCCTTAAATATAATTAAGGATGGAGTTTGACTAGATACTGAAGATTCTAGGAAGGTTACATTAAAAGGTTCGGGTTTTTCTTTATCTAATACATTTTCTATTTTTACTAATTCATTTTCCTTCTTGATAACTTCTATATTTCCTCCGATCTGTCTATGTACAAGCTGAGTACCTTTACCATCATGTTTTAAAATTTCAGTTTTAGTAAAAGAAAATTCAGCATTCCCAGCTTTTTTAGCATTAAATAATAAACGTGCAAGTGGTATTGGTGCAGGATTTTCCTTTTTTGGATCATACAAGCCAGATACTCCTCCGGGGATAATGCCATCCATGTATATACTACTATTTTTTTCATACGGAGAATGTATCCAGAGATTTATCATAGCTCCCTCATTTTTATAACCAGAAAAAGATAGGAGGCTATTGTCGTAATGTAATACTATATTTGCAGAATTAATTAACTCTCCGTCGGTATTCGCATTAATTAAAACTTCAAATGTTTCATGTATTGTTATATTTTGAGGAGTAGAGACAAACACTTCAGCCGCAAAGGACACTACTGGTAAGGCATAGATTGAAAATAAAACGATTATAATTATTTTTTTAATAAAATTTTTCATATTTAACCAGTCCAATAAAATGCTAATATTGAAAAGTCTACCAAATTAATTATTTTATCGGCGTTTGTGTCGACACATACTGGTGGATTATTTTTCCCATACCAAAATGCTAATATTGAAAAGTCTACCAAATTAATTATTTTATCGACATTACAATCCCCAGGTATATTCGAAAGATTTTCCGTATAAAAAATATTCGAATTACCGATTGTAAATTTTATTAATTTACTAAATCGAGAGTCGCCTGTATAGTGTATGTATATATCATATTCCCCCTTGTCTAAACCTGACATCGGTAAAACTATTTTATAAGAACCGTTGTTGGAGGAAATTAACGTAAACGTTTTTTCTTGCATTCCTTTGATAATAATTTCCAAACCTGCTTGCGGCAAAGCATAGCCAGTCACAGTCAAATAATCTCCAAAAAGAACTTGAGATTTGTCCGTAACAATCGTTGGAGCAAAACGAATCCCGCTCAAATGAGTAATAAAACCTGCTTGTACTACTATTGGATAGTTGAGCAAAAGGGATCTATTCCCCCCAACATCTTGAGCAAAAAGAGAATACAAAATATTAGTATTGTAATTCTCTTCCAGAGTTATGGAAAATTCTCCACTTGAGCTTGCCTTGACTGCAATTTTTCTCTCACCCTGCTTTAAAAGAACCACGTCAGCATTCGGATACGCAAAACCTGAAAAACGTACTGCTGTTTTGGGTATCACGATCGATCCGCCTCCTCCTCCAGGAGTAACAGTTATTATTTCGCCCACCTGGGCACTGATTGAAACTGTCTCAGATACTGGATCGGGAGGCAACGCATAAAGAGTATGAGAAAAAAACAAAGAAAAAAGGAATGCAGTAAAGATAGAACTTATTATTTGCTTAAAGAAATTATTATTCATGAAAAGACTTAGGTGGTAACTCAGTACCAGCTCTTGCCTTCTCAATTATGAATTTATTGTAGCGCTTGATAAGTTTTTTACCTCCGAAAAATATAATAATAAATGTAGTTACTAATATTACTACGAGCTGCCATGGAAAAACAAAGAAAAAAGTTGTTTTTTTAACTTCAGTACCTTGCGAACCATACGCTACGTTTAGATTTGCTGAATATAAACCTACTGCAAAATTTTTCCACTGATACGATGCATCACTGAAAAATTTCTTTATAAAATTACTCGGTGCCACATAGTCAGCTCTGCGTTCATATTTAACCCAATCAATATTTATTTTTCTAGTGCTGTTAGGTAATACATTACCTTCTGAAGGGTTAGCATTTATTCGATCGGCTGGAAGAAATATTGTATTTCTAATAGTTATCTCGCCGGTTGGTTTTATGCGATCTCCTCCGTCGTTCTTAAATCTATATTCTAAAGATACGGGTAAGGTATTGAAGAAAAATTGTTTATTTACTGTATTAAAATTTAGAAGTCCTGCTTCTTCTTTCACCTCACCATTAACAGAAAGTAATACTAAAATACCTGTCTTCGCTCCGATCGATACTCCAGTTGCACCGCTAGGACTCGTACCCCAAAATACTACCGCAAAATGTCCCCCTGGTTCGGCATTATTTGGAATTGTAATTTTTAATGGAATTATTTTTTGTTCTCCCGCTTCGAGGGTAATAGAAGAATCTGTACTCATCCAAGTGCCGAGATCATCCTTTGGCTCTACGAAGGCAGGACTACCGGACTCACCTTGAGCTTCGAAATTTGAAAATGAAGAGTAATAAGTTTCAGATTTATCATTTTCATTAATAAGAATTATTTCTTCATTTAATGTTTCGCCAGGATTACCTTTAATTTCAAATCGAGTAGGAGTTATCGTTAATGCAAATGAATCACTAGGAAAAATACAGAGCCCAAAGACCACTATAGAAAAAAGTGTCAGTGCTATTCTGTAGTTAAAATAATTATTCATTATCGTTTAAAACTTTAATTTAAAAAGTGGCAGTACCTATAAAGGTAAGGGTATCTGCATAGTCGGCATGAGCAGGCACTGATCCACTGATAGCAGCATTCACTACTACTTCTGCATGACCGCCTGAGAGAACACCAGAAGAAGTAACGATGTTTGCTGGAGTTGTCGTCAGCCCTCGTATAGGGTTTGTTCCTGAAGCAAGAGCACAAGCAGCAGCATCATAAGTACCTGAAGCTCGAACAAATCCAGTCAATCCAGCTGTCGCTACACATAATCCATAGTTTGAGGTTCCTGCTGCCATTGTTCCTGTAGAACTTGCAATAGTATCGGCTGGTGTAGATGTAGATACTAGCCCACTTGCGCCGTTGGCGTTCGCAACAGTAACATTCAATCCCCCTGAAGCATTTGTTTCACCTTCGAGTACTACCATTTTTACTGTAGAAGTATCAGAATGAGTAACAGTACCTGTAGAAAGTGTTCCAAGGGCAACAGAGTAAGGAGCAGCATCCTCAGCATTTGTAAAATCTTCGGCTGTATCAATATCAAAAGTTAGAGTTTGGTTCACGGTAGCAGAAACGGTAACTTGATCATCATCAACTATGTCAACAGTGATAGTACCAGAATCACCAAAAGCTCCACCTATGACAATAGTATCATCGTCGTCAACATTCGTAGCATTTACAATTGTAGATGCAGAACCTGTGCCGCCTGTCGTAGCAGCAGTACCCCACACAAGACGCATACAGAATCCAGCAGTAAGTCCTTGGTCTGTTTCAGGATCAATGGTTATAACATTTCCAGTGACATCAAGATTCCAATCAGTGGCAGTCGCACCTGTTGTCGCTACTACTTCATCTGTATATGTAGCTGAAGAACAAGTAGCACTATCACCTAGTTCAATGTCATAGTTTGTAGCAGACTCAGCAGCAAGAACGAATTCACTACTAAAAGTAAAAGAAATTGTGTCAGATGTTCCTGCTTGTATACCAGTAGGTGTAGCAAACTGAATAGTACCAGAATCACTATTTGCGCTTACTTTTAGACGCCCAAAGGTTGCTTTAGAACTAGTAATAGAAGCTGCCATTGCGAAATTTGGAGCAATTAAAAGAGCTAAAAGAGCTACCATAGTGACCCCACTAATAAATCTTGAGAGCGATAATTTTTTAAATTTTAGTATCATATTTTTAATATTATTAATAAATTAGTTTCGACTTAATTTTATTTTATACTGTAAATTGTAACATATTACATATAATATAAATATAATAAAGTTATCCACACCGAAGTACATTAACTTAAAAAGTACTAGTAGCTATAAAAGTGAGTGCATCTGAATAGTCATTATGAGCTGGTATAGTAGTACTGATTGCCGCGTTAACTCGAATCTGCGCTCGGCCTCCTGTTATCGCAGCGCTATTTGAATTAAGTATATTTCTAGTAGTTCCATCGGTTACCCCAACAGTGTTTACAGCTCCATCGACACAAGTAGCCCCGTTATAAGGCGAAACTTCATTTAATGTACCTGTAGTCGAAGAAGTTGATGCAACGCATAAACCATAGTTCGCTGTTCCCGCTGCCATCGTACTGGTTACTGAAGGAATTATATCTCCAGGAACCGAAGTTGATTTTAAATTACTTGAAAGAACCGTGATCACTGTGCTATCGCTCGAATCCAGATCAACCCAGATCGAATTTATACTTCCATTCGAACGAGCCACCGCTCCTGTCGAAAGTGTACCTAACGGCACCACGTATGGAGTACCGCTTTCAGTATCAGTGGTAGCTGTATCGAGGTCAAATGTAATGGATTCTGGTTCTTGGTCTTCGTAATACAAAAATCCATAGCGTGTTATAAATGAGGAAGATGAACCAACTCCTGAAAGGAGTGTGTGCCCTGCGGACAAAAGTTGAAAATTTGTAGATGAACCGTATCCCCCACCCGTACCGATTATGGGATCTTTAATAATAAAATTAGTGCTTGTTAGATCACTCGCTGTGACAGTCATTTGATTTAAAAAAATCATACCGAAAGCTAGTATTGAAATTCCTAAAAGTTTTTTTATAAAAAAATTATTTTTTTTCATATTACATTAGATCTAACTAAAACTCATTATTAGAGGATTGAGTTTGAATAGAATTTTGCGGGGTTGTTTTTTCAGGTGTTGGTGCGAGAATTTTTTCGTTTCCCACGTTTACTGTCGACATATTTACAATTTTATTTGCTACGGGGTCATATAAAATTGCTTTTTTAGCATTAGAAAAAATAAGTACCACATCTCCCGTTTTTGCATCTGCAAAAAACGGCTGGTCTTTTAATAATTCTTTGTTTGAAATTTTTGCAATAGTTGGAGTTTCATCAGCGGGAAGAAAAGCCAGCATACCTACTTTTTCTGTAAGGTTTTTAATTTCACTTTGTGAAATTGTGTCCGAACTAATATATGATTGACGATATGTATAGACATACCCTGCTATAGCTAAGATTAAGACTAAAAAAACCACAAAGATAATTTTGAAATATCTGTGAAAAAATGATTTGGGATAATTTTGTCTTACCGTTGGCTTAATAAAATCCCCTACTTGCTTGGTCGTAGTAATCATATACTTATAATAACATAATTCACATATTAAACAGGAATCTTATGACCATTTAAACAAATTAGAAAAAGATTTTAGTAAATCAAATATTATGGGAGCACCGCCAGAGAAAGCTAAGTTTCTAGAATAATATGTAAAACCAAGATCACCGCCACCGCCGCCAGCACCACCGCCGCCTCCACCGCTCGTAGGGCAGCTACTATTAAACACTATAGTTGGAGTAGTCGTATAACCTGATCCACCATTGTCTACTGTCACACCTGACACTGCACCACTACTTAAAACGGCCGTACCTGTAGCCCCCGAACCGCCGCCGCCGCAAAATAGCACAGTCGGTGTAGATGTATAGCCACTGCCACCAGAGTTTACAGTGACACTTTGAACAACATTTGCAGAAACTACCGCAGTCACGATTGCTGTGGTAGCACCACCACCGCCAGCACCACCGCCGCCTCCACCGCTCGTAGGGCAATCACTACCAAATACAACTGTAACTGAAGAATTATATCCGGATCCACCAGCACCAATTGTAACACTAGTAACTACACCGTTAGTAAGAACTGCTGTACCAGTAGCTCCTGAACCAGCTCCTCCACAAAAGTTAACTACTGGAGGAGTAGAGTACCCACCACCACCATTAGTAACAGTAACACTGGCAACTACATTTCCTGTTAAAACGACAGTGCCAAGCGCCCCTGTTCCTTCGATAAAGCCTCCGCCGCCGCCGCTCGTTATGGTAATAAACGACCAACACACGCCATTATTTCCATAGTTATATATAGTACTGCTCGCTCCTACTGTGTTTCCACCACTACAGCCACTGTCTTTTACTTTTACATAAGAAATAGAGCCAGAACCAGAGAGCGTCATCAACCATTGCGAAGTGGGAGTATCAGAATTTATTGATATAGGATTGCCCTCGACCCCTGTCAAAGTCAGAACATTTGCAAAAGTATATGTATTACTAGCCTTAAAATTAAGAGTTGAGCCAGCTGTAGTATTAGTCAGATTATAAAAAGTGGTATTGGAGCTTCCTAAAATATTGTTCGTTAGATTAGAACTAGTCGGTATTAAATTGAATGTGCCGTTGCTGTGGGTGTATATACCGCTATTACTAAAGTCTCCATTAATAGTCAAAGATGTCGGTGCCACAAAAGTACCATTTGAAATGGTTAAATCTCTACCGATTGTTGTTACCCCTGTTATAGTCAATGTTCCTGCACCAGTTTTTGTCAGTCCTCCAACCGAACCTACTGTACCGGCGATGCTAACACTATTTCCATTTGTATCTATTGTGCCGCCACCATAACCAAGAGTTACGGCTCTAGTAGATAGTGATGTGATTGTCCCAGTTGCTTGTAAGGTACCCCCATTAAAAATTAACGTATTAGTAGCGCTTCCATCCCCAATTGATGAAGTAGTATTAGCTATGACTGTGCCTAAAATTATATTAGTAGGACCAGTGTACGTATTTGTCCCTGACAGAGTGAGAGATCCAATACCATCTTTTGTAAGACTACCACTTGTTGTACTAATTGCACCACTTACAGTTACATTGCCTTCCCCACCAAAAATTGAGTTAAAAGTATCCCCAGATACTGATGGGATTGTCAAAAAATCTGCATCAGAATTAATACGGACATTAGTTGTGCCCAGTGTGATGTTAGCACTAATTGTATTAAAACCACCGATATTTCTAATTGCACCAGCCCTAGCCACACCAGTACCGTTGGCGGTAATTGCTTTGGTGGATGGTAAGGTTATATCATTCTCTAATTCTAGCGTTGCTCCACCAGAAATTGTAGTAGTCAGTGCAGTACCTGCAGCACCCAAGGCGTTATTGTGACGAAGATTTAAATAGCCCGCGTTTACTGCAATCGATGTACTAGTAAATGTATTATCTCCGGATAGACTTACTCTCCCAGCGGTATTTTTTGCTATTCCCGCAGCCACTGCGCCACCGAGTGCAGCACTAATTGTACCCTTCTCCAAAGTATAAGTAGCAGTTGATGTAAGAGTTGCTGCCCCACCTGTATTTACTATAGAACCATCAATCATTGTCACCGCTCCAATATTAGTTTCGTTAAAGCCAGCAAGGTTGAGTGTTCCGCCAGCCACAGTCACGGGCCCTGTAACAAGTGCATCAGCCACACCATAGGCAAGCGTTCCCTCATTTATACGAACCAAGGAAGTGACTGTGTTCGTAGCATTACTTAGAGTAAGCGTGCCGGCACCGTATTTAGTAATCAATATAGCAGTCTGGTTTATTTGACCAGATATTATAGTATTGCCAGAACCACCCACCCAGAAAGTTGAAGCGCCAGTAGTAATACCTGCAATAGTTAGTGCCCCTGCTCCATTATTCACAATACGAGCATTTGTATTAGCAACTGTAGCAAACGTGCTGCCCGCAACAGAATTGCTGATCAGCGCACCGCCATTTAAAATACCGCTACCTGATAGTGTAAGAGGCTCCCAAGTAGTTCCACCACCAGCTGTAAATGTAGATAGATCCAGTGCTGCCCCAGATGACACAGTCACACCTCCAGCAATTGTACCAAGTGGTGTGTTTGTAGCACCCCCATCTGCTCCAAGCTGGAGTTTTCCCGTGCTCACAGTCATTGCCCCTGTTGTAGAATTTTGTCCAGCTAAAATAAGTGTCCCCGAGCCTTCTTTAACTAACGAACCGGTACCTGACCAAACACTGGCTGAAGACTGCGTCATGTTTCCTACTGTTACAGTAGTAAGTGCAAAGTTTCCAGCGATGTTGCCGGTCAATGTAAATAATCCACTACCGTAGTTTGCAACGCGAGAAGCGGCACCCATAGTAAGAGCTCCACTATATGTTATTGAATCATTAGAAGTATTAATGAGGGCACCTACGTTTGCAATACCAGTTCCGTTTAGAGAACCAATAGGTTCCGCGGTAGCCAAAGTAAAACCGCTTAAGTCTAAAATTGCTCCACTCGTAATTGTAATTCCGCCAGCACTTGTTCCAAACGGTGTATTAGATCCACTACCAGCAGAGCCTAATTTCAAAGTACCAGCACTAACTGTAGTTGCTCCTGTAAATGTACTTGCGCCACCAGATATATTCCAAAGACCAAGGCCATTCTTAGTTAATGTTCCAGTGGTAGTATTTAGATTACTGGCCAAGGTTCCGTTTCCAGCACCACCAATTGTTAACCCAAAAGTGTTACCAGTTATATTACCAGTATTAGAAACGTTTATATCTCCGTAGTTGGAAATAATAGTACTTGCTGCACCTAGAGTAATTAATCCAGTATAGTTTACCGCTGCACTCGAAGTATTTTGCAACGCACCAGTTGCCAATGCTCCACTTAACGTTAATGCTTCAGAAGTACCAAGCGTAAAGCCATATAAATCAAGGGCTGAAGATGCACCTGAAATAGTCGTACCAGCAGCTGTCGTTCCTAGTGGGGTGTTTGTGCCACCGCCGGTCGCACCGAGCCTAAGGGTGCCGCCACTCACAGTGGTCAAACCTGTATATGTGTTGCTATTAGACAATATTAATACCCCAGCTCCAGTGAGCTTAGTAAAGGTAAATCCTCCACTGATTACAGCAGAAATTACTGCATCATTATCCATGAGACCATCACCGATGTTGAAATCTCTATTGGCACCAAGGGCTAAATTGCCGCTTATAATCGAAGCAAAATTAGCATTCGCAATAGTCGTCACAGTTCCGCCGAGTGTTAATGTTCCCGCCCCCGTAGATATCGTACCCGCATTAATTGTAACTGCACCAACTGTATCACTAAAAGTGGCTATATCGTATACCCCCCCTACCACTGTCACACCCCCACTTGAAAGCACGTTGTTTGCTCCATAGGTCAATGTGGCGTTGTTGATGAAAGTTGTACCAGTGTAAGGATTCGCCGCACTCAGAGTAATATTCCCAGTGCCACCAAGAGTCAGGGAACCAGTAGTAGCTGTTCCGATGATGGCAGAGATAGTAGAGTTAGCTGTAGCAAATACATTAAGTTCAAAAGTGGTAATACCTAAAGTGGTGTTACTACCTGCGATGTTTGTAGCTGAGTTAATTAAAATGTTACCAGCTAGAGCAGCTGCTGAAATCGGAATAGTAATAGCCCCACCGGGGTTAGTAATACCAAAACCATTTAGAATTAGGGAATTGGTGTTTGTCGCCACTGCCACACGGTCAGCTGTTAACTTCACATTGGCATTGGCTGTTTGAAGATCACCTGCATATTCTCCAGTGAACCCTGCTCCGTTTAATAGTCTTAGTCCATTAGTGTTACCTACGTTGTAGGTAACCATATCGTTACCAGTGCCACTTAGAGAACTGTCTCCAAAGGCTCCCTTAATGACACTGATAGTTGTAGAGTTAGCTGCCCCAGCTGCACCGATTAATGTAGGGGCAGCAGTGAATATTAGTGTAGAGACATTGGCAGCAGGAGCTGAGCCAAAACTTGTTCCTCTTAGCAATACCCCTGCTCCAGCTGTACGAGAGAAACTAGCAAAGGTCATGGTAGTTGATCCCCCAGCCCCTGGAGTGACTGTGACTACATTACGACCAGATGCAAGAGTGAGGGCGCCCGTTGTTTCAGAAGAAGCCCCCGCAGTATTACCAATGAAATTAAAGTTCCCACCATTCATGGTCAGAGCCAGAGCATCACCGAGACGACTCGCGACAGCAGTAGAAGTGTTGTCGAGAGTAAGTGTGCCGCCCAAGTTGACAGTAATAGTTGTAGTAGTGGCTGAGCCCGAACCACTCAAAGTGAGCGTACCAGCATTGATTGTCGTTGTGCTACTAATAGTATTCACGCCGGTTAAAGTCACAGTATTGTTTGTATTTTTTACAACTGCAATTGCACCAGCTAAAATTCCACTAACTGTGCCACTTTCTAAAGTATAAGCAGTGCCTGTCAAAGCTGCTGAGTTAGTAATAGTTCCGCCAACAAGTGTAACCGTACCAATAGTATCGGCATTTGCACCACTATTAAAAATACCTCCATTAACAACTAAGTTTGTACCAACAAGTGTTGTAGTAGCTGCGTAAGCAAACGTACCAGTATCTACTCTTGTGGCTCCGGTATATAGATTCGCTCCTGTTACAGTTAAAGTTCCAGCACCTTGCTTCGTAATTCCGAGGGCAACCGCAGGGAAAACAGCACTGGTCGTGATGTTGCCTGCCCCACCAATATATAGTAAAAATGCACCACTCACAGCCCCTGTGATTGTCATTGTTCCAGAAGCATTTGTAATACGAGAATCAGTACCTTGAGCAATTGTGCCACCAAAAGTACCACTGCTACCGATAAGAGCCCCACCATCATTGATTCCACGTCCGTTTATAGTCAATGCCTCAGTTGTAGGCATTGTAAAACTATTAAAATCTAACACTGCACCAGTGTAAACAACCGCACCTCCGGCATTGGTACCAAATGGTGTGTTTGTTGCTCCACCAGTCGCACCAAGTTTATATGTTCCAAGGTTTACTGCAGTAGCTCCTGTATAAGTGCTTTGTCCAGAAAATGTCCAGGTACCAGTACCAATTTTAGTAACAGTGCCAGCGACAGTACCTACGATACTTGAGAGAGTTCCGACACCTGATCCCCCTAGAGTTAGACCGAATCCAGATCCTGTTATTGTCCCTGCAGCAGTCAAATTTATATCTCCGTAATCGGCCTTAATAGTAGAAGCTGCACCAAGTGTGATCAGTCCAGTAAATGTCACCGCAGAGCCAGAACTATTCATAAGTGCTCCAGAAGCAAAGTCCCCGAGTCCGTATCCAACTCCATTTATAGTAAGAGGTTCTGCTATACCCAAATTAATTCCATTTAAATCAAGCCGAGCACCAAGAGCAACAGTAGTTATACCTCCAGTTGTACCAAGTGGTGAGTTTGTACCACCAACTGAGGCTACACCAATCTTCACCGTACCCACACTGATAGTGGTTGCGCCTGTATACGACGAGCTACCATTAGACAGGGTTAGTACCCCGATTCCGTCTTTTGTTAGAGTGCCGCTAGTTGTCCCAATAACTCCAGAAAAAGTACTGTCACTAAATCCTCCAATAGTTAAACCAATTGTTGCCCCCGAAATTGCACTACTTATAGTCAAAGCTCCATAGTCAGCATTTATACGAGACGCTGCAGCAAGAGTGATCGCTCCACTATAACTTGCCGGAGTTCCTGAGGTATTCATGAGCGCTCCCATGTTACTGTTACCATTGGCAACAGTGGTACCCGGGCCAAATCCGAGCCCGGTCATAGATGTTATCCCTTCAGCGGTTCCTAAAGTAAAACCATTCAAGTCGAGTGCTGCGCCGGCGGCGATAGTAGTACCAGCAGCAGTCGTACCAAGCGGAGTGTTCGTTCCCCCACCAGCCGCGCCGAGTTTCAAAATACCACTCGTGATAGTAGTTACGCCAGTATAAGTATTGTCTCGAGAGAGAGTAACAGTAGCATTGGCAGGTGCATTTGTTGCGACCACTGTAACAGCAGACGCACCATTGATAATTGCGCTGACAGTCCCCTCTCTTAAACTATATGAAGTTCCAGATAAAACTCCTGTTGATCCAGTAATAGTTCCGTTTTGTAAGATGACAGCACCAACTGTATCTGAGCTTCCATTTATATTTAACGTCCCACCATTTACCGTTATCCCACCACTCGAAAGTGCATTACTAATTCCATAAGTCAGAGTTGCGCCGTTTACGGAAGTAAGACCAGTATGAAGGCTGGCTGTGCTGAGGGTGACATTCCCTGTCCCACTTACTGTAAGTGATCCTGCTGCAGCTGTTCCAATGACCGCAGAGATAGTGGAGTTTGCTGTAGCGTGAATATTGAGTTCACTAGTAGTGATACCAAGAGTAGTACTAGCCCCCGCAATATCTGTAGCCGAATTTATTAAAATGTTTCCTGCGAGCGATCCTCCATTAGAAATGGTGATGGTAGCCGCACCATTTGTAATGCCGAAACCATTTAGTATTAGAGAGTTGACGCTCACCGTGCTTGCGGCAACATTTGCAGCGAGTTTTACATTTGTATTAGTTGTGAGAGTTGTAGAATATTCTCCTGAAAATCCAGCGCCATTTAACAATCGCAGACCATTAGTATTACCAAGGTTGTAAGTCACCATATCAGTACCTGTACCACTAAGCGAATTGTCACCAAAAGCTCCTTTGAGTATACTTGCTGTTGTGGTCCCCGCTGCACCAGCTGCACCAGCTAAAGCTGGAGATACAGGAGCAGTTGTGAACATTAAAGTAGAAACGTTAGGACCAGGAGTGGAGCCTAAGCTCGTCCCTCGAAAGAGCACACTCGCGCCAGCAGTACGAGCAAAGCTTGCAAAAGTCATAGTAGTAGACCCCCCTGCGCCGGGAGTAACAGTGACAACGTTATGTCCCGTAGAAAGAGTGAGAGCTCCGGCTGTTTCCATAGATAAACCAGTAGTATTACCAATGAAATTAAAGTTACCACCGTTCATAGTCAGAGCGGCTGAATCACTAATACGGTTATAAATTGCGATAGAAGAATCATCGAGGGTGAGTGTTCCACCAGAATTGATAGAGATAGTAGAAAGAGGAATGGCTCCAGCACCGCTTAGTGTGAGAGTACCCCTATTAATAATAGTAGTTCCAGTGTAATTACTAAAGGATTGGATTGTTAACGTACCTGTATCATTTTTCGTTAGAGTGGCTGATGTACCATAGATAGGTGCTGATGAAGTAAAAGTAGTATTCCCCGCACCACCTATTGTAAGCCCTACAGCTGCTGCAGAAAGACCTTTAGCGTCAATAGTCAAAGTCGTTCCAGTGTCTGACATGATCATAGGCACTGTACCGAGAGTAAGTAAACCTGTGAGAGTATTGTTACCTGTTCTATTTCTAATAGCTCCAGTATATAGGTGTCCAGTTCCAGAAAAAGTTATATATTCAGGTATAGAGAGTCCACTACCATTTATCTGAAGTGTAGCACCAGCAGTGACTGTGGTAATACCATCGATAAGACCGAGGGCAGTGCTGTTTTGAATTTCTAAAATACCCAAGCTCACAGTCGTAGCACCAGTGTATAAATTCGGCCTCGTAAGTACCACAGTCCCCGGCGTGCTTTTTGTTATTGCTCCACCGTCACCAGCAATAATTGCACTAATAGTACCCGCATACACTGTCCAAGTAGCACTAGAAAGTATTCCAGAAGTACCGGTAATAGTTCCGCTTGCTAAGTCTAGTGTACCTAAAGTAACTGGTCCGACCATGTCTGAAAAGGTCGCAATGTCTAGTGTTCCGCCAGTAACTGTGACCGCACCTGAAAGAATGGCATTATCTACTCCATACACAATAGTACCAGCGTTAATAGTCAATAAGCCTGTGTTTGTATTTGGAAAATTATAAGTGACAGTACCGGCACCATTTTTAGTAATTGTGCCGCTACCCGCGAGTGGGGCCGTAGAAAATACCATGTTTCCTGATCCATCAAAAATTAATGGTGCGTTTCCTGTCGTACCACCAGTAATAGTTAGCGTTCCAGAGTCAGAAGCTATTTCAGTACCACCAGCTGAACTTAAAGTAATAAGTCCACCAAAAGTATTTGTACCACTTATATTTCTTAGTGCACCGCCAGTACCCGAGACACCCCAACCACGCAGAGCCAAAGCTTCGTAACTGATATTTATGTTTCCTTGTAGTTCTAAGGCAGCACCGCCGACAACTTCTGTCCCTGCAAGAATTGTTCCGAGCGCTGTCGCATGCCGGGCATTAACTACACCTACGTTTATTTTTAAAATTCCACCGAAAGTATTACCACCAGATAGCACTAATGTCCCTGTACCTTCTTTATTCATACCACCAACTCCACTAATCCTACCGCTGATAGTCAAATTTTCGGCTGTGTTAGTAACAACAATATCTCGAGTAGCATCCACACGAATATCGAGTGCGATAGTATTGCCACCAGAAGCGACACTATCAGTAATACCCGCTAAGCCTGGCCCGAGAATAATTGCGTTACCAGACAGAGTATAACCACTACCTGTGAGAGTGATGGAGTTTATGATTGTATTTTCTGTTAAGTCGTTGGTGTTGGAAAGATTTGAGGCACCAGATGGAAAAACTAAATCGTCCCCAGTGACGGGTACAGTGCCTCCCCAGTTACTGGCTACGGACCATGAGCCACTCGTGGTCCCCGTCCAGGTTCTGGTTGCAGCTTCTGCCTTATTTGAATTTACAAAAAATATTAATCCAAAGATAAAAAATATTGTGGAAAATTTTATTATTTTTTTAAAATTAATTTTCATGTATTTACTATTGTGCGTCACTTGAAAACTTATCAACGCCATCATAAATTATTTTTGAGATTTTTTGAATCTGTAACTTTTCAGAGTTAAGATCGCCGCCCTTGGTCATAATACAAACTATGTAGGGAATATTTGGATGGTACACAATACCACAATCATGCAACTCAATTTTTTTCTTTCGTCCCGTTTCAATTAATTCTCTTTCTCCAAATTTATGACTAACTACAATATTACTAGGTACTCCAGCCACTATGCCATCTTTGAAAACAGCTTGTGATAATATTGTCAAAGCCTCTTCAGAATTTTCCCTACTTAAATATGAAGCATTATATAAAACCAATAAAAAACGACCAATATCTCGAGTAGTCACAAAATCTTTCTCAGCTATTTCTCCATCAGTGGCTGGCAGTGAAATTTTCATATCAGTAAATATAGATTTCAAAGAGTCTTGGCGATATTTATATAGTAGCTGAAGTGCGTTATTGTCGGAATTAATAATCATTTCTTTCATCAGCTCTTTGACTGTATACGTCTGCCCGGGAACAATAGTCCCATTGCCGAGATTTTTTACTCTATTAAAATTTTTACCTTGATAAGTAATTTTTTGATCAAGCAAATCTTTTTCAGTTTCTTGAAGTTTGTAATAAGAAATCAGCATCGGTAACTTTAGTAAACTAGCTGGAATAAAAGTGTCTGCGGCATTTATACTAAACCAGCCCGAGTTATTTAAATTTAGAAAAAATACTCCTACTTTTATATCAGGCCTCTCAGCTACAACATCTTCGACTAAATTTTTTAATTTACGTTCTGCTGGAAACCATTTTAATGTTTCCTCTTCATTACCATAACCAGAATTTAATAATGGTTTGATGAATTTATACTGACCGGTATCCAAACGACTATCGCTCGCAAATGGACCAACATTAAAAACACTACTGACTACCGGAAAAATCCTAGTATACAATATACCTATTACTACGAGACCCCCCATAAAAAAACCAATAATTAGAAGAGCTATGTGTTTATATACGTTACTTTTCACTTAAGTTTTATTTTTAAAATTTTCTTACTTAAATTATACATTAGTTACACATTGATTTCTATACTATTTTTGAATGTTTTGCTCAGGCCAATACGGCAAATTAATTTGTTTAAATTATACGTGTTGGTATATACTGTATACATAAAAACACATGGAACAAGTACCTAGTAAAAAAATAAAATTTGATAACATACGTAAAAAATGGGATGAAGACAACCAAAAATGGTATTTTTCTATTGTAGATATGGTAGGGTTAGTAACGAAAAGCAATGATGCTAGAAATTATTGGAAAGTTTTTAAAAATCGTTTAAAGACAAAACAAAATAAGTTGGTTACAAGTTGTAACCAACTTAAACTAGAAGCTTCTGATGGTAAATTTTACTTGACAGACGTTGCAGATATTAGCACTATAACTGAACTACTAAAAATCATCTCTCCAGAAAATATATTTGGCTTTAGAGCCTGGGCACTTGGTTTGAATGAAGTAAAATTCGAAAAATCTCTCCCCCAACCTACTAAAAAAATAATGAATGATATTTCTTTCGAGCCGAAGAAAAAAAGTTATCCACAAGTGACTTACACTTTAGCAAATTTGATAAAGAAAAATCCTGAATCTTCAAACACAGAACTTTCAGAAAAAGAAGAGTCACGAGAGAAAAAATTTAAGAAAATTACAAAGATGCGAACTATCTAAAATAAAAAATTCTCGTTTTAAACGAGAATTTTTTATTGCGCTGGAGTTGTATCTGGTTCTGGACCTTCGCTTGGAGCTGTCTCCGGAGGTGCGGTAATTTCTGGTGGTGTATCTTCTGTTGTTGTGTCGGGTGGTGTTACATTTTCAGTTGGTGTTTCTTCGGGTGTAGAAGTTTCACCTCCACTACCTCCAGAACTTTCGTCAGGAGTTTGTGTGCTTCCTCCATCTTCATCTCCACTATTGTCGACATTGATAACTTCGAGTCCATCCCCAAGGCTCTCGAAAACTTGCACGTCTTTTACCCCAAGGGCAATCCATGAGAAGCGAATATTTTGTGGTGCTTTTTTGTTGAGTATGATCGTGAATCCAGTTTCATCTTTTTCTATCACAAGTGATGTTATATTTTGTGCAAGTAAATCATCGATTGAAGTTTCATCCATGTTGTCGGTAGTTTCAAAAGATATGGACGCAGTCACTACTGGAGTTGTCGCATACGGTTCTTCAAATTCGACTCGTACAAATTTATCTCCTTCTTTTACGAGAGCAAACCCTGCGGTATCTTTGTTGAATATTGGCGGAAGATTAAATTCAACCTGAGAATCAAAACTAATTTTTGCCGGTAAGTCCGGTGTGCCTTTTAGTATTGTAAGCCCCGCAAATGTCGCATCACCAGATACGTTTAATGTATCAGTGCTAACGACTTGAGCTGTTAAGCGAGGAGTGACGACTTCAAGTCCGGCCACGATACGATCAGTAAGTAATTCAGAAATACTGAATGCTCCTTCTGTATCTTCTTGGTCACTCAATAATTTAGCGAGTATTGAAGCTGAGTCTTCTACTGAACCATTCAATGTAAGTCCGGTATAATTATTTAAACTCTCCCCATTAAAATATCCTTGTTCAACGTACACCATCACAGTTGCTTTGTTTGAGCCAGAAGTCCAAGACTCTATCGCTTTACCGATAACAACTCCAGCTTTTGTAGCTTTTGTCGCTTTACCCGGTTCGCCAGACGTAGTAACGTAATCACCAGGGAAAATAGATGCTGAATTTGAGGCAACTTTTACAGGTACGCGTCCGTTTAGAGCAACTGGCATTGGATTGTCTACATCTTTTATATTGTGCCCAGCAGAAGTAAAGTCTCCGTAGTTATCAGAAACAATACCGATTGTATTTGTTTGATATGCTTTTGAAGTTTTTTCTAATTTAGTTATCTGGCCTTTTACTTTATTCCAATCAATATTGCCATCAGTAACATCATATGTAGTCACCATTTCATTACCTGTCGCCACGATATCTCCAAATTCCACGCCATTTTCTACGGGGTACATTTCTGCATAGTCAGCAGCTGGAGCAGCGTTACAATCCCGTATTTCATATGCCGTACCAGCCGTAGGGCCAGTAGCATTTGCTAGACTAGAACAAACAGCGTTTGTAGAGGCCGTTCCCGAAAGACCCATACTCACCACACCTGCGCTTGTAACTTTAAATTTCTGGACACTCGCATTTTTGAAATCAAGGAAATCTCCCGTGAATGAAGTTGAGCCTCCACTTACTGCCATGTCTATCAAAATAGCGTCCCCAGTAAATGCAGATGTATCATGATATACGCTTAGCATTGATGCTGCAGAAGTCATCGAACCGGTATAGAACCTCGCTACATCTCCTTGGGTTGTACCTGTATTTTCTGCATATAAACCAGCCGGAACAGCAACACCTCCAGCCGTACCCGCTGTGATAGCTTGTACACCATATGTTCCAGCAATAGCACGAAGCCCAGTATTAGTACCTGCCGTATTACTTCCAGCGTTTGATGTGATATCAATACCACGAACAAGATTTGCGAGAGATGTGTTGTCAACTGTACGTATGGTTTCCCCTACCATTGTGTTCGAATTTGTTGTCGGCGCGTTATTGAAAACAAAACGATTACCGACTTGAACAAATCCAGCGGTTCCTCCGTTGTTAAAGGTATAATCACCATGGATACCAGCTATGGCAGTAGTAGATCCATTCGAAGCCATAGTGCTGACTATGTTTAATTTTGCAAGTGTTCCAGATGTGAGTGTAGTACCGCCTATCAATACTTGACCACCATCTACATTCAAACCAATGTTTGCAGTAGTTGCTCCTGAAGCATTTACATATAACCCAACGTTTGTTCCCGAAGTTGCGTTTGTATGAGTATTAGAAATTCGTGCTCCGTATGTAGTAATAGCATTTGTAGCCGTTGCGCCGGTTGTCAAAATATTTAATGCTGTTTGAGAAGCTGCGGCCGCTGTACCTGAAACTTGGAGATCTACTAATTTTCCTGTTGTTAGTGTTGAAGATGCAGCATATAATCCTGTTCCTGTAGTTAGCGAATTAGCGTTCAAAGCTAATGCAGATGTTGTGGTTGTCCCCGTAATAACACCCGAAGTAATCTGAACTGAGCCTGTAGTGTTCGGAGTTAAGGTTATGTTATTACCAACTAAAGCCAAGTCTGCTGCAGTCGCAGTAATTGTTAGCCCGGCAGCAGCAGTAAGAGCAGTACCGAGACCAGTTATGTTATTCGAGTTCATTCCAAGAGCTAAGTTAGAGAAATTGTATTCATCAGCTCCTGCAATTTGAACATTCAAAGTTTTACCAGTAACTGTATTAATGTTCATGTCTCCAGTGTTATCACGGAAGATTGAGTTGACTGTTCCTGCTGGAGCACTCGCATCATCTGAGGTGAAAGTTAAGGCATCATTAGTAGTGTCATCAACCTCTCCAGAGAATGAGCCGCCGCCACAGCCAGTACAAGTTCCGCTAATTACTACATCACCATCAAACCGAGCTGTGCCTGCATCTACCCAGAGAGCATACGCGTTTGTTAAGGCTATATTTGCACCCCCGTCAGCAGGAGCCCCTGCGATATAAACATTCGCTGCATTGGTAATGGTAACGGCATTAGTGGAATCAAAAGTAGGAATACCAAATGAGTTGGCGACTCCATTAGTACGGGTGCCTGCCCCGTCGCTATCGGTATAAGTAGCAGCTGTTGCTTGCAATTGAATTCCGTTTAAACCCCAAGCTGCCTGAGACATGTTACCAGCTAGTTCAAGACGGGCGTCTGGAGAAGCTTGACCAATACCTACACTACCACTAGCAAGGATTCTCATAACTTCATTAGTGCCACTTGCCTGCAAGTCTCCGCCTCCATTAAAGGAAAAGTGAGATGCAGATGGTACATAGAACTGAGTTTGAAACGCATTTATTCCAATACCATAATTACTACCCGCACCGCCGTTATACAAACTGATTCTGTCCCCCACACTAGAACCGTTAAAAGAGAGTGGGGATCCTGGAGTTGCATTACCAATGCCGACATTACCGCCATTATCTAACACTAGCTGGTTTGAAACTCCATCTACATTCATCACTAAGTCACCATTAGAAGTCATTTGGAAATCTGTATAGACAGTTCCATCAGCTTGTGTTAAGCGCAGTTGCGGATTGGTCGCGTCCAATATGTCTAACTTGCGGTCTGGACCGGTGGTATTAATACCGACATTGGCTCCACCAGTAGATTGCAAAATTAGAGCAGTTCCATTTCCTGTTATTTCGTTTGAAAGAGATCCCCAAGGAGAGTATGCGCCCATACCAATATCTCCACCACGAACCCCGCCAGACGCTAACACATCCCCTAATACTTGTAACGCGACTAGTGGACCAGCAGTATTAATACCTACTCTATTATTAGTAGCATCTATAGATAGAACGTCAGTGTCGAAAGACAAACCGTTCACGCCACCACTTAACACAATGTTGGTGTCGTTTGAGAATGTCCATGTCCCTGCATTAGAAGAAGTAAGGTTTCCGTTTGATGCTACCTGGAACAAGTCACCAGAACCCACTGTCAACAGCGCCGCAGGAGTTGCGTCGCCGATACCGACGTTACCACCATTGAAAATGGCAGCATAGTTAGCAGTCGTACCACCAGATGCTGTAACATACAAACCTACGTTAGTGGAAGTGGTGCCAGTATGAGTGTTAGAAATTTGAGCACCATATGTTGTAATACCAGAAGTAGCGTTAATGCCTTGCAAAGAAATATTCAAACCAGTTTGAGAAGCGCCAGCCGCCGTACCGTTTGAAGAAAGATTTAGTAATGTTCCGGTAGAAAGTCCGTTTCCATTAACACTAGCCAGGATGCCACTCGTCGCACTGTTAGCCGTCAAATTTAATAACCCAGTACCAGTATAAATTCCAGTATTAGTAAGTGCGATATCTGCACCGCTCGTGTTAGTTGTGCCGACAAAAACTTTTCCATTACCATACACACCATTTGCTGTGATCGCGAATGCTGATGAAACAATTTGTGGGCGAGGAGAAAGGCTTTCAAAACTTTCTGCTCCATCCCCTGGTGCACACGTAGCTCCAACCTTTGTTGCAACTTGCACATCTACAAAAGCTTGGTCGTCAGTAAATGTGAGGTCAAGAGTATCGCCACCCGCTGCTACATCGCCGATACTTCCATCAAATACTCCAAGACGCGTGACGATGGTCATCGTAGACGGAGAACCTGTTGGCCAAATTTTTGAGCCACCTGTCGTTGCATCATAAATAGAAAATTTATAACAATAATCTGTACCCCCGGAAGTCCCGAGCAAGTTACCACTTGAATCCATAAGTCGTCCTTGGAAATTTATTATCTTTGGAACTCCAGCTGTTGCATGCAGTAACGTGGGAGATAAAAAAGCAGAAATTATAAAAATTAAAATAAAAATAGAATAGAGAGAACGTATTTTTTTGAAAAAGGAAAAGGTTTTCATTAAAATTTTAATTCTTTAAATTCTTCTGTCTCTCGTTCGGTAAAGTTAGCAAATTGGGTATGTTCTGCTTTTGCCTGAGCTTGGATTCTGCTATTAAAAGTTTGTTGATTGTAAAAATACATCCCGACTGAAAAAAGAAGTACGCAAGCAAATGCATATACATAGCTTTTATTCATCCTTTGACAGAAAAGCAGGAAATTTCTCATAATCAAATTTTTATTCCGAATTTTTTGTCTAAAAATGTAGCTTTTAATTTCTTCTTCAGTGGTAACCCAATTGCGCCCCATCTTGTCCCCTTTTATTTCTTTTTTTCGTATGAGTGAACTCAAATAATCCTGGTGGTAGCCAGAAATTTGTGCCGCTTGGTGTAATGAGATTACTTTTTTTAAGTTTGGCATTTTTATAAAGAAATATAAGGATATCTCGGATAGGCGATATATTCTTTTATGGGTATATTATAATATTATGCGAGCACAATAACCAGCAGTTATCCACAGTTTTGCAGGAAAAAGTTACCAATCTGAAAAATTTTGAAATTAGACCCATTTGATAGCTTTTTTATACTTACAAATGATATAATCAGCTCATGGAAAAAATAGATTTTTTAGCGATTGGGGATATTGTAATAGACGCTTTTATTAAATTGAAGGACGCAGAAGTATCAGGTGAGCCTGATACTGAAAATTATAAAATATGTGTACCTTTTGGAGAAAAAGTACCCTATGAGGAGGTGGATATTTTATATGCTGTGGGTAATGCCTCAAATGCCGCTATTTCAGCTGCTCGCCTGGGTCTTACCTCAGCACTTGTGACAAATCTAGGAGAAGATAAAGATGGAGGGCAGTGCTTGGATACGCTCAAAAAAAATAACGTAGTGACTGATTTTGTAAAAATAAATCCTGGAATGAAAACAAATTATCACTATGTACTATGGTACGGAGCGGAGCGTACTATTTTAATAAAACATGAAAAATATCCATATGAATTACCTGACGTAGGTGAACCAAAATGGATTTATTTTAGCTCTGTGAGCGACACGGCATTCCCCTTCCACAATATAGTTTCAGAATATTTAGAAAAACATCCCAATATAAACTTGGCTTTTCAGCCTGGTAAAAATGAAATAAAACTAGGCAAAGAAAAATTAGAAGGGCTTTATAAAAATTCAAAAGTTTTTGTATGTAATGTTGAAGAAGCAGAAAAAATACTTGGTGTCCAAAGTCTAGACATAGAAAAACTTTTACAAGGAATGCGTGAGCTTGGCCCTCAAATAGTACTCATTACAGACGGACCAAAAGGAGCCTATGCCTCAGATGGCAAAGATACATGGTTTATGAAGCCATATCCCGACCCAAAACCACCAGTATCAAGAACTGGTGCTGGAGATGCATTTGCTTCTACCTTTGTATCTGCAATAATTCTCGGCAAGGATCTACCTGAAGCAATGGCGTGGGCAGGAATAAATGCTATGGCTGTGGTCCAGCACGTGGGAGCAAATGTAGGACTACTTACTAAAGAAAAACTCGAAGAATATTTAAAAACTGCTCCAGAAAATTACAAGCCTAAAAAAATATAGTTCTTAAACTTCTACATAGGAGTTTCCTATGTATTGTCAAAATTGAGCCATTCAAACAACTCTTTTTTGTGATCAATTGGATTTTTGAAATAAGTTGGAAACTCTTTTGGGTTTATGATTTTAAATTTTTTGTTAATATATTCTTTTAAACTCGAATACCTATAATTAAAAATGTATTCTGATAAATTGTTAGTTTTTCTATTTTTTGTCTCTCTCCAATTTTTATCTATTAGTTTTGCTGGATTTAAATGTATGTATGAATAAAGATATTTTAAATACGTATCTTTACTTACATGACTTGATTTAAATACCCCTTCATATAATTTCCCTGTTCTTTCGTACTTTCTATTAAAGTACATAGAATATCCAGTTAGTAACTTGCGCATATATGTAGAAATACCATTTTCTATTTTTTCATGAGCCAATATGTGAAAATGATTTGGCATTAAACAAAAAGCTCCTATATCAACAATTGTCTCTCCTCGCTCAAAAAACTCGTCAATATCTCTCAATATAATACTTTTTTTAGTATTACAAATATCCATCAAAAACAAGAAGTGCTGGTAATCTTGTTCATCTAGAAATATTATTCTTTTCTCTGTGCCACGATTATATAAATGATAATATTCTCCTGGAACAAAAACTTGTTTTCTTAGAGCCATCTTTTAAGCATAACATTTCACATAGGAGTTTCCTATGTGAAATAAAAATTAACCGAGTAATTCAAATTCTGTGTAGCCAAGTTTGCGCATCTCTATATAAACATTTTGAATTAATTTTATATGTCCAGTCATAAGTTTGAGCTCATTTTCTTCTTCTTCATTTAAATTATTCTTTGTTTCTAGTTCAAAAAACCTCGTACTATAATTTCGAAGATTCCATTCTTCCAATGAACCAAAATCATAGCCCAATTTTTCTATTACTTCATCAAAAGTATTATGTAATTTTTTTGCCTTATCTGATTGCTTTTTCCTTTCTGGGTCATTTTGTATATCAACTACTGCACGAGGATCTAACAATTTTTCATCCCACTCTCGTCGTTTAAATCCTCCGGGAAAATGTCCAAGAAAACTATTTTGAAAACTTAGGAAATAAGCTGTGTCACTTGCCTTTGATAAGAATTCGATTTGACGCTTATACATATTTTCATAAAAAATGTCTCCTTTTTTTATTTCTAGTTCTTTTTTGGCATAGTTAAGGCTTGTTTCTCTTGAAGAGCGTAAATCATTTGTAAGTGAATCCGGACTGTAAACCTCACTTGCTTCGTTTATGGATCCTTCTATTGGCATATAATTTAGTTTTAATTATGGTTTACATAGGAAACTCCTATGTAAACCATGTTTTTCTTGCTGAAACTTTCTTCACTGCGCCTTTGATGCTTTCTTTTCCCATACCATAATGTTCTATGAGTTCATCAGGGGTACCACTTTGACCAAATATATCTTTGACTCCTATAAATTCTATTGAAGCTGGGAAGTTTTGCGCGAGAACTTCAGCGACTGCGCTCCCCATCCCCCCTGCTATTTGATGTTCTTCGACAGTAACTATTTTTTTAGTTTCTTTTGCGAGGGCGATGATCGCCTCGCTGTCGATTGGCTTAATACTCGCAAGATTTAATACCTTTGTTTTTATACCTTCCATTTCGAGTTCCTTCGCGGCAATAATCGCTCGATATAAAAGCCCACCTGTAGCAATAATACCAACTTCGGCAATTCCTACGTCTGGCATCCAATATATTTCTGCCTTACCCAAACTAAAAGGAGTTTCTTCTGTGGTTATAATTGGGGTTTTTTCTCGTGCCAAGCGTAGGTATGCTGGCTTCCCTGTTTTTGCTAAAGCAAGTGTCGCCTTTTTTGCCTCGATAGCATCACATGGGGATATAACATCCATGTTGGGAATTATGCGCATCAAAGCTATGTCTTCGAGTGCCTGGTGAGTGCCACCATCAGGACCGACAGAAATGCCCGCATGTGAACCCACTATCTTTACCGGCCTGTCGTTGTAGGCAATAGTCGTACGTATCTGCTCCCAGTTTCTACCAGGCGAAAACATCGCATAGGAAGAACAAAAAGGAATTTTCCCCATCGCCGCCATACCTGAAGCAACTGTCGCTAAGTTTTGTTCCGCGACTCCGATTTCAATAAAACGCTCAGGAAATCTATCTTTGAAAAAATTCATCTGGGTAGACTCAGTAAGGTCAGCACACAAAGCAACAACATTTTTATCAGCTTCTCCAGCCAGCAGTAAGCCCTGCCCAAATCCCTTTCGTATTGGTGCTTGCTCAACATCGTCGTTGAAAAGTTTAGGATTTAATTTTAATTTTGGGTTTAACATTGATTTTATTAACTCACGCCGTATAGTCATTTTGACGCGGCGCAAACTTACTCGTGTTCACTCTTAATCTTACCTCCGAGGGTTCGGAGTTCATGAAGTGCTCTTTTCCCTTGTTCTTTGTCAGGAATACCTACTCCTGGAGCGCCTCCATGCCATTTATAATTCCTCTCAAACTCATGCACTCCTTTGCCAGGTATCGTATGCGCAATAATGACTATCGGCTTCCCATAAATCGCCTGCGCTTCTTGCACAGCTTCGTTTAAACCTGTAAAATCATGCCCCCCCACTTCTATTACATGCCAATTAAATGCACGCCACTTGTCTGCCAGCGAATTAAGAGGCATTATATCCTCCGTAAACCCATCTATCTGAATATTATTTCTATCAACAATTGCAATCAAATTTCGTAATTTATTTTTACTCGCGAGCATAATTGCTTCCCAGTTATTTCCTTCATCGAGTTCGCCATCGCCAAGGAAACAATAAATAAATCTATCTTTATCTTTCTGGTCAATTCTATCTGCAAGTGCCATGCCGACTGCTTGTGAAAGTCCGGAACCAAGAGGCCCTGAACTATTTTCAAGCCACGGCATGTATTCACGATGTGGATGACCTTGGAGACGTGAGCCGAATTTTCTTAGAGTTTTTAATTCTTCCAGCGGAAAATAACCCGCATGAGCCATCGCGGCATACAACACTGGACAAATGTGACCATTTGAAAGCACCAGTCTATCGCGTTCTTCCCACATTGGATTTTTAGGATCATGTTTTAGTACGTGAAAATAAAAAAGTGTGAAAATGTCAGCCATACCGAGTGGCCCCGCAGTATGTCCACTCCCCGCTGCAAGCAACATTTCAATAATACTCTTCCGAATATCATTTGCTTTCAGTTCCAACTCTTCTATTTTTTTATCAGATAAAAATGCCATTCCTTATATTATACCATTGATACAGAAAGAATATAAGTAAGTTTATCCTAATTTATCTAGATTTGGTTTCTTGTTTATTATTCTTCCGTAAGGCGCATTAGACATATTCCCGTTTTGATCTACTTCATCAGTTGTTATTAATTTTTGATTAGTCTCGCGGTCAAATTCATCCTGAATCGCACATCCTGTACAACGTGCTCCGGTTTCCGGAAAGACAAGAACTTTTCTGCAATTTAGGCAAACCTCCTTTGTTTGTTTTTCATTACTTGGGAATTTATTTTCTTCCATATAACTTTATATTATTGAATAATCTCAAATTTTTCTATCGTGCTTATTATATCATCTGTGTTAAAAATTGCAGAACCTATAACGAGCCGGTCTGCGCCTAGAGCGATAAGCTTCGGTGCTGTTTCCATATTTACTCCGCCATCAACTGAAACAATCAAGTCGGAAAATTTTTCTTTTAATTTTTTTATTTGATCCAAACATTTTTCGTCAAACTCTTCGCCTTGTGACCCTATACGTGCAATGCCCATAACTTGTATAAAATCTACAGAATTTACTAATGGGAAAATCTTCTCCACTTCTGTATCTTGATTGAGAGCTATACCTATCTCTATCACATCGCGTACATAACTATCTATTCCCTCTAAGAAATTTTTGAATTCTTCTATCCGACCCACTGCCTCTAAGTGAAAAACTATTCTTCGTGGCCCAAGCTTAGTATATATATCAAAATTCTGCACTGCGTCATGTACCATGAGGTCGAGTTCGAACTCCACATCTTCCCAAAAGGGCATACCTTCTTGCTCATTTAAAATTGCTGCAAAATGGTGCTCCAAACTATTTTCCAAAAAAACTTCCTCATCATTTTTCCCCAAAAAGGGCCAGGTGGTACTTTTTACAAATATTCCATCGCATATATCAACTTGCACCACAGGTACAATTCCACGAACAAGTGAGATTTTATTTTTTAAGTCTTCGTAGTTTCTTGGCAATATTGCGGGTATTATTTCAATCATAGAATTAGTATTTTGCAATACGTCGTTCGTGTCGTTTATCGCCAGAAAATTCAGTTTTTAAGAAAAGCTCTGTGGCAAATTTCGCTTGATCCTCCAATACAAACCGTACGCCGATAGATAAAATATTTGCATCATTATGCATACGTGCAAGCTTGATTATTTCGAAAGGATCGCCACTTTGTTCTCCTTTCACATCAATTGAGCTTTGCGGTAACATTTCTCCGTAAAATACCGCGGCTCTTGCGCCAAGAATTCTATTTACAGACATAGCTTCACCTTGACCAGAACCACCTATGACAATACCAAAGCTTCCTTCTTCATTTGCCACACTTTTAGCAACCTCAGAACAAAAATCCGGATAATCATCATCAGCATCGTATGTGAAAGCACCTTTGTCTATAACTTCATAACCCAAACCAAGCTCAGGTAAATAAGCTTTTAGTTTTTCTTTTAATTCGTAACCTGCATGATCTGCTCCAATGTAAATTTTCATATTATTATTATTATATCACGCCTAAATACTAATTATAAACTTTACTTTTCCCAAATAACGGACAAATCTTTTTGAAAAACATAATTCCCTCCTAGGGCATGAGGGTTTGTAAGGCTAACCTTTTTTGGAAGATTGTCTTTACCTCGAAGCACAGATGCAGTAAGTGTTTCTTGAAATTTCCCTGGTCGGTTTGTGCTGCGTCCATGAGTCGTATCTACCAAAACACCGTTAAATCCATTTTCTTCTGCAAAATTCGTAACTTGTTTTGTTATCCATTGATATAATTTTCCTGCTGACACTTTACTAACAATATCAGTCGATGGATTTGGACAATATAATAAATATTTTTTACGCTTTGATTCCTCCATTTTCAGCAGCATAACTGTGCCGATATTCTTCTTTCTGTCTTCATCAAAAAGTACGAATTCAAAATATTCTTTCTTTTCAAGCATCTTTAGGTCGGCTGCAATACAAACATCTGCAACCATTCTCGCATGCGCATTCTCACGATTTTTACTAAAATACCCATGAATAGAACGTTTTTTGAGTGACTTCTCTTGTTCACCAAATTCTTTTTTAAGTACTTCAGTTTCCATTACCTCTTCGTACTTTTCTAGTTCTTTGGAAATCTCTGTGTAGCATTCATTTTGTATTTTCTCTATTTTCTTATTACTGATATCACCGACGACAGAGTCATCAGACATTTTTTCCATTACTTGCTGAAGAAGCTCGGCAGGAACTGAAGCGAGATCAGTTGTTTCAAATTTTGCAGATATTTCTTGAGCCATTTCTCGCATGTGTGGAAGGTGTTGAAAACGATTTATCAATGATATCAATACTTTTTTTCGAACAACATCAATAGTGATTCTTTCTTTAGGAATTTTTTGCAAATCAGTTACAATTTTATTCCCCAATTCTTTGACGTCTGCCTCAGAAATTCCTGTGGACAAGTACTCAAAAAAAGATTTATCAGGACTTTTCACAACTTTTTGTAAAATCTCCCTGATGGTTTCTTTCAATCGATCACCAAATCTTTCGGCCAGCTCAGAAAGCATTATATAATTCTTTTCTATATGGGAACTATCGTCAGTAATTCTATCTCTAGTGCCTTGTACAAATGCTTCGTATTCACCTGAGAGTTGATATGAAAACAAAATGTCGGCTATTTCCTCATTTGACTTCTCTTCTAAATACATCAAAAGTTTTCCTTCAAGAGTTTTGGGTGAATCTTCTTTTTTTTCTATTTTTTCATCTAAGAATTTCTCTAAACTTTCAGGATTTGCTAAAGTACTTAGCTTTTGTAAGCGCCCCGAATATTTTTCTAAAATTTTTAAATCAAGTATTTGCCCTTCTTTCACGCGATATTCTGAGACTCCATCTAGTTGAACCCCGTAACCGGTTTTATTGTATTTATAATTCTCAAGGTCAGCGGACCTATCTTCATATTGATCTAAATATGCATACGTATCATAATTTCTTTTCGAGTAAACCATTTCACAAGTAATACGATATTCATCTCCTGTTGCGTCAATGGGTTGATTATGGGCAAGTTTTTCTGCGTTGGTTTTTATATTTTCTAGATATTGATCACGTTTGTCTGTGGAGTTTTTATCTAATACATCTTCATCTAAAAATGTATGCATATAAAGTAATTTTAAATTCTCTTCGTATGGTGCAACCTCATTCAAAAGTACTTTGACTTTTTCACTCACTATTTTGGCTTGTTTACTATCTTTTGTAACCGCTACCTCCCTTAAAACACCTTTTATATCACCACTTGAAAATTCTTGTTTAGTTAATGATTCGTTTAATTCTGATATCACACCTATAATACCACTCATTTCAGCTTGAGTAATATTTAGTTTGATAATAGGAAACATGTCTTTAGGGGTACCATCGATAAGATTACATAAAGCATCTAAGTTCTCGATATACTTTTTAGCGGCTACTTCATCATCTTTCAATAAGTCGAATAAGACGTGGCTGCCTAGTGTTGACTGTGTGAGTGATCTAAGAATCGATGAACGTAGTTCCTCACTTTTATCAACTACTAATATGTTTTTAAGAGATTTAAAAACAACAAGCCATTGATCAAGCTCCTCATCAGTAAGTTCTTTGAATTTGCTAAAATATATTGGACTTTCCCGCCACATTGATTTCAATCCATCGTTTCCAAAAAGTAAAGTTTGATTTAATTTTTGGATATAATCCTGATACTTTTTTTCTAATTCAAATCCCACCTTACTAAAATCGAAGCTATTAATTAATTTATATATTGTCTGATCTTTGGTATAGTCAGAATAATCAGCCTCCTTTTTCATTTCAGCTTGATATATTTCAGGAGAAAGATTTTTAAACTCTATAAGTTTTACATTATTAGGTGAAATGATTTCAGTTAAATTGGTATATATTTTTTCATCAAATTGTTGGGGTTGAAAAGTGGAATCTTTATGACCTTTAAAAAGAGCGTTGAGTGTCCTCTTGTCTTTTTCTTTAATCAACCTCTCAACATAGGCTACTTTTGTCTCCGCCTTCATTTTAAACAATAATAAATGTTCTTGCTTAAATTGTACTGCTTGTTCTATAAGCCAATCATATTCATGTTTTATGATCCAATCTAAAAGATCTCTTCGGGAATCTAAAAATCCTAAATTACCTGATGTAATTAATTCACGCGCTATATCTAAGCTCTTTATAATACCAAGATCAAGCTCCTCTGAACCTGTAGGAATATATTCCGCCCTGAGATTCATTTTAAATGGCATTGAGTCTAGTTGAGCTAAGGCAGCCTTACAGTTCGGATCGTCTTTAGGAATTTCGAATTCACCGCTATGTGAACTTTTTGTGACCCAGTTATTTTTTATAATTTCTTTGATGACTTCAGGTGTATCAAGATTCAGACTCTGCACTATATTCAATTGATCTTTTACTAGATTCGGATATTTAACGTTTTGTGAATTTTTAACTACATCTCTGATATCAGCACCATCGAAAACCTGAAAAAAATTAAATGCATAGTAAGAATATGGGCTCTCCATTATGAGATCAAATATTTTTTTGGAATACTTTTCACCCTCTTCAATTGCATTACGTAAAATTGGCTTCAATGTATAATTATTAAATACCTCTTGAGTTAGATAAAATTCTAATAATGATTCTGGGACAAATTTAGGAATCTCCTCTCTTTCAAAAAAAGCATTGACACCTAAAGCTTGAGTTAGAGGTTCTCCGTAACCAGCAGAAACCAAAAGATCTACCTCTTTTGTTGAAAGAGGGCTTTGGTCATTCCAATGACGAACTCGAGACAATAAAGCTCTTAGGCTTTTTTTGTTTATGTCTTCTGCGTAACCTCCACCCACATAATTGTCGTGCTCAACCATAAGAGCAAGTTTCGTGCGTCGTAGGAGTCCCGCATCAAGACGCTTAAAGGAATTTTTCTTAAGAGAATCGTCGATGGTAGCATGGAGGCGATGGAGTAAAACTTCCTTTGCCTTTTCATAAAAAGTAAGTGGTGGAATCAGTATATGGCCTCGCAATTCAAAATGCTTTTTTGTATCAGCAAAAAGTGAGTCGATGAGTTCTTTTTTATTATCTTCTTCTTCCATCTGCAACTCCATATTCTGAGGAGCGAGAGCATCAGCTATCCGATCAATTTCAATTAAAATATTGTCGATCTTTTTTTCAATTTCAATATCGTCAACTTGTTTTTCAGCTGGTTTTTTCTTTTCTATATTTTCCTTGGGTTTAGTTTTCGAAAGCCGTGATTCAAATCCCATTTTTTATTTTATAGTATTACCTGTTTTTATAACATGGTCCACGAGTGTATATGTATACCCCATTTCATTGTCATACCAAGCCATGACTTTTACCAAGTTTCCTCCCACTACTCGAGTCATCTGTAAGTCTGCGATCGACGCATGTGATTCACCTAAAATATCCGAAGACACAAGATCATCTTCGGTTACAGCGAAGACCTTACTCCATTTTTCACTTGCTGCTGCTTTCTTTAAAATTTCATTCACTTCCTCAGCGGTAGTATCTTTTTTAGAAATAAATGTCACGTCTACTATAGACCCTGCTGGCACAGGTACTCGAATAGATATACCGTCAAAAAGTCCAGTTAAGTCTGGAAAAGCTTTAGTGACAGCAATGGCCGCACCGGTAGAGCTCGGCACTATGTTTTGCGCAGCTGCCCGGCCTTCACGACGATCCTTTTTGCTTGGTCCATCGACGAGGGCTTGCGAAGCAGTATATCCGTGCACAGTATTTAAAATCGCTTTTTCAATACCAAGTGCTTCGTGAAGAATTCCGATAAGTGGTGAAGCAGCGTTAGTAGTACATGATGCATTTGAAGTAATATCGCAGGTACCGAACTTATCTTCGTTCACTGCCATAAGAATAGTTTCCCCTTTCATCTCCACTTGTCCTGAGCTTGTCGAAGGGTCATCTCCTTTTGCTGGTGCTGAAATTACAACTTTTTTTGCTCCAGCTTTTATATGCGCATCTGCTTTTGCGTAAGAAGTAAATAGCCCAGTGGATTCTACTACGACATCTACACCCATATCTTTCCACGGTAACATAGCCGGATCTTTTTCAGCCAAAACTTTTATTTTCTTCCCATCAATGATTATTTCTTGTCCTTCTGCCTTAATGTCGTGTTTCCATTCTCGGTAGACAGTATCGTGTTTGAGTAAATACGCCATATTAGCCACGTCACCAAGGTCGTTCACTGCTACTATCTCGATTTCAGGTCGCTCCCAGGCTATTTTCAAAAAAGCCCGACCGATCCGTCCAAATCCGTTGATTCCTACTTTAATTGTTTTCATATTTTCATTGTATCAAATCAAATTTCCCTTATCAATTTTTTCAAAACGCGGCATAAAAATCTGTACCGAAAAAAGTTGATATTTTAGAGATTGCTTTAATATGCTAACATAGAGAAATGGCAGCAGAAAAACAGGCACAATTCGTGCATTTACATACACACTCGCATTATTCCCTTCTTGATGGGCTTTCAAAGCTCGAGGATTTGGTCGCTCTTGCCAAGAAATTCAAAATGTCTGCTCTCGCTATCACTGACCATGGCAACATGTACGGAGCTATTGAATTTTATAAACTTGCCAAACAGGCTGGAATAAAGCCTATCATTGGAGTCGAAGCATACGTGGCAAACAGAGGCCGCCTCGACAAAGAGCCCGGTATCGATAACAAGCGGTATCATATGATACTGCTCGCTAAAAATTTAGAGGGGTATAAGAATTTAATAAAACTTGTTACGCTGTCGCACCTCGAAGGCTTTTATTATAAGCCCCGAATGGACAAAGAAATTTTGCGAAAATACCATAATGGAATAGTTGCTCTGTCAGGATGTATGGGTGGTGAACTTGCCAAAGCTCTGATGGATAAAGACCTTGAACGTGGTGAAAAAATAGTAGCCGAATACCAAGATATTTTTGGTAAAGAAAATTATTTTCTTGAAATACAGGACTATGGAAATATTACTGGAGGTACGAAACTCCGCGAGGGGTTGATCGCTCTCAATAAAAAAACTGGTATTCCGCTTGTAGCCACTATCGATTCTCATTATTCTCATAAAGACGATGCAAAAGCTCACGACACACTTTTATCTATCCAAACAAATTCCGACATCAAAGACGAGAACAAATTCTCTTTTGGTGATGGAGATTATTCTTTTAAAAACGAAAAAGAAGTAAAAGAAATGTTTAAAGATATCCCTGAAGCAGTGTCAAACACGGTAAAAGTGGCAAACATGTGTAACCTCGAGCTCGAGCTCGGTAAATGGGTGTTCCCTGATTTAGAAATTGAAAAAGGAAAAACATATAATGAAAAATTGCGTGAACTTACGTATGCAGGCCTCAAAAGTCTCAACGTCGAAGAAACAAAGGAAGTAAAAGAAAGAGTGGAATATGAACTTGATGTTATTTTTAAAAAAGGATATTCACCCTACTTCCTCGTTGTGGGAGATTTATTACGCTATGCAAAAGAAAATGGAATTTTAACTACAATTCGAGGCTCCGTAGCTGGATCGATGGTCACATATCTTATCGGTATTACCAATGTAAATCCACTCGAATATAAAATTCCATTCGAAAGATTCTTGAATCCATTTCGTCCTTCCGCCCCTGATATCGATATGGACTTTGCTGACAATAGGCGCGACGAAATGATCGAATATGTAAAGCAAAAATATGGCGAAAATAACGTCGCGCAAATAGGAACATTTGGCACCATGATGGCTCGTGGAGCAGTGCGTGATGTCGCACGTGCACTCGCTCACCCATATGCGATTGGTGACAGAATTTCAAAAATGATTCCAATGGGTTCTCAAGGCATGCCAATGACCATAAGCCATGCGATGAAAATAGTTCCTGAGTTAAAAGAAGCATACAATAAAGAAAAAGATACGAAAGAAATAATAGATATTGCTAAAAAACTAGAAGGTTGTGTGCGACATGTATCAGTGCATGCTGCTGGAGTCGTGATAGCACCACTACCTATTTCCGAATATTCTCCTACACAGTTTGATCCGAAGGGTGGAAAAATAATAACTCAATACGACATGTATAGTATTGAAGAAGCAGGACTTTTAAAATTCGATTTTCTTGGTATTCGAAACTTAGCTATCCTTGCTGATGCGGTAAGTTTAGTAAAACGATTTTATAATATTGATATTAATATTGAACGTATACCTCTCGACGATAAAAAAACATTTGAACTCCTCGCCAGTGGACAAACCGAAGGCTTATTTCAGTTAAACGGTAGTGGCATGACGAGGTACCTCAAAGAACTCAAACCTACTTCCATCCACGATATCAACGCGATGGTAGCCTTATACCGACCCGGACCTATGGAATCCATCCCTGAATACATCAAACGTAAACACAATCCAAGTCTGATAAAATATATGGATCCGAGAATGAAGAAATATCTGACCGAATCATATGGTCTTATCGTCTACCAAGACGATCTGCTGCTCTCGTCTATCGAACTTGCAGGCTACAACTGGGAAGAAGCGGATAAATTCCGAAAAGCGGTAGGTAAAAAAATCCCTGCGGAAATGGCCGCTCAACGAGAAAAATTAACCAAAGGTATTATTGCAAATGGACAAACACCGGCATTCGCAGAAAAACTCTGGAAACTTTTTGAACCTTTCCAGGCCTATGGATTCGGTAAGGCACACGCCGCCTCATACGGTAAGGTTGCATACCAAACTGCATACATGAAAGCAAACTATCCGGTAGAATATATGACTGCTATTCTCACTGCGGAATCCGGCGATGTTGAGAAAATATCTGAAATTATCGACGAATGTAAACATATGAACATTTCTGTGCTTCCTCCACATATCAATGAAAGTCAGGGAGGATTTACTTGCTTACCGGAAGAACAAGATACAATAATAAGCTTGGAAAATAAAAGTAAAACTATTCGTTTTGGGTTTTACACAATAAAAAACTTAGGTACCGACATATCGGACGCTATAGTTCGAGAGCGGATGGAACATGGTAAATTTAAATCGATCAGTGATTTTCTGGACCGAATCAAACATAAAAATTTAAATAAAAAATCAATGGAAGCCTTGATAAAGTCAGGTTGTATGGATGACTGGGGCGACAGAGGAGTGTTACTCGCAAACCTTGAAGGCATGCTCGCCTATAATCACGAAAAAAATAAGCAAAATGAAAACCAGGTTTCACTTTTCGGAGAGTTAAAAGAAGACGTAACATCATTTAAAATGAAAGAAGCCAGTGAAGCCACTCAAGCTGAAAAGCTTCTGTGGGAAAAAGAGCTGCTTGGTCTCTACATTTCCGGGCATCCACTTGATCGCCTACGTGAAAAATTAGAAAGTAGACAAGTAAACATTAAAAAAATAAAAGCGGAAGGTGAAAACGATATGAAAATTACTATTGCCGGTATTATCGAATCAGTGCGACAGGTAGTCACTAAAAAAAATGAACGAATGGCTTTCTTGAAAATTGCTGACCTCACTGACTCCATAGAAGCGGTAGCATTTCCTTCAATATTCAAAGAATCAATAGATATACTCATACCAGAAAAATGTATAGCTCTGTCAGGAAAAGTTTCAAACCGAAATGGTGAAAAAAGTATTATAATAGAAGCGTTAAAAGAAATTTAAGATCTTAAACTCTACATAACTTGTTCTGAGTCGGGTTCCAAAGGTGGTCTTGCTATATCTTCTGCCATTTGCACTGCCTCTACTGGTGATTCAATCCTACCATTCAATAATTGTTCTAAAACTTTCCTCACCTCTGGAATATCATACTCTCGGTCGCTCTGCTTAAGTTGCATTATTATCCCTTCAATCTCGTTTACTGCATCTTTAAAGGGGTTATTAATATTTCCGTAATGATTTTCCATAGGTTTTTAATTAATTATACAAACTCATAGTTTTTCCGAGTCCTTCGGAGTAAAACATTTCTACAGCTTCAACTATTTTCTTTGAAAGTTTTTTTATTTGCTCGAGTTCTGGTTTTTTGAATTCTCCGAGCAGGAATTTCATGACCGCTTGCTCCCCTTTTGGTTTTCGTGTCTTACCTCCTGGCGTGGTCGGCGCTATACCTATCCTGATCCGGGTAAATTCCCTTGATTTTACATGTTTTATTATTGACTCGAGTCCATTGTGTCCGCCGGAGCTTTTATCAAAGGATATTTTTATTTTCCCAAGTGGTAAATCAATATCGTCGTACACCACGATGAGCTGCTCCAAATCTTTTTTGGTTTTTATAAATGGCTTTACTGCTTTTCCAGAATTATTCATAAACGTATCTGGAGTTATATATTTGATTTTGAGGTCCTCAATTTTTTTTTCCAAAATCTCGACGATTATTCGCCCCGCATTGTGCCGAGTATGTTCGTATTCTTTCCCTGGGTTTCCTAATCCGACAATTAATTTCATAGTTAAATACTAACACTTCAGAAGAACTAAAGGCAAATAGTGAAAATATTATTAAAAAACAAAATTTGATATGCTGTCAAGGATATTGTGTGATATATTATAGCCATGGAAGAACAAAAAGATGAACAGAAAACTCTCGGACAGTCATTTTGGGAGTTAGTCCGATTTGCGGCCATAGCTCTCCTCATAGTCATACCAGTACGGATGTTTGCCATAGAGCCATTTGTGGTATCGGGTTCTTCTATGCATCCTACCTTTGAAAATGCAGACTATTTAATCGTGGATAAAATCTCATATTCGCTCGGAACTCCGAATCGCGATGATGTAGTCATATTCAAATACCCAAATGATACAAAAAAGTATTTTATAAAAAGAATTATCGGCTTGCCAGGTGAGACGGTCGACATAAAAGGAAGTGACATCTTTATTACAAATGCAGAACATAAAGAAGGTTTCAAGCTCGATCAACCGTTTATCAAGGACCCTGCAAGTAATCAAACTCATGTCGAACTAAAAAATGATGAATATTTTGTCATGGGGGATAATAGGAATGCGAGTTCCGACTCGAGGTACTGGGGGCCAGTAAAAAGAAATTTGTTAGTCGGTAAACCTCTCGTGCGATTATTACCACTAAACAATGTAAATATATTACCAGGTAGTTATACGCAAGCAGAATAAATATGAAAAAAGCAACAAAGGATGGAAAAAATAAAGCGAAAGAGATAGCCTCACCAAAAGGTATGAGAGATCTCATGAGTGAAACCTACTACAATTTTCAAGGCTTCTTTGAAAAAGCCCAGGAGGTTGCCGTTTATTATGGCTTCAAGCCAATAGATACTCCCATGCTTGAGCATGAAGAAATATTCACCACGAGCATTGGTGAAGGTACTGATATCATTGATAAAGAAATGTATACACTTAAAACGAAAGGTGGCGACCATCTCGCGCTTCGTCCGGAACACACAGCCCCACTTATGCGTTCATATATAGAAAATGGTATGCAAAACATGCCACAACCAGTACTTTTTTATCAGTATGGCCCGATTTTTAGACATGACAAACCACAAAAGGGGCGTTACCGACAATTTTGGCAATTTGACCTAGATTCTTTAGGTAGTGATAAAAGTATCATGGATGCACTTGTTATTAAAGCAGGTATGAGCATCCTCGAAGAAGCTGGAGCTACTAATATATCTATAGACATAAATTCTATTGGTGACAAGGAGTGTAGAAATGGATATATAAAAGAGCTTGTAAGTTACTATAAAAAACACATTAGCAACTTACCTCCTGTCGACCGAGAACGACTCAAAATAAACCCCCTCAGGATACTCGATTCTAAAGAAGAAAAAACCAAGGAAATAAACGTAGGTGCTCCAGATTCAATCTCATTTCTCTGTAGCTCTTGCAAAAAACACTTCAAAGAGGTGCTTGAGTATCTAGAAGAAATCGGTGTACCTTACAATGTTAATAAAAACTTAGTACGTGGACTTTCCTACTATACTCGTACTGTATTTGAAGTGTATAGTGAAAGTGAAGAGGAGGGTGGATTACCGGTGCAAGTCGCGTCAGGTGGACGATATGACTATCTCGCGAAGCAAATCGGAGGAAAGAAAGACGTACCTGCAGTTGGTTTTTCTATGGGTGTAGACCGCATAGTCGAAGCAAAATGGTATAAAAAACTAAACCCGCGTATTATAAAAAAACCGAAAATTTATTTTATCCAACTTGGCTCCGAAGCAAAATTAAAAAGTTTAAATATTATAGAAATACTACGAAAAGCTCACATTCCTATCGCGCAATCACTTTCCAAGGATTCACTAGGCTCCCAACTCGCCATAGCTGAGAAACTCGCTATACCTTATGCACTTATTTTCGGAGTCAAAGAAGCATTGGAGAATTCTGTTATAGTGCGAAACATGAGCAACCGCTCACAAGATACAGTAAAACTACCAAAACTACTTGAATACCTAAAAGAGTTGTAAGACAATAGATAATACTATGAAGAAAATTTTTCAAGAACCCGAAGAAGTACTCCGTGCCGTAGCCAAGGAAGTTCAGCTAGAAGACATAAAAGGCAGTAAAATAAAAAAAATACTAAAAGAGATGTCAGCCTCTCTCGCTGACCAAGATGACGGAGTTGCTATAGCCGCTCCGCAAATAGGCTATTCACTCCGTATATTTGTGGTGTCAGGTAAAATATTTGATAAAGACTTCGGCAAAAAAAGAACGGAAAGATTGCTACAAGAAAATAAGTTGTCGGACAGTGGAATAAATAAAAAAATAAAAATCCCAACCCCCGTCTATCCAGATATAGTATTTATTAATCCAAAAATTTCAAAACTCTCGAAAGAAAAAGAATGGCTCCCTGAAGGCTGCCTATCTGTGAGATGGCTGTATGGAAAAGTTCATCGATCTAAAAAAGCTACAGCTACAGCTTACGATGAAAATGGTAAAAAGTTCACCAGGGGCGCCTCTGGATTACTCGCTCAAATTTTCCAACACGAGACTGATCATCTAAACGGAATACTTTTTATCGATCAGGCAAAAGACATAAAAGAAGAATTGCCAAAATAACACGCCATGCAACAATATATACCTAAAGAAATAAATTTTGTATTTTTTGGCACTTCGGAAGAAGCCACGTATGCTCTTAATGCCCTTCTCTTGAAAGGATTTATCCCATCATTAATTGTAACTGCTCCTGATAGACCGGCTGGAAGAAAACATGAATTAAAATCACCACTGGCAAAAATATGGGCAGTAGAACATTCTGTTCCCTTTTTACAACCAGAAAAAATTAATTCTGACATAATAGAAAAAATTGCAGAGCAAAAAGCTGATATTTTTATAGTTGTTGGCTATGGTAGAATACTGCCTCAAAAACTCATCGATATACCCAAATACAAAACTATCAATGTACACACTTCCCTTTTGCCTCTCTACCGAGGACCTACACCAATAGAAGGACCCATACTCGCGGGTGATTCGGAAACAGGTATCACCATCATGGTTATAGACAAAGAAGTCGATCATGGACCGATTATACTCCAAGAAAAATATACGCTCACCGGGCATGAAACCACTGCCGAGCTCACAAAAATATTATTCACCCGTGGTGGTGAAATGTTGGGAGAGATAATCAATGATTGGATAACGAGGAAAATAACACCACAAGAACAGGATCATTCCAAAGCAACATATACTCAAAAACTTAAAAAAGAAGATGGCTTGGTACATTTAGATGAAGCCCCGCTTATCTTGTATAACAAATTTAGAGCGTATTCTTCGTGGCCTCGAATTTTCTTTTTCAAGAATAATAAGAGAGTAATAATAACTGATGTCGTACTCGAAGACGGAAAATTTATAATAAAAAAAGTATTACCCGAAGGTAGAAAAGAAATGACCTGGAGGGAGTTTGAGAAAATTAATACTTTCCAGTAAAAGGGTTTCTTTTTGATAGCCCTTTCAACATTTTTTTGACACTGGAGGCTCCTCTTTTAAATAATGTTTGTTTCCTGTCTTTATTTTTACTTATTTCCCGAAAAAGATTATCCTTGACTACATCAATTGCAGCATAGAGATCTTCTTCATCGGCGCTCGAATAAAATTCTTTCCCATCTATTGTAATCAAGCAATCAGCAATAAACACATCGCCGCCCTTGTGATGATGTGTACTTTTCCCAACTTCAAAATTCACGATTACTTCACCGCCTTTTTTTTCAATACCAGAAAGGATTTTCTCGAGATTAGTAAGCCTCTTTAACACATAGTTTTTAATAGGCTTTGTAAGCTCTATATTTTTAGCGTGTAAATTAACTTGCATATATACATTATACCAAGAAATGAACCCTGTAAGCAAATTTATTTTATTTTTACATTTTACGAGAGAGCTTTTTTTTAATAGATGATTTAATTATAAATATAACTAACACAATAAGCAGCAGGAACCCAATCGCAGTATATAAGCTGTCGAACACAGAAGTGAGGTATGTAAAACCGTAACCTGAAATAAAACCAAATGGCAGTATCACAAGTAGTGATAGGATGATTGCATATGACTCATAATACATAAACCTTCTGAAACTAATGTTTGTTTTATTTACATACATCGTCAGTATAAGAGGAGTGCCTACTATGAACTTAATAAGAATAAGGGCAACTAAATGACTCCCATTACTCATCGCTGTCACGGCTTCAGTGATCGATGAAGTCGTAGTATTAGCATAACGGTGTAAGTATATGTTGCTCATAGTTTTTGTTTTGCCAATAAAAAACCACAAAATATTTGGAAGAAATGCTCCTAAAAAACTAACCACAATAACAGGTACAACACCGAGAGCTCCCTGAGCAGCTAAAAACCCAAAGGTGAATAAGGCAAATTCTCCCCCGAGCGCGGCTCCTAAAAATATAATGACATATTGAAAAGTCTGATGATTCAGTATAAATAAGCGCAGCCACTCGATGGATTCGATCATTCATACATTTTATCACTTAAACATGTTAGAATAAAGCGATGAAAAATCAGGTAAAAATAGTAATTATAGGAAATGGCTTTGGTGGCATCTATACCCTGCAGAATCTACATCGACTCTTCCATAAAAATCCCCATATTGACATCACGTTAATCGGTGAGAAAAACTACTTCCTCTTTACCCCACTTCTTCACGAAGTGGCAACAGGGGGCATCAATGCTGAAAATATAATCCAACCAATACGTACTATCTTGCGATGCTGTCTGAAAAATTTTTATCTTGGTAAAGCAGAGCACATAAACCCTATAGAAAAAACAGTTACAGTGCATGGTTACACACTCCCATATGATTATTTGGTGCTCGCTCCAGGGGCAGAAACAAATTTTTATAATATTCCTGGCGCCGAAGTACATTCGTTCACCTTAAAATCAGTGGAAGATGCCCGCAAGATAAAGAACCACGTTATTAATCAAATGGAATGCGCTATTCACACTAAAAACGAATCTGAGCAAAAAAAGAAGCTCACCTTTACCGTAATCGGTGGTGGACCGACTGGTGTCGAACTTGCGACCGAACTCCAAGAACTCATTCAAGAAAACTTTTCTCATTTTTATAAAAAAAATATCATTCACAATACCTCTGTGGTTTTAATCCAAAGAGATAAAGATCTTGTACCTCAATTTAGTAAAAAAATGCGCTCCAAAAGTTTGGAGATTTTACAAAAAGAAGGAATCACGGTATTACTAAACGCGGAAGTAAAGGAAGTAGGTAAAGAATATGTACGCCTCGCTGACCAGACCACTATAGAAACACAGACAGTCATTTGGGTAGCGGGTATCAAGCCAGTCATGTTGCAGTTCGACACTGAAATCGAACATTCAAAAATGGGCCAGTTATACGTAAATGAATACTTGCAATTAAAGGAACATCCTGAAATATTTGCCCTCGGCGACACCATTGCTTTTGAAGAAAATTTACAAAAATTCGCCCCAGCTCTCGCCCAAGCAGCTGAAAAAGAAGCCCACGTGGTTGCCGAAAATATCCAGGCACTTATCAAGCATAAATCCCTTAAACCCTTTACCTATCGCTCAAGTGGCACACTTATGTCACTCGGGCAGTGGAAAGCTATTGGAGAAGTTTTCAATATAACATTTTCAGGAAATATCGCCTGGTGGATTTGGCGAACGATATATCTCTCAAAACTTATTTCACTACGAAAAAAGGTTGAAGTCGCTATCGATTGGACCATCAACCTTTTTTCACCTCGAGACATTTCGCAGTTCTAAATTCATAACATATTAACTTTTCTTTATTTTAATAGAAACCTTAAACTTGAAACTACCCGGATTTTTTTGAATTCAGGAGACCCTGGATCTTTGTCAGTAATGTCAAATACGCCTTGATTCCCTCTCGATATTCCCCCAATTTTTGAACCGGACTCGGTCGCAAACTGCTGGGCCGAGTCCTTTGCATTTTTTATCGCTTCGGCCAACATTTCCGGCTTCACGCTATTAATATCAGAAAATTGAAATTCAATTGAATTTTGATTTAACGTCACACCTTGTTTTACCAGTGTAAGTGTATCTGTGGAAGCAGATTTGACTAGGTCAACTTTTTTTGTGTATACCGAAAGCTGAGTAGTTGAATTGTATCTAAAGAGTGAACCGCTATATGTATCCTGGTAGATATTTACCGGTGCTATGTTTATTTCAGATACTTCAAACCCCTTAGCAGTGAGGAACGCTTGTACCGCTTTTGTATTTTTGTCTATCTGGGCATAGAGCGAGTCAACATCGTTCGATTTAACTTCAAATGTCATAGACCAAATAGCAACATCGGCTTTCACTATCCTCTCGGACAAGCCTTTTACTTCCACGTAGGCACCTTGATCAGAAAAATTACCTGCCGCAATATAAAATGCAATTGAGAAAACAAGTATTCCGGCCGCGATAGCCACTTTTCCATAATATTTTAAATCTTCTTTTTGCATATATTATTATACTCGCTTTTTAGCAGGCTTTTTTGCAAGCATCGCCTTTTTTACTGTTAAGCGCTTTTTGGTTTTGTGGGAACGCCTCGATTTTGGTCGCACACTTAGAGTTGTATTTCTTTTTGCCATATACTTGACCGCCTCTAGCGGTAATTTTTATGTTATTTGTAATGTATGCCTATTGTAGCATGAAACTACAGTTTTGGATACCATTTTAATACCTCTATGAGTTTTTTCTTCTTTTCCGATTTTTCAGCTTGCTGTTGTGTTCAATCTTTATCTAAGATAAGACCTCCTTTTTCAAAATTCGTCATATTTTATCCCTGCTTTTTCAACCACGCCACCATTTTAGTAAAGGTTGCTTTTCCCGCTTCGCCGCTTGCAGTCAAGCCTTGAGCTTTTTGGAACGCCGCAACAGCTGTTTTGGTACTTGCTCCATAATCGTTATCAATTCTCTTTGAAGTTTTATTGTATAAGTTCAAGAACTTTTGTACGCTACCCACGGCAGGGCTCGCTGTTTTTAATTTTAACACCGTGCCTGCGTTCGCGAGTTTTTGTAATTCATTGATGAGAGTTTGATTTTTATATGTTGTCAGTGTGGTAGGTTTTTTAACTGGTGGAGTTGCAGTAGCAGGCTTTTCGGGTGTTTTGACAGGTTCTGTGGCAACGGGAGTCGTAGTGGGAGTTGCTACGAGCAGGGTGTTTAATTTTTCTACTTGTTGTTTAAGTTCTTCGTTCTCGGTTTCTAATGTTTTGATTTTTTGAATATTCACATGATCACTACCTGATTGCATAGTAATAAGGGCCCAATACCCTCCTAGCCCAACAACGCCAAGGGCGAATACTGAAATTAAAATAAATTTTAAGTTATCCATATATCTATCTATTATAGAAAAATTTTCAACTATTGTCTACAAGTAAACCTAAACGTAAGAAATAGTTTATATTTATTTGATTATTTTAGGTAAGTATCGAAGTATATAGCATGACAAGTATAGCCACTTGGATTTTTTACTAAATAATCTTGGTGATATTCTTCCGCTGGATAGAATTTGGTCAGTGGCTCGAGAGTAGTTACAACAGGATTCGGCCACCTCTTTGAATCATTTACTATGATTATAAATTCTTCAGCTTCTTTTTTTTCTTCTTCGTCAGCGTAAAAAATAGCTGACCGATATGAAGTACCTTTGTCATTTCCTTGTTGATTAAGTGTTGTAGGGTTATGTATTTGAAAGAAAAAGTCGAGCAATTTTTTATATGAAGTTTGTTCAGAATTATATTCTATCTCTACTGCTTCCGCATGCCCATCATGATTATGATACGTAGGATTTTCCACACTACCACCTGTATATCCAACAGTTGTATTGATTACTCCCTCTTGTTTTCTTATAAGGTCTTCGAGCCCCCAAAAACATCCTCCGGCAAGTACTATTTTTTTTATCATATTTTTATTTTACAGTATATTACTTTTTATTTAAACCTAGTTGATACAAACTTTTCCTGATTATTCTTAAGTGGCTGCATAATGCATAAAATGCAAAAGTGAAAGCCGCATCAAAATTTTTATATCGTGATGCGGCAAGTCATAATAAAATTATTACGACTTATTTCTTAAATTCTGAAGAACAAAGCTGTTCTTCCACTAAAAGTACTTTATTGTCTATTCCACAATACACAAGGAAAAAGCACTTACCTACCAATACCTCATTTTTCACAAAAAAGATAGTTTTTTGATCCCACTTTAAAGTAAAAATCTTTTCGCTTGGATTCTTTCGATTTAGCGAAAAATACTTTATTTCAAAGACGGGACCTGATAGCAAGAATGAAATTTGAACATTGTCATATTTCATCCACTCCCACCAGTCTAACTTTTTATGTAAATTTCTGTGAATAACCAAGGGGTCTTTATTTACAACTGTCGATATTGGTTTTTGTTTTGTTTTTTTAGGTACGACTTTGATAGTCCTATTTTTCTTTAGCGTGAGAGGCTTTTGAGCTTCAGCGACTAATGTTAAAGAAAAGAAAACAAAAAATAATATAAGTAGCTTGGCGACACGCATCGCCAAGTTTTTAGCCTTGGACATATTGTATGCCACCTCCATTTACGACTATATACCTATTAGCTAAAAAGTAAATACTTCCTATTATTTTGGTATAATAACCCTATGTCTAGTAAGGAAATAAAAAATAGCACGGTGCACAAAATACCGCCAGACTTACAAAAAGCCCTTATATCTACAAAAACTGCTTTTTCGATATGGGAAGACATAACACCACTCGCACGTAATGAGTGGATATGTTGGGTTACCTCTCCTAAAAAGGAGGAAACAAGAATTATTCGTATAGAGAAAGCTATTTCAAAACTTACGGGTGGAATGCGTCGCCCTTGTTGCTGGGCTGGGTGCACTCACCGTACAAAATAATTATAACCCAAAAGTAATTATTCCCTTTCCCGTTCGTCTATAATATATATGAAAATACAGACACAGCTGAAACAAGGCAAAGCTCTTATTTCTACGGATCGCATTGAGATATATGTTTTAGCCCTTGTAAATCTTTTCTTAATTCTTGCAATAAGCATTGGAGGGAATGGCTTTTTTCACAGTGCTTTTGTTTCTATCGGACTTATAACTAATATTACTGCATTCAGCATTATTTTTTTTACCAACACCCCATCGTTCAAAAAAATTTCAAAAAAAGAAATACCTATACTTACAATACTAGCTATGGAAATAATTTTATTGTTGGGAATACCGCTTTTACCCTTAATAAAGGGTCCTCTCTTTTTACAATTTCTCATTGTTGCGAGCATGCAACTTTCAGTTTCATTTTTCTTTTGGAAAATATATGAACGTGAAGTAAGTGAACTTAGTAGATTTTTTATATTTAATATTTCTCTACTCTACGAATATGTCTCCCCTCGACTTGTATATACACACTTCATACCTCACATTTCTCGATTAAAACTTTTCATCATTCTTAAATTGGAAAAATTCCAGCAACTATTGGTATATATGACGAATGGTATCTGGACACGCATTAGTCATATACTGCCTGAGTGGTTATTTTTAAAGAAGCAACAAACAAGAAGTGTCAGGTAAGTTCCCATACTAAGACTAAGAACATCCCTACTCTGCTTCAATTTTTTTATTCACTACATCACGATGCGCTTTAGACTTATACGTTATCCAAGAAAACACCACTGTTTTCATCGCTATAATATTATACCATAAAACTTCTATATAAGGAAAAGAAACGTCTTGTTTAGAATTTTGAAAAAGTAATTATCGCCCTAACATCCTTACAGCTCGGACGAATAAAGTCTGCCACCACGGAGCAGAATAACGCAATCTCGGTTTTTCATCTTCGACTGCTTTAACGATTTTTTTAACAATAGAATCAGTACTTTGAAGCTCAAATGATTTAAATAGCCTATCTTCCCTGTTTTTTATCTTATTAATTATTTTAAAAAAATGAGATGTATTGTCTAACCATTCATACTTGGTAGCGACAACCCGTTGGTTAAATCCAGTGTGGTATGTGCCTGGTTCTATTACCGAAATAAAAACTTTATTACTGATCTCTTTGATTTCTTGTCGCATTACATCAGCGGCGGCGGATAAAGCGAATTTCGTCATGTTGTATGTTCCCCAGTACGGCATAACCATTCTCCCCGCCAGAGAACTAATAAAAATAACCCTACCAGAGCCTCTTGCTATCATTGCTTTTAAAACAGTTTGAGTCAATTCTAAAGTACTAAAAACGTTTACCTCAAAATTATTCCTAACACGCTGTATGGGAATTTCTGACAAAGGACCCGATTCTCCAATTCCAGCATTATTTATAAGGATATCTATTTGTACATTTTCTAATTTCTGCACATCTTCTTTGGAAGTGATGTCTAATTTAAAAACTTCAAAAGACACATTGTGCTTTTTGGCATACTCTTTGAGGTCTTCGACAGATTCGTCAAGGTGAACCGTAGCGATAACTTTGTGTCCCCTCTTAGCCAAAGCAACAGCAGCATCACGGCCGATGCCACCTCTTGAGCCTGTTATCAAGATTGTTTTAGTATATATGGAATTTAATTTTATTCCTTTCGCCATTTTATCTGAAATTCAAGCTCTTCGTTATTTTTATCCTTTTCATGTTCTATGTTTATGAGTGCATTTTTAGGAACATCTATTTTAGCCCCTGCGACTTGAATGGAAAACTTCTTTCCTTTTTCTAAAGAATCTGCCAAACGACGTAGTTTTTTAATAAACTCGCTTTTTGTATAGACTTTCTCAATATCTCTTGTCTTTATTTTTCTCATAGGTATATTATAGCATAATTTCACACTCTTAAATTAGATAAAAAATTCATTAGTATTTATTGACAAGATCCTTCCGTCCAAGAATCCGCGGATTCAAGAGCTTTTTTTATTTTTTCGTTTCCTGGATATTTATTTAATAAGTTCAATTTATCATTTTCAATCGTATAACATTGGTCTGCCTCAATACCCTGTTCAACTTGAACCTGTCTTTCTGGACCACCATAACCAGATTCTTCGCTCCAATGATTACATATCATAATTCTGTTGACTATCGGCTCAAGATCGCTTGGTAGGCCTTGAGTTATATTTTTTGAAAATTCCCCGTCTGTGCAAGAAGATTTTTTAATAACAATACTTGAGTCAATAAGAGTGTTGAACTGACCCCCTGTTGGTCTTTCATTGCTCTTTGAATCTTCCCCAGTTGGGATATCGCCATTTTGAAATGTATCCTTGAGGCCTGTCTGTTGAACCTCGATAGGTTTATCTCCTTTTTCAAAATAACTTTTTAATATATTGCGATTAACAACTGCAAATGTTCCACCGCCGACTAAAACTACAATTAATATAATAATTAAGGGAGCAAATCCTTTTTGATTTTTCATATATAAATTTTATCACAAAAGAGAAGACCCAGCTACTCCAAGCTTGAGGTAGACAAGCCATCAAGGCGTTTTCACTTTCTTTACTATTATTTTCAATTTTTATCACCAGTGCATGCACTTTTTTGTATTTTAAACATGTTTAAGATGTTTATAGGTATCCTTATATAAACTTTTCCACAGGTAGTTTATAGTACTTTTTTTTCGGGTGTGATATACTTAAGTGAGTTAAGTATATGGTCGATGTGTAATATTATAAAATATGTGTAAAATATTATTTTCAAATAATATTTAATTATTAACTAATAAAAAATAAAAACATGATAAATAAAAAAATAATTTTTGGATTTATTGCAGTGGCGCTCGTGATCTCAACTACTTTCCAAGTATTTGCTTCAAGCCACCGAGAAGCACCACTTATTAGTGGTGATCCAAAAGTTGATGCTACAGATCTATATGCATTCGTAAGTCCCGACAACAAAGAGATGGTGACACTTATCGCAAATTATATCCCATTTGAAGAACCTGCAGGAGGTCCAAACTTTGATTCTTTTGATGATAAAGCTCTGTACGAAATAAAAATAGATAATGATGGTGATGCAAAACCAGACATTGTATACCAATTTAGATTCAAAACAACAGTTGGTAATAAAGATACATTCCTGTATAATACCGGAGCTATAAATTCTCTTTCTGATACAAATTGGAACGTTAAACAAACATATACGTTAACAAAAGTTGAAGACGGAGAAAGTGTAATTTTGGGAACTGATTTAAAAATGGCTCCTGTAAACATAGGACCTAAATCAACCCCTAATTACGCCGCACTTCAAGCACAATCTATCAACTCTATACCGGGCGGCGGAAAAGTATTTGCAGGACAAAGTGATGATCCATTCTTCGTAGACCTTGGAAGTCTTTTTGATCTTCTTACTATACGAAAACTTCCTGGAAATAATGGAGGTGGAGTAAACACTACTCAAGGATCAAATGTTCATTCATTGGCACTTCAAATTCCAACGAAAGAACTTACGAGCAATAAAATTATGCCGACAGATCCAAAAGATCCAAAAGCAGTGATTGGGGTTTGGACTACTGCATCTAGGCAAGCAACAAGAGTCCTTGGATCATCTGGCACTCAAAATGATTCAGGAGATTGGATCCAAGTTTCAAGACTTGGCTCTCCACTCGTGAATGAAGTTGTAGCTCCTTTAGGTGCTAAAGATTTATTTAATTCTTCAAAGCCAGAAAATGACGCTCAGTTCGCAAATGCAGTAACTGATCCTGAGGTTGGAAAACTTCTAAAAGCTTTATATGGAATAAAAGTTCCTCCTCAAGGCGTGTTTGGTTCACCATCACAGAGAGATGATCTTATAGCTATATTCCTAACTGGAATTCCAGATCTTACAAAGTCAGAAATAGGAACTCCGGCAGAAGAACTTAGATTGAATGTAGCTATCCCTCCAACAATAAACCCAAACAAAATGGGAGTATTAGGAGGTGACATGCAGGGATATCCAAACGGGCGAAGACTTGGTGACGATGTAATAGATATTTCTTTGCAAGCAATTGCAGGAGCAGCATATCCCCTTTTTCACCCAGATTTTGTTGTTGACCCAACTGGAGCAAAACTCGGTGATGGAGTAGACACCAATGATGTTGCATTTAGAGGATCGTTCCCCTATTTAGCAATCCCAAATCAAGGATATGAAAGTGTGCCGCATGCAAAAAATGGTGTGGCGCAATGCGGAATCGGTAGGACTCTCACACGAGGCACTAAAGGCGAAGATGTACGATGTCTCCAAAGATATTTAATCCTTAAAGGCTTTCTAGGAGCAAATGGAGCTGATGGTAATTTTGGACTTATGACACAGAAAGCTGTAATACAATGGCAAACAAGTTCTAATATGTCACAAACTGGATCAGTGACGAACTAATAGATATATGTTGCTAAAAAATAAATCAGCAAGTAAGCATTAAGATTTATTTTAAGTGCTATCATGAAAACATAAAATGAGCATGATAGCACGATCAAATAAACCTTTATAAATAATTATGCAATCATTTTTCAAAAAAAAATATTTGATATCACTTATATTGTCTATCACGCTCGGCGCCGTCATAGTGGTTGCTAATATATGGTTTGCCCATAATAGATCGTCTGCTCCCGAAAATGGGAATCTAGACCAAACTACACTCGATGGTCAAATAAATGCTTTAACTCTAGCAATCGAATGGAGTCCGGAGAATGTTAAAAATTATATCGATCTAGGTAGCTTGTATCTGCAGAAAGTGCGTGAAACTGCCGACACATCTTATTATCAAAAAATAGATACGCTCATGGATAAAGCCTATAAGATTGATCCTTTCCATCCAGATATCCCAGCTATTCAAGGAAATATGAATCTCGGCAAACATAACTTTATTCAAGCAAAAACTGACGCAGAAAAAGCTATTCTCTTAAACCCTGCTAATCATTTATATTACGGACTACTTGGTGATGCTGAAATAGAACTAGGACATTATCAAGAAGCCGTAGAGGCATTCCAAAAGATGGTGGATATCAGGCCATCATATTCTTCTTATATACGTATCGCCTATGTTAGGGAATTATATGGTGATATTAAAGGTGCTGAGGAATTTTTAAATCTCGCAATAAACTCTGGCAGCAGTTTTAAGGAAAATATAGCTTTTGCTTATGTTGAACTAGGGAAAATCCATATGCGAGATAATTTAACCGAGGGAGCCTCAGATTTTAACATAGCACTTACTATATTGCCTGGTTACGCTCCTGCCCTAAGCGGTTTAGGTAAAATATATTTTTTTAAAGGGGATTTTTTAGAAGCAGAAAAATATTTTAAACAAGCATACAATGCAATTCCTAGTGCAGAACATGCTACCAATTTGGCTGACTTCTATTTCAAACAAGGAGAGCAAAATATGTCTACTCAATATCTTACACTCGCACAGGTAGCATATGACAGTTCGAGATCAAGTGAAGTAAATGCTGACCTTGAAGAATCGCTCTTTTTGAGTGATCATGATATTTCTCTTGACCGAGCTGTCGCTATGGCTCAAAATACATATGCTGAAAGAAAAGGAATCTATGTAGCCGATACTCTATCATGGGCTCTATATAAGAGTGGAAAAACAGAAGAAGCTTTACGTTATTCCAAAGAAGCTTTACAATTAGGTGAGACAGATCCTCTCATACTTTTCCATCAAGGAATGATTGCATTTAAAAGTGGTAACATGAAAACAGCTAAAAAATACCTCACTAAATCTCGTGATATTAATCCAAATATTTCAATTATTAACGCATCCATACTAAAACAAACTCTTTTGAGCTTGTAAGCATTTCTTAAAAAGATCGTAATATGAAAAAAATTATTATTGCGTTATTCTTATTATTATCTTTCTTGCCCCCCGTATTGGCAGATGCCCACGAACTTATTCCGAAGGCACTACAAGAATATATAGCGGCAAACCCAAATGCTACCCCTCAAGAAATAAAAGCATTTGCAGACAATCAGTCTCCAGAATTTGCGGAAAAATTCAAAGATGGTGCAGAGATTCTACAGATAGTAAGACAGCCAGATACTTCTTTTTTTGATAACTTTAAAGATTTTTTTAAAATCGGCGTTAGTCATATTTTAGCTGGCTTAGATCATATTTTATTTGTTCTTACTTTATTGTTTGTGTTTAAGAATTGGAAAGAAATCCTAAACCTTACTGGAACATTTACGATTGCACACAGTATTACTCTTGTCTTAGCTGGCTCCGGTATTCTTACCTTAAGTCCTTCTCTTGTGGAGCCGCTCATTGCCCTCTCTATAGCATATATGGCTATTACAAGTGTATTTTTAAAGGGAACTCGATATATTGGCGAGCAAAGTGGCAAAATAGCCTCAGTTTTCTTTTTTGGGCTCTTCCATGGACTCGGTTTTGCTGGACTTATTCAAGAGATCAGCATCCCCACAAACTATGTAATATCTTCACTTGTTGCTTTTAATTTTGGTATAGAAATCGGACAACTTGTTATTGTTGGACTTGTTTTCCCTGTTGCTTACTACTGCAGAGATAAAACCTGGTACCCTCGAAGTATAAAAATATTAGCTTTTTTTATAACGACAATTGCTCTCTTTTGGTTTATAGAAAGGATAATAGGATAAAAAGTTGTATTCAGTCGTTCCGATAATTACAAACAAGACTAATGAAGACTGTTCGCGCTAAATCTAGATTTTTCAGTAAGTTTTTTTAAGACTTTTACAAATGTACCCACTTGAGAGATAGACAAACCATCAAGCCATTTTTCACTTTCTTTACTAATTATTTTTTCAATTTGTATCACAAACGCATGACCTTGTTTCGTTAAAGTAATTTTCTTCATTCTTTTGTCGGTGGGGTTTTTGCTATATACTACAAATCTTTTCTTAACGAATTTTGAAGCAAGAATTGTCACAAATGGGGCCTCAACCCCGAGAATATCTGCAAATTTTTTTAGAGAAACTGATTCTTTTTGATCGTGAAGCATCCCCAAAAATACCCATTCAACAGCAGATATCCTAAATGGCTTGAGTAGTAAGCTCGTTTTTATATTCACTGTTTTGTAGGCTTTGTTCTGCAATAGGCCAAGTGCGTAGGTCTTTGCATATCCTTCTCTTTGTATATTTTTGAACATGTTTGTAGGCATCCCTTAAGTATACTTTTCCACAGGTAGCTTGCAATACCTATGTTTTTAGTGTACTATACTTAAGTAACTTAAGTATATGATCAATACATACTATTGTCAAATTAAAAAAATGAAAACCAAAAAAATAATTTTTATTTCAATTGTAATAGTTGCACTAGGTTTATTAATATACGCTGTCTCAAGAACAAGATCTAACACAACTGACTCAACTATTTCTCGAAACGAAACCAAACAATGGATCCTACCAACAGAAAGCTCTCCATACATAAAACCATCAGAGGATGCGCTCCGCAAAATACTTCCACCTCTTGCATATAACATTACCCAGCAAAATGCTACAGAAATCCCCTACTCAAACGAGTATGTTAAAAAATATGAAGCAGGAATATATGTCGACATCGTATCGGGTGAACCACTCTTTTCTTCAAGCGACAAATACGATTCTGGCACAGGCTGGCCTTCATTTGTGAAACCTATAACACCTGACGCGATTACCTCTAAAATCGATAAAGAATTGGGAATTGAAAGAATAGAAGTCAGGTCAAAGTACGCTGATTCTCATCTTGGACATATCTTTGACGATGGCCCCGCGGATCGAGGAGGAAAAAGATACTGCATTAATGGTTTTGCTCTTCGCTTTGTTGCCAAAGACCAAATGGTCGCGAGCGGATACGGAGAATACCTAAAATATGTATCGAAATAAAACGCTTTTAAACAAGATTTTACATCAATTTCTACGTATATAAAATATCGACTTACCCTAAACGGAATAAAAAATTCTACAGAGTTAGTACTTGACTATGCATATACGGTAGAGGGATCTAGTAATACTGAACAAAAAATTTATAAACTTACAGATAAGGGTATAGAGAGAATCCAATATCCTTTGATTGAGAAAAAAAAGCTTATTCCCGACCGCACCTCTGTGGGTAAAAAAATTCCGTATACCTCTTTCTCTTGCACTGGTTTTTCTAGAAAAATCCCGCAATAATTTTGCTCCAAACGTGGGAGGATGTTCGGAGGGCTATTCTAAAGGAAAGTTAAGAATTTTCCTTAGTTGAATCACATAAAAATACAGGAATAGGTTTATACTTATATCCTTCTTTTAGTAAAAGAGAAAGAGCAATCATCCTATGAAGTCCATCAACGTGTTTTAGGGTTCCATTTATTACTACTAAAACTACACTAAGATTGAACTCTTTTTGTCTAATTTCTTCTTTAAGATAATTAATTAATTCTTTACAATCTCTCGCATAATCAGTATCAAATTTATTTAGAAGCATAAAAGCATCTTTTACTGGTGTATCAATAGGGAAAAATAGATTCTCTTTAACTAATGAATGAGGATGACTTGGTAATAGAATGTCTAGAAAAAATTCTTCTGGCAAAAACCCTTGATACCAGCAATCTCCATATACTTCAGCTAAATGAATGACATAATCTATAGCGAACTGATTTGTCTTTTCTGCCCAATTTGTTCCAAATTTTTGAGCAAGTAAACTATTTGTAACTTCTTCCACTGAAGCTTTCTTTTCATCTATTAAATTCATTTACAAAATTATATCACAGGTTCAAACTTCCTAAGTTAGATAAGAAAAACTTTATTATGAAATAAGGTTACTTTGCTGGCTCCGAACCTGGGACAATGTTTGTCTGCTAAAACTGACATGCCGTAAAACCACAATATATCAATTGTAAAATTAAAAAGACTAAATTCAAAATCAGGAATAAGAATAAACAAGGAACTTTTTGAATGTAAGTAACTAAGAGGAAAACCTATACCTAAATTATTGCCATGAATAAAAATCTGTATGGCTTGAAAAACAAGAAATAAGCCTATAGTTATCAGTAACTTTTTAGGAGTGGGTAGAAGTTGTTTAAACGTAAATGTTTTATTAAGAAATTTATTAATCAAAGGGATCGTAATCGCACAAACGTACATCTCCTTGCCAACATCCTCCAAAATATTCAAATGAATTTATTTTTGTAGTGCCAAAAATATTCGTATCTGACCAAACACGCAAAAAACCAACACTGATCAATAGAGCAATAAACACTAAAGAAATAAGGTTCTTCATATTTTTATTATACTAAATCTTGGTGATTTTTGCTGGCTCCGAGGGTAGGATATCTCGGCTTACAGCCGCCGTATACCTTTTCGATGAATTTACAATTCATAACGAAAAGCTTTTCGCTCCCTACACAGAAGTGAAGCAGTTCACTTCTTTCCCGGAGCTCACAAAATCAAAAGCCGCCTTTCGGCGACTTAAGATTTTTACGAGCTCCGGGGGTAGGGATCGAACCTACGACCAATCGCTTAACAGGCGACCGCTCTACCACTGAGCTACCCCGGAATGTATTTTTATATTACCAGAAATTAGGAAAAATACAATGAGTTTGTCTTTGTTCTGTAATTGATTTAAAATGATTAGGTGAGCAAAAAACTAATTATTTTAATATCAGTATTTGCTGTTTTAGCACTTGTGACCGCAGAAGTTTTTTATTTTAGGTTTCATACTTATTTTCAAAATACCCGAATAGAAGAGTCATTACCTGTAGCCACACAGAAAACCCTTGAGGTTGAGAGCGCAGAAAGCAGTGAAAGTATTATGGAACCTAAGTCTATCGTAAAAGGAAACTTCGTTGCAGTAGATTTTGTTCACAAAGGCTCTGGAACTGCACAAATAATTGAACAGGACGGAAAAAGATACCTAAGCTTAGAAAGCTTTGAGGTTACTAATGGACCCGATTTGTACATTTACTTAAGTGATTCAAAAAATCCTGGAAACTCAATAGAGAGTTTAGATAATTATGTAAGTCTGGGTATGTTAAAAGGAAATCAAGGAAATCAGGTATATGAAATACCAGAATCTTATAAAGGAAATAATACAGCCATAATTTGGTGTAAAAAATTCGGCGTTCTATTTAGTTACGCAGTAATGCAATAAAACAAATTAGTCTCCGGCAAGGTAAAACACCCATTTGCCATCCTCCATAATGCCGAGGCGATAATATGCATACGCTCCGAACTGTCGATACCCTTCTATCTCTTCTTCAGTTAAAAGAATTCGCATTTGGGCAATGTCTTTTTCGGTCCAGTCCTCGCTCGCCTTTGTAAATACTTCTGGCCATGTATACATGTCATATTGTTTCGCATATGGCATTTCTAGAAGTTTTATACTAATATCAAATGATTTTTCATTATCATTTGAATCTTCCATTTTCAAATATTCAGCCAAGCCTTCCTCCGATCCTCCATAACTATACTGAAAATTTTCACTCGCCTCATCAGCAAGTAAATCATAATCACGAGCCAGTGCGGCCTGATAAATTGCTTGGCGTTTCTTTTCGACAGCTTCTGGCAAGCCTGGCTGTGGTGCAAGAGTTTTTGCTACTTCAATTTCCTTCTCTTCTTGTTTTGGCTGATTTTCGTCAACTATTACTGTATTGTCGGCTGCCCTTTGATCTTGATAAAAAAAAGCTAATGCGCCGAAGGCGGCGACAATTAGTACTATTATTAATCCTAAAAGTTTTTTATTCATACTTAGTATTATGACGTATGAGGAGTAGATTTACTACATAACCCTACAGAAATCTCGGTCATTACATATGTTTTACTGTGGCTACAAATAATTTCTCGCCGCCGCTCGAAATTTTCGCAGCCCGCCCCTCGTGGTTTTGCGTACTCGCAAAACATCACTGCGTTCTCCACAAAACGCAAAAATTCCCAGCAGTGGGAATTATTTGTGTTTTGTGGACCCTACAGGACTCGAACCTGCCACCTCCTCATTGCAAATGAGGCGCTCTAGCCAGATGAGCTAAGGGCCCAGACTAAAATAGTGTATCGTATTCTGGTAAAAATGCAACTGTATTAATAGTATATCTCTATATTTTTCTTGTGTTGTTCGTAAGTCTTCGAGCAATGAATTTTACTATTTTTGTCGTGTAGGTAAAATATACACTCGGTCTTTTGTGGATTATACGCAGCAGCGATAGCTGCAAGTCCTGGGTTTGCTATTGGGCCTGGTGGGAAACCATTATGTTTATATGTGTTGTACGAGGAATCTATTTTTTTGTCATCCGAATACACCTTACCCCACCAACCTTCTTCTTCAGTCCCCTTTGCATATTGAAGCGTGGCATCCATTTGGAGTTTCATTCCGCTAAAAATACGATTCCAGATAATGCCCGAAATAAGATTCATATCATCTTTGCCGTTTGACTCACGTTGAATAATAGAAGCAATGGTTATTATCGCGTCTTTGTTGAGTATTTTTTTTGATTTATTTTCTTTGGGATCTAAAATTTTACTTGTTTGTTTTTCAAACTCTTCAAACATCGTGGCACTCACTTCGGACGGACCTTCGTCCTTATTAATAAGATAGGTCTTTGGGAAGTAACGCCCTTCGAGATTTGGGCTGTTCATAGCTAGATGCGCATTTATAAAATCAATCTTTTGGTTGTCATCCCAGCCGAGCTTGTCACCCACAACTTCAGCTATTTGTTCCTTACGCAACCCTGGCACTACACGAACAATACGCATCGAAGGATTTGCTAAGTCGACATAAAAAGAAAGTTTAGCCAACAAACTCGGGTTAAATCCAAAATGGAAAATAACATAAAACAAACCCATGGCTGCGAGGGTAAATGTGATGGATAGAACTTTAAATTTTTTATTGAAATTAGATTTTTTCTTTCGAGGATTTTTGACAGTTTTCATGTGCTCAATAATTGTATCATACAATATGAAAACATAGACAGAAAAAACAAAAGCCCGCTCGAAAGCGGGCTTTTGCGGCACATATATTGTTTACGATAAATGCAAGAATCACTTCTCACACTCACCTATGTATCATAGCATACTTCACAAAAAAATGCAAGCATGCTATTGTGTGAGAGCAGGTGTTGGATAGCTACTCTAACGTTACGTCAGAGAGGAAAGTCCGAACACAGTTCATTCGCCTTTGGCGGACGAAAAACAGGTAGCGGGTAACTCCCGTGCATAGCGATATATAGGTGCGAGCAGAGACGCTTCGAAGCGAAAGCTAAGAAGTATCCCAAGAGCAATCAAGGGATAAATCCTTATAGTAATATAAGGGGTGAAACGGCTAAACCCTTACCTCTGTGCAAGATCGTGCTCTGGCCTTTGGGTTAGAGAGAATCGCTTGAGTCCGACGGCAACGTCGGACCTAGATAAATTGCTATCACCCCGCTCGCGGGGAACAAAATTCGGCTTATAGATACCTGCAACAAAATGAAAACTCCGCTCTAAAGGCGGAGTTTTCATTTTAAGGGCTATCTAATTATTAATAGGTATACCTTCTTTATTTTCAAAACCCACTCTATCCCCTATTTTTAAATTATTCTTTTCTGCAAAGCCTGAAGGAACTTCTAAAACATATTTAGCATTTTCTATGCTATCTGAACTAGGCCCATACGTCTCTGGATAAGACCCCGGTCGAGCATCTTTTTTTATATAGATGACCATATTAAAATTCTCATCTATCCATATAATATCTATAGGGAATTTCATATCCTTCATCCAAAAATTGTGTTCCCCGGGCTTATCAAAAACAAACAACATGCCTTCGTTTTCTTTTAAACTAATTCTTCCGGACAACCCTTGTGCCTGATCTTCTTTGGTTAAAGCTAATTCAACTTTTATTTTTTTTTCTCCCAACATTACATATTTTATTTCTTTCGCTTCTTTTGATATTTCTTCGTTTCTTTCTTCTATCAAAGCTTCTGTTGTTCTTTCATCTTTTGACTTAAAATCCATGGAATATCCAATCAAAAAAAATCCCATTATGAGACTCACAATAATAGTGACAAACCATGCTATAAAAACTTTTCTAATTTTCATAAATTATTTATTACCTCCATTAGTCCAACCAAAAAGTTTTCCTATTGCCTCTGCACTTTCCCGTTTGCGAGCAATGGTAATTGCTCCGTCTTGAACAATTATTTTCATAGGCGCCGAAAGTAGGCAGTGATGTGATGCCAAGCCGTCTTGATATGCGCCTGTGTCAAAAATTGCTACGAGTTGATTATCTTTGTCAGCATGAAGCTTAGGCATTAAGATATAGTTCCCTCCGGCTGTGTATTTGTCATCAGAGTCACAGGTACTTCCTGCAAACCAGGTGGTTTTGAGCGGGCTATGCATATTGTTTGCCGGAATCACATGATATTTTTGGTGGATAGCCCATGTATCTTTTAAATCATTCATAAAACTACCGTCCACAATATACCAAGATTTAGCGTTAGCTTTTGGAATAGCTTTTTCTGACATCACAGAATATAAGGTAATCTGAGCAGGGGCTACTACATACTGCCCCCATTCTACGATGATGTTTGGGTGCTTGATGCCGGATTTATCAGAAAGATTTTTCAAAATTTTTACTATTTGGCTCGATACGCCCTTCGCGGTATAAAACTTTTTCTTTTCATATGGAATACCAAAACCTCCCCCTATGTCTAATGTGTCTAAGTTTGGATGTTTCTGTTGTAATTCCCTATAGATAGAAAAAGCGTGTTTGATGCCGTCAAAAATACTTTTCTGGGTTTTGATCTGTGAACCCATATGATAGTGCATGATTTTTAAATTTTTCATTTTACTTAGATCCAGCACATCTTTCTCCGACAATCCGAATCGATCAAACTTTTTATCCCAATGTGAATCAGCTTTAACATTAAGATCAACACGTACGCCGATGTCGCCTTTGTATTTTGATAACCGCTCTACTTCATCCATTGATTCAATAATAGGTACAATATTCATTCCCTTGCCACGAAGTTCTTCGATAAGGTCGAGATATTGGTCTGTCTTCGGCCCATTGCAAAGCACGCGGATTTTGCTGTTGAATTTTTCACCTTCCCAAAGTTTTTTAACGATCCAAAGTTCATTAGCGGAAGTGGACTCTAGGTTTGCTCCTTCGGAAATAAGTGGAAGTATAAACTCCTTATTTTGATTTACCTTCATCGGATAGTGATAGAAGAATTTACCTTTGTATCCGTATATTTTTATGTATGCCTGAAAATATCCGATCAAATCCTTGAGTCGGTCTTCGATAATAAATGGAAACACGATCTGAAGTGGTGTACCGTATTTTTTAGCAATATCTCGCAAGTTGTATACATGATGCCCTTCCGTAGCAATAAGCTCTGCATCCTTGTTTACGTCGAAAAACTGAGTGTTGAATTCATCAACCCCAAGTTTCCAAAATTTCCTCCAGTTCTTCCCTGGTTTTTTTACCTTCTTTATTTTTTTTATCTTTTTTGGTTCCATATTTTCTATTATTATTTCTGCCTTTTAAATGTAAAATAGTATATCAACCTCACAAAATAACACAATGGTTTTTAGGGTAAAACCCCAACTTCTAGCACCTTATATATTCTCTCCATTATACACCTAAAATGTGCATTTGTCAATCAGTACGTATAGGTCCAATAGCTTGGCACCACTTGGTGGAATATCATCAAGTATATGCCATACACAACAAACAAGAATATGCCTAAGATTAGAAGAGAAGCAGCTCGACTAGTTAAACGTGGTTGGAGTGCAAGAAAAGTGGGTCGATATCTAGGTTTTCATCATACAGCAGTAATGGAGTGGGTTAGAAGAAGTAGAATCATTGGAGATCATCCCATACCCACAAAATCTTCCAAACCGAAGTCACATCCGAAACAATTGAAAGAGAAAGTAGTAAACAAGATCGTAAAGAAAAGACTGGAGCACAACAGATATGCAGAAGCAGTGCATCGAGAACTTTTAAATGATGGAATCAAAGTTTCCTTGTCATCAGTAAAGAGAACTTTAGAAAGAAAGTATCTGATCAAGAAACGAAGTCCATGGAAACGATACCATCCACCAGTAGATCGCCCATATCCCCTGAAATCAGGTGATTTAGTAGAGATTGATGCCATTCATCGCATGACAGGTAAAAAGACAAGATTGTACGTGCTTGTACTAATTGATGTCTACTCACGTTGGATATATGCCAGAGCTTACGAACGCTTGAATGCAGCTACTGCAGTTCAGTTCGTAGCTCTAGCACAAAAACATGCACCATTTAAATTCGATATGCTACAGAGTGATCATGGACCTGAATTTGGAAAATGGTTTGTGTCTAGAATTCAAAAGAAACATAGGTATACCAGAATTGGTAAACCGAACGACAATGCACACATTGAAAGAGTGAACAGAACAATTCAGGAAGAATGTTTAGATCATTTACCTAATGATGTGAAGAAGATTAATTGCGAATTGAAAAAGTATTTGCAATACTACAATTACAAACGAGTCCACGGAGGAATTAATTACTTAATTCCTATGCAGGTGGTGTGAAGCTATTGGTTAGGATACGGTGGAGGTTTTTTAATCTAGATTCTATTTAATTTATCGAGTTAAACAAAATTCTGCACTTCCAGGAATAGCATCCTCGTCGTGAAGGGGAGCACAAACCGTATAACGACTATCTTCATATTCAATAGTGTATTTAGTGTCAGTTGCACTACCTCCTTCCGGGTCAAAAGGTATAGTTGCTGGAATGTAATCAGGTGTTAGACAATCTAAATCAACCATACCTGAACCAGTACCAATAGTTAAGGGAGTAGTACCAGGAACAGTTCCTACACCAGAACAGTTAGAAGCTGACATTGGAACACCTTTGTTGTCTACTGCGTGTTGTCCAATAGCGTTCAAAATTGTGTTTACGTTTGACTCACGTTGAGTATTACGAGCTTGCGCAAATTGCTTAGCTGGATTGATCGCGATAATTACGATTGTTGCCAAGATAGCAATGATACCAATCACAACCAAGATTTCAATAAGAGTGAAACCTTTATTATTTACGTTTTTTAAATTTTTCATATTTTTACTTATTAATAATGTATCCGCTTTCGCGAAAAATGCTTATAATTTCGACATATTTATTATTATATAATATATTTTTTACTCTACTACGTAAAACCAAAATTGTAAGGACTGGCTGTTAATTTGGCTTAAATTTCATCCCAAGAATTAACAGCGAGCGTGGTAGTATTTATTGTTATTTGTAATTTTGTAATATAATTTTTAAAATCAGCTTTAGTTAGGATGGTTTTAGTTGTACTGCCGGTAATAGAAATTATTGTACAACTATCAGCCCCGATAGTTACAACTTCGTTCGTTGGGCTGTAGGATGGATTGTTGGCTAATTTTAATATTGCGGTATCCGCGCAGCCTTCGGCTAAACTCAAACTACGTTCTTTTAGTTCTGAATCTAAAATGTTGAACCGACTATAAAATCCAGTTAAGCTTACATTCGTTACTATAAGTAAAAGAATTACAGAAATAATAATTGCGGATATTAGAGCAACGAATCCAGTATTTTTTTTTATTTTTTCACTTTGATTCATCTTATTTACGAATATATTTAGTGACATTAAAATCAAGGCCGTCTATCGTAGCTATCGCTGTAACCCCCGAGGGAGTGCCGGCTATGTTGATAAATTTAAGACAGCTCACCACAACATTCGAAGTAGTAATAGGGTAGAAGACACCTCCATTCTTCCCAATCTCAATATATCTAACCCCACTTATAACATTCAATCTTAGCACTACAGGAGTTATAGAAGTGTCACTTTTTACGATCGATAAACTTTGATTACAGCCTGAGCCAGTAATAATAGGAGCACTCCCTAAGTTTATACTCGTAAGCGCCCAGTTGAATTTTTTCATAACAAAATTTCCTTCTTCTTGAGTAGTATTTTTTGTACTTAATTTACCGGAGCCATCAATAAGTTGAAAACATGCGACAAAAGCAGTTCCGAGCAACAGAGAAAAAAGACCTATATAAATGATAACTTCTATGAGTGTGAAGCCTGTATTTTTTTTCATTAGCTTGAAGTGATCACTGATATATATCCCTTATTATTTGAACTTTCAGAACCAATGTACATATAATTACCCTCACAATCACTACTGGTGCCCTGAAGCCCGCCGCCGCTTCCCGGAGGAAGCGTAAGAGGGCTTGCGTATTCAGTAATATTACTTGGATTAGCAATATTCCATATCTGAAATTGTCCATTTGAAGTAATTAAAAATGCTAAATAATTTCTAATCGTAATACCATTTATACTGCTTGCTGAATTCATGCCTCCTATCTCAGGGAGGGCAGTGTTTGAATTCGAATTATTTAAAATATGAAAGTCATTCCCTGTGTTCGGTACAGTTTTTCCAAGATAAAGCTTGTCGCCAACTAAATACATACTTTTACCATTACCAGCTCCACTTGATGCATTAAAACTACCTGCCGCTGTCGGGTTTGATAAATTTGAAATATTGTAAATTTTTAATTCTTGACTATTTGGAGATGCAATATACACATAATTATTCCTTACAAAAATATTATTTATTCCATTACCTATCTCAATACTTGATAACACAATAGGGTTCGTAGGTGTGCCGCTACCATTTCCTCCTACATCTATAATAAAAAACTCTTTACCGCTCGTCGCATTAGCTAGACCAAGATATACTATCCCATTTTTATAAAAAACACTTGTTCCATTTGCTAATTTGTTACCAGTTGTAAAGCTGTTAATTTTAAAGTTTTTTGCAATAAATGGATTTGCGGAGTTACTCATATTAATGACTTGTAATTGTGCACAATTATGACTTTCAGTACACGCTTGTGGTGAACTATCATAGGCATTTGCAACATATGCATATTGTTGACCATCTACTGCAACAGCAACGAGGCCTTCACTAATGGTTCCTGGGCTATTGTCTAATTTCCCAAGCACATCACTCGGGGTTAAAACAGGGTCTGCGATATTTACAATAAAAAAAGTTTCGTCATTATTTCCATTATTATTGTTCACCGTCACATACATTTTTTTATTAAATACCTGAATCGATCTAATAGGGAAGCCACTTGAATTATCATTTAATAAATCATTACCAAATTCATATTCAGTTTTTTGTGGATGGGTCCAATCACCAGTAAGTACAGAGCTACACGTATCGCCACCATTCACTGCGTCTTTATTTGTCAGAAGGGTAGAGAACACAGTAGACAAAGTTCTGCCTGCTGTTTGCCAGCTCACTGTCGAAGTAACTTTTTTAGTAAAGAGATCAGTTTGGATAACGTCGAGTGCTTTTGTATACGTAAGCCCTGCGCTTGTTTCTGTTGTAGTCGACGAATTTACTAACCCAAAATCAAACCTCGAATCAGCGCGCGCTTTTTCTAGTATTGCCTGACCTTTTGAAATTGCTTCGTTATTTGTCTGTGTATCAATAGCTAAAGATTGATTACTGAATACAACGAGGATTACAGCACCCATCGACAAAATGAGCACCGCAAAAGCTATGAGTATTTCTAAGGTTGCAAAGCCTCGTATGTGTTTTTTACCAATTAATTGTACCTTCATTGTTTATCATTATATCGTCTGATTTTATACCGTCGGTAATGTGTATAGTGGCCCCTGTTGTCGTTCCTGAAAGCCTATTGAAAACAATGGCAGGAAACAGGGTGCCTCCGTTAGAAGAGATGTCGGTATTAGCAGGAATGGAGTCACCAGTGGTGCACGTGTTTCCTTTGAAAATCACGTAGTTTGGAGCTATGTAACACACGCCGTGATTAGTGTCATATATATTACTCATAGCCCGACTACGAGCTTTTTGCAATATGGATACTATTTTTGCTTCTTCTGTTTGAAATGTATCCCGCCTGAAAGCACTCAAATCCGTCACGACTCCAAAACCTATGACCACTGCCACAACGCCGATCACAACTATTATTTCAATTAAGCTAAAACCTTTATTCATAATTTTACTTTGGTGTTAGGTTTTGAGTAATACCATAGATAGGAGTAATAATAGCGATAGCGATAAATCCGACGAGAATACCCATTATAATCATCAATATTGGTTCAACCATGCTCGAAAGGTTCTTCGTAAAATCATCGATCTCCGCTTCATACATTTCAGAAAGATACATAAGCGAGTTGGATAAATTTCCGCTATGTTCACCGACCGACACTATCTGCGATACAATATCTGGGAAAAATTCGCGATTCTTGCTCAAGTGAGTAGATATTTTTGCACCGCGATTTACTACAGCGGCCAAGGCATGGTATTCCTTTTGATATACAAGGTTAGGCGTTGTACGTACACATATCGGTAACGCTTCACCCATAGTTACACCACTTTTGAGAAGTAATCCGAGTGTGCGAGTAAAGTTTGCGATATTATAGTCAATAGTAATTTTCCCAATGATTGGTATTTTTAAAATAAAACGATCAAAATAAAATGCACATGTTTTACTTTTCTTTAAAGTAATTAAAAAAGCAACTAGTAAAACTACTAAGCCTGCAAACGCGACAAGTCCCCAATTGGTAACAAATCCACTCATAGCGATAACAATTCGAGTAGAAAGTGGAAGATCATAATTCAAACTTGAGAATACGGGTAATATTTTTGGAAAAAGGAATACCATCAAGAATGCCACGATGCCCACAGTAGCGATGCTGACAATGATAGGGTACACCGAAGCACTGATTATTTTTTTACGAAGAGCTTGTTTTTTCTTTAACTCGTCAGCGATATATTCTAGATTTTCGGAAAGAATACCTGTTTGTTCCCCAAAACCGATTATATTGATAGTAAATTCACCAAATGTATTTTTAAATTTACTTAAACTTGTTGATAGGTTTTGACCGTTCGAAACATTCGTAATGACAGTATCTAAAATACGAATATATGTTTTCTTGCGTGTTTGCTCGCGAATCATTACGAGCGATTCACGCATCGGTATACCTGCTTTAATAAGAAAGGAAAGTCTTTTGACGAAAAAAGTTTGGTCTTTAACTGACAGACGCATCCGAGTGGACGAGATGGTTTGCAGCGATTCCATCAATGACTTTTTATTTTTTTCTTTTGTGTGTTCGGCCATGGGTATTATTCATGGATAACTCGTAGTACCTCTTCGACAGTGGTAAGTCCCTCTTTTACTTTATTAAATCCATCTTCGAACATTGTAGTCATTCCATTTTTAATAGCTATTTTTTTGATTTCTGCTGCAGATGCCCGACGGAGTATCGCGTCTTTGATTTCTGTATCAGCTACTAAGACTTCATTTATACACACACGCCCTCGATACCCACTGTTATTGCATTTTTCGCAACCATTACCTTTATATACAAATTCATTATTCACAAGCAAATTCGCGTATGGAGTTTTCGCAAGAGCTTCTTTCATGGCATGAGTAATGACTATTTTCTCTTTACAGTCAGCACAAATTTTTCGCACAAGTCGCTGTCCGATAGCTATAGACACAGTCGAAGCCACAAGATATTCTTCAATCCCCATGTCGAGCAAGCGAGGCAAGGTAGTGGCCGCATCGTTGGTATGAAGTGTAGAAAGGAGTAGGTGACCAGTAAGTGCAGTATTCACGGCGATGCTTGCTGTCTCAGCGTCGCGGATTTCACCAACCATGATAATATTTGGATCTTGTCTCAAAATACTACGTAAGCCATTTGCAAATGTAAGACCATGCCGGGCATTTACTTGTATTTGCTCAATGTCATCTACCGCGTATTCAATCGGGTCTTCAATGGTCAGAATAGAAACCTCGGGCGAATTTAACATTTTAATAAGAGTGTACATAGTTGTGGTTTTACCACTACCTGTTGGGCCAGTTGAGAGGATCATTCCATTTGTTTTTCGCATGGCATCTTCTATTTTCTTTCTGTCAGTTTCACTAAAGCCAAGGTCGCCGAGTGTCGACTTTTCGTTTTTATCCGAAAGCAAACGAAGCACCGCATTTTCACCATGGTAGGTCGGCACTATTGATACACGAAAATCGATAAATTTAGACTGGGAAGGATTTTGTTGTAATGCCTCTTCGGAAAATGCATATCTAAAGCGGCCATCCTGAGTAGCCTGATGTTCATCGGTGCGAAGTTTGGATAATATTTTTATTCGAGCGATAACTTCGTTATTTATTTCTTTAGGAAATGTGTACGCATCAGTAAGCACTCCATCAATACGAAAACGAACTCGGACACCTTTTACAAGTGGATCAATGTGAATATCAGAAGCACGACTTTGAAATGCTTTTTCAATTAAATTATCAAAGAGGGCGATAATAGATATCTCAGCACCACGAGCGAGTTCTTCTTCAACTTTGTCTATTTTTTTGTTCGGAGGTGTGTCCACGAGAGTATAGATATTTTTAATGTCTCAGAAATTACTTACAAAAACTATACTACAAAAAATTCTTTTTGACAACATGAATTGACAAAAAGGTCAAATTAACGTAAAGTCTTTTACGGATACGGCTAAGAGCCGTATTTTTCAATTAAGAAATTTGGGAGATAGAAAAATGAAAAATAGTAAATTAATGAGCGCAATGGCGTTCATTTTCGTTCTTTTAACAATGACAGCTTTGTCGGCAACAACGGCAGCGGCACAGACCACAGTTGTCGTAACTGGCAACACTTCAACGGCGGAAAACGTTCCGGGTTGGTATTTTAGCCGAGACACGGCGAATGCCACTCCATACACGTTCACAAATCGGTTCAACAGCATCGGCAACGGGAGTCTTTTTACCGGCGTTATCAGTACGGCGGCGGCAAAGAAATTCATCGGCGAGCATTTCATCAACGTAGCGATATCGACGGTTAACAGTATTTCCGGCGATTTCAAGATCGCAGGGAACGGAACAGCAGCCTCTGCTAACCAGTTCTATTTAAACGTATATGCAAACTTCGGCGAATCGGACGACCTCAAATTCTACGACTGTAGATACGACGTTATTGCAACGACAGGAAGTACGTCCGGATTCTCCACGCTCACGTTTGATCCGACGCTACCTTATTCGGTCACTACAAGAGGCGGGGCTTCTGCATCGCCATACCCGTGTCCTTCCATACCGGCAGATATGAACTCGCTTAGTGCTGGTTCGAACATTCGAGCTTACAGCCTAAACACGGGCGATACGAGTTTGAATGACGCCGGTTTAGCTGGCTACTGGGATAATGTGGTGACGGATCTCGACTCCGGCGTGACGATTTACGATTTCGAAATGTCGGCATCCAAATGCAAAAACGGGGGATGGTCAACAATGACTGGGTCCGACGGCAACCCGTATATTAACCAGGGTGACTGCGTTTCCGACACAGTTCGGGATCGCTCATTCTCAGTTTTGTTTATACAAACTATTCGTTTGGCGAACAATAACCGCCAAGCTAATTTAAACAACAAAATAAATCGAGAACTAATTTATTAGAACTCACATTCCATGCGGAATTTTCGAAAAGAAAATTCCGCATCGCTTTTTTTACTCGAATTTTCATACATTAAAAATGTAACTAACATAGTGAAAGAAAACTCACTTATGTTCGTCTTATATTAATAGATGAACTTTAAAGTTTTTTTATTAATTTAATTATAAAAAATATATGGAAATAATACTTTGGATTGTGTTTGGTGCGCTCGTAGGGTGGGTAGCTTCTCTCATCATGAAAACTGATGCGGAGCAAGGTGCTTTTCTTAACATAATAGTCGGGGTAGTCGGCGCTGTAATCGGTGGCTGGATTATGAGCAGTTTAGGTGGAGGTGCGGTAACTGGTTTTAATATAACTAGTTTTGTCGTAGCCCTTGTTGGTGCCATCATCCTAATATTTCTTGTTAAGGTACTACGTCGCACTACATAAAAATTTATTAGGGATTAGAACATCAAAAAAACTTCGCAGTACTGCGAAGTTTTTTTGTTTGACAAAATTTTTCATCAATTTCCTAAAAATATTCATGCAATATTCCGTGGCCTCATGCGTCTACTATATTACAGGTCCATTTGAGTCGATCATTGGATTTGTAACAAAATTATTATTAATAAAAACATTATTACATTAACCTAAACAAAATTATGAAAAAAATATTCTCAATAGGAAGCAGTGTCACCGCTATTGCATTACTTCTCGTATTATCATTTGGTATGATAGCGGAAGCCGCAACTCCAACAGTAAACGTAACTGGTAACTATGTTGTAAATATGGAATATCTAGGCAGTAACTATGCTCATGATATGTCATTGACCCAAGATGGTTCTGGAAATGTAACTGGTAACGGAGGTTCTCCCTCTGGAGCAAATACATATGCCTGGAGTGTTACTTCGGGTACAGTTTCAGGAAATGCAATTGACTTCTTAGCAAATTATACAGCTACCCCAGATGCAGTAACTCCACAAACAGTTCTTCACGTTATGGGGACTGTCGCAGCTAACGGTACAATAAGTGGAACATGGTCAGATAACTATCAAGGAGGTTCACGATCAGGTGCTTTCACTTCAACCAGTGGGACAGCAGCCCTTCTCGGATCCCTTAATGCTGAAGATTTCGGGGTTGTAAATTACGACACTGGACTAGGAATGCTAAAGGGTTACACGGCAGGATTTGGTGTTGCTAACAACACACTTGCTGGCGCCACAAATGTTCAAGTAAAATTATACGGAGCAGGGGATCAACTATTGCAAACTAATACAGCAATCCTTCCAAAGTTTAATGCTGATATAACTGGCTCTCAGTTCTCATCACCATTTGATGTATCTGGAAACTTCGCATACGCAACTGATGGATACTGGACAAATGTCCGTGCAGCCCAATACGGTCAAAGTATCCCTGCTACAAAAGTAGTAGCGACGGTGACTCTCGCAAACGGTAAAATTGTAACTGCAACCAATGCAAACTTGAGTGGCGATCCAACAACTATTTACCCAGCAGCAACTCACATGATAGTTGCTTCAGCAGGTGCTAATGGTTCAATTTCTCCATCAGGTTCAGTCCTCGTAAATAATGCTACAAGCAAAACATTTACTATCACTGCTAATAGCGGTTACCAAGTAAACGATGTTCTCGTTGACGGATCTTCGGTAGGTGCGGTTAACACATATACATTTAATAATGTGACAGCAAACCACACTATTGCAGCTTCATTCAAAGCAGAAACTACAAACCAACCAACAAATAAAGATGCATGTAAAAATGGTGGCTGGAAGACCTTCACAAACCCAACATTTAAAAACCAGGGTCAATGTGTAAGTTCTACAAATCGATAATAACAAAGTAGATCAATAGAATAAGCGAAAGTAAAAGAACCACCCATACGGGTGGTTCTTTTACTTATATTATTTTTAAATTTAAGTATTTTTAGTTTTATAGAGGAGATATACTCATTTTCTGTAATATAAACACCTCTTTAGCGTCATAGTAACTAGAGATCAACTGATGACTAGAATGTCTACATGATATCCATTCCTAGTTTGACAAAGTTCTGTAAATCTGTTAGATTGCGATTATATAGAAAAAAGTTGCAAGGTGTAAATTTATTATCAAAAGTCGTTATTTATAAGTTTAATTTTAAAAATAAGTATGAAAAAAATATTGTCGTTTCTAATTATGTTTTCGATGGTTTTCTCAATGGTCGGATCTTTACCTCTTGCTGCAAGCGCACAACAAGCAGAAAATAATGCAGTTGCCGTAGAAGATATAATAAATATCTGTCACAAAACTGGATCGAATTGGAAATTCAAAACTGTTAACGAATCATCATCCCTCAGTGCTCATCTAGGACACGGAGATTTTGCATACGAGGGTTCCTTAGAAGCAGAATTTGATAAAGATGCTTGGTGTGAATCAAATATTCCTGAGACAACACCAACAGATGTTTGCCCTAATGTAGATGGTGTGCAGACACAAAATCCATGTGCAGACACTACCTGTGAAGAAGAAGGCGGAACATGGGATTCTGAAACACAAGAATGTGATAATCCAACATCTCAAATTGAAAATTCATGTCCAGCACCAGATTCACTGACTGACGAAACAGTAGAAGTAATCAATGCAGGTTCAGAGGAAACCTTACAAAGTATTTTGAACGATGAGGGGTATGGAGTAAATGTAAATACAAACCAGAAGCAATACCAACTTTGGAATATCCCTGCAAACTCAGAAATAAATTTTGATGCAAAATTTATCGAAGGTATATCCGGTAGCCAGATGACATTTGGTTACTACACAGATAGTAGTATGGCAAATTTCGTTCCTGTGTTTAAAACTGGAGCAAGCGCTCCTGAGGCAGTCCCCGTTGTTTCTTCAGGAAGTCCAGCTATTTCAGTAAATGTGGGTGCAGCTACCAGTGTAGGTTTCGCTATAAAAGTATATCATTCAACTGGACCACTCCTCGGTATCATTGCTACTGAAAACGCACTTTATAGTCCTGCAGAAAATGGCCCAACAGACAAAGCAATAGTATACAGCCCAGCATCAGATCAATACGTAATAGCATTTGAAGACTGGGAATTTGGGGGCTTTGATTACAATGACGTCGTAGTTGAAATAACTCTAGAATGCGAAGAAGTTCAGGGAGAGACTACATCTTCTAATATAACTTATGTAGACCCAGTTAGTATGAACGGATGGACATATTTTCCAGAAAATAATAATGGTGGACAAACTGGTCAAATGGTTGTAGGTCCAACTGGGCAACCAGCAGGAACAGGAAGTGCAGAATTTAAGCTTACTGCAAATGATCAAGGTCAAGTTTTGGGTATGACCAATATAAGAGGCACTCGTTTTAGTCAAATTAATTCTCTTACATACAGTACATACACTCCGACAGCAGGAGTGGCACTACCTGCACTTCAGTTTGAATTTGATAATAATCGCAGTGATGCGGATAATTCTTACAAAGGACGTTTAGTGTATGAGCCATATTACACTCACACAGTATCTACTAACACCTGGCAAACATGGAATCCTATGGATAATAGTGAGTCAGGTGGCAATGGTAACTGGTGGTTTAGTGATGGAACTATAGCCACAGCTTCAGGCTGCTCTATTACAACACCATGTACATGGGCAGAAATTACAGCATTATATCCAAATGCCGGTATCCGCGATGATGGTACTCCTCTTTCAGGTTTAACTCTATTTAAAGCAGGAAGTGGATCTACATTTACTGCGAATGTAGATAAATTTATTACTGTTATCAAAACTGGCAATAACACTCACACAGAAACTTACGATTTTGAACCAAGTACTACTGACACCCCAACTCCATCTGCTTGTTCTGATGGAATAGACAACAGCGATGCAGAAGACTCATTAGCAGATGCTCTTGATCCAGGTTGTCACTCTGATGGAAACGTAAACAACACTAATTCATACGTATCATCTGACAATGATGAATCAAATTCATCTACTCAATGTTCAGACGGACTAGATAACGATACCGATGGAAATATAGACTCACAAGATGTTGGTTGCCAGTCTGGAGAGGGTAATTCATGGAATCCAGATGATGATAATGAAATCAATGAAGGTAATAACAATAGCAGTGGAAGCAGTAGTAGTGGTAGTAGTCGTCGAACAGGAAGTTCAGTAGCAGGTCAAGTACTCGGTGCTGAAACTTCATGTGGTATCTACCTCGACAAATACCTCAAGATGGGATTGAAGAATGATGTTGAAGCTGTAAAGAAAGTTCAAAAATTCTTGAACGATTTCTTCAAAGCAGGACTTGTAGTAGATGGAGTTTTCGGACCCCTTACTGATAAGCATGTTCGTGCATTCCAACTTTCTCATAAAACTAAAATCTTAGATCCGTGGGGATTAAAGGGTCCTACAGGTATCGTATATCTCACAACACAAACTGAGATAAACAATATCATATGTCCACCTCTTGACCTACCAATACCACCTCTTACACCTTTTGAAACGAATCCAGCGGTTCCTCCAAAAGCGTAACTTAAGCTTTGATAGGGAATAGGGAAACAGCCCCGACGTACGTCGGGGCTGTTTTTGTTTAATTTTCTAGCATGATATAATTTGTCAGATAGATAATAAATTGATAAAAGGGTACGTACAATTGACATTTAGCCTTAAATATTATATAATATACAAAATGCAAAAACTCGCCACATGGTTTAAAAAATATTTTATCCCGCACGAGCACAATGAGTTTAAACCTCATTTATTAAGGCACGAATCAGCGCTGATGCTACTCCTATTAGTCCTCCTCGTGGAGCTTGTTTTCCTCGCCCAAGTATTTATCGTGTTTGATAAAACCAATTTCCTCGCCTCTGTATTACCAGGTGTATTGACCACGCTTACAAACAAAGAACGCGCTCAAAATAATGTCGAGCCTTTAGTACAAAATGACCTCCTTACTAAAGCAGCACAACTCAAAGCCAACGACATGGCTCAAAATGAATATTTTGCTCACACAAGCCCTGAAGGTAAAACACCCTGGCACTGGCTGAATCAAGTCGGCTACAAATACAGCCTGGCAGGAGAAAACCTAGCAATAAACTTCTTTGAATCACGTGAGGTTGCGGAAGCATGGATGAATTCACCCACACATCGTGCCAATATCGTGAAGCAACATTATAAAGAAATAGGTATTGCCGTTGCAAGTGGAAGATACCAAGGTTCCGATACTGTGTTTGTAGCACAATTTTTTGGAACACCAACAGTGGTAGCGCCTCTCCCTGAAACCCCAGCTCAGACGGAAGTACAGACACCAACACCTATCACTACCACAAAACCAAAACCCACACCTCCTGTTACTCCAAAACCAACTGTAGTTCCCACGAAAAAATCAATAACCGCCGATGGCGGGACCCCGCAGAAAGCAGTGGTACCAGAACCGACCCCGGCTCCGACAACAACGATCGCAGTTGTACCCACCACAACGCAAGTCCTAGGTGAAGAGACAAACGCAACCACAGAAAGCATTTTCACTCAGATTATTTCTGACCTAAAATCATTTACGGATAGAGTGCTAACTTCTCCAGACAAATTTGTTGCTTACACATATGGGGCGATTGCATTCGTAGTTATTCTTGCGCTCATGCTCGCTATGTTTATCAAGTCCGAAATGGGTCATCGACCAAATGTTGTCAGGGGGCTTTCGATAGTAAGCGTCATAGTAATACTTATAATTGTAAATATGAGAATATTCCACGTAGAAACAAAAGTGCCTTCGGAAAGTCTCGAAGCGAGCGTGATTGCGTCACAATAGGTAGTTGTTGTACAATGTAGGTATGCGCAAGGAACGTATATTATTATTGTTGGGTATTTGGGTAGCTGTGTTGCCATACCTTGGATTTCCGTATTCATGGAAAAATATATTTTTCACTGCGGCCGGACTCGGCTTGATATATGTGAGTTTTACTTTGCATAAAGAATCTAAAACAAAAGAAAAAAACAAGATACCCTCGCCAATACATAATTTTGACATATATAAAGAGGCGAGCGATATTCGAACTAAGGACACTGTACTACATAGCGAAATAGAAGAAATAACGAAAAGTTAATATACAGCATGGAAACACTATTACAAAAAATTTCAAGCATGAAGTACCTATTTGTCGGTATACTTTTTGCAGCCGCTATTTTTGCTGGAGGGGTTTATCTCGGATATACACAGCGCCCCGACATAGACAAAGTAGCACTTTTAAATAAAGATCCAAGTGGCATGACCACAGCTGATTTTGCTCCATTTTGGAAAGTATGGAATGCAATAAATGAGAAGTATCCTGGCGCAAATAGCACAACAGACCAAGAACGAGTGTACGGCGCTATTTCAGGCCTTCTGGGCTCGCTAAACGACCCGTATACGATGTTTTTCACCCCGGACGAGGCTAAGTCCTTCGAAGAAGAAATAGCAGGAAATTTCAGCGGTATTGGTATGGAAGTCGGCATGAAAGACAAAATTCTGACTGCTATCGCAGCAATAAAAGGAACTCCAGCATATAAAGCCGGTATCCAGTCAGGCGATAAAATTTTAAAAATTGACGACAAAATCACTTCTGACTTAAGCATTGAAGATGCTATAAAATTAATCCGCGGACCGAAAGGAACCACAGTTACACTCACGCTTTTCCGCGAAGGTGAAACAGAGCCCATAGAACTACCAATCGTCCGTGACACCATAAACATACCCACCCTTGATACAGAACTTCGTTCGGATGGTATTTTTGTTATCAAGCTATACAGCTTCTCTGCTAATTCGACAAACTTGTTCCGTGATGCAATGAAAGAATTCACTGCTTCTAAAAGCGATAAATTGTTGCTCGATGTGCGAGGTAACCCAGGTGGATACCTCGATGCTGCCGTGGATATGGCGAGTTGGTTCCTTCCGGAAGGGAAGGTAGTGCTAACGGAAGATTATGGAACGAGCAGAAAAGCAACGGTATATCGAAGTCGTGGCTATAATATTTTTAGTGATCAACTAAATTTTGTTATTTTAATAGATGGTGGTTCGGCTTCAGCGTCAGAAATTTTAGCTGGAGCAATGAAAGACTACGGGCGAGCAAAACTAGTCGGCACACAAAGTTTCGGCAAAGGTTCGGTTCAAGAAGTAGTCGATGTAACCAAAGACACGATCATGAAAATAACTGTCGCAAAGTGGCTCACTCCAAACGGAAATACAATTGCTGAAAAAGGCCTTACTCCTGATTACAAAGTAGAATATACACGAAAAGATGCCACTGAGAAAAAAGACCCTCAACTTGATAAAGCTGTCGAACTATTGTTAGCAAATTAATGAATAATAATATATGAAAGTAATATTCCTTAAAGATGTACCAAAAGTAGGTAAAAAATACGATGTCAAAGATATCACTGACGGCTATGCGGTAAATTTTCTGTTGCCTAAAAAATTAGTCGAACTTGCAACTCCAAAAGCAATCGTCGAGCTAGAAAAAAGAAAAAATACCATTGCAATCCAAAAGGAAGTGCAAACAGACCTTTTACTAAAAAATTTGGAAGAAATAAAAGGGAAAATTCTTCACATGAAAGCTAAGACTGACGACAAAGGACACCTTTTCTCAGGAATACATAGACGCGATATAGTCGATGCAATGAAAGCTGAGTACCATGCTGATATTGAAGAAGGAGCAATAAAGCTAGAAAAACCAATTAAAGAAGTAGGGGAACACGACATACACATAGAAATCAAAGGCAAAAGATCTTATTTTAAGCTAGTTATTGAAGAAAATTAAATTTATGCGAGAATCAATAAAATGCACCCCTGCAAATAAAACCACCCAATTTCAAAAGCCTGGTATTAATTTTGACGATATAGAAATAAAAGAAGAAGAAAAATTTGTAAAAGAAAAATGGTTCAAAGCCTATTATAGAGGTAACGCCTTAATTCCTCAAGCAGGGGTAGGGATTGCTCTTTCTTTATTCATATCTACGATTGAAGACAAAAATATAGATTGGGATGAATTTTTCAATTCCCAACTTTCTCCTGAGCAAATTAGTTTTCTAGGGAATGCCATGAGTGTAATGCATAATCATAAAGGTATACAATACAGTAACGCAGAAAAAGCAAAGATATTTACCCATGCACCAAAAATTATTCACAGAGATAGCTTACAGCGTCTTTGGGAAAAAAGTAAACTAGAAGTTCTAATAACATTGATTTCTTTCATTCGAGAGAAAAATTTCTACTTTTTTCAACATAGAGAATTTATTCCGGATGCTCGTGGTAATGACGAAAAACCAGGGCACATAAACGAAATTCTTGATTTTTTTAATAGTCCAAAAAATATTGAAAAGATAAAAAATTTAAACACAGCTTTAACTGTAATAAAAACAAGTTTTGAAGAGGAGTCTATGAGAGCTTTGTTAGATGAGTATAGAAATGAGTTTAATAAAAAGCCTACAATTCGCTCATCAAAAATTTGGGAAAAATATGGTTACAAAAAAAAATTTGAGAAAATTATATTTACTGAAATAAAATCCGCTTTTGGCGGTAATTATCCAAAATACATTAAATATTTATTCCGCTAGCTTTAGACCAATTTATATTACATTCACAACTTTCTTAATAACAGTCTTGCCGTTGAAAGAAGTTTTTCGTTTAGTAGTAAATTTTACAGTCCCAGGTTTTAGTGCAAAAAGTGTGTGATCTTTACCCATACCTACGTTCGTACCAGCCATAACATCAGTTCCACGTTGTCGGATGATAATAGAGCCTGATTGAGCCTTTTGACCGTCAGTAACCTTAACACCGAGGTATTTTGGGTTTGAATCTCTTAAGTTTTTGGCGGTACCGCCGGCTTTCCTATGTGCCATATTGTTTTATTATTCTATTTAATGCTAAAATTTACCTATAAATAAGTAGGATTAGTATAACTAATTTTATGGAAAAAATCAAGCCTTTTATAACCAGCAGCCTAGAAAGTGAGAAAGGGAAGACTATACTGACTATTCTTATTGTTATCTGTGTAGGTTTGGCTTCATTCCAGCTCGGGAGATTATCAAAAAACGATTCATCAACGAGTGGCATAAAAATCACATATCCACCCGAACTACAAAGCATAACTAACCAGCCAGCAAACGTCTTAACAGCTACGGAAAATTTACCAAAAGCTACCTCGACGATACCTAAAAATTCAATATCTTCCACTACCTCAAAAAGTTATTTTTTTGCTTCAAAGCGAGGACACAAATATTATCCAGCAGGCTGTTCCGCCGGTAAAAGCATCAAGCAAGAAAATAGAATTTATTTTGCAAACAGCACGGAAGCACAAAACGCTGGCTACGAACTGTCAAGCTCGTGCGACTAAATAACTATATTTAAAGTTCAAAAAAAATTTCAGAAATTTGGTATAATAACCCCATGGAAGAAAAAGTTATTATAGAGACACCTTGGATTTTTTCTAGCAATGAAGTTTTAAACAAATTACATACTTCAACCAATGGATTAAGTGAAGAAGAAGCACATAAACGGTTAAAATTGTTTGGCAGTAATGACTTTAGGAGCAAAAAAACATTCAGTATTGCTGCCTTGGCCATAAAGCAATTTATGAGTCCTCTTATTTTTATTTTAATAGGAGCGGCATTTTTGACTGGGGTATTGGAAGAGTGGGTCAATACACTTGTTATTAGTGGTGCCATCTTGATAAATGTGGGACTTGGTTTATACCGGGAATATCAAGCAGAAAACACCTTAGATAAACTTGTCACATATATAAAGGACCGTTCACGAGTAATAAGAAATGGACATGAACAAGAAATAGAATCTTCTTATTTAGTACCAGGAGATATTATTAAATTATCTTACGGCTCCAGAGTTCCAGCAGATGCGCGCATTATCACTGTAAATAATTTTAAGGTAGACGAAGCTATTCTCACAGGGGAATCAGTTCCGGAAACCAAAAGCCCAGACTCTATCGTGGAGTCATCTGTTGTAGCAGATCGAGTTAATATGGTCCACGCAGGAACATTGGTAATCGAAGGCTTTGCCACAGCAGTAATAGTGGGAACAGGTAACAATACAGAAATAGGTAAAATAGCTGAGTTAGTATCAAGCACGGACAGAGCCATCACTCCAATTCAAAAAGGAGTGAACCATCTGGCTTGGTATATTTTTATTCTTACCATGTTTGTGGTTCTGGGTATCTTTCTTCTTGGAATTTTTAGAGGAGAACCTATATTTCAAATGTTGATTTTATCGGCTGCTGTAGCCGTGGGAGCTGTGCCCGAGTCGCTCCCAATAGCTTTAACCATTATTCTTTCAGTAGGAGCAGAAAGGATAGCTTCCAAAAAAGGGGTTGTTCGTAAATTGGCTGCGACAGAAACATTGGGATCGACTACTTTGATCATGACTGATAAAACAGGCACATTGACAAAAGCGGATATGCAACTGGTGGGAGTTTATTCTTTTGATACTTTAATTAAAAATAATTACTCGGAATCAACTCTAAAAAACCTTTCTGCTGATCAGAAGAAAGTTCTAACGTTGTCACTCAAAAACATTGATGTTGTTGTTCAAAACCCAGAAGATCATGAAAAAGAATGGAAATTTATTGGTCGTCCTTTTGAAGTAAACATTGCGAGAGCTGCTACCGTGCACAACATACCACTACGAAAAACATTATTAGAGGAAAGTTCGTTATTCCTTCCTTTTAACTCAAGTAATAAGTTTTCTATTTCTAAAAATGGAGATGAATATATCGTAATGGGTGCTCCAGATATTTTATTAAAAAAATCTGATGTAGACAAAGAAACGTATCTAAAAATTCTTTCCTGGATACAGGATGCCAGTACTGACGGAAAAAGGTTAGTAGCTGTCGGGCTGGTTGATTCTAAACATATTACAAATGTTGCAACTGATTCAATACAAAATATAAAATTTGAAGGCATCTTGGCATTCTTTGATCCTGTGAGAGAAGATGTCCCGCTCGCTATCCAAAATATACAATCCCATGGAGTAAGGGTTGTGATAATAACAGGGGACTTAAAAGGGACTGCTATTTCCGTAGCTAAAAGTCTGGGCTGGAGTGTCTCGGATGATGAAGTCTTAACTGGTGAAGACATTCGAGTAATGACTGATGCACAACTGCTCGAAGTTATACCCAAAATTAAAATATTTGCTCGTGTCACCCCAGAAGACAAGCTCCGCATTGGTAATCTATATCGCGACTTAGGGGAAATTGTAGCGATGACAGGGGATGGTGTTAATGACGCACCAGCACTCAAGGCTATGGATATCGGTATTTCGCTTGGTTCCGGAAGTGATGTAGCTCAAAGCGCTGCAGACCTCGTTCTTCTTGATGACAATTTCTACACCATAAGTATGGCCATAGATGAAGGCAGAAGGATTCTCGCAAATATTAGAAAAGCTTTTATTTATCTCATGTCCAATGCGCTTGATCAGGTTTTTGTGATAGCAGGAAGTCTTATTATGAATATAGCATTACCTCTTACGGCACTTCAAATAATATGGGTAAACTTACTTACCGGAAGTCTTCCTGCTTTGGCTTTTGCCTATGATGATAATTTAGATAAAGGAATGAGTAAGGGATCGTCCAAAAAAGAATTGCTAACTACAGAAGTACGAGTGCTGTCGTTTGGTCTTGGTACAGTGAGTTCTTTGTTACTGTTCCTTCTATACTACACATTGTTGCATTTTAATGTTGAAATAAAGGTTGCTCGTTCAGTCTTCTTTGTTTGCTTCTCTGTATACATATTAGTCATAGCTTTTTCTTTCAGAAGTTTATACAGACCAATATTTTCTTATAATCCATTTTCCAACAAGAAATTAAACGTGGCTGTCCTTATCGCCTTAGGTATCCTCATCGCCACCATGTCTCTACCTTTCATGCGTAATATCTTTGATATTGCCCCCATGCCTGTATCGTTACTATGGATAGTGTTCGCATGGATTATTCTAAACGTATTATTAGTAGAAATTACTAAATGGATATTTAGGATTAGAGTAAAATCTAAAACCGGGTGATTGTATCTTTTTCTTTAATAGAGTTACAACCATTATTACCAAGTAATAGATCTTATTCTTAAACGTCTCTTCTAGAGATAGTACTTAACTTAAATACACATATGATTAAACAAATTTTTACAAAAATCGGCTTTGCGTTACTGTTGATTGCTGTTTTGAATAGCAGTTCACTAGTAGCGCATGCAGCTGATAATAATTATCAAATTTCCGGCTGGATCCCTTACTGGAGAAGTATTGATGGGGCAAAGGACGCCTTAACCCATCTAGACCAGCTGGATACAATACATCCTTTCGGATATTCGGTAAATGCGGACGGTACCCTTAATGACCTTGCAAAAATCAACAAGCAACAACTTACAGAGACTGCGGCCACAAAGGGCTGGCGGGATCTATTTAAGACTGCAAGAAGCAAGGATGTGGACATCATTCCGACTATTACATGGACCAACGGCACAGAAATTGACCAAATTTTAAGTAACAAGAAATCACGCACTAAGCATATTGACGAAATTGCGCGATTAGTAAAACAAGAAAAATTCGACGGCATTAACATTGACTACGAACAAAAACTTTCAAAGACGAAAAATAATTTCTCTCTTTTCTTGAAAGAATTGAAAAGCAAAATTGGAAAAAATAAATCACTCATTTGTGCCGTAGAAGCCCGAACTCCACCGGATTCCTACTATAGAACAATCCCAGCAAACTTAGAATATGCAAATGATTACAAACAAATAGGAAAATATTGCGACCAGGTTCAAATCCTTGCGTATGACCAAGGACGAGCAGATTTTAAGTTAAATGGAGCAAGGGCTGGATCTCCTTATATTCCAGTTGCCGACAAAGATTGGGTACGTAAAGTTGTTCAGCTTGCTGCTAAAGAAATTCCAAAAAATAAAATAATATTGGGCGCTGCTACGTATGGTAATGAATACCAAGTTACTGTTTCTCCTAACTGGTTCCAAAGTTATACAAAAATACGATCTGTCACTCCGCCGCAAGCTCTCGCTACAGCTGCAGCCTATGGAGCTACTCCATCACGAAATAAGGCAGGCGAAATAAGCTTTTCTTATCTACCTCCTACATCTGCGAATACAACAAACTCTCTAGCTGCTATGTTGCCTCAATTGACCGCTCCGTCTGGCACCTTAAGTGGAGATATAATTGCTCAAAAAGCTCTCGCATACTCAAATCTTACCGGACAAACTACGACTTTCAATCTCGTGTTGTGGAGTGATGTGAAAGCAATCGAAGACAAATTTGCTCTTGTTCGTGAACTTGGCTTACGAGGTATGGCTATCTTTAAAATTGACGCCGAAGAAGATCCTGCTTTGTGGAATATAAGTGGCTTGAATTAAAAATAGATAAACTAGCAGCTAGCTTGACCGTGTTCAGGCAACCTATACTTACATCATAGATGGAGAAAGTCTAATACATAATATCCCTAGCAAAAAGTTTAAGTCTATAATATAATTTAGCTATGAAAATAATAAATACAATTCTTAGAATAGTTCTTGGTCTTTTGCTTATTACTCCTATTTTGGGTGCGCTCGGAATATTTCCTGCGCCTACAGCCGACCTGTATAATACTAGAGAAGCATTTGATTTTATCAACATGTTATTTGTTGCAAAATACATAATATATATCGAAGCACTCGTATTTCTAGCAGCTATAGTGCTTATAGCCATGAACCGTATGGCTATTGTGGCTCTTCTTATCTTACCTATAACAGTTAACATCGTAGCATTTCATGCTTTCCTCGATGGTGGCCTATTCACGAGCGGAGCAATCATGGCAAATGTACTCCTCGCACTCAATGTTTATTTCCTTTGGCAGAATCGTGAAAAATATAAAGCTTTGTGGTAAAAATTCCACTTTTTATATTACAAAAATCATTACCTCTGGGGAAGGGGTCAAAAATGACACTCTGGAATAATTCTCTCAACGTACTGGAAGAATAAATCCTATTTTTATAATTTTATAAAAGGCTCGCGGGAATACTTCGTGTCGCACTTTGAAAGATTTATTGTACTTATTTTATTTGAGCATTATTTTGTAAGGGAAGATAGGTATAGTCGTGTCGCACAATATATGTTTTGGGTACTATAAGTATCCAAAACATGACAAGATTATGCGACATTTATTATGTACGCATAATCTTGTTTGTGGTCTGCTATCTGATCTTTTATCTAATCAGTAATAAATTTTTTATAATATATTCCTAGCACTTCCCCTAAACCAACATCTCAAAAATCGTCAATTTTGAAATCCCTTATTAGGGGACTCACTCCCCTCTTTTTTGAGTAAAATAGGGAAGTTCTTGACATAGGTTTCTAAAAGTAAAAGCAGCCACTGCGTCCGGAGAGATAGTGGCTGGTTTTTTATATAATAATTTTTCATTATTATATTTATTCGGTATTTTTTATTTTTTGTTGATATTTACTCACCGTCTTAATCAATGCGTCGGTGTCTTTACTTTTATTCTCCACAATGTTTTCAATCTGCAATTCTATGACTTGACGTTCAACTACCAATTGAACGTCTAAATCTTTAATTTCTTCACTTGCCATATATTTTTTTCTCCTTAGTTTTGATAGAACAATACTAAAATCTCAAATGAGGTTTTAGTACTTCCCTATCTTTTATACTATAAATTTTAATTTTTGTCGAGATAAATCACCATGGCACACCAATTTAAAAAGCCGACGTCTTTTGGGTCGTCGGCTTCATCTAATTTTTTTCACTTTCGTTGGTTTTTATTATTGACTTTCGTCATAAAATTGGGGTTTTACGTATTCAGGTTGAATTTCATCCGATTCAGCTTCTGTTTGGATCTCGGATTTATTTTTCTCGGATTCAGCTTCTGTTTGGAAAACTGACCGACTGGATACCTTCTTTTTTTGCGGAAAAACGAAAAAAGAAAACGCTGCTAAACCGCCAACTACTACGAATACAACAACAAATGCTGGGAATGTCCAAATCGTCTCCACATTGTTTCCTTTAAAAAACAAATAGACAATAAAACCAAAAAACGTAAATGCTACTATTCTCATAATTTCCTCCTTTTTGAATTCACTCGCACATAGCAAATTCAATTGAATTTAGAACAATGAAATCTGTGCGTAACTTATACTTCCCTGTTTTTATACCATAAATTATATATTATGTCTATACAAAATATTGTAATAAAGTTGTAGTGAGTGCGTCTATATATATGTACGTGGCTAATAACTTTTATTGAACCATCGTTACAAATGAAATTTGTTTTAAAAAGGCTCGGCACTTCTATACATAGGGTTGCCTTGCTTTTTGCTTTTTACCTGAAAATTTAAAAAATTATTTCAAAATATCGTGAAAATAGGTGGTAAACCAAGCGATAAAAACTTTAGCCCACGCAACAACTGTCGAGACAGTAATACCGAAATATTTCATAAGAAGTAGTGCAATCACCACAATAACTATAAGCTCGATAAATCCTGCTTTTTTATTTTGTAGTCTATTCATGCATATATTTTAACATTGTAATATGACAAAAATCAAACCTTTTAAAATACTAGTTTTTTTATTGAAAAATTTATTTAGTCGTAGGATTATTCTGGTCTGGGGTATTCTAAAGATTGTTTTTCTATCTATTAGGGCTGTGGCACGTAAGGTGGTAAATAGAACATAGGGTCCAGGTACGCATTTATCGCAGCTATGGGCTGTTTTAGGATCTTGCCGGGGCACGATACGCTTGGCACCGCATCTACCTTTACTGCGTTCGCAGCATAAAGAGAAATGTGGAGATGCGGTGCAGTAGACCTGCCAGTGCCGCCGCTATACGCTACCGTTTCTCCCCTCTTTACACGCTGACCTTCCGATACTTTTATAAGTGACAAGTGCCCGTACGTACTTGCAAGACCATTTGAATACTCTATAACAACCCACTTACCAAAAGAAACTCCCGGACACGCTACATCAGTATCTCCGACGCCTTTGATCACGCCATCAGCCATCGCATATACGGGTAGAGGTGTACGAGCTCGAAAATCAGTGCCGCTATGACCGCTCGCATACGTACGATGGGGCCCAGTCTTCGCTCCAAATTGTTGGGTAACATATATTCTATCAAGCGGCCACGATAGTACACCTGCAGAAGGCAGCTTTGAAGGATCGAGAATGAATTTTAATTGTGATTCATAGCTTCGGAGTTCCTGTTCGAATGCCAGCTTCTTTGCTGTTTGTTCCCTGACCAGCTTTTGATACGCTGTTTCGCTGTTTTTTGTTTGAGTCAGTAATTTGTTTTTTTCGTTTACATTTTGGGCAACTATTTTCTGTTGATCGGACAAATTTGTTTTCAATCCGAGGAGCTCGTTTTTAGCTACAATAGTTGAGGATCGAGTGTCTTCAAGGAGGCCTTTAACTTCCCTCAATTTTGAAATATTTTCTATTATTTTTTCGCGTACGGTTGCTCTATTATCAATATCATTCCACACGTCAGTAAAACTCTTTTGAGAAAGTATGCTCTGTATGATGTTTTCATTTTCAAATTCATTTGTTTCTCGAAGTTCTAAGGCGATAGAATTTTTATGATCAATAATTGCGCCCTCTTTATTGCCGATATCTGAAGTAAGATCTTCTATCGTAAAGCTTATTTTATCGATTTTGTTCTGTGTTACTGAAATATCAGTGAGCAACTTCTTTTTAGTGATATCGAGCTGCTTGACAGAAACATTGAGTGAATTTTTCTGCTGACCAAGCGCTGCAAGTTGGCTTTGATAAATTTTAAGTTCTTCCTCAAGTTTGGCAATATCAGCATTTTTTTGCTCAATCCGAGCGCGTATCTCCTCAGCTGTTTCTGCGCGAGTAAATATAAGTGGAATAGAAAATAGTCCAATGAACAATAACCCTATTATAATAATTTTAAAGCGTTTTTTGTGCATGTTGTAATCTAAATAATGTTTCATTCTTTCCTATAACCCCTGCAATAATAAATGGATCAGGTGACTTTTCCAGCCCCGACAATGCAAAACGGACTGGGTGGAGTAATGCTCCCCTTTTCTCCAAGATATCCGCCGCCGCCATAAGCTTTTCTTTTATCTGTTCTTGATTGAACTCTTCATCAGGTATTTCAGTAAGCGTATTCACTGCAAGGTCGAGGTATTTTTTTGTATCCTCAGCGCTGGTATTTTTGAAAAGTAATTTTTCTTTTTCTGTAGGTATGTTTTGAGGCGCTGTGTAAAAAAAGTCGAGTTCACCTTTTTCGAGCAATGTTTGTATGTCCCCCCATTTTGAGATTCGTTCAAAAATAACTGGGATTATCTTAATCGTAACCATATTGGTTCGTAAATTGTCTGGTAACCATTCTAAAATATTTTTCTCTATTTCCGCGGGCGAAAGCAATTTCATATGCTCTTTATTAAACCATTCCAATTTCTCATCATTTAAAACTGCAGGGTTCCTTTGCACTCGAGTTAAGTCGAAAGATTTAATTAATTCTTCCGGTGTAAAAATTTCTTGATCGGTTCCCGGGTTCCAACCCACAAAAGCAACTCCATTTAAAATTGCGGTGGGAAGATACCCGAGTTTTTTGTATTGTGACGCGGGAAGGGCACCCCGGCGTTTTGAAAGTTTTAATTTATCAAGACCCAACACTAAAGGTAAATGAGCATACATGGGTGTAGGTGCCCCTATAGCTCTTTGAATCAAAATTTGCCTTGGAGTATTTGAAGTCAAATCTTCTCCACGAATAGCGAGAGTCACACCTTCTTCAAAATCGTCTACCACTACAGTCAAGTGATGCAACGGTTCATTGATATTTCTCGCAATAATGAAATCACCGAGGTCGGTCGTGTTCATAGTCACCTCCCCCTTTATCTCGTCCTTAAATGTGACATCGATATTGGGATTTTTAAAACGTATTAAATCTTTTATTACGCCACTACCATCCTTGGCTTCTTCTTTGGAAATATACGCAGTTCCTTCTGTGAGCATTTTTTCTATATAAAATTTATGCCTGTCCAAATTTTCTGACTGTCTGTAAAATTTATCATGTGTAAGTCCAAGCCATTCTAAGCTTTGTATTATATTTTCCTCGTATTCCTTTTTATCACGCAATTTATCAGTATCTTCGATGCGAAGAATAAAATCACCACCGTGTTTTTTAGCTTGTAAATAAGCAAAAATAGCTGTCCTATAAGTGCCTAAATGCAAAAGACCCGTCGGCGAAGGCGCAAAACGCGTTACTACTTTATTTGTAGTTTTCTGATCCATACCTCTCTATTTTAGCATTTTTTTTGGTAAATGAGGAGAGCTTTATTTCTCATGACCCAAGGCTATATCAACAAGGGCGCGAGCTATTTTTGTTGATGCACCTGGTCTACTGAACGCTTTAGCGTTTTGTTTCATCTGTTCCCACGCTACTTTGTCACTTATAATTCGTTCAATTTCTGAGCTTAAAATGTTGGCTGTCATGTTCGCCTCTTCGACGACCACACCACCTCCGGCACGAGCGTAAGCAAAGGCGTTTTTCTTTTGATGGTCGAGGTTAGTTTTCGTAATAGGTACTAAAATAGTCGGCACACCCCACGATGCAAATTCAAAAATAAATGACCCCGCCCGAGAAATAATAATGTTTGCAGCTCCGCCAGCCATTTTGAGCTCCAGTGGATTTAAAAATGCCATCGGCATATATCGAGATTTATTTGGATTATCATTCAAAACGACAGCCACTCTTTCGTTCACTGCTTGGAAGTTTCTCACCCCAGTTTGGTGAATTACTTGATATTTATCTACCAGATGAGGGAGGGCATCGAGAATAGTATTGTTTATAAGTTCTGCTCCTTGCGATCCTCCTAAAACTAACACTACAGGCAAGTTGGATTCAAGTTTAAAATACTCCATCCCCTCCTCTTTGGATGAAGGAGTTTCGATTTCGGTTCGAATAGGTTGACCTGTCCATGCCACACGATCTTTTTTAAAATATTTTCCGGCTTCTTCAAAAGATACAGCAACTTTTTTAGCAAAATGTCCCGCCCACATATTCACCCGACCTGGAGCAGAGTCAGATTCATGGACAACAACAGGAATAAACAAAAGTCGTGCTGCAAAAATAACTGGAAACGATGCATATCCGCCTTTTCCAAAAACCACGTCCGGATATATGGTGAACAATTTAAAAATTGCATTCACTATACCGAAACCCGTTTTAAATACATCAGAAAAATTCTTCCAAGAAAAATAGGTGCGGAGCTTACCCGCAGTTATTTCTTCATACACAAGACTATTTTCGAATAGAAGCTCTTTATCATAAGGATTATCGGAAATATAATAGAGTTTCGCTCCAACTATTTTTTCGTGTTCTATGATTTCTCGTACTTTTTGAGCTACCGCAATGATGGGATAAAAGTGCCCCCCTGTTCCTCCTCCGGTAAAGACAATTTTCATGTTGATGTGTTCGTTTTGTGAAATTTATAAATTTGCCACCCTATTTTTTACGAACGAGTACTGGATTTTTTGTAACCATTGTAGATATCTGGAGCACGACACCCATCGCTACGAGCAATATCATGAGGGATGTGCCTCCATGACTCATAAAAGGAAGTGGTACACCAGTGAGCGGAAACACCCCAGTAACAGAAGCAATGTGCATAAACGATTGCATCATAATGAGTATAACAATTCCTGAGACTAAAAGTCTACTGAACAAGTCCGGTGAATTATTAGCAATTCGAAACCCTCGCAACACAAACAGAAGGTAGATAATAATGACACCGACGCCACCGATAAACCCAAGCTCCTCGCCGAGTACTGCAAATATTGAGTCCCCTTGAGGCTCTGGTAAGTAGCTAAATTTTTGGATACTTTGGCCAAGGCCACGTCCAAAAATACCGCCGCCGCCGAGCGCGATCAATGACTGTTGAATTTGATATGACGAACCTCGTGGGTCATTCGACGGATCTATAAATGTTTTTACGCGCGCTTGAAGATATGGAGTAAAATACACCAGAATCGAAAGCACGACTACTGCCCCCGCACCTACCCCGAGAATGTAGCGAAAAGGCACTCCCGCAATAAAAAGCATCGATATGCCAGTCAGAGAAATCAAAATAAAGCTTTTAGTATCAGGCTGTTGAAATAATATCGCGGCGATAATACCGAGCAATATAACAAGTGGTACAAAACTGTACTTAAAATCAACCACCTTGTTTTTGGCCCAGGACAACCATGCGGCAAAATATATAATAAATCCAAACTTCATTATTTCAACTGGCTGAAAAGAAAAAAAATATAAACTAATCCACCGCTTTGCTCCGGTACCGTGGTTCGAACCAAGTCCTGGTATAAACACTGCTAAGGTAAGAATAAGAGTTGCAATAAGTATATATAGTGAATATTCTCGCCAAAATTTATAGGGTATTTTGTAGGCAACATACATACCAGTGAATCCGAGTCCGAGTCCGAGCACTATCTGATTAAAAAGTACCGAATAAAAAACGGCAGGGCTTTTTACTAAAAGTCCAAGTGATGCTGAAATAAACATCACAATGCCGACTATGATGAGAATAATCATAGTAATGAAAAAGAATTTGTCTATTTTTTTATCTGTCTGGTGGAACTTCATAATAATTTAATAAAAACTTTGTTATATCTAAAAACGGATCCGCCCATGTCTGCGCAGCGTACGGAACTCCTTTTGGGTTGATGGCATATAAAAGAATAATAAACTTCGGATCATACGCGGGGAAATAGCCTATAAATGAATGATTATTTCTATCTTCATAATATCCTCCACCATTTTCTTTGGCAACTTGGGCGGTACCTGTTTTTACAGCCACACTATACCGATCCATCTTTGCGGCCCCATTTTTAAGAGATTTATCCATGACCGTAACGAGCATACGTGTTATTTCCGCACTCGTTTCTTTGCTAATTTTTGTGGGCTTTGTCGGATACGTCATTTTTTTAGACGTACCATCGTTGTAGCGTATTTCTTTCACGAGGTGTGGAGTGACGAGGTTACCTCCATTTGAAAGTGATGCAAGGGCCCGAATGAGCTCCATGGGAGTAAAGGCTATTCCCTGCCCGAAAGCTGCGTTCGCGTATTCTATTTCACGCGGGCTGTTTAAAATATTCGACACAAGCCCTGAAGTTTCGTTGGGTAAATCAATCCCAGTTTTTTCTTTGAGGCCGTACGCGAGTAAATAATCACGTAGGTTTTTCCGACCAAGCTTTTGCTCCACTAATACCATGCCCGTATTGAGCGACTGATTGAGTACATCTTGCATGCTTGTACCTGGTCCTCGGCCTTTTTTATCGAAATTAAATATTTGGTGTTTTTCAACTGTCACCTCACCTGTGTCGTTGTATTTTGTATCAGCTGTGAGGACTTTTTGATCGAGAGCTGCAGCCATAATAAGCGGCTTTACCACTGACCCGAATTCGAGAACATTTTCGACCAATGGATTGCCGAAAGTTGAATTTTTTTTGACTTGGGAAAAATCATTTGGATTAAAATCAGGTTTTACAGAAAGTGCGTAAATCGCTCCGTCTTGTGGGTTCATGATAATGCCTCCTATGGAGTCGGTACTGTATCGTTCTTTAACTTCATTTAATTTTTTATCCAAGAATTCCTGAGCAAGGGGTTCGATGGTACTCACCACATCTCCTTCGCGTGTATTATCACTAAACAATGTGTTATTGATGTTTGAAAATACTTCCGCAAAAAAGTTTACATATGGATTGTCAGCATCTCGTCGCAATACTGAGTCATATTGACGCTCGAGTCCATATCGTCCACCGAGGTCATCCCCTTTATATCCCACAAAACCAAGTGTATGTGAAGCAACCGCCCCACCGGGATAAAATCGCCATTTTTCTTTGAAAATATTTACACCCCCTAGCTTTAGAGCTGAGATTGCATCTGCTTGTTCTTTCGTCAAATGACCCACAATATCCTCATATGGATCATCCATTTTACTAGCCTTTGACATGAACTCAGATTGATCAATCGTTGGTAATAAAGCTACTAATTTTTTATATGTAGCTTCTTTGTTAACAATCTTTCCTGGATGAATTGCAAGTTTATATCCCAGAGTTTGTGTAGCTGCAGAAACGAGTTGCCCGTCCTTGCGTTCAAAATAAACAGTGCCCCGCTCAAAGATACTTGAGGAAGGTGTCGCATACTGCCGTAATGCTGTTTCCTGGTAGGAGTCTCCATGCACTATTTGTACGAAAAAAAGTTTCGCTACGAGGACAACACAAAACAATATAATACACACCAATATAATTCGAGATCGAACGACAAAACTAGATTTCATTTTTAGCTAATGTAGTGTCACTTTTGGAAGTATTCATACCAAGAGATGGTGTAGATTGTCGTGTAGCAAACGTAGCCTTTGCGTCGCTAAATCCCATGGCATATGCAGTATTAATGTCGAGCTTACTGTTCATCGCAAGATAATTTTCTTCAAGTTGCATGACCTCATTGCCTACGTTCCGGGCATCAGCTTCAATAGTCCTACGTTCAACGATATTAAAAATAATATTTCCTAGAAATACAACGTACAGTATAGCAAGAAGGCCAAAAGATATAGATATAATATGGAGAATTTTTCGTTCAATATCATTGTTGTTTATGATATTTACTTCATTTGCATAACTCCTCATCTTTATACCTATTGTTTTCATATTATTTTTCTTGCCCCGCCTTGGCGGTGGTTTTTTCTATTACTCTTAATTTTGCACTTCGACTTCTTTTGTTTGTTAATATTTCTTCTTTTGTTGGGGTGATTGGTTTTTTGTTTATTAAAATCGCTTCTTCGTCCTTTACTTTTTGTTTGAAAAATCTTTTCACCACTCTATCTTCTAAACTATGAAATGATATAACTGACATTCTTCCCCCTTTCTTAAGTGACTCAAACCCTTTCTGTAAACCCCCACTGAGCGCTCCGAGCTCATCATTCACTACTATACGGAGAGCTTGAAATGTCTTTGTGGCTGGGTGGATTTTAGTCTTTCTGTATGCCCCGCCGACTGAACTTTCAATTATAGCCACTAAGTCAAAGGTCGTTTTGATTTCTGACTTTTTTCGTGCTTCGACTATTGCGTTGGCTATCCGGCGAGAAAACTTTTCTTCACCATAGCCGTAAATAATATCCGCCAAACTTTTCTCTTCCCAGGTATTTACCACTTCATGTGCGGTAAGATCCTCTGGAGAAGGATTTTCTTTCATAGTCATGAGTAGTGGCTCATTTCTCATAAAAGAAAATCCTCGTCCAGAATTTTGCAATTGATCAGAACTTAAACCTAAATCAAACACAATTCCATCTACGTTTTTCTCGTCCAAATCCCTAAAGTTAATATTTTTAAAGGAAATATTACATTCAAGTCCTTTAAATTTACTCTCAGCTTTTTTAAATGCGCTTTTGTCTTGATCGAGAGCTATTATTTGTAAGCCGGGATATTTTTTACATATTTCTGCGCTATGCCCTCCCCCGCCAAATGTCGCATCCACTACCAAGGAACCGCCTTCCAAGTTCAAACCCTCTATTGTTTCATTTAAAAGAACTGTCGTGTGTACACTATCCATAAGGCTATATCGTTCCAGCACTAGCCAACTTTTCTGCTAAATGCTCCGCTTGCTTTTCCATGGCATCTTTTTGTTCGTTCCAGGTCTTTTCTTCCCAGACTTCAACTCTATCCTCCACCCCTACGATCACTGCTGTATTTTTCAAGCCGATTTTTTCTTTTAAAAATTCTGGCAACAATATCCGACCGATAGAATCCACCTCTACTTCGGCCGCACGGCCAAACATGTATCGATTGAAACTTCGTTGGTCTGCTTTTAAAAATGAAAGTTCAGAATTCGAATCAGAAAGCTTCTTGCTCACCTTGAGCCATTCCTTGCTCGTAAAAATAAATAAACATTTATCCAAGCCAGGTGTGACAACAATTTTTTTGCCCAGAATTTTGCGAAATTTTGCTGGCAGCGAAACTCTGTTTTTATTGTCGATGGTATGTATATATTCTCCTATTAACATAAAATTGTTTCGCCGACTTGTCCCGTATTGAGCTTTGCTCTAGTGCGGGGTCAACATAATTTTAAAACTCTCTTAAAAAACATACTAAAATTTTTCCCACTTTTTCCCACTTGTTATACATTATATTCCACTGTAGAAATAGCACAAATTTGTACCTGTGGATAACTATGGTTGTCCTTACTAAAAGCTTTGCTTCGTGGGAGTTTTGTTTTTTAGCTAAGAACCATACATCTTGACTTTTTTATTCAAAAAAACTATTATAAAAGTCTTGGAAAAATGCGTCCCTTCGATAAGGGACATAGGTGGTTTCGCCTTAGTTTGCAATCCTCGAGGTGAAACCACATTTTTACCTCCAGGTAAAAAAGTTCTTTAAAATTGCTCTGTGACCTGTCTTCCAGAGCAATTCTCCTTACGTGAGGGTAGAAGTAATTCCACGTGAGGAGAAAATATTGATTTGTAGTCAACAAAAAGTAGAGGGGTTGTTGATTACAGACCCACTGGAGATGACTTTGAGTTATAGCAAGATCTCAAAGCGCATCTCCAGTGGAGAAATATAAATATCGCAGATAAGTGCGAAATTTTAACCTCAACGAAACCATTTTGTTGAGGTTTTGTTATTTCTATTGACTTTTAATACAAAGCAGTGTATAATATAATAGAACTTCAGCGAACCTGAAGTTTAGATAAAATATTTACTCTCCCCATATCGGTGAGAGCTTGCCCCGAGTCATCAGCTTGACTCGGGCTTTTTTATTGATTTTCCTGAATAAACCTATAGTATTACTTTTGGACGAGTAAAAGCGTCTTTTGAGCCTCTCTGTGCGTGAGACGAATTCCGGGAGAGGTATTATATTTTAATCTTTTATTGACGTAAAGATTTAAAATAATCCGCTCAGGACGCCTTTCAAAACCTGAGTATACCCAAATACCGCGTAAGAGCTATAACTCGCGCGGTATTTTTTTATATAAAATAATTTAGTCCAAGTTTCTGGGCTTCATAATCGGGAAAAATATCGTATCACGAATATTTTTTTGTTCAGCAAATATTGCTACGAGTCTATCGATACCCATACCAAACCCTGTCATGGGTGGCATGCCATGCTCCATTGCTGTGATAAAATCTTCATCTATCTCCATGGCTTCTTCGTCGCCAGCATCTTTGGCAGCCATTTGTTTTTCAAAAAGCTCTCTCTGTTTGAGTGGGTCCACAAGTTCGGCATATTGATTGGTGATTTCCGCTCCTCCGATGAGTAGCTGAGCGACGAGCGCGGTTCCATCAGGATTTTGCTGTGCCAAGGGTTTCAAGTCACCTGGATAATCAGTGACAAATGTTGGATTGATGAGCTTTGGGCGAGCAGTGTGTTTATATATAAAATCAAGCATATTAGCTCGACTCGTTTTATCGAGATCATTTTTATCCATGCCATATTTTACGGCTTCGTTTTTCAAATCTGCATCAGTAATAGACCCCATATCGATGTGAGCATATTTCTGAAGCAAATCTGCAAATTTTACTCTTAGCCACTCTCCTTCAAAATCTACTTCAGTGCTTGCGCCCTCTTTGTCATACACTGTAAATCTACTTTTCTTTACAATATCTTTCGCCAAATGTTTGAGTAGTTTCTCAGTCCACACAATATTGTCTTCGAGCGTATGATAGGCACTATACCATTCCATCATAGTGAATTCTTGAATATGCGTCGGGTCCGAACCTTCATTCCTAAAATTCTTTCCTATTTCGTACACACCCGTGTATCCACCTACCATAATCATCTTATGCTCAATCTCGAGCGAGATGCGAAGCTTCATGTCTATATCTAAATCGTTATGGTGTGTAATAAAAGGTAGCGCCATTGCTCCTCCCGCTTTATTTTTTAAAATTGGAGTTTCAATTTCGAGAAATCCTAAATTATCGAAAAAATTTCTTATTTCTTTTATTATGTTTCCTCGTAACACAAATCGATCAAAAACTTCTTGGTCAGTCACAATCTCGAGGTATCGTTTTCGGAAACGCTCCTCAACATCTTGCAAGCCATGCCATTTCTCCGGCAGCGGTCGCAAACTTTTTGAAAGCATTCCCCAGTCCTTAGCTTCGAGAGTTTTCTCTCCTCTATTTGTTTTGAAAAAATTTCCCTGCACTTCTACAAAGTCCCCAATGTCAGCAACCTTACTAAAAAATTCAAGCTTTTCGTCACCTATGATGTCTTTCTTTAGTAATCCTTGGAAAGTTGCGGTGCCGTCGTTCAATGTTACAAAAACAATAGCTCCCTGCCCTCTGATGGACATGATTCTACCTGCAATCCATTTTGTAGATTTTTCAATCTCGAGAGTATCAAAATTTTCAATTGCATCCTTGAGAGAAATTTCTCGCCGCGACTCTGCAGGGTATGGATTTATGCCAGCTTCTTTTAAAAGTTTGAGTTTGTGTATTCGCGCATCACGAATTTCATCTATTGAAGACATGTGTACATCCTAACATGTTTAGAACTGAAGAAACAAATAGAAAAATAGAGCGATTTTAATTTATGCTCACTATTATATATTCGACGTTCCCACCTGGAGTGGTGAATAAAATTTTGTCACCCTTCTTTTTACCAAACAAAGCTTCACCAAAAGGTGAACGATTTGAAATTTTACCTTCACTCATGTTTACTTCTTCGGAGCCGACAACTATATACATTTTGCTGTCTTTACTATCTTTTTTCTGGACGGTTACCTTTGACCCGATACCCACAGTGTCTCCTTTACCACCTTTTCCTGACACAACTTCTGACAACTGAAGCACTCTTTCAATTTTCAAGATTTTTTCTTCGAGTTTACCTTGATCTTCGCGCGCCTGATGGTATTCCGCGTTTTCTTTTAAATCTCCCAACGATTTTGCATATTCGAGCATGTCCAATATTTCTTTTCTGTTTGGACCCTTTAATTCGGCAAGCTCTATTTCGAGGGCTTTGCGCTTCTCTTCCGTTATATAGTCAGTAGTCATACCTGTATACTATAGATTTTTTGCCAAAAGTCAATTTGACCCTATTTGCACTTTGCATAGCAATGTGATAATATCGGGTGATATGGCAAAAGTAGTAATACAAGTAACGAGAAACCCAAACGAGAACAACTCGAGCCTTTTACGTCGTTTCACTCGAAAAGAACGTGAGACAGGCGTAGTTCGTGGCGTAAAAAACAACCGTTATAATAAACGAAAGGAGTCAAAGCTAAAAATGAAACGAAGTGCTTTAAAAAAAATGGCGACTCGTAAAAAAATAGAAAAAATGAAAAAACTCGGCAAAATGAAGTAATCGGCCGCATGGACACAGAAAACTTTTCAATCGCAAATCACACAAAAGGCAAGCTTACCAGCTTGCCTTTTGTGAATATTCTCAAAGAAATAAAAGATGAAATACTTGGAACCCACTATTCTCTTTCAATTGCATTCGTTCCCAAAAAATATTCACACGAAATAAATAAAAAATATCGTAACAAAGATAAACCGACAAATGTATTGTCGTTTGCTCTTTCTAAAACATCTGGCGAGCTCATCCTCTCTCCTACCGTTATCCGGGAGGAAGTCAAATTGAAAAAATTTGATAAAAATTTTAGAGAACTTGTTCAGTTTTTGATTATACACGGAATGCTCCACCTAAAAGGCTTCGATCATGGCGAAAAAATGGAAAAACTAGAAAAAAAATATTTATCCCGTACTAAATTTTAGCGATATTTTCTACTGCGTGATATAATAATCGGTATTAAGAGTTAAATTTAGTACCGAGATGATACGAAACGTTTCAATAGGCATAGATATCGGATCAGAAACCACTCGAGTAGTAGTGGGAGAATTTAGTGCGGCAAATGAAACTCCAAAAATCATCGGTGCTGGTGAAGCTCCAAGTGTCGGCGTACGACGTGGGTACATTGTAGACGCAAACTCTGCAGTAAATTCTATCAAACAAGCCGTAGCTCAAGCCGAAAAATCTGCGGGTATAAAAATACGACGAGCATACATATCGATCAGTGGAGTGAGTTTAAAAAGTGAGAACAGTGGTGGCGAAGCCGTGGTTTCAAAAGCAAATGGCGAAGTCACTACGCTCGACATCAATCGTGTACTCCAAGATTGTGAAGATAATTTAAATTTAAATAATAAAAAAGTGGTGCAGGTATACCCTCTCTCCTTCAAACTCGACGGTAAAGACATCCTCGGGCGGCTCGAAGGTATGCATGGAACCAAGCTCGAAGGAAAAGCTGTGTTCATTACGTATTCATCGCAACACCTCGAGGACTTACTCGGAATTGTTGCCCGAGCTGGCGTAGAAACTGTCGACGTGGTGCCAACTCCGATCGCATTGTCAAATATAGTACTTTCTGAGAAACAAAAAATAGTAGGAGTTGCGTTGGTAGACATAGGAGCCGAAAAAACCTCTCTCTCGGTATTTGAAAACGGCTCACTCATCCATACCCACACATTCCCTATCGGCTCGTCGGACATCACGAACGACATTGCCCTCGGATTCAAAATTCCACTTGAAAAAGCTGAAGAATTAAAACTGGGGAATGTACCGACTACGCCCGCTGGCGCACGCGAAGAATTTTCGAAGAAAAAACTAGAAGAAATCATCGAAGCACGGCTCGATGATATTTTTGAATCAATAGAAAATAATTTAAAAAAAATAAAACGATCAGAACTTTTGCCAGCGGGGATAATATTTGTGGGAGGGGGCGCTAATATACATAAAATATCAGAACTTTCAAAAGCTGCACTAAAGCTCCCCTCGAGCGTTGGTGGAACTGAAATGTTCGGCGCTGCTAAAACAAGGCTTCGTGACCCTGCATGGCTTGCTACTGTTGGTCTTTTAATCTCCGGAAAAAATGACGAAGAATATTCAGAAAATTCTTTTGGAGGGCTTTTCAAAAACTTAAAAAGTATCATCAAGTCAAGCATAAAACAGCTTATGCCGTAGCTTGAGTGGGGCGTTGCTTTTTTTTACTTGAGTGGTAGTATGAGTCTATACAAGCCCCGATGTTATTAGGTTGGGAATAAATAATGAAATTGTAAAATATATGCCAAAAGTAAACCAAGAAATAGAAAGTTTTGCTCGAATAATGGTGATCGGTGTGGGCGGATCTGGTAAAAATGCCGTAAACCACATGATAAATTCAAAGGTTCAAGGTATTACCTTTATCTGTATGAATACCGATACCCAGGACTTACACCACTCAAAAGCGGAAAAGAAAATTCATATCGGTAAAAACCTTACGAAAGGACTCGGCGCAGGTATGGATCCGGAAGTGGGACGAAAAGCGGCTGAAGAAACAAAATCCGAAATCCAAGATGTTATCAAGGGTGCAGACATGATATTCATCGCATGCGGAATGGGAGGAGGTACTGGTACCGGCGCGGCTCCGATTGTGGCGCGTGCTGCAAAAGAGCAAGGTATCCTCACAGTCGCTGTTACAACCAAGCCATTTTTCTTTGAAGGTAATCATCGTATGAAAATAGCTGAAAAAGGCCTCGAAGAGCTTTCAAAAGAAGTTGATGCTATCATCGTCATACCAAACGACAAACTTCTCGAACTTTCAGATCAAAAAACAAATTTCAAAGATGCGTTCGCAAGTGCCGACGATGTGCTCAAGCAAGCAGTCGAAGGTATCTCGAGCCTTATCACCACTCCTGGTGTGATCAATGTTGACTTCGCGGATATCAAGGCTGTCATGCGCGATGCAGGTTCAGCCCTTATGGGTATCGGATCAGCTTCTGGTGAACAACGTGCCGAGAAAGCTGCCATTGCCGCTATTAATTCCCCCTTACTCGAAGTATCTATCCATGGAGCACGAGGAGTACTATTCGCTATCTCAGGCGGTGACGACCTTACAATCCAAGAAATCCAAGAAGCAGCAAAAATCATCACCGAGTCTATCGACTCTGATGCGAAAGTTATATTTGGAACTATTCATGATGACAAGTTAAAAAAAGGTGAACTCAAAGTTACTGTCATTGCTACAAACTTCCCTACCGACATGCCAAAGAAAAATTTGTTCACTGGAACAAATATGTTAAATCAAACAGTGTTAAAAGAAGAGAATGTGGCAACAGCCAAAAAAGAAGTAGCTGCAAGTATTCAAAATGGCAGTGTCCAAAATATACCAAAACCTACCACAAATGATTTCATAAAAAAACCAACAGTTGTAGAAGACATAATAGTCGACGACGATGGTGATGACTGGAGCGCTGTTCCAGCATTTCTGAGAAGGAAAAAATAAAATTTTAAAAACTTAACGCATAGTGTATAATGTCACTATGACATACGACTTGATAATTATTGGAGGTGGACCTGCCGGTACGGCTGCTGCTGTATATGCTGCTCGTAAAAGGCTGCATACCCTTTTTATAACGCACGAATGGGGTGGGCAATCTGTCGTTTCTGAACAAATTTATAACTGGATAGGGACTCCTTCTCTTTCAGGCAACGAGCTCGCCGTAAATTTCAAAAAACACGTCCTCGCTAATACTGGCGCTGATCAAACACTCGAAGTAAAAGAAGGTCAAAAAGTAAGCGCTATTACTAAATCTGGCGAACTTTTTGAAGTAACTACTGAATCAGGTGACAAAGTTCAAGAAAAAATACTAGCAAAAACAATATTGATAGCAACTGGTAGCAACCGTAGAAAACTTGAAGCAAAAAATGCTGATGCCCTCGAACACAAAGGCCTCACCTACTGCGCCTCCTGCGATGGGCCGCTTTTTTCTGATATGGATGTCGTGGTGATCGGTGGTGGAAATGCTGGCTTTGAATCAGCCGCTCAGCTACTCGCCTACTGTAAATCAGTAACTCTTTTAAACCGGAGCGATACGTTTCGAGCGGATGAAATAACCGTGGAAAAAGTGCTGAAAAACCCAAAAATGAAAGCGATAAAAAATGTAGATATTTTAGAGGTCAAGGGCGATAAATTCGTTGAAGGACTTATATATAAAGATGTAGCAACGGGCAAAGAAATCGAGCTCAATGTGTCAGGTATTTTCGTTGAAATCGGACAAATTCCAAACACTGATTTTGTAAAAGGTCTCGTGCCACTCGACGACATTGGACGAGTGAAGATAGATGCATGGTCACAAAAAACTGAAGTTCCTGGTATTTGGGCTGCGGGCGACTGCACCAATGTCCTCTATCACCAAAACAACATTGCGGCTGGCGACGCTGTGCGTGCCCTCGAAGACATGTATCTTTACATACATGCTAAATAAATTGTATTGAGCGCAGTCGAAGTTATTTGGATGGGGTAAGTCGTGGAAATTGTGGCTTTTTGAATGTGCGGCTTCATCTTGTTTCATTTGCCTTAATGGGAACAATCCTTGGTGCTTGGTAGAAGCTTTTCGGGTTTTTCTCAATCCCGTTACAAAGCGGAGGGCACAGGACTCGAACCTGCAAGAGCTTACGCTCGCCGCTTTTCGAAAGCGGTGCATTACCATTCTGCCAACCCTCCGCTTTGTAACGGGACGGGTCCTGCCTTCAACTTCACCCCGCCTTGGCGGGGCAGGCTCAGCCACGCTTCCGTATTTTTAATCTATCACCTTTTGCAGTTTTTTCAAAAAAATGATATATTTTATGCGTTGGTTTTTAGAAATAAAAATCATGGCCCTATCGCCTGCCTGCGCAGGCAGGTCTAGTGGTTAAGTATTGAATATTTAGGCCCTATCGTCTAACGGTTAGGACATCGCCTTTTCAAGGCGGTAATCAGGGTTCGATTCCCTGTAGGGTCACACGACCAAAAGCACTAGATTCCTCTAGTGCTTTTTGCGTCGCAAGTGATCTCCTTACGGAGAGAATCGAAAACCGGAAGCTGACGAGCTGAGGTGGGGTCGCGAGATTTTTCACTAGAAAAATACTTGTGACCGAAAACGTACTCGTGGTTCCCTGTAGGGTCACAGATTAAAAATATAAACAACAAAACCCTACCTAAACAAGCATAAGGCTTTGTGTTTAGGTAGGGTTTTTAAAGATTTCTATTATTCACTTTGAAATTCGCTAAGTTTCGAGCCTTTAATTCCCTCCACATTTCTGGCGTTTTCCACAAGAGAATAATTGAACAAATTAACCAAATCCCTGTGTTTAACCAGAGGACAAGATTAATGAAATTTTTGGTATAAATACCAATGAAAAATATTACAGTCACTAATGTCATAGGACATAACTGCCGTAACGGATAATCGTTTTTTTGTTTTTTGATTCTTTGTATCCAACCTCCAGTTGCTGTTAGAAACAAAAAAATCCATCCAATCCAGATAATTACTTCATTAAAAGATTGGATAAATGTCAATTTTAAAGCGGCAGCAAGATGTGCTAACGCTAAAAATGACATCATTAAAACAAAAATAATAAAAATAAATCGCAGTAACTTAACTTCATTTTTCATAGTTTTAAATGAACCATCTAAGATAGGTATTCCTCTAGGAGTATTTATATCATAAAATACATATTTTGTCAATGCTGTCGTATAGGTCCAATAGCTTGGCACCACTTGGTGGAATATCATCAAGTATATGCCATACACAACAAACAAGAATATGCCTAAGATTAGAAGAGAAGCAG
>JANPIZ010000002.1:0-28521 GCA_031425235.1 Candidatus Nomurabacteria bacterium
AAAAAGGAAGGACTAGTACGAAAGTACAGAGTCAAGAAGATTAAATACAAATATATCAAAGCAGAAAGACAACCAGGAGAATTGATCGAAATTGATGTGAAGTATGTTCCTGGACGCATTAGAAACAAAAGATATTTTCAGAAGATTAGCAAGGACCGTCCTTGCTAACGGGCTAGGTATGATATATAATTAAGGAATGTTTCGTAAAGATCTATTTGTCACAGGTGAGTATTACCATATCTATAATCGAGGGATTGATAAGCGGGTAATATTCAAACTAGAAAACGATTATAAAAGATTCATGATGCTTTTATATGTTTCAAACTCTCAGGACGAATCTTTTCGTTTAGATAATTTAATAAACCGCCTACATAAAAAATTTGAGGATATTTTAATTTTAGACAGAGGTAAACCACTTGTATCTATTGGTGCATGGTGTCTAATGACAAATCATTTTCATTTATTAATAAAACAAGAAGTGGATGGAGGTATAACTAAATTTATGAGAAAGCTCGGCACAGGGTATTCAATGTTTTTCAATATTAAATACCAAAGGCAAGGATCTTTATTTGGGGGACTATTTAAATCCAAATTAATAGACGCTGATGATAATTATCTCAAACACCTATTTGGATATATTCATCTGAATCCGCTTGATATTAAATTTTCTGGTTGGGAAAAGTTGATTGATAAAAAGCACCCAAAAGAATGGAAGGACTTTTTGGAAAAGTATCCATACTCAAGTTATCAAGAATACATAGGACGGGATCGAGTGGAAAAAAATATTCTAAATCAAAAAGCGTTTCCGGATTATTTTGAAGAGACAGATTCCTTTAAGGACTTCATAGGGACTTATCTTTCAGATGAACTTATTTAATGGTAAATTAAACTTGGATTTTTAGGATAAAACTGTTAATCTAAAAATATCCTCTCGTCGTTCAATGGATAGGACGTAACTTTGCGGAAGTTATGATGTAGGTTCGATTCCTACCGAGAGGACACGTTAAAAACCGAGTGCTTCCATTATTTTTTCAGCAAACGTTTCTTTCATTTCTTCTTCTATGACATTGTGGTTAAGTAAGAATGATCGAATTTCGGAAGTCATACTATTGTCTATTGGTGTTAAAATAATAGGCATAAAAAATCTCTCTGATTTTATAAAAAGAAGTGGTTTTAATTTTTCAGTGTCACCAACTGGAAATGTTTCCCGTTGTACCCAGAATGATTTTATATTTTCGTATGGAAATAGGTTTGTATGGGACACAAAACCTTTTGCATTTAATTCATAGTTTACGAGTTCTGGTTTTTTGGTTGACAGAAACCACAACAAGGCTCCACTGAGTATGATAAGTGCTGCAAAAAAATAATTGTTATAGATCATCGCGGCAAGGGAAGTGGTAATCACGATGATGCCGAGTGCCCAAAACCAATCGTTGCTACGATCTTTTTCTTCATACTCGAGTGCGGACCACGTAAGTTTTTCCATATGGTAATTTTACCATGTTATGTTTGTTGTTGGCAAAAATTAATACACATGTTTCTAGGGTACAAATTTTTAGAGCTTAAAAAATCCTGAAGTTTCCGCGCCGTCGCGCTTCAAACCCCCTAAAAACATGTGTATTAATTTTTGCTATACTGCATACGTGAATACTCAACACCCTCTCACTATCGTTATTTTTGGAGCTACGGGCAACTTGTATGCTGACAAACTCGCGAAAGCTTTATTTTTGTTATACGAACAATATAAAGTATTGCCTGGTGATTTTAAAATAATAGCATTTGCGCGCAAGGATTTTACGAGTGAAGCCTTTCGCGCGATGACAAAAGATCACATTTTAAAACGGGGGGAGGTGAATAACCACATACTGGATGAGTTTGTGTCTCACATCGATTATTTTCAAGGTGATTTTTCGACTGTACATGATTTCATAAAATTAAAAACAGTGTTAGCGTCGGAAGATAACATGCGTACAATATTTCACTTAGCTACGGCTTCGTTTTTATACGACATAATTTTTGAAAACATGCGTACCGCAGAACTACATACACTTAGAGGAGAAGTGCGGCTCATGATCGAGAAACCTTTTGGTGTAAATGAAATTGATGCAAAATGTTTACGTGATAAGTTGGACACTTTTTTGTCAAGAGAATGTGTATTTAATATTGACCACTATCTGGCCAAAGAAACAGTTCGCGAGATCACAGATTTTCGATTTGTGAATGGCTCACTCGAATCGAGGTGGGACAGTCAACACATATCAAAAATAAAAATTATTTTCTACGAAAGTAATATTGTTGGGTCACGCGGAGCTTCGTACGACACAGCGGGTGCGTTTCGAGATGTGGGCGAGAACCACATGTTAGAAATTCTCGCTTTGATTGTTATGCACAAGCCTCCACACAGTGACGCGACGAGCACCAGAGATTCTCGAGCAAAAGCCCTACAGGGTTTGTATATCGACGAGGCAAAAAAGATAACTAAGGGGCAGTACGAAAGTTATCTTGCGAGTCCTGGTGTGCAAGCCAACTCAAAAACAGAAACATTTTTTCGGATTTTTTTAAAGTCGAAAGATCCTATATTTACCGATGTGGAATTTGAACTCGAGAGTGGCAAAGGGCTTGTCGACAGGGGTTCGAGCGTTACCACTACTACAGTTGGGGTGCACATATATTTCAAAAATGGTGAGGTAAAAGAATTTAATATTCAACCTGTACCCGGTACTATGTATGACTCATATACAAAGGTGTATACTGATGCGATACATGGAGACCAAACATTGTTTGTCAGCATGGATGAGATAATGGCTGAGTGGAAACTAGCAGATGAACTTTTGGAAAAGTGGAAAGACATACCACTTAGTATATATAAAGACGGCGCTCGACCAGAAGATATAATATCCCAGTAGTAGAGCAAGCTCACTACGGGACAAGTAAACCAATGAAAATCATAGACATATCACTACCTTTACATAACGATACTCCTATATATCCTGGGAATGTACCTTTGTCGGTAGCCGTGCATCATGCTATGCCGGAACACGCGACCCATCTTTCGACTATTACATTGGGTTCACATACCGGGACACATATCGATGCGCCAGCGCATTGTATCAATGGATCTCTAACTCTCGACCAACTTCCACTCGAAAATTTTATTGGTGCATGCAGAGTACTTGATTTTTCAACAGAGGAAGGCGAAGCAGTCACATTAGAATTTTTAGAGAGTAAATATATCAAACAAGGTGAGCGTATTTTACTCAAAACAAAAAATTCAGCTCGAGGATTTAAAGAATTTTATGATGACTATGTGTATTTGGACGGTGACGCAGCCGACTATCTTGCCCTGTTAGGAGTGATGATTGTGGGAATTGATTCACTTTCTATAAAAAAGAGGGGAGGGTCTGACCAGCGTCCACACAACTCACTTCTTGTGAAAAATATACCTATCATTGAGGGCCTCGACTTATCAGCTGTGGCTGAAGGGGAATACGAACTTGTGTGTTTACCGCTAAAATTTATCGGAATTGAAGGTTCGCCCGCTCGGGTAGTGTTGATCGAAAGATAATGTATATCTTAATTAAATTCTTTTTTCTCTACTAACAAAGACACGGCAACTCCAAATAAAGTTATGGCTATATATATAGAAAGTAAAAGCGTATAGCTTATGGAGAGAGTATCAATTACTCCGAGAGTGCATACAGATAACCACGAAATTACAGAAATAGCACCGCAGATAAAAGAAAGTTTGCGTAAACCTCGTTCTTTTTTATTTGTAAAGAATCCTTTTTGAAGGAGGTGTGGCCACACATACTTATTTAATAAATAACCGTTCAAAACAAGAATAATAAGTATAGTCATTTTTGCAAGGAATTTTGCCGACGATATATATTTTTCGACATCTGAAAAAAATATAATTATTCCTGAGAATATAATAAGAACAAGTCCGTACAGTACTGCTTTTGCTAAAATCGAGAGAGTGAAAATTTCTGTCTTGTTTAACTTTTTATCTTTACTAAAGAAAGAAAATAACACGTCAGACATAAGTGCTGCACCCATGCCAAGGATGACACTTATGACGTGTACGACTGTCGCCGGAGTTTTGATATTTTGAAAAAATTCCACTAATTCCATGTATATATTTTAACAGTATATCAAACTATTCCAAAGTTTCGGGGCAGTTTGGTGTACAGTTGAAACTGAGCTATTGATAAATAAGACTACTTTAGTATAAGTTCTCAGATTAGTATTGTTTAGAATTCGACACATTTAGTTACCAACAGTACCCTCATGGGACACTCTTGATACTTCCCTTGATCTGCGTCATCAATGGTGTATATGAAAATAGCAACACCAATAGGGTATGAAGTGCCTGAAATACTTCAAAGGAAAACGAGTGTAAAGTACTGCTTGTACGACGCAAGGAAATCTCATTCACCAGTGAAATCAGACAAAGATCACGTGACTGATATTCGAAACTATGCCAAGTATATCCTGAAGTAAAGAACGGTGATGGAGAATAGAGGACTGTTGGCACATTTACGATCAAGGATTGTTTACAAGGACAAGGTGTTGACGTTGATTAAGGAGTAATAAAGTATTTGCATTATATACTACTATGTGATACTATCTAATACATAGAATATATCACATATATGAACGATCACACAGACAAATTCAATAAGCGAATCAGTACACCTGAGCCACATATCGTGGCTATTTTGGCGGAAATAGATGGCATGCGAGGAGAATTCAAATCAGGTCTACGAATGACACCGCAGGCTATCACAAGCCTCAAAAAGTCAGTTTTGATAACATCTGCTGGAGCCTCGACTCGTATCGAGGGATCAAAACTTTCTGACGAAGAGGTCAAAAAAATATTGAGTAATCTGTCCATTTCAAAATTCTCTGATCGAGACTCGCAAGAAGTTCAGGGGTACCTAGAGACGTTACAGAATGTTTTTGATAGCTACAAAACATTACCACTTCGCGAAGGTGTGATCACTTCACTTCACAATGAACTGATGAAATACTCAGACAAGGACAAGCTTCACAAAGGAAGTTACAAAAAGCAAGAAAATCTTGTAGGTATTGCAAATGAAAAACGCGAAGTTGCACAAGTAATATTCGAAACAACTCCAGCATGGCAGACTCCAAAAGAAATGACCGAGATTGTTGAGTATTCCTACGACGCTCTCGAAAAGAATCATTTCCATCCATTACTCGTTATTGCAAACTTTCTTGTAGAATTTCTCAAAATCCATCCGTTTAAAGATGGCAATGGTCGCATGTCTCGCGTCCTCACCAACATGCTTTTGCTACGATCAGGATATCAATTCGTACAGTATGTATCACACGAACAGATCATTGAACAGCGCAAAGATGAATACTATTACGCACTTCGCAAATCTCAAGAAAGCTTCAAAACTGAACATGGCACAATTTCGCCATGGCTCAACTATTTTTTGTCAGTAGTAAAAGAACAAGCAACCAAGGCACTTGTCTATCTCCAAGAAGAAAAGTTCGAGGATATGTTGTCACCCAAACAACTCGAAGTGTGGAAATATCTTTTAACAAATACCGAAGCAAGTCCGACACAGATTGCAAAAGAGACAGGCATCATTATTGCGACAGTACGTCAGGCGCTCTTACGACTGCTTGAACTTGAAAAAGTAAAACGAGTTGGTAGAGGACCGCAGACAAAGTATCAACTGAAGTAAAAAGATATGACCAATCATGATAAATTGGAATTGTATACATCATTGTTCCAAGGTCGCACTGATATCTACCCGAGACATTGGGAAAAGAATGGAAAAAGTGGGTGATCACCTGCCTACTCTTTTGACTGGAATGAGTTCAATGCCCATCGAGCAATTGGTGGTACTATCAAGGATTTTGAAAACAAAACACTCCAACCACTGACAGATACAGTTTTGAATAATCACCTAAATGGCAAAGAAACGATAGGTATATATCCAATACTTACAGACAATACTTCATATTTTATTGCAGCTGATTTTGATGAGGCAGAATGGAAAGCTGATAGTCAAAAATTTGTAGCTGAATGTACAAAAGTTAGCTTACAAGCCTACACAGAAATATCACGATCGGGAAACGGTGCTCACGTATGGATATTTTTTGAGAATACATATCCCTGCTGGAAATCACGAGCGATGATACTTGAGGTTGTTCGCAAGACTTTCAACTATTCAGAGTTTAGTAAAGAAATAAGTTTCGATAGATTATTCCCCAATCAAGATACAATTACTGATGGTGGATTTGGTAACCTGATCGCACTTCCTTTGCAAGGTGAGCGAGTTGCTCACGGAACATCAATATTCTGTGATACTACATTTACCCCATATGCAGATCAGTGGGGATTTCTAAAAACTATTCACAAGCATACAAATCAAGAATTGGATTCTGCATATGATATTGTCATTGCAAAAAATACTGAGGTAAAAAACAATAAACAGAGTAGTTCTGGTATACAGATTATGAACACATAAAATTTAACAGCTCAATTTTCCTTCGACCAGAACAAGAAAAAATACTTGGAGATATCAAAGACAAAACAAACGGCAGACAAGTCCTTTGATGTTCAAATTATTGACTCTAGAGTAGAGTTACCATTTCGATATAAAAATGACCATTATGAAATACTCGCAAAAAATATTTCATATGACACTGCTCGCACTAAACTGATTCTTGAATCAGTAATTTCACACTTGAATCAAGGGCATAAAATACTACTCCTGACAGAACGTAAAGATCATATTATAGAGTTTCTTGAGAAGCAATTTAAAAAGAGAAAAAAGTTTTATGAGAAAGAGTTTGGAATAGATTTTTCATCTAGATAACAAAAAAACACGAATGATTCGTGTTTTTTTGTTTACAAATTAGTACTCGGGTTGCTCAGTTTACCTAAGCAAATAGTAACACTCCGATACTAAGTTGTCAAGGCGAGCGGAGGCGGTGAGATTCGAACTCACGGTACCTTGCGATACTCCTGTTTTCAAGACAGGTGCACTAAACCACTATGCGACGCCTCCCTGCATGACTCAATATACTCTATTTTAAATATTTTTCAACGTTTGCAAACCAACTCTTTTCCAAATAATGTTCTTCATAGGGACAGTTTGGACAAATAAGTAAAAGGTTTTTTAGATCGTTGTTTTTTATGTTTCGATCTTTGTGATGAATATGCAGTATTTCATACTTATGATAATCACATTTTACAGTGAGTATTCGGGTTTCTTTTAAATGACTCAGTCACTCAACCAGTATACCATGTTCTTTAAAATACAATTACAACCCTGACTCAACGCTCGGAGTTTCTTCTTTTTTCTTTAACCCACCCTTTAAGGCTATCCATCCTGCTTTGAAATCAGCTTTTACTTCTGCTCCAGTTTTTTTGAGAATATAAAATATATATATTAGCTCCAGAATACTAAATGTATTTAATATGAGTAATGCCACAAACCACCTTTTATGGTCAAGCTTAACTGCTGTCCATACCCCATAAATCTTCCACGGAATGGTCCAAATGGTTATTAATACAATAACTATATCTAAAGTATCCATGGGAAAATAATAACAGAAAAAACCTTTTTATGCTAGTATCAACGCATGATACATTCTACTAAGTTCCTCGGCATTGATTACGGCACAAAACGAATAGGACTTGCCGTGTCCGACGAAAATGGCACCTTAGCTTTTCCAAAGGAAATACTTTTAAATGATGCAAACACATTTAAAAAGCTCGGCCAGATTTTGAAACAAGAAAATATAGGTACCCTAGTAATAGGGGAATCAGTTGATTTTTCGGGTAAATTAAATGCACTTTCGGCACGCATTGAAGTATTTATCATGGAACTTGAAGAAAAATTTAAACTACCTGTGCATAAACAAAAAGAGTTTCTAACTTCTGTCGAGGCACGAAAAATAGGGCATAGTAAAAAAACGTTTACGCCCTCACAAACGCATAGCAAAGTGAAACAAATAAAAAGCGGCCGAATTGATGCATCAGCCGCGGCATTGATACTTCAGCGATATCTTGATAAAAAGAATCTACAGACTTCAAAAGCACTCGAACAGTAAGTAATTAAGCTTGTTTGTGCTCCTCGTTTGTTGATATAATATATATATGTTTAAGAATTCGTTTGATAGAATTTTCTTTCGATTTTTTCCTGTACCAAATTTTTTTGCAACACCGTCTTTTGGCTTGGATATTTCTGATGAATCATTAAAATTTGTTCAGCTGGCGAACGCGAGTACACATATCAAATTGGGAACGTATGGGGAACGTAGTATACCGCCTGGCATCATCGAGTCAGGTAAAATCAAAGATCCAAAGAAAATGGAAGAAGTGTTAACTACACTACGAAAAGAAATCGGAATAAAATCTGTGCGCGTTTCATTGCCCGAAGAACAAGTATACTTGTTTCGTCTTGATCTCCCGAAAGCTGGTCTCATAAATATTAGAGAGTCGATTGAATTATCGCTCGAGGAACATATACCGATCTCAGCAGCGGATTCTATTTTTGATTACGAAATTCTGGCTCAGGACGAACAAAAATTAGAGCTTCAAGTGGCAGCCATACCTACAAATGTTGTTGAGGAGTATTTGGATTTATTTAGGAATTCTTCAATTGCTGTGCAATCTTTTGAGCTTGAAGCTCAAGCCATATCGAGAGCTATAGTTAAAAAAGAGGATATGGAAACCTATATGATTGTTGATTTTGGTCAAACACGCACAGGCATATTTATTATGTCAAAAGGCTCGGTTACTTTTACTTCTACTCTCGACGTGGGAGGAATAACACTCAACAGCATGATCGCTAAAAATTTTAAAATAACCCCTAAAGAAGCGAAGCACCTGAAAGAGCAATACGGATTACAGCGCAATGTCGCCAATAAAGAAATATTTTCTGTGCTTTTAAATAGTGTTTCAATCCTCCGTGACGAAATAGTAAAACATTTTATGTATTGGCATACGCATAAAGATAACGAAGGTAACAATAATCCACTGATAAAGAAAATAATACTCTGCGGTGGTGATGCAAATTTGATCGGCCTCGCGGATTACTTATCAGTAAGTATGAAAAGCCCCGTGGAGCTTGCAAATGTATGGACGAACATTCTAAATACAAAGGAGTACATTCCTCTTATCGACTTTAGGCAAGCACTTTCTTACGCAACAGCACTCGGGCTTGCTCTCGGTGACTTTGAGGACAAATAATACATCACACCCATGATAAACTTAATTCCAAATCAAGAAAAGAAAAAAATGGTTAAAGATTTTTACTTTAACTTAGTATTTGTGAGTGTGTGTGCTCTCTGCGTTGCAACTTTTATCGGCATATTGGCTCTCTTGCCTGCCTATTTTTTCTCTAGCTCGAAAATCAGAGTTGCAAACAATAAATTAGAACTGCAAAAAAATAACCCGGCGCCACTTTTTGACCAAGAAACGTCACGTATAATAGATGACCTCAATACTAAAATAAATTTGATCGAAGACGCTGAAAAAAATAAATTTTCTATTACTGATAAGATCATAAATACTATTTTTTCGAAAAAAAGTTCAAGCATTAAGATTACCCAATTATCCTATAGCCGTGAAGCATCAGGAGTGAAAAAAGTCAGCATTAGTGGCGTGGCTCCTTCACGAGAAGTATTACTTTCATTCCGTAAAGCTCTCGAAGGCAGTCCTTCTTTCAAAAGCGTTGATTTACCAATATCCAATTTTATTAAAGATTCTAATATTCAATTTTACATTAATTTAATACCTGCCTAGCATGAAAAATTATTTTAAGTATATATCCCTTGCTATTGCTGTCCTATGCTTAGGAGGTCTTTTAGCCGGGTTTTATTTTTTATATGCGACCATACTTACAAGTGGAGAAAAAACAAATCAAATCTTAGCAGAAGTAGAAAACGAAACTGCAAGAAGAGAAGAAATAAAATTGATTAACAAATCCATTGATACGATCAAACAAGATAGAGATGTCATAAACACTCATTTTGCACACAGTACAGATATCGTACCTTTTTTAAATACGATTGAATCACTTGCGCCGCGAGCAGGAGCTAAAGTAGAGACTTCATCAGTTGATGCCCTGAAGGACGATACGGGACTAATGGTAAGATTAAAGGTTGAAGGTAGTTTTAACAGTATATATAAGTTTCTCATGTTGCTTGAAAATTCTCCTTACGAGCTTGATTTTTCAGAACTAATAATAGATCGGGTGTCGGAGGTAGAGATTACGCCAATAGAGCAACCGACACAAACGGAAGAGGGTTTACCAATGGAAGCACCCGAGCCTATTGTACGCAAGGATCCAAAGTGGCAAGGAGTTATCACTGTAAAATTATTAAGTTTTATAAAATAACATACTATGCAAATAAATTTTCTAAAAAAAGGAACAAGTTTCAAAAAAAAGAGGTTGGCACCTGATCCATATTTTTATTGGAAAATTATCGTAACTGCACTCTTTGTGTTAACAATTTTTTCATTTGGATTTGGATACGTTATGTTTACTGAAACGAAAGATGACATCATAACTACTGATAAATATATAACAAAAAAACAACCAATTGAAAAAGAAAAAATACAAAAAGTAATCGAGTATTTTTCTATTCGAGACAAAAAATCACAGGAGATCATAAATTCTACTCTTCGTGTCGTTGACCCATCACTCTAAACATGGTAATTTATAGATATCTGCGCGGTTAGCTCAGTTGGTAGAGCAACCCGTTTACACCGGGAAGGTCGTAGGTTCAAGTCCTACACCGCGCACCATGTTTCCATGCCCTTGTAGTTAAATGGATATAACTGCGGACTTCTAAGCCGCTATTGGAGGTTCGATTCCTCCCGAGGGCACCATGTCACAATATCTTATAACTGGCGGCCAAGGATTTATCGGCGGTAGAATCATGCAAAAAACTGATGGGATTTCTTATGATATCAAATCAGGGCAAGATATCCTTGATATGGACTTACTTAAAAAAAAGGTTGAAAAAGCAGCTGGTATATTTCACTGTGCGGCAAAGATTTCAATAGTTGAAAGTATAAAAAAACCTGATGAATATTATAAAACAAATGTACTTGGCACGGAAAACGTAATACAGGCGGCAGAACGTGCAGGCGTAAAAATAGTGTTTTCTAGTAGTTGTTCGGTGTACGGCGACAAGGATAAGGTGATACAAGAGGCCTCAATTCTAAATCCGAAATCTCCCTACGCAGAAAACAAAAAAGATGGAGAAATTCTACTTAAAAATTCTCGAATCTCACACATTGCATTGCGATATTTTAATGTCTATGGACCAGGTCAGTCAAAAGAGTATGCAGGAGTTATTACATTTTTTATCCTAAATGCCTTAAAAGGAGAAGACTTAACAATATATGGAGATGGAAATCAGATGAGAGATTTTATATATGTAGACGATGTAGCGAGAGCAAACATACTTGCGATGAATTTCGACAATGATAAGTTTGAAGTTTTCAATATTGGAACTGGGGCACCAATTTCTATAAATGAGTTAGCGAAAAAAATAATACAACTTACAAATTCACCAGCAAAAATAATTTATAAACCAGCTTTAGATGGAGATATAATATATTCAAATGCAGATGCCATCAAGGCAAAGATAATATTAGGGTGGGAGCCAAAAATTTCTTTGGAAGAAGGACTCCAAAAAACAATTGAATATTACAAAAAGGAACTTTAAAAAAATATGAAAATAAAAATTATCTATGAAGATCCAAATATTCTAGCTATCGACAAACCGTCAGGTATTTCTGTACATGGAGACGGGAGAACCAAAGAAGCAACCATCGCTGACTGGGTGTTGAAACAGTATCCAAAAATGAAGAATGTCGGTGAACCAATGTTTCTCGAACAGAAAGGTAAAAAAATCGAAATAAAACGTCCCGGTATTGTTCACCGACTTGATCGTGACACTTCGGGGGTAATGCTTATTGCAAAAAATCAAAAAGCATATACATCCCTGAAGGAACAGTTTAAAAGTCGTGAAGTGAAGAAAACATACCATGCAATCGTTTTGGGATGGTTCAAAGACGAGCGGGGGGTTATCAATAAGCCGATAGGGAGGAGCCCAACTGATTTTCGAAAATATTCAGCAAGTCGTGGCGCCCGAGGGGAGATGCGGGAAGCACTAACGAGATATAAAGTAGTGAAACGATTTACTACAGGAAAACATAAATTTACATATTTAGAAGTGTTTCCAAAAACTGGTCGGACACATCAGATCCGTGTGCACATGAAAGCTGTCGACCACCCTGTGGTGTGCGATTCTTTATACGACGCAAAAGGAGTCTGCCCAAAAAGTATATCACGCATGGCACTACACGCTGCTTCGATAGAATGTATCGATACGAAAGGTAATACTATAAAAATTGAGTCAAAGTTACCAAAAGAGTTTACAGAAGTGCTAAAATAAACACATGATGCCTGAGACAAAATCCTGCCAAAATTGCAAAAAAGATTTTACGATAGAAACCGAGGATTTTAATTTTTATGAAAAAATGAATGTGCCCGCACCGACCTGGTGTCCGGAGTGTAGGATGATTCGAAGATTTTCTTTTCAAAATACCTGGAGTTTATTTTGGAGAAATTGTGACAAATGTGGAGATCGGACAATGTCTGTATATTCTCCTAAAGCTAAAATTACAATTTATTGCTCAAAATGTTGGTGGGATGATTCTTGGGATGGGACGGAGTATGTTATGGACTATGATCCAAGCCGACCATTCCTAGACCAAGTGAAAGATTTGAGTGAAAAAACACCACATGTTGCAGTAGAGAGCCTATACAGTAGTTTGAAAAATTCTGATTACTCAAATGCCATAGCTTGGTGTAAAGATTGTTACCAGGTTTTCTGGGCAGATTATTGTGAAAATGTTTATTATTCTTCTATTCTAAAAAATCTAGAAAATAGCATCGACTGTATTAGAGGATTTCGATCCGAGCTCTGTTATGAATCTATTGGTTTTTACAAAAACTACCGAACATTTTTTTCTGATGAATCTGATAATTGTGTAGACGTTTGGTTTTCTAGAAATTGTTATGGCTGTACAGATTGTATAGGGTGTGTAAATTTACGTGGCGCTTCACATTGTATTTTTAATGTTAAATATTCAAAAGAAGAATATGATCAAAAAGTACAAGAAATGAAATTAGATTCTTGGAAATCTTTGCAAGAGATTCAAAAAAAAGCACATGAATTTTGGGATACAAAACCATATAGGGAATATAGTGGACACTCTTTAAATTATAACGTTACTGGTGAACACATATATACTTCAAAGAATTGTAAGGAATGTTATATCATTAATGGTTCTGAAAATTGTAAATGGTCTCAGATTATAACAGTCCCGACAGCAAAAGATTGTTATGATTATTCTGGTTGGGGTAATAACGCAAGCTTAATATATGAATCTGCTCAGGTAGGTGAGAATGTAAATAATATAAAGTTTTCAACTTATTGCTACCCAGATTGTTTAAATTTAGAATATTGCCACTACAATATAGCCGGTAAAAATAATTTTGGCTGCGTGAATTTAAAAAGAAAAAGTTACTGTATTTTGAATAAAGAATATCCAAAAGAAGAATATGAAAAACTAAAAAATAACATTATTGAGGATATGAAAAAAAATCCATATATAGATAAACTTGATCGAGTATTTTCGTATGGTGAATTTTTCCCTCTTGAAATGAGTAAGTTTTCTTATAATAAATCAAATGCAATGCGATTTTTCCCAAAAACCAAAGAGGAAGCAGAAAGCGAGGGTTATACTTGGGACGAGACAGAAAATCCAACAAGTGCTAGTACAACAAAATCAGTAAATTTACCTGATACAGTAAAAGAAACACCAGAATCAATCTTAAATGAAGTTATAGAATGCATGGAGTGTAAGCGGGGGTACAAAATTACTAAAGGAGAGTTCGACCTATTACGCAAAATGAATCTACCTATTCCACACGAGTGCCCAAAGTGTCGAGAAGGTAAAAGGTTCACCAGACTAAATATGCCCAAACTGTATAATAGAGTTTGTATGAAATGTAATGCAGAAATCTATACTCCTTACCCGCTCGAACGTGCCAAAATCAGTTCGGGACGAGCGGGTGCACCAGAAGACCCTAGGATAGTTTATTGTGTTAAATGCTATCAAGCTGAATTTGCCTAAACAACCCTTTCATGCTAAAGTGTTTCTACTATGACAGCAAGTAATATTGGTAATATAAAACTTAGTCCAGTCGACATGGAAGCTCGCAAGAAGCTTGATTTTAAAGCCGGGGACACTATTCGCGTATGGTCTAAAATTAAGGATGAAAAAGGTAAATTCCGTCTACAGGCGTTCGAAGGTATTGTACTTGCTCGCAAACACGGTACTGAAATCGGCGCTACCTTTACAGTGCGCAAGGTTGCTTCTGGGGTAGGTGTAGAAAGAATTTTTCCTATCTATTCCCCAATGGTAGATAAAATAGAAATAATGAAACGATCTCGCGCTCGCAGGTCAAAATTATATTACATTCGTACAAAGGCAGTTAAAGATGTTCGTCGAAAAATACGTTCTGTAATACCTCCAGCAGAAGCGAAACAAACGGAAGAGAAAACGGAAAGTAAAGAAGTAGCTGCATAAGCTACTTTTTTGGTATGATACTACACATGCGCAGGTGGCGAAACTGGTAGACGCACTACCTTGAGGTGGTAGCGGGAGCAATCCCATGGGAGTTCAAATCTCCCCTTGCGCACAACGTAACATAAATAAAATAAATATGTTATACTTAAGTAAGTTAATTACTTTTTTATGACATTACTTATCGTATCATTTATAGCTGGAGTTCTGACGGTGCTTGCCCCGTGCATATTGCCGCTACTTCCAGTGATTATAGGGAAATCAGTTTCTGACACAACGGTTAGCAAACGAAGAGTTTTTGTTATAGTCGTGTCATTGGGCTTGTCTGTTATTTTGTTTACTTTGATATTGAAGGTCAGTACTTTGTTTGTTAATATTCCACAAGATATCTGGAAGTATGTTTCCGGTGGAATAATTTTTATATTTGGAGTTGTAACACTTTTCCCGCGCCTCTGGGAGAGTCTACCTTTTACTTCAAAAATAAATATCGGTTCGAATAAAATATTGATGAAGGGGTACCAGAGAGATAGCATTCTGGGCGATGCCATCGTAGGTGCTTCTCTTGGTCCAATTTTTTCCGCTTGCAGCCCCACTTATTTTGTGATTTTAGCTACTGTGTTACCTGTCAGTCCGACGCTCGGCATAGTGTATCTTTTAACATATACAATAGGCCTGTGTTTGTCTCTTCTTTTTGTTGTGTTTGTTGGGCAAAAAATAATGAATAAACTTGGGGTTGTTGCGAATCCTGAGGGTTGGTTTAAAAAGACTCTCGGGATACTTTTCATTATTGTAAGCATCGGTATATTAACTGGATATGACAAAAAGCTTCAAATATCTCTTTTAGATGCTGGGTTTTTCGATGTAACAAAAATTGAACAAAAATTACTCGATACCAATTCAAATGGTGGGGTAAACGAACAAGAAGAAAATCTTACTCTTGAACAAAAAAAAGAAAAGCTTGCAGAAGCTCCAGACTTAAGCACCATCGATGGATATATCAATACCGACGGTAAGCCAATAACCATTTCAGAATTTAAAGGTAAAAAAGTAGTTTTGCTCGATATTTGGACGTACAGCTGCATTAACTGTCAGAGAACTACTCCGTACCTAAACGAATGGCATAAAAAATACGAAGATGATGGTTTGGTGATTATAGGTTTACATACTCCAGAGTTTGCGTTTGAAAAAGTTCAAAATAATGTTGAAGATGCAGTTAAAAATTTCGGAATAAAATATCCTGTTGTACTCGATAATGATTTCTCAACCTGGAACGCATACGAAAACCAATACTGGCCACGGAAATATTTAATCGATATTGATGGATATATCGTATATGATCATGCCGGGGAAGGGCAGTACGCGGAAACAGAAAAGGCAATCCAGCGCTCTCTCCGAGAGAGGAATACCAGGCTAGGGCGAGCGGTGTCTATCGAAGAGAGTATTTCCGATCCATCAGGCAAGGTGGTTGTGTCCAAGCGGGGTGTGCAAAGCCCCGAGGTGTATTTTGGTTCGGCTCGCAACGAATACCTCGCAAACGGAGTTAGGTTTACAACGGGCAAGCAAATACTCACTATACCCGAGAGTACCAGCAAAAATAAATTATATCTTGGCGGTACGTGGACTTTCGATTCTGAGTATATGAAAAATAATGGTGCTGCGAGTATTAGTTTTAAGTACGAGGCAAAAAATGTATACATGGTTGCACACTCAAAAGACGGAGCAGAAATCGAAGTGTATATAGATGGTAAGCTTGACCACGTAATGTTTATCCAAGCTAATAAATTGTACGATATTGTAAAAGGAATTGATTATGGCGAACACACATTATTATTAAAAATAAAAAGTGGGAGTGTAGATGCGTATACATTTACCTTTGGTTAAAAATATAAATTTATGGATGATACAAAAAAAATCGCAGAAGAAGAATTAAAAGCACGTCTTACGCCTGAGCAGTACCATGTGCTTCGTGAAAAAGGGACCGAAATGCCAGGGTCTGGAAGATATCTTCATGAAAAGGCACAAGGTACATATACATGCGTTGTGTGCGGTAACATGCTTTTTCCCTCAGATACAAAATTTGATTCGGGTACTGGCTGGCCTTCATTCGATAAGGCAATTCCAGGTGCTGTAAAAGAAATTGAAGATATTGACATGGGCATGAAAAGAACCGAAGTTGTTTGTTCAAAATGCGAATCACATCTTGGTCATGTATTTGACGATGGCCCTACTAAAACTAAGAAAAGATACTGCATGAACTCAGTGTGTCTTGATTTGAAAAAAGACAAGTAAATTGCTACAATCTACAAATGATTTTTTCACATGAAATAATAGTAAATATAATTATATTCTTCTTTAGCCTTTTTGGGTTTTTTGTTGCAAGGTATATATATAATCATAAAACTAAAAATACACCGCTTGTATGCATGGTTGGTTTTGATTGTCACGGGGTAGTGCATAGCGATTATTCTCGTTTTTTGGGTATTCGAGTAGAAATTTTAGGCATGTTTTATTACGCTTTTACGGCTGTATTTTATCTACTATTGGTAATCACTAACTCGTTAGTGTCGGAATTACCTGAGCCTTTGGTTTTCCTGCTTCTCCCTATTGGAACTCTTTTTATCTATCTGTCTTTGGTAGCTTTTCTTTTTTCTGTGTATCTTATTGCTGTGCAGACATTTATCATTAAAAAAGCTTGCTCATGGTGCATTGTTTCAGCGTTTATTTCAGCCTTGATTTTTATTTTAGTTTTCTTTACTTAAAGTTTTGAGTAGCATTTATGTATATATTTTGGTATAACTTACATTACATGGTGCCCATGGTGTAACGGTTAACACGGAGGTTTGTGGAACCTTCGATTCGGGTTCAATTCCCGATGGGCACCCCATAATAGGATCGAATTTTATTTTTTTTCTACTTCTTGATCAATATGATCAAGTTTCTTCTCTAATCTACTGAGGGTGCTTTGGAGGTTTTTGATTTGTATTTCTTCTGTCTCCATTTCCATTTCTTCTTTTTGCTCGAACTCTTTTTCGCCGACAAGGCCGGAAATAATGAGCCTGTTTCCAATAAACTCCGTCACGAATACTCCAGTTACAACGAGGATAATAGTTCCGAGAACCAGAGAGATTTCGCTCCCGACATTAAGGTCATCAGCTATGTGCCATACTCCACGCCAAAATAATACCACACCTACTCCACCTAAGAATGCGTACAGAAATGGGTAGCGGCTTAGTTTGGCACGAATACGGAGCTCGATTCGTTCAAAAAATTTTTCAACTTTCTTATATAACATATAATATAATTATACAACAAGACATGTTAATATAAAAATATGCCTAAAAGCATCCAACAAATCGCTAAAAAAATTTCCGAAACAGAAGAAATCACTCTTATGTTTCTAGAGAAAATATTACATATTGCCGAAAAACAAAAAGGTGCTACGGTCATAGCTCTGCATGGTGACCTTGGAGCAGGGAAGACAACATGTACACAATTCATTGGTAAATATTTTGGCATTAAACATAAAATTACCAGCCCAACATTTGTTATATTAAAAAAATATCCCATAAAAAAAATACAAAAATCAAAAAAATATACACACCTCATACATATTGATGCCTATCGCCTGGAGGGGGAAAAAGATCTATTAAGTTTGAAGTGGGATGATATATTGCAAAATGAGCAGCACCTTATTTTTGTTGAATGGCCGGAAAATATACAAAAAGCTCTACCGCGGAACACTTCACACATTTATATTTCCCATATGAAGGATGGATATAGAAATTTAAAACTTACATAAATATGCAAACAAAAAATACATGGACTAATCCGGACATAACAACAACCCTAAACAAGGGTGGGGTAGTGGTGATGCCGACTGATACGATATACGGGATAGTAGCACGAGCTGAAGATGAGGCTGCGGTCACTCGCGTTTATAAAATTCGAAACAGAGATATACACAAGCCCTGCATTATACTTATCGGAGAAATAAACGAATTAAAAAAGTTTTCCATACATATTTCAAAAGAACAAGAATCTGTATTGAATCAAAATTGGCCCTTCGACACAGCTCAGGATCTCCGACCCACTAGCATTATCTTAGATTGCCCTGATGAAAAATTTGAATACTTACATCGCCGGACACAGACTCTGGCTTTTCGTGTTCCAATTCAAAAGGACTTGCGAGAATTCCTCATGAAGTCAGGTCCACTCATCGCGCCTTCAGCCAACTTGGCGACCAGGTCGCCAAGTGAGAACATTATTGAAGCAGAATCATATTTTGGTAATTCTGTTGATCTCTATGTGGACGGGGGGCTCATTATGGGTAAAGCATCTAAGGTTATCAAATTGCATAAAGACGGCACTATGAGTATAATTAGGGAATAATACAATGTCTCAAAACCATGCATCATTTTTAAAATCGCTTTTCGGAGAAAATATTGAACCACGAAAAAGAATATTTCGCAGCATGAAGGCCAAAGCTGATTCTAAAAGAACAATACTAGAAAAATTGGCAGATTTCATGACATCCAAGTTTGGCAGCAATACATTTTTATTATTGAATGTATTTTTATTTGTTAGTTGGATACTCATTAATACTGACCAAATAAAAAGCATACCTTCCTTTGACCCTTTTCCTTTTAGCCTGCTCACAACCATGGTTTCTTTAGAAGCTATCATCCTTGCAATTTTTGTACTTATATCACAAAATCGGACTGCAAAAGTCGATGACCTAAGAGAAGAAACCCATTTACAGCTCAATCTTATTTCAGAGCGGGAAATTACCAAAATTATTAAACTGTTAAGTGTGCTCCTTGAGAAACAGGGCATAGACTTGTCACAAGATCCAGAATTAAAGAAAATGGTTAATCCTGTGAGCGAAGAAGATATAATAAAAAGATTAGAAAAAGAGATTTTGTAATTTGGACCACATGAAAATAAAGAAAAATTACGATCTCACTAAATTAAATACTTTAGGTGTCTCTGCCGTGGCCAAAGAATTTATTGAGATAGAAAATGAAGAAGATATTCAAGAACTTTTCCATCTAAAAGAATTTAAAGAAAATAAAAAAATGTTCCTTGGTGGGGGGAGCAATATTTTATTTACTACTGATTACGACGGTATTGTGGTTTTAAATAAATTGACCGGGATAGAGATAATCGATGAAACTTCTAATGAAGTTGTTGTTCGGTCCATGAGTGGAGTTGTGTGGCATGACCTTGTTCTCTTTGTGGTGCAAAAAGGCTATTGGGGGCTTGAAAACTTATCATTGATTCCCGGGACAGTAGGCGGTGCCCCCGTACAAAACATTGGTGCTTACGGGGCGGAATTAAAGAATGTGCTCGATACCGTTGAAACGCTTGATGCAACAGACGGCTCAAAGAAGGTTTTTACAAAAGCAGAATGTGAGTTTGGTTATCGAGACAGTGTCTTTAAAAACAAATTCAAAGGAAAATATTTTATTTCAGCCGTAACTTTTAAGTTAAGCAAAATACCAAAACCCAATATTTCTTACAAAATTCTTTCAGACTACCTAAAAGAACATACTATCGAAGCGAACGATTTAAAAAATATCAGTGATGCAGTATCAGCGATACGGCGAAGCAAATTGCCAGACCCGAAAGTGATCGGCAACGCTGGAAGTTTTTTTAAAAATATTTTCTTAAGTAAAGAAATTTTTAGTGAGTTTAAAAAAAAATACCCCGACATAAGATATTTCGAAGAAGGTGAAACAGTAAAAATCCCCGCAGCATGGCTTATAGAGAATTGTGGTCCAGCCGAAGGCGGGGCAAGCTGGAAAGGGTATAGAATTGGCAATGTGGGTGTGCACGAAAAACACGCGCTTGTTTTGGTTAACTACGGAGGAGGAACTGGTAAAGAATTACGTGACCTTGCCGAGAGTATTATCGAATCAGTGTTGTTGAAATTTGACCTAACATTGACCCCAGAAGTCAATTTGATTTAAATTTTTTTTAAGTCTATACTGTTTTAGACATTATTAATTAATACGTATTTTATGGAAAATTTTGTAAAAGATAAATCAAATTTAGTTAAAGCAGTAGGTATTCTTGTTCTTTTGGCATGTATTTATGTTATTGCTTTGACTATAACAGAAATCAAGAGTTACAAATTTATTGGGGGTGGTGCTCCCGCATCCAATATAATCAGTTTTGAAGGAAAAGGAGAAGTTTTTGCTGCACCTGATATATCCACTATAAGTTTTACTATTCGGGAAACTCAAAAAGAGCCAAAAGACGCTCAAGCTAAAGTTGCTGAAAAAGAATCTGCATCTCTTGCCTTCCTTGAAAAAAGTGGGATAGAGAAAAAAGATATAAAAACTGAAGGATATAACTCATATCCTAAATATGATTATACAACATGTTATTACGGCTCTCTTGTTCCATGTCGTGGGGGCGACAGTAGACTTCTTGGATACGAGGTCTCTGAAGTAATCTCGGTAAAAGTTAGAGATTTAACAAAAACAGGAGAAATAATTCAAGGAGTAGGTGGTATTGGAATCAACGAAACCAACGGACCAAATTTCTCAATCGAAAATGAGGACGCCTTAAAATCTCAAGCACGTAAAATGGCTATCGACGAAGCACAAGCTAAAGCAAAAGTACTCGCGAAAGATCTCGGGGTGCGACTTGTACGTATAGTGAATTTCTCCGAAAATGGAAATTATCCTATGCCATACGCTGCGGCAAATCAAGAAATGAAGGCTATGGATGCTGTCGGAACATCTGCTCCAGCCCCACAACTTCCAACAGGTGAAAACAAAATTATCTCAAATGTCACAATTACTTACGAAATAAGGTAATTTGACTATTTGGCTAAAAAAGAGTACTATTAAAAGAGCCCTTTCGGGGGCTTTTTTAAGAGGAGTAACATAATAAGAGTTGCGTCGCGCGGCCGTACTTTAAAAGGAGAGTACGACATAATTTAACAAAATTAACTTGCGCGACGTGATTCCGCATAATCAATGTCAAAAATAACTGAGTATTTTAAAGAAACAAAAATAGAATTAAAACATGTGATCTGGCCTACATGGGCACAGACATTTTATTACACCCTCATCGTCATTGTTTTATCTGCGATAGTAGGGTATTACTTGGGTCTTTTTGATTATTTGTTCTCACGAGGATTGTCAAAGATACTTTTCTGGTAATTCGGAATTTTTAATATTTTATGTCAAAACAAGAAATACAAGGAATAAGAAATTGGTACGCTATTCATACTTATGCAGGGTATGAGAATGTGGTATTGCGTAATTTACGACAGCGCATTGATTCACTTGGCATGAACGAAAAGATTTTCAATGTTATTGTTCCAACTGAAAAAAATATAAAAATAAAAGGGGGTAAGCGTGTGGAAGTCGAAGAAAAAATCTATCCAGGGTATTTACTCGTGGATATGATCGTTACAGATGATTCATGGTATGTGGTCCGCAATACTCCTCGTGTGACGGGATTCGTAGGTGCAGGAGTAAATCCAGTTCCACTAAAGAAAGAAGAAGTAGATTACTTATTCAATAAAATTGATTCAAGCACTGCAAAACACAACATCGACATGGTGGTGGGCGAGAGTATTTTAATCACTGATGGTCCATTTAAAGACCTCGAAGGTAAAATCAACTCTATTGACCAAGATCGAGGTAAGATAAAAGTCCTTGTATCGATGTTCGGACGTGAGACGCCAATAGAACTAGACTTTCTACAGGTCAAAAAGATATAAAATTATACTTGTCCCGTACTAAATTTCTGATTAATTTAAATAAAGAAAAATAGACAAAAGGGATAAAATAGTGTAGATTACAAAGATTAATTATAAATAAAAATTTTAGTACTGGGATGGCAAAGAAAATAACCAAAAAAATAAAACTTCAAATACAGGCTGCGAAAGCAACCCCCGCGCCACCACTTGGTCCAGCGCTTGGACAAGCTGGTATAAACATCGGTGATTTTGTCACTAAATTCAATGCTGCGACGAGCCACATGGCAGGGGACAAAGTATCGGTAGTTATCAGTGTCTACGAAGATAGAAGTTATGATTTTATAGTCAAAACTCCTCCAGTGACAGGCCTTATTTTGAAAGCAGCAGGCATAGCAAAAGGTTCTGGTAAAAACGTAGCTACAAAAGTAGGATCCATCACTCGCGCACAAGCACTTGAAATCGGACAGAAAAAAGCTGCTGATTTAAATGCTAAAGACGATGAAGGTATGATAAACATCGTCGCCGGTTCCGCAAGGAGTATGGGGATAGAAGTTAAATAAAATTTAAATAATTTAAAAACTAAAAAACCCACTAGCAAGGTGGGTTTTTTAGTTTATTTTACTTCTGATGTTTAATATGTTTATATGAGCATAGTCTCAAGTTCGTTGTAGTTTTAAAAAAGGAGATAAAATTATGAAACTTTATGTGGGGTGTGGGCTAACTTATGCACGTGAGGGTTTTAAAGAATCAGTGCGACAACTGAAGGAAAAATTAAAAAATATTCCCGAAGTTGTTGTATTAGAATTTTTAGGGTTAGGAAATGGCACGGCTCGTGAGGTTTTTGTTCACGATATAAACTGTGTATCAAAATGCGATCTTATGATTGCTATCTGCGATGAGCCATCGACTGGGCTCGGAGTGGAAATAGGTATTCAAATGCAGAGCGGGAAACCAATATTAGCATTTGGTCATAAAGATTCCAAAATTACGCGCTTGATTTTGGATCCGCCAATCGAAAATTTCAAATTCCATAGATATCAGAGCTTCGATGATATTTATGAAATAATTTTAGATTTTATACAAAATTATAAATAAAAATTATTCTGTATAAAGTACCCAAAAACCAGCATTAATGATATTTTTGTTACATGTTGGTTTTTTTAATTATTAGGAGTAATATAAACTTATGATTGACTTGAAGGAATTACAAAAAGAAGTGATGCACAATAAACTTGAGAAGGGTTTCAATACTACAAATGTAGCCCTTGAGTTTTGTCGTGCTCACGAAGAACTCTCGGAAGCATTTTCTAAGCATAATAAAAATCAGCCAGGTGTGGCAGAGGAATTTGCTGACGTAATGATATTTATATTGGGCATGTGCGAAACTATGGGTTTTGATTTGGAAAAAGAATTAACACGAAAAATCGAAATTAATAAAAACAGAAAATACGTAAAAACAAAATCACCCGAGGGAGAAGATGTGTTTATTAGAGTAAAAACAGACGAAGATCCTTAAAATTAAATGAAAAAAACTATTAAAAAAATTCAAAAAAATAAAAGGCCATCATGGGATGAATATTTTCTGCAAATGGCTGAGCTGGTGGGCTCTCGGGGTACATGTGATAGGGGGCACGCTGGTACAGTAATAGTCAAAGAAAAGCGCTTGCTAGCTACTGGATATGCTGGTTCACCCGTGGGATTACCACACTGCGATGAAGTAGGTCATGAAATGCATACTACTACAAATGATGATGGCGTATCTTCCCAGCACTGCATACGCACAACACACTCAGAAACAAATGCTATTGCAAATGCTGCACGATTTGGTGTTCCCATAGATGGTGCCACAATGTATTCAAAAATGGTTCCATGTTACGCTTGTGCAAAAGTTGTAATAAACGCGGGGATAAAACGGTTCATTGCTATACGTGACTATCATGCAAGCTCCCGAACTAAAGAAATATTTAAAAAAGCAAAAGTAAAACTAGAAATTATAAATAAAGAAGTGGAGCAATATTCTAGGCAGTAAAAATAAAAATCTTGTATCTCTGGACTTTTTTGAAAAAATATGTATAATAAATAGAGATTAAACACATAAGATTTTCTTATGTTTGCCCTGGCATCTCCAGGTGTTGTTTTTTAAAATTAGGATAAAAAAATGAATAAAATCAACGCAGAAACGGCCAAACTGGCTGGTTTGCAAATTGACCTATTAGAAAAGTTGCGAGAAGGTCTGGTGACCTTGGAGCAACTTGAAAAATTCAATCTCCTTTCTTTGGAAGAAAGGGAAAGAATTTTTGGGTCAAATACTGACCCATGGCTTTCGGAGAAAAGAAAAATTGAAAAATTTTACAAGAAATTTTTCAATCGGACCATCGACTGGTCCGTATTTTCTTTACCTAAAAAAACTGACCGCATGAATCGGCTTGAGGTAAGTTTTGCCGACCTTACTGAGGACCAAATTTTTTCAGCTTACGCGAAAAAAATTGGTGAAAATTCAGTTTGGAAATATTACGAGAGTATTTCCAAAGCTATTGAGTCTCAGCAGGAACGTCCTGCCGGAGATTATGCATTTTGTCATGTCGGTGGCGAGGAGCCGGACCTGCTCGGAAAAAGTTACGATGACGGTATCGAAGCTGTCACCACTTTCATGGTTCCGAAAGAAGGTTTAGTCGCAGCTTTCCGGTTTCGTGTTGAAACCGGAAAAATGTATGACGTGGTGGGGCTGACACGTTTCGCTGCCCTCGATGGCGGCGGCGATGCCATGTTCATGTTCCGCGATGGCAGTGGTCGGTTCATTATCAGCAGCGACTTTCGTGATTTCCGCAATCCACAGTGCGGTCTCCGTCAGGTAGTTTTACTCTCTTAACTTTTATCTTGTTTCCTTTGCCCCGCAACTTGTTGCGGGGCTTTTTTGTATGTTATATTTAATTGGGCTGTTAAGCTGATCTACTTAAAAATGGATGACAGTTTGCCATACATTAGAAACTGCCTGTGAGAGTCTAGGGAATATAAAATTCCAAACAAAGACGGCCTTGGAGCCGAAGCAACTCAATGCATTTTGTAAAAGGTGCCTGGTGATATGGGTGGATTCTCACAGAAAAGACCCTCGATGACGACGGCAATGCCATGAACATGAACCGCAATAGCAATGGTCAGTTCAATATCAGCAACGACAATCGTGATAACCGCAATCCACAGTACGGTCTCCGTCAGAAGTTTCTCGCAAAGCCCCTCAGTAGAGGGGCTTTTGTGTTGTATGAGTTGTCAGAGATTTTATTCAACCAGTAGTCATCATAGATATATTTTCAAGCATATTCGCCAGCAGAATATATTGTTTTTCTTTGATTATACAAAGCTCATATTCTAAACGTATGAGATGTTTCAACACTTCAATATTTCGACGAGCTTGACTCAATGTTTCTAATTTATCTAGCCGACTACGCAGAGCAGAATCAATCAAGAGAGTCAAAATGCGTAAAGCATACTCTTCAATTGTCCTATGAATACCGAGTTTATTTTGTTTCGGCATATTTATTCCTAATTGATAAATTATTTTATATAATCTCTTTATATGGAGGATTACAGGGAGCTCAATAATATTGCCGTGAATAGTCGGGGGGGGGTCTTCATAGTGATTTATTCTATCATATCGTTTCCACTTCCAATTTACTTGCCGCTTGGCGTGAATTTAGACGAAGTAAAAATAAAAAACCAGACGTACAAAAATTTGAATTTAATTTAGAAAAAAATATTTTAAATCTTCATTTCTCACTGAGGCGAAAAACATATACCAATGAACCATACGTACCTTTTTATGTGTATGATCCAAAGCGAAGGCATATACATAAGGCACAAGTTCGAGATAGGGTAGTACATCAAGCAGTTTTTCGTCAGCTCTATAAAATTTTTGACCCCTCTTTTATTTTTGATTCCTATGCTTGTCGATTTAATAAAGGTACTCATGCGGGCTTGAAGCGGTTAGAAATATTTTTGCGCAAAGAAACACAAAACTATACTCGGAATGTATGGGTTTTAAAATGTGATATTGCAAAATTTTTCGATTCAATAGATCACGAAATTTTAGAAAACATACTTTTTGAAAAAGAAAAAGACAAAGGGTTACCCTTAGGTAATGTAACAAGCCAACTTTTTGCAAATATTTATATGAATGAATTTGATCAATTTATGAAACATGAACTAAAAGCAAAATATTACATTCGCTATTGCGATGATTTTTTAATTGTTTCTTATGAACGAGAGTTTCTCGAGTCACTATTACCCAAAATTTCAGATTTTTTAGAGCAAAAACTTATGGTAAAACTGCATCCCAAAAAAGTTGAAATCAGAAAAGTTTCACAAGGTATAGACTTTCTTGGTTATGTTATTCTTCCGCACTATAAAGTTTTACGTACTAGTACGAAGAAAAGAATTTTACGACGAGTTAAAGAAGTTTTGTCAAAAGGATCAATGTGTTCCTATGTAGGCATCCTTTCTCATTGCAAAGGGTATAAAATATCAAAAAAGTTTCTAATCTAAAAGAATTTTTCGTAAATTGAAAACGTGTAGTCAAAAGGATTCTCGGCATCCTTTTTATGTTCTATGTGTGACACTTCATTCCAAACAATTGGGATAATTTCTGGGAAAAAACTATCTGCTTTTTTGTCGATAGCGTCTACGTGAGTAATGTATAACTTATCAGCATAATCTATAGCTTGTTTGTATATTTCAGCTCCACCTATAATAAATACTTCTTTTTCAGTTCTAATTTGCCCCAAAGCCTCTTCTAAAGAATGCACAACTTCTATTCCGTTAGTTTTATAATTTTTGTCTCGAGTGATTACTATGTTTCTTCTCTTGGGCAGCGGACCTTTTAATGATTCAAAAGTTTTACGCCCCATAACCACAGTATGTCCTCGCGTGGTATCACGAAAAAATTTCATATCAGCCGGCATGTGCCATAGCAAGGTATTACCTTTGCCAAGTTCATTATTTTTTCCAATTGCTGCAATAAGTGAAATCATAATTATACAGCTATAGGAGCTTTGATGCTTTCATGAGGATTGTAATCAATTAATTCAAAATCATCAATATTGAAATCTTCCAGTTTTTTCTTTAATGGGTTTATTTTCATTTTTGGCATAGGGCGTATGTCATTTCTTCTGGAAATTTGTAAGTTAGCCTGCTCTAGATGATTTGAATATAAATGTACATCGCCACCAGTCCATACGAATTCTCCAGCCTCTAGCCCGCAAATTTGCGCTATAATCATTGTAAATATTGCGTACGATGCAATATTAAATGGAACACCGAGAAAAGTATCACAACTTCGCTGATACAGCTGACAAGAAAGTTTCCCATCAACTACATAAAATTGAAAGAAGCAATGACAAGGAGGAAGTCCAGCTTTTGTCATTTCATCTATATCAGCTACATTCCACGCAGATACAATAAGTCTGCGTGAGTCCGGTGTTTTTTTTATATCTTCTATTACATTTTTCAGTTGATCAATGTGTTCTCCGTTCGGAGCTGGCCAGTTTCTCCACTGATATCCATAAATGGGTCCCAAGTTTCCATATTCTTTAGCAAAATTTTCATCTGTTTTTATTTTCTCAACAAACTCCTTTATTCCTGTATTCCATTCATCAGAACCAGTTTTTGGTACTGGCATACTATTTTTAATTAAATATGCCTTATAAGGCCATTCATCCCAGATATGAACATTATTATCGGCTAAATATTTTAAGTTTGTATCGCCACGCATGAACCAGAGCAATTCATGAATAATTGACTTGATAGGTACCTTCTTTGTTGTGAGAAGGGGGAATCCATCGCTCAAATCAAATCGCATTTGATAGCCGAGTACACTTTTTGTCCCTGTGCCAGTACGATCAGTTTTAACTGCACCATTTTTCATTATGTGTTCAAGGAGATCCAGATATGATTCATCAACATGTTTGCCTTTCATAAATTGATTATAACTTTTATCTTTGATTTAAGAAAACACGTATCCTAACCAATAGCTTCACACCACCTGCATAGGAATTAAGTAATTAATTCCTCCGTGGACTCGTTTGTAATTGTAGTATTGCAAATACTTTTTCAATTCGCAATTAATCTTCTTCACATCATTAGGTAAATGATC
>JANPIZ010000003.1:0-62445 GCA_031425235.1 Candidatus Nomurabacteria bacterium
TCAGAGATTTGCAAAAAGGATTAAAAAAGTGGAACATATATTACAACAACCTAGAGCATTGCGGTTTAAACGGCAAAACACCAAATGAATTTCTTGCCAATTACAAATTAATTAAACCGCCATATGTCCGTACCTAGAACAGTATTAATATAGACAAAAACACCTCGCATAAGCGAGGTGTTTTTTAGTGTCGTTAGGTCTTGCCTAACGATTTGCTGTTGTTTGTTTTGTTTCGTTCTTTAACTTTGGGTCTTTGCCTCATGTCAAATAGTTTTTAAGATGTTCTATTATTATCTATTGTGTAGTCAATTGAGCTACACAATACCGACTCAATAAATCCGATCGGAACGGGTCCGATACATAATTCTGATAAATCAAAATTAGGATAGTTTTCAAATTGAATTATTCCACGACCAGCTTCCGCTAGCCGTGCCTTGTTACGACTTAGTCCCTGTTACCAAGCTTACCTTAGGCCCTACTTATGTAGAGACTTCGGGTACTCCCGGCTCCCTTGACTTGACGGGCGGTGAGTACAAGACTTGAGAACGTATTCACCGCGGTTTAGCTGACCCGCGATTACTAGCAATTCCAGCTTCATGGAGTCGAGTTGCAGACTCCAATCCGAACTGAGGCTATTTTTAGACGATTAGCTCAGAGTCGCCTCGTCGCTGCGCGTTGTAATAGCCATTGTATTATGTGTGTAGCCCAAGGTATCAAGGGACATGCTGACCTGGCGTCATCCTCTCCTTCCTCCCCCGACAAAATTTTCGAATCATTTCAAAAACTTTGTCGGAGGCGGTCTCGTGTGACACTTGTAACACACAACGAGGGTTGCGTTCGTTAGCCCACTTAAGGGTACAATTCAAACCACGAACTGACGACGGCCATGCATCACCTGTCAACTAGTCTTGCGAGGGCTCTAGTTTCTTAGAGCTTTCACGTTGATTTCTAACCTTGGTAAGGTTCTTCGTTTACCATCGAATTAAACCACATAATCCACTGCTTGTGCAAGTCCCCGTCTATTCCTTTGAGTTTTAGCCTTGCGGCCGTATTTCCCAGGCGGATCTCTTAACGCGTTAGCTAAGCCACTCAGAGGGTCGATACTCCGAATAGCGAGAGATCATCGTTTAGGGCGTGGACTACTGGGGTATCTAATCCCATTCGCTACCCACGCTTTCGTGTTTCAGTGTCAAATATGCGCCAGTGTACTGCCTTCGCTTTTGGTGTTCCCCATGATATCAACGGATTTAACCCCTACACCATGAGTTCCGTACACCTCTCACACTTTCTAGTTTTGCCGTTTCTTTCGCCTATCCCAGGTTGAGCCTGGGGCTTTAACAAAAGACTAACAAAACAACCTACACACCCTTTACGCCCAATAATTCCGGATAACGCTCGAGGCTCTCGTATTACCGCTCCTGCTGGCACGAGATTAGGAGCCTCTTATTCTTAGGCTGATCAATAAACTTTCTGGCCTACAAAAGATCTTTACGCCCCAGAGGGGCTTCATCAATCACGCGGCGTCGCTCCATCAGACTTTCGTCCATTGTGGAAGATTCTCGACTGCAGCCACCCGTAGGTGTATGGTCCGTGTCTCAGTACCATCGGTGGGGGTCAGGCTCTCACCTCCCCTAGACGTCATAGCCTTGGTAGTCCATTACACTACCAACTAGCTGATATCGCACAGGCCTTTCCTCTAGCGAAATTCTTTACCCTTACGGGACCATCGTGTATTAGTCCACCTTTCGATGAATTATTCACGACTAGAGGGGAAGTTCCTATGTATTACTACCTCGTTCGCCACTAAGAAGCAAACCCAATCCATTACTCGATCCCAATTGTATTACTACTTTCAGTTTCTTGTAAGTTCATGGGACTTCTCCGTTCGACTTGCATGCCTTATCCACGCCGCCAGCGTTCATCCTGAGCTAGGATCAAACTCTAACTAAAAGTTAGTTCACATTAAAGTGATAAGAACGAAACAAAACAAAAAACAGCAACTTGCCCCGCCATGCGCGGGGTGAACTTTTTTTGTCAATTCGATCCTAGCTCTCAAAATTATTACTCAAAAAACTCTTGAGACTTGCTTCCCGGCTCCCGGCCGGGGTTCTCAATTTTATTCTATTATCAAAGAGTTTTTGCCAAGAAAGCCGAGATAAATCAAGGCCTTTTCAAACAAAAACGCCCTATCCCATCCAAGGAAAGACGCTTAGGCAAGTATATATGAACAGCCATGCCATGTCAAGCACTAAAATACCCCAGGAATGGGGTATTTTAGTGCTTGTATTATTTCTTGATTTTCTTTGGTTTCTTTTTCTCTTTTCTCATCCCGGTACCTTTTGCCATAAAATTTTTTTATTGTATGTGCTAATTGATAATTACATCATTGGCTTTGCGTCTGCCTCTGACATGAATTTGAACATATTTCCTCCGCACACAGCACACTGACCCTTTGCAGAATACCGATTTTTCTCGTTCTTTGTGACAACTGGGTTAACCATGTCTCTCATAGTAGGCTTATTGTTAGTCCTACATTTCATACACAATGCTTTTAGTTCTGCCATATAATTATTATATAGTTACTTAGTAATATGGTTATAAGTATAGCATATATATGCAAATGTATAGTAAACTATGGTTATGTCAAAAAAACTCATCTATTTTGTAAGACACGGGGAAACGATATTAAATGCAAAGAATATCCGTCAAGGACCTGATGGATCTTTGAGTGATAAAGGTAGAATACAGGCACAAGCTACAGCAAAAAGGTTCCCAAGCCACAAAGGAAAACCAGAAGTCATCATTGCAAGTCCTTATCAACGGACCAAAGAAACTGCAGAAATTATCTCGAAAGAACTCGGCATGGAAATCGAGTACTGTGACCTCTTAGTAGAGAGACGGAACCCATCGGAAATTATCGGACACGAAGGGAGTGAACGCGAAGTCCGTAGAATAGTCGATCAAATTGATAAAAGCTTTCACGACGACGACTTACGCTACTCAGACGAAGAAAACTTCATTGACTTAAAAGAACGAGCCAAGAAATTATTAAATTATATCGCTTATAGAAAAGAAAAGAAGCTCATTATGGTAACTCATGGAATTTTTCTCAAAATGGTTATCGCGTATATGATCGAAGGTGAACAACTCACTGCTTCAGAATACAATAAGCTAAGCTATTTTAACCCACTTAATAACGCAAGCATGACGATCGTCTCATATGAAACTCATTGGCTCCGAGAAAATGAATGGAAAGTGTTGGTGTGGAATGATATAGCCTAAATATTTTCTTGAAATTAACATAAAACGAAGTTAGCCTCGATATTAATGACCAGAATAAATCCTGACTTCAATCGAGGCTAACATATTATATTGACGACTGAATAAAACATTTATTACAATCGTTTTTTGTTTTAGTATTTTATACTACGGGATGTCGGCCCTGAATTACTCGCACTAGAAATAGAATGATAGCTATAACTAGAAGAACGTGAATAAATGACCCTAATGCGGGAAATCCAACAAGACCTAAAAGCCAAAGTACTACCAACACTGCTGCGATTGTTGTAAGCATATAAGTTTCAGTTAATACTAATAATAAATTTAAGTTCTATAAATTATTAAGGTGCTGTAGGTATATTCTCTGGGACTGGAGTTGGATCGGTTACTGGGTTAGGATTTGAACCAGTATTATTGTTGTTTTCTGGTAATTTTACATCTACGTTTATATTACCTCGATCTGATGCTCCAGAGTTACGAATCATTGGAAGTCCGTACACAAAGAAAAGCACTATGATCAGTAACGCAATGATAGTACCCATGATAAGACCTGCGCCGCCCGAATCTTCTTGAGTTCCGCCGCCGCCCTTATAGTTGTTTATTACATCTGCCATATATTTTTTGATTAATGAGTTTATAATAATTAATAATGACCTTTAATTTAAACACGCACATATGTTATGACGTATCCTCCTTAAAAAAATTACATTATACAATCTAGAAATTTCTAAATTCCCACTACGCCAAAAATTTTACCGACGAGAAATGTAATTACCATTGCAAGTATACCTCCGCATAATACGCGCATTGTCGCTTTTACTTTATTGGCACCCCCTGCGTGTGCGCTCAATATGCCGGTGATGATAAGCGCAATGACTACAGAAATAAAGGTAGTGATAATTTGGATGGATGGAGGAGAAATTAATATAGCAAAAATTGGTATCATGGCTCCACATAAAAATGAGAGTCCAGATGCATATGCCGCATGAAAAGGATTTGTAAGTTCGGTGCCTTCTTTTTTAAAGAGAGCTTTTTCGGTATCTCGCTGTGTACTTACGGATACATACTCACCTACTGCCATCGATAGAGCTCCTGCTACCATCGCCGCGACTCCTGCTGTAATGACAAAACTTCTAGCATTTGTCGCTCCAGCTACCCCGACAATAATAGACGCCACAGACACGATGCCGTCGTTAGCACCGAGCACTGCAGCTCGAAGCCAGTTTAATTTTGAGTGGATAGGAGGAGTTTGAACTTCAGTATGTGCTATTGGGTCTCGTAATAATGTCATTATTTATATTATACCAGTTTTTTGAGTTCTACTTCGTGTTTTTTCATGACTTCTATCCCCGCATCCATTTCACTCATACCCCCTTTGACTTTTTCTTGTATTTCGGTAGCGATAGTTTTAAAAAGCTCAGGATTCTTTTCCATCATGGTTACGAACATTTGTATTTGCGCCTCAGGCACACCTTTGGTGCGAAGCATTTTTTTAAGTAAAAAATTTTGAAACATAGGCTATATTTTAGACTTTATTTTTGAAAATGCAATCCTACTCCAAATTATGAGCAACAGTCCGTAATTTACGATCATATACCATTGATTACTCCACTGTATTCCGTACGGAAACTTATAATCAGATAACGGAAAAAGAAAAGGCGTCGGAAAAAATGTGAGTACATGAGAAGGTATGTCGATCAATATGTGAAGCGCCCAACCCAATAACTCGTATCGAGGGCGTTTAAAAATTATCCAAACTAGTAAAAACACTATACACCATATGACCAAGGAGTGGCTATATTGATATAAATTATGGGCTAAACCAAAACCTTGAGGAATTGCCCCTTCAACCATATCGGGGCGAACAAAGACAGTTGAAAATGTTTTACCATCAAAAAATACTGAATAAAAACGAACAATAAATGGAATACTGAAGGCAAAGAAGTCTGGGAAAACACCAAAAAAGGCTGTCCATCCAGGGCTTATATGTAATTTTTTATTTTTCTTTTCAGCGACAGCATTTGCGGCTCGTGCGCCAGCGTTCGCCCAAAGTGTATGTGCAAGTATGTCCATTTGATTATTGTAACATTATATATAATTTACATGTTTCTGCTATCATATGCCCAGTGAAGCAAAGCTTGTCGCTGACGTGGGCGACAAAATACATCTCCTTTGCGGCAATTCTTCACTAAGGCTCCAATGTGTCGACGAATCGCTTTCCATCTTTTGATTTGCCTCTCGTCTTCTTTGCCAAGTCTGCGCCCAAGATAATACCGGCAATACCATTCAAACCACCCTCTTGGATCGTGTATGCTGATCCAATTGTTATGACGCCACACGGCAAGTGGCTGGCTCGCATTAACTTGAAAAAAATTAAGCTCTCTGTGTCGCTTGCCGTCTTTGGAAACCTTTGCTCGCGTAAACCATGCGCGAGGATATTCTTTCGGTTTATCTCCAAAATAAAGTCCGCCAAAAATGCCAAGTTCAAGCATTTTTTTTGGAGTAAGATCTGGTTTAAAGTCAGGGTCAAAATTTTTCCCTACTTTTTCCGTAAGAACATACACATAATTCTTCTGCATTATATTATTTACAACTATCTTTTTGTTCATCATCCAGAAATAATTGGCAACTTGCCTATGTACGTTTTGTTATTAATTAAATCCACCAGGACGTGTGCTACTTTTTTTCGAGATGTATGCAACTCTGCAGGACCACCGTCAGTAAGTTTATAATTTTTACACTCTTTATCACTCTTACTTAATGTAAGTACTCGTACAACAGTAAAATCTAACCGAGAATTTTGTAAGACTTTTACATGTTCTACTCCATCATGCATACGATCTGGATCAACACGTGTAACGACAAAGTTTAGAAACATATCGATCAATGATGGTGTATCTCCTTCTGTGCGTGCTCCTGTGCCAGTCAAACTCAGCACTCTTTGTATACCCAAATTTTTCATCGCCTGTACTATGTTAGTTATACCTTTCGTTTGCATCAAAGGATCAGAGTTCTTAATATGACCAAGTACACTTATGACAGCGTCGGTGGCTTTCAGGGCTTCCTCTACATTGCCATAATTCATTACATTACCTTGTTTGATACTCACATTTTTGGGAAAATATATATTTGAATTATTCGTATATACAAAAGCCACGACATCAAAACTTTGCTCCACGGCATAGTTTACAACCTCTACTCCTGTCCTACCATCAGCTCCAAAGACGCAAATTTTCATAAATTATTTTATTGATATCAAAACGATATGACATAGTTTTCAAACTCGACCAATGATAAAATTCGCTTAACTGAATTTTTGTCTGCAATCGCAAGCTCAGCCCTACTCCAACCTCGACCAGACAAAATTAAATTAATTTTTCGCTTCTTTGTTAAAGTGATTAATTTTTTAAGATAGGTCATATTATCAAGTGCACTATAGGTATTCGAAATAAATAATAACTTGATGTGTTTATCTTTCTGTATCACTTTTTGTAACTCCTTTAAAGAAATATTGATTCCGAGTACTTCTCTTTTAAAACCGTATTTTTTAAAAATGATGTCTCCCATAAACATAGGCAAAATATGATTATTGCCAGGGGCGCAGGCTAAAACTACTTCTCGAGATTTTAGCTTTTTTGTTTCTTGGATAAAATTTCCTAGTTCACTTAGATGTTGAGATACTTGAAAGCTCATACGATGCTCCATATGTATTTCTAACCTGTCTCTTTGCCATTCTCTTCCTATGTGCTCTAACGTAGGGTTAAGTATCGTATCGAAAATTTCACCCAAACTATACCCTTGTATATAAAGCAGTCTTAACATTCCAATTGCTTTTATGTTGTCATTGTTATGTAAATGTTGATAATATTCTCGCCATCTCTCGGTTGTATGTTGCTTCTGTTCTAGTAAGCGCTTCAACACGTACGACGACGATACGTGCTCATGGTACTTTGATAAAAATCCATTCATTTGAGTTTTAGAAACTCTGTAGTGACCTCCGACGGTTTGATCGGCAGGTAGCTTGCCAGATTGGATCCAGCGTTTAATAGTGCTTTCATGTACGGTGAAATATTTGGCTATTTGTGGTGGGGTAAAATGCATGGTTTGCATGATTTTATTATACACAGTATACTATACTGTATCAAGCTATAGGTCGAATTAATAATATTAATATATTAAATAAGAACAAAAACATGAACAAACTTAGCGCAGTAGATTTTGGAGCTCTCGTGTTGGTAATTGTAGGAGGACTCAACTGGGGCCTCGTAGGAATTTTGAATTTTAACCTCGTGTCAACTCTTTTTGGAGACATGTCTGCCCTTTCACGAATCGTGTTCGCATTAGTTGGAGTCTCAGCTATATACGTAGCGAGTCAACTCATGAACCTTACAAAGAAATAATTTTTTGTAAAAAATAAAATTAAAAAACTACTGGTTCACCAGTAGTTTTTTAATTTATCTATTTAAATAGGTGATAGTTAGCTGCAACATGGTGGCAAATGAAACCCACAGAAGATAAGGAATATTTACATATACTACCCATCGCAAGCTTGGCGCTGCATACCACAAAGAAACAAGTGCCCAAATAAGGGTTCCTAACACAAAAACGATATCAATAGCTGCGAGTAAATTGTTTTTAAGTCCAAACTGTAGAGGTGTAAAAATAAAATTAAAAAAAAGATTGAGTACGAAAGGTAATGCCACTACCCATGATATTTGCTTGGTTATAGTTTTATAGAAAACTGTTCCAAAAGAAACAAATATGATGGCATAGAGAATAGTCCACACAGGGCCAAACAGCCATGAGGGCGGCGCCCAGCTCGGCCGGATAAGTGTTGAATACCAATTGTATGCTTGATTCATAAAATTATTAATTTATTTTTAAACTCACTACCTTTTGTGCACCATCCGTAGTATAGGTAAAGTTCCTCTTTTCTTGGATATGTCCGTCCTCATATACTACAACTCCAGAATTTTTACTTGTGTTAATCGAACTACCGATATAGTACCATGTGCCGCCAAGTACTGGTTTAACCGGTGAAAGCGTGGCTATATTTGTGCGTAGATAATTTTCTATATTGTCACGGAGCACTAAATCAGAACATGCGACGTCACTCAGTGAAAGTCCAAAACTATCAATATTTGCTGTACCCTCACCAAATGTAAACTGTAATTTTTCCTGAGCTTCAACACCTTCCCCGAAAGTATTCCATGTGGCGTCGACCTTTCGAGCCATCATTATTTTATCTACTGGACTTACTGTACCCTCAAACTTTCCTACCTTGCTGTCTTTTTCAGCTGGCAAAAATTTCAATTCTCCGCTTACTTTTTCTTGTTCGAGAAGCATACGTAATGTGAATTTATCAGAAAAGCCACGTTCGTTTGGCGTACCAAAATGGGCAAAACAAAGTTCGATAGGGTTTTTATTTTCAGGTGCGATCACAACTCCGCTTTCTTCTGTAGTATCTTTTGGATTTATATTCTTATTTGAGTATATAAATAAGAGCACTGCAAGCGATAATGCGAGTATAGATACACTTGCTATTAGTATTTTTTTGTTCATATGTCTATTATAGCAACAAGTAAGGAGTATGAACAATATTGTTTATTTAATTCCATGTACATATTCTACCTATATAAATGCGAAGTCTTACGAAGCTCAGCTCGAATGTCTTTATGGTTTGGCGTCACCTTAGCTACTAGGTTCCAGAAATCGGCAGAATGGTTGAATTCTTTCAAGTGACACAATTCATGCACTATTATGTAGTCAGCAATATGTGGTGGTAAAAATAAAATCTTGTAATTGAAATTTAAATTGCCTTGTTTGGAACAACTTCCCCATCGGGACTTCGTATTTCGGATAGCGACTTTGCGTATAGGGAAACCATAGTGCATATTCAGCTGTGTTATCTTTTCATGCACCAATACACGAGCCTCTTCTTTATGCCTCTTATAATCCCACCTATTAAATTTTTTGCTTTGCTTCCTTTGTAGTAAATTTAAAATTTCATTCACGAGCATTGGTGAATTTTAACACAAGATACATAGTGATGGGTTCTTTTTTATCTACAATAGGAAAAACTCCTTGCATCATTTCTTGGATATCATGAAGCATCGCTCCTTCTATATGCCCCATGTCATATTCTCCTTTTGTTCGCACGTCTATGATTTTCATAAATTATTTCTTTAAATTTTCTATTTCTTTTTTTAATTCGTCAAATCTACTCATAACTTCTCTATCAAATATTATCTGCTTATTGGCAAAGAAAATTAATTTTATGGATACAAGTAAAACCCCTGCTTCAAGAAGTAAATCCTTAGTAAACCCCTTCAGAAAAATCGCTACTATGAATAGTATTATCGTCAAAACTACAACTATTAAATTCCCTGTATCTAATAATTTTTTCATTTCTCTATTATAGCTAATTTCTCAGCACGAGTCAGTTTTTTAATTCTCACTTCTTCTTTTGAGGCATCTGACCTATTTTTGAATTTCCGAGAATAAACCACTTTTACCGGCCGCCGAGCCGAAGTATACCGAGCACCAAGTTTTGTACCCGCGACCCCATTATGCTCCCCCACTCGCCGTCTCAAATCAGTAGTAATACCAGTATATAAAGTTTGATCCGAGCATTTTAGAATGTAGAGGTGATACATCGCTAAATTGTAGCAAATTACTCAGAAATGCGAGAAATTTTATAAATCACTCCAGTTAGATCATCAGAGATATACATAGTTCCGCCTGGCATTATTTTTACGTCCGCTGGTCGGCCGTGTTTTTTTCCATCAGCTGTGAGCCAGCCCGTGATAAAATCTTCAGTACCTAAATAGTTACCTTTGGCATCCATTTTAATCCGTACGAGTTTGTATCCTGTAGCAACTGACCTGTTCCATGAGCCATGATATGCCACAACTAAGTTGTACCAATGATCTTCGGGCCAGCCTTCCTCAGGAATAAAATTAAGGCCAAGTGGAGCCGAGTGTGCTTGGAGGTCGACAAATGACGGAACAGTAGATGACTCAGTACATGGATTTCGAAGGTATTCACTTTTATCAAATTTATTGTCATGAACATTTTTCCCATAACAAAATGGCCAACCATAATTTTTACCTTTCTCTATGATATTTATCTCGTCCGGAGGAATGTTGTCACCGAGACCATCACGTCCCATCTCAGTTGCGAAAACTTTGCCACTCACAGGATCAAGTGTCATAAAAGGAGCATTGCGGAGCCCTCGGGCATACACAGCCTTCTCTTTTGTTTTGATATTATAAGAAATCACAGACGCATAGTCGGGGGATTTTTCTTCGCATGCATCACAAGAAGAACCTACCGAGATAAGGAGTGTGTCTTCGTCGGGAGTTGGCAAGAACAAAAGCGAACGACTCGTATGTCTGTCGGTAAGTGATGAAGATATATCTATAAGCTTTCTTTTATTCGTCAAACTCCATCCAGCCGAATCAGTACTTTCGTAATCATACACAGAGACTTGATGTACCTCAGCGACATAAAGCTCGCACTCACCTTTTGCACACTGCAACCCTCCACTATCATGATTGAGGCGTCTCGTGGCAATACCATGAGGCTTTTTTAAGCCGGATAAAACAGTGACAACCTTATCCGCTACGCCATTATTATCACGATCAGGAATTGCTACAATTTTACCTTCTGAGGGTAGGCTCACCAACATATCGCCCACTTCATCAAAAGCAATGACTCTGGCACCTGGTACATCTTTGGCAAATACTGTAGCTTTAAAACCTTCAGGAACTTTTAAATACGGTACCTCGACCCCACTCGTTTGTTCTGGCGAAGTGGCAGTCGACGGAACATTGATAACTCCTATGTTTTTCTTGAATAGAGTATAGCCGATCATAGCAAGGATAATCACTAGGCCAAGAATTCCAAAAATAATTTTAGTTTTTTTATTCATAAAGTATGTGTTACGTATTAACTAGTGACGTACACTATGTTAGAAAAATTACACCTCTACTTGAAAGGGTTTTCGCCACGTATTACACGGATAAGTATAAGTATAATAGCTACAATAAGTAGGAAATGTATAAAACTTCCAAGAATATTAAACCCAACAAAACCTAAAAGCCATAATACTATTAACACTGCTGCAATTGTTGTAAGCATTGATTTTGTCAAAATCACATCGCGCAACTGTCCATTAAGGCGCGATGCACTTTGTAATTAAATATTAATACATTTATTATAACTAAAAATCAAAGAAAAGCCACGCGTTTTTAAATAATTATTGTGCTCCGCATTTTGATTTAAGGGCAGCAAGGTCAGCATCTGTCAACAAAAGGCTGTTGCCTTGGTTTAATTTATACATTATGGCCTTTGCGTCTTCCACATGGTCAAGGCCGAGCGCATGTCCGAGTTCGTGAGCAAGTACACGCACGAGCTTGTCGCGATCACTAAATTCATAAATATCTATTTCACTCGTCGAGCCATCACTTGTATACACACCCTCCTCGAAACTCTCGCCGCGAGATCCACTTGTCGTATTGTATGTATCAACGGAAAGATTGAGCGAGCCAATAAGCCGATTCACTGCGACCACAAGAGCGTTGATTTCATCTACTTTATTATTTAATTTATTTTGTGAATTTTGTATTTGCTTTGATTCAGTTTTGAGCGCCGCTTGGCGAACCTGCAATTTATCAAATTCATCTTTAGGAGCACCGCCTCGAGCATTCCAATAATCTACATCTTTTTCGTAGGTTTCCTGTTTTTGATTAAAAGCACTTACCCGGGTATTGAAAGCCTGCTTTTCTTGGTCATATTCCCTTTTTAGATTATCAAGTTTAAGCTTGAGTGCTTCGTATGAAGCTTTAGTATTATCTACAGCAATACCAAGGCTTTTTAATTTGGTGGTGGCTTGCTGGCGATAGTCGTACACTAAATTTATTTTAAGTGTGTCACTACTTGAGTCAGACGCAGCATAATCAAATAAATTCTTGCCATATGGTTTTTCCCAAATAGCTTCAGCTTCAGAAAGTGCACTCAAAAAATATGTTTCTGAAATACCAAACTTAGTATCAAAATTACCGAGAGTATATGGGAGCGGTTCAATACACGGATTAATACCGAGAAGCCCCAGCTTATCCTTGATACTATGTATATATGGTTCGAATTTCTGATGAAGTTCAAATCGAAAATGAAACGCGATAGCAAACAGTCCCACAATAAAAATAATTTTTAAAATGTTTCTCATGACCCATATATTGTACAACATAAACAAGAAAATCCGCCACTACGAATTCTCTCGTTGGTTGCGGATTGTTTTTTTATTCACTGCTAGTGGACAATGAAATTTTTATTTAGTTTTAATTTCGATGATTTCCTTTTCGGCTAGATATACAATTTCTATCCAGAATTCTGCACTAGATTTCCCCCTATTACTAGGAGTATTAATAATCTTCCAGTCTTCTGGTCTCAATTCGCCACTATTAAGAAAATCACAAAGTTCGTTTGAATATAAGCCCTTCTTGAACCATTTTTTTGCGTACATAACTAATTGCCTCCATTCTCTATATAACACATATCAAAAAAACCTCAAGTAATCTTGAGTTTTTTTGATTACTATTTATTTCTCGGTCAATGTATACCGATCAAGTATAGCTTCGAAAATAAGTGGAGCGACGATAGTCGCGTCGGATTCGATCACAAACATTGGAGTGTCTTTCGTAAGTTTATCCCAGGTAATTTTTTCATTTGGAGTCGCACCTGAATATGAACCATACGAAGTCGTACTATCTGAAATTTGGCAGAAATATCCCCAAGGGCGAACAGGTTGTTTTAAATCGTACTTGATTGAAGGCACCACGCAGATAGGGAAATCGCCCGAAATACCTCCCCCGATCTGAAAGAATCCAAGTCCAGGACCATCCTTGGAAAGCTCTTGATATGAATCATACAATGACATCATGTATTCAATACCTGATTTCATGACAGTTGTTTTCACTTCCTCGCTTTTACAGTATCCAGTAAATATGTTTCCGAGCGTTGAGTCTTCCCAACCTGGGACAACCATTGGCAAATTCTTCTTTGCAGCTTCGAGAAGCCAGCAATGTTCTGGGTTACCCTCATACTTCCCTTTCAATTCATCAGACAATAATATTTGATAAAAATATTCATGGGGGAAATATCTCTCACCTTTTGCTTCGGCATCTTTCCACCTTTTTAAAATAATAGGCTCTACGACACGAAATGCTTCCTCTTCTGGGATAGATGTGTCAGTAACCCTGCGCTCACCTCTTTCAAGTATTTTTTCATCATCCTCTTTCGTGAAATATCTATAATCTGGGTAATCTTTGTAGCTATCGTGAGCGACCAACCGAAACACGGATTCTTCTAAATTCGCACCTGTGCAAGAAATAGCGTGAATTTTACCCTCTTTGATCATTGAAGCTAATGTTACTCCCATCTGTGCGGAAGACATAGCTCCGCCCATGGCAAGCATCATTTTGCCCCCTTCGTCTAAATGCTTCTTGAAGGCGATAGTGGCGTCCTTCATAGCCCGGGAGTTAAAATTGTGAAATAATTTTTGAAACAAACCTAGTATTGAAAGCTCTTTGTTGTCATTATTCATATATTATAGTATACCCCGTAGTGAAACTTTTTTCAAAGTTCTACTACAGGGTATACAAAATTATTTACAAAAAATATAGTAGACTTGGTTGCCTTTTTGGGTCCATTATGCAATAATAAGCCTATATGAATCTAGTAGTGCAAATTCTGCCGTATGCGCAGATTATCCTTTCAGTAATATTGGTAACAGCGATCCTACTTCAGCAATCTGGAGCAGGGTTAGGAGGTGCTCTAGGCGGCGGCGATACAGGCAGTTTTCACAGTACTCGCCGTGGTTTTGAAAAGTTTCTTTTTTACTTGTCTATAGTGTGTAGTATTCTTTTTGCTTTGTTAGCATTTTTATCTATACTTGTGAAAGCAGCATAGCGCTCCTTTGTATCTCGTATACTTCTAGATATCTTTTTAAATTTTAAGTTTTATGGAAAACCCCTATACCCGTGTCCGCCAGTTGAAAACTGCGCTTGGATTACCAACAAAATCTAAAATAAACGCTGCGCTTTTCTCTTTTTCGAAACGAGAACGAGTTATCTTCTCTGCGCTCGTGCTCGTACTCCTTGTGAGCACGTTACTTATATTAAACAGTATTAACAGATACTTTATGGTCACTAAACCCACGTATGGTGGATCTATATCAGAAGGTGTAATAGGTACGCCCCGATTTATAAATCCCGTACTCGCCTTCACCGATGCTGACAAAGATTTGGTTTCGCTCATATACTCGGGACTTATGCGTAAAGACACAGCTGGCAACCTGATCCCTGATCTGGCAAAAACATATACTATATCAAACGATGGTCTGTCCTATACCTTTGTATTGAAAGACGAAATTTATTTCCATGATGGAAAACCTGTCACTGTCGACGACGTGATATTTACGATAGACACAGTACAGGATTCTATTATAAAAAGTCCACATAAATCAAATTGGGATGGAGTGACTGTGTTAAAAATAGATGACAAGACTATCGAATTTAGGCTCAAGCAACCGTATGCATTGTTCTTAGAAAATGTAACTCTCGGTATTATGCCAGCGCACTTATGGAGTGATACTCCAGTAGAATTAAGCGCGGTAAATATCCATCCTATTGGATCAGGCCCTTACATGATTACCAAGGTAAACAAGTTGTCGTCAGGATCCATTGATTCTTATGATTTAACAACATTTAAAAAATTTGCTCTTGGTAAGCCGTACCTAAAAAACATTAGTATCCATTTTTATTCCAATGAAGATGCTATGATTAAAGCTCTTCAAAACAATGAAGTGAAACAAATCAGCTCAATCACTCCCTTAAACGCAGAACTTCTGAAGAAGGATGGATACCGAGTGGAATCAGCAACGCTCCCGAGAGTGTTCGGACTTTTCTTCAATCAAAACAACAATCGAATTTTTATTGATAAGACAATAGTCAAAGCAATTAACGATGCGATCGATAAAGATAGATTAGTCAGCGAGGTGCTCGGTGGATATGGAGTGACTATAGATCAACCGATACCGCCAACTTTCGTACAGTATCAAAAATTAACAAATGATACTCCTCTCGGTCGCGTCGAAATATTACAAAAAGTACAAAAAAGTTTAAGCGACGCGGGGTGGACGAAAAATGTTGATGGGTTTTTAGAAAAAAGTACACAAGAGAAAAAAGTAGTAAAGCAAGGCACAAAAACTGTCACAGTAAGTGGCAAAACAACCACGACTCCCCTTGAATTTACTATTTCTACGAGCAATGCGCCAGAACTTGTAAAAGCTGCAGATATCATAAAACAAAATTTAGCCGATATTGGAATAAAGGTTGATGTACAAACTTTTGATGTGAATAGTCTCAACCAAGACATCATCCGCCCAAGGCAATATGATGCGCTCTTATTCGGACAAATTATAAATAATGAATCTGACCTATTTGCCTTCTGGCATTCTTCGCAACGAAAAGACCCGGGACTCAATATAGCAATGTATACAAATTCGAATGTAGATAAAATTCTAGAAGATGCATTTATAACGGTAGATAAAGATGAACGAATTAAAAAGTATGTTAAGTTTGAGAGTGAAATAGAAAAAGATATGCCCGCAATCTTTCTCTACAGTCCAGATTATATATATATAGTGTCAAATGACATACTCGGATTATCTATGAACCATATTACGTATCCCTCAAACCGCTTTGTGGATGTACATGCATGGTATACGGAAAAGTATGGGGTATGGAAAGTATTTACAAAATATTAATTACTAAAACATTAACAATTAACATCAATGTAGGGTTCGAACCCGACTATAAAGCATTGATATAAGAATAAATATAAGAATGAAAAAAACACGATTACCATTTAGTTCTCTCAGTATTGAGGAGGGAAAAAAATCAAAACCGACGGCACATACTCCCACACACTCAAGTGTAGAAGGAGGACATCGGCCAACACGCACAAATGACAAACCGAGGGGAGCGAATAAAACCAAGTCATCAAAAAGCTCAACCTATCAGTATTCCAAAGGTGGACGTGGTGGTGGACGACCCCCAGCAAAAAGGGATAACAAGCCCAATGAAAGCAAAATCCCAGCAGTAGAAAAAGGTACTATTCGGGTTATCGTGCTTGGTGGTGTCGAAGAAGTAGGTAGAAATATGATGCTCATCGAGTCAGAGCACGATATTGTCGTGCTCGATGTCGGATTTCACTTTATAGACGAAGAAGCAACCATGGGTGCTGACTTCACGTTGCCAAACTTCAAATATCTTGAAGAGCGGAAAGAAAAAATTAGAGCTGTAGCTATCACCCACGGACACTTGGACCACATCGGCGGTATTCCTTTTATCATGGAACGTATCGGCAACCCACCAATCTTTGCGCAGTATTTGACGACACTCATGATAAAAAAAAGACAAGAAGAATTTCCTACACAGAAACCACTCACGTTGAACGTCGTTGATCCAGATACAGTGGTAAGATTTAACGAACTCAGTCTCGGGTTTTTCCCTGTATTCCACTCCATCCCAGATTCTATGGGCATCAAAGTCATGACTCCATTTGGTAATATTCTCGTTTCTGGTGATATGAAACTAGAACACGAAAATAACCGCCCTACACCAAAAGAAGAGAAAAAATGGACTACACTCGGGAAAGAAAAACCTTTACTTATGATCGCCGACTCTACAAGTGCGGAACTTCCTGGATTTTCAATTTCTGAAAAGGAAGTTCAGAAAAATATTGAAGAAATTATTCGGACAACAAGTGGACGACTCATCATCGGTACCTTTGCATCACAATTCGATCGCTTGATCAAAATCGTGGAAATTTGTGAACATTTTAATAAGAAAATAATCCCAGAAGGACGAAGCATTAAAAATAACTTGGAGATAGCAAAACTCGCAGGGCTTTTGAAGCCAAAGGATGACACCTTCATAAATGCACAGGATGTAGACAACTACCCACCAAATAAAATCGTAATCATTGCCACAGGTGCCCAAGGTGAAGAATTCGCCGCCCTCATGCGTATGGCTACAAATCAGCATAAATATTTGCGTCTCGGAACCACAGACACTGTAATGCTTTCATCTTCAGCAATCCCCGGAAATGAAGTAAATATACAAAAATTAAAAGATAAACTCTATAGACATGACCTCACGCTTATTCACTATGGAACAGCAGAAGTGCATTCAGGTGGACATGGGCGACAAGAAGATCTTGTACTCATCAACAAGATGGTAAGTCCAAAATTCTTTATGCCAGGCTACGGTAGTCATTTCATGCTTCGCATTCATGCCCAGCTCATTCATGAACGAAACAATGTTCCAAAAGAAAATATAGTTGTACCAGATAATGGAATGATCATAGAACTTCGAGACGAAGGAACTAAACTAACTGTACGTAAAGAAAAAGCGCCAGCTAGCCTCATGGTGGTGGACGGACTCTCTATCGGCGATGTACAGGAAGTAGTTATGCGCGATCGATCGATGCTTGCTCAAGATGGGATGTTCGTAATCATTGCCCTCCTCGATCAAAAAACGGGTAAACTCAAAAAGTCCCCCGACCTTATTTCACGTGGATTTGTATACCTCAAAGAAAATCAAGAGCTCTTGCGTCAGGTACGAATTGTTATTAAAAAATTAGTAGAAACTCAAACAAGTAAATCAACTCTCGTAGACTTTGACAAAATCAAAATGGAACTCGGTGAAAACGTTTCTAAATTCTTATACCAAAAAACAGAGAAAAGGCCTTTGGTTATACCAGTAATATTAAGTGTATAAAATGTTCAAAGATAGCCCAAAACTTAAAAAAATCTTCCTGGCGGGATTTTTATTATCTTTTCACGTTGCTTTAACAGCTTATATTAACTCGAGCTTTCTGTCTTCTTTTGTTGGTGAAAGTTGGGTTAGTGTAATTTATATATTTGGAGCGGCTTTTTCAATTTCTGCGTTACTATTCATACCTAGAATATTGAGCATGGTAGGTAATCATAAATTTTTACTATGGTCAGTTGGGCTAGGAGCGGCGGCTCTTATATCTTTGTCTATGTTTTCGAGTCCTTGGATAATATTGCCTGTATTCGTTATATATCTTACATTAAATAGTATAACGTTCTTTCTACTTGATGAGCTCGTAGAAATATTTTCTAAAAACTCCGGAATTGGAAAAACTCGAGGATTTTATCTCGCTATTGTATCACTTGCCTGGGTGATAGCTCAGAGTATTTTTGGAAAGATACTTAACAGTTCTTCGTTTAATACTCTTTACTTTGCAGCTTTTTGCGTAATGGCTGCTTTATGGATGATTGTTTTTTTCTACTTAAAAGAAATACCTGACCCAAAATATGATAAAGAAAAAATTTTGCCAACACTGAAAAAATTCTTTAAAAATAAAAATTTATTCCGTGCTTATAAAATAAACTTTCTTTTGCAGTTTTTCTATACATGGATGGTTATTTATACGCCAATATATCTACATGCCCACCTCGGCTTTTCTTGGGGTGAAATAGGAACGATATTTACCATAATGCTTACTCCTTTTGTTTTTATGCCATTACCTCTAGGAAAATATTCCGACAAAATAGGTGAAAGAACCATATTGATACTTGGTTTTCTTTTAATATCATTTGCAACATTGTTTTTATTTTTTATACAACAACATGAACTTTGGATTTGGGCACTCGCCTTATTCGCGACTAGAGTAGGTGCGGCAACAGTCGAAACCATGAGTGATGTTTATTTTTTTAAACATATAAATCCAGAGAATGCTGAATTTATAGGGATTTATCGAAACACTGTTCCAGTCGCATATGCGATCGGGCCTCTCGTTGCATTTAGCGTTTTGTTGTTTGTTCCCTCTTTTAACTATTTGTATATTATATTGGGAACTTTTATGCTATTTGGTATCTACCTTGCTTCAACTATTGAAAAAAATGATATTTAACTATTTCTTTAATAAACTATTTTTATATATTTTTTCTTTATATGGTTTAAGTCGTACTACTTTCACGGTGAGGCCGTTATCCTTCAAATTTTGTTTTAAATTTTTTACATACTCTTTTTGGTCATAACCGAGTGCAATGATATCAGGGCGTTGCTTAAGAATATGAGGAACATGCTCAGAAACACCAGATAAAACGACTTTGTCGACCATGCCGCAATCTTTCACTAACTCCATACGTTCCTTTTCATTGAAAACGGGTAACTTCCCTTTTATTTTTAGAACATTTTTGTCTCGAGCTATAGAAACAATCAGAAAAGTTTTTGTTGCAAGCTTTTTCGCTTGTTCAAATAAATTCAAATGCCCCTTGTGGAGCCCATCAAAGGTTCCAAAAATCATTATTTTTAGCCGCTCAGATGGCGGGTTCTTTTCCACAGGCTGTTTTGACATAATGTAGAGTAAGTATACCCGGTTAGTAGATTTTGGCAAAGCTTATAAAACAAGCGTGCTTTTGCACATTGCCAAAATTCACTACCGGGTATATACTATATTAGTTCATTGGAAAATTTAGAGAATTGATTGGGGAAACTGGTTAGATTCCAGTACAGTGCCGCTACGGTAAGTCCCGATACGCTCACAAGCATATCGAGGAACAAGTCCGAATACCAATCATTTGATGTGTTTATTTAGTCCCGAGCAGGATAGGTTCTCATTTTTTTGAGGCCCTTATAAATTCTGCCCGAGCAGAATTTTTTTTGTGCCTAATTTATATATCATGCCTAAAAGAGAAAAAATCAAACTTATATCAGCTATAGTCATAATTTTCCTAATATTATTGGGCGGGTATTTTTCATACTCATATAAATTAACTGAAGAAAAATCACCTCCAAAAAATCTAATTGAAGAATCAGGAACTACTGCAGATAAAAGCTATAATCAAGAAAAGACACTAGAGACACCAAAGCCGCAGACTAAAGCACAAACTGACCAAGCAACCTTAGAAATAAACGGCGCACCATTCACAGCCCAGATCGAAAAAAATATGAGCGTGTATGATTTTATGATAAAAGTAAAAGATCAAAAAAAAATAACTTTTACAGAGAAAACATATATCGGCCTTGGAAAATTCATTGATGAAATAAATGGGTTACGGGGTGATGGATCCAGGTTTTGGATTTATTATGTAAATGGACAAAAAGCAAAAATAGGTGTTTCAAATTATAAGATTAATCCAGGAGATGTCGTATCTTGGAAATATGAAAAAGATATAGATTAAAAATTAACTAATTAAAAATATGCAACATATCAAAAAATTTATTACAAATATAACCGGAACTTCTTTAATGCTAGTAATGCTCTTTGGAGCAAGCCATTTAGCTCGAGCGGAAGAACCAGAAAATCCTGAACCAGAGCCAACAATAGTAGGGTTAACAGTACGAAGTGGTGAAACTATCATCTTTAACGATGAAGTTGCCTTGCAGGCTGCAGGAACTATCGATATCGATGGACATGATGTTGACGCCCATAGCGTGCTTTCTCTGCTACGTGACGCTGACACGAGCGATGATAGCTGGGACATAACAGATTTGCAATATTTTGATTCATTTGGTGCATTTTATTTAAAATGCCTAGAAAGCTCTGTCGGTGAAAATTGCGACAACTGGCAATACGCAGTCGATGGTTCATACTCTTTTTCGAGTATTGATCAATATATCTTACATGGTGGAGAAAATGTATATATTTACTTTGGACCACAAAATAAAATCACCTTGAGTTCAAATTCTATCACTACAAATGGTAGTGTCACCTTGACTACCCAAAATTACGACTATAAAAACAATGATTGGGTAGTTCGTAGTGGGGTAACTGCGGGAGTAACCCAACCAGACCCAAATGACCCATTTACTCCTATAGAAATAACAACAACTGAAGTGGACGGAAACGGACAAGCAGTATTTAGCAACCTAGCTACTGGATCTTACAATCTTGGAATTAAAGAAGATTTTTATTTTCCTACCGAACCACTTACAGTAACTACAGCCTCAAATGGTGGTGGGGGTGGAAGTAGGACCACAACCACAAAAGACGCAAAAGTTCTTGGGGCCACAACAAAAGCCGAGTTTAACTTAGAAAAAGCTTTCGATTTCCTTATTTCACAACAAAAAGAGAATGGTTCATTTGGGGAAGAAATTTACACTGACTGGGCAGGCATAGCTTTAGCAACAGGCGCTCGCCAAGAACAAACTATAAAATTGGTTAAATACCTAGTAACTACAAAAACTGCAGGTACCCTTCTCACTGATTATGAGAGACACGCCATGACTCTCCTTTCTCTCGGACTCAATCCTTATAACACAAACGGTGAAAACTATATTGGAAAAATAGTAGCCAGGTTCGATGGAAAACAATTTGGAGATGCAAACGAAGATAATGATGACATCTTTGCACTCATAGTATTACAAAATGCAGGATACAAAACAAATGAAAAAATACTTACCGACAGTGTTGAATTTGTTCTAGGAAGGCAAAAAGAAAATGGTTCCTGGGATGAAAGTGTGGACATGACTGGCGCAGGAATGGCGGCGCTGTCCCCTTTTAATCAAAATGAAAAAGTAAGCGTTGCGATAGGAAAAGCAAAAGAATTCTTGAAGCAAAGCCAGAAAGAAACTGGTGGCTGGGCTAATGTATCGGCTACCGCCTGGGCTATCCAAGGCATATTAGCACTCAAAGAAAATCCAGTTGATTGGAAAAAAGGTGACAATACACCATTTGATTATTTCGCTACAAATCAAGATACTGACGGAGGAATAAAAAATGAGAACCTGCAAAGTAAACTTTGGGAAACCGCATACACCATAACAGCTTACTCAGGAAAAACATGGAACGAACTCATGCAAACATACGAAAAACCACAAAATGCTTCGGTGCTCGGAGCGTCGACAGAAGTTAAAACACAAACCACTATTGTTCCAGTTAAAAAAATAGCGATAAAACCCAAAATAGCTATTGCGAAAGATATAAATCTCGACGCACCAGTAGCCCCTATCCCAATGGAAACTCCCGAAGCTCCAGCCGTAGCGCCTCAAGAACAAAGTTGGATCAAGAAATTATTTAGGAGCATCTGGAGTGCTTTATAGAATATAATAACGTCTTGAAACTAAAAAACTCCCGATCGGGAGTTTTTTAGTTTCAAATTATCAAAATACAATTACACCATAAAAGATAGTATCCAAGGAGTCGGTATAGCAAGAAGCATAAGCACAGCACCGAGCAAAGCTAAATTCTTTTTAAAATTTATTTCTTCACCCATTCGTCCTGCATCACTATGAGGCATTTTCCAAAATTGATGCATTTGTAATGTAGTAACTGCTAAGAAAAGAGCGAGCAGGAACACAGAAAATTCTACGTAAATGCCTAAAAGGATTCCGAGACCACCAAGTATGAGCATAACACCAGTCAGCATAGTAGCCTCACGTGGCATTGGCACACCTTTTGATTTAGCGTAGCCAGTATACATGGTAATATGCTTAAAATGGTTTGCACCACTCATAATAAAATAACCTCCTAGTAAAATCCTCCCTAGCACAAATAAGTATTCCATAGGTTTATAATTAAATAATAATGAATATATTATAACATAAATTGCAAAATTTCGAATCCAGTTTATTTTTTGTATTCTACTATCTTTCCTGCTTTTATTTCAATATTATCAGCCTTACGTAAATGCTTAATATACGACTGTGGCACTATGTCGTAATACTTTACATGGTCGAGCCGAGTATCTACATGCCATAAATCTTTTTCATCTATAACCCAACCAGTTCCTAATCTATTCATATTTAATAATGATGAATATGAGCGGAGGGTTTTGTGTCCATTATTTAAAAAATATTCGTGAAAATATGACATACATAATTCTCGAATATTTTTGTACACTGGTTCACGATACCGCAGAACTGCATGATTCGTTTTTGACAATGCTCCCCATAAGCCACCTATTTTAAATGGAGCGATTACATGATGGTTGTCACCCTTTCCTTCCACCACCTTAAGGCACAGCACGTACGGTACCTGCCCCTGAAGCGACAATAAGTATGCCCCTAGTAATGCACCTTCCATGCAGTGTGCATTTTTTTTTCGTAATACCATAATAGGTGACTTCACCGTCTCACCATTTTTTTCAAAATTAAATGGGATAGCATTCAAAAAATCTTGCACCTTCGTTGGAGTGTTTAACTTTTTAATTAGCATTTTTTCTTTTTTAGTAAATGCGAGCACAGTTTATTGTTTTTAATTTACTAGTTAAAAACTGTAACTGTCACGGTTGTTTCAGTAGCTGCTTGCAAAGTGAGCCTGTAAGGAGCCCCATCTATCGTATTGTTTCTATTTGTTACAGTTCCTAAACGAACTTCTCGTTCAGAATTCAGTTTACCACCTGAAGCTATTAATACAGCTCCGAGCTCTCCCGCCCAAACACACTGTGCATCCTTTGGACACCTAGAATCATTTATTTGCTTTAGAGTTACGACGAGTCCGTCAGAAAAAGTAATTGATGAATTTATTCTTAATGTAAAAGAAGTGCCAAAATTATGGACATTTGGAGTTGGAGCAGTCTCTGTGGGTATAGGATTACTCTCCGTTTGGATAGTTGTTGCAGTTCCTTCAGGTGGCTTAGTCGATTGCTCTGTTATTTTATTATGTGAATAGGTAGCTAAAAAACCGAAGAAAAATACAAAGATAAGGACTATAACAAAGAAAAGTATTTTGTGCTTGTTCATATTTTGTAGTTATTCACTATCTCCCTTTTTTAAGTCTGCCATTTGGATGGGGCTTGAGATTGAAGGTGGTGTCATGTCTATCTCACCAAATGCTTTTTCGTAATTCTCAATTTGTTTACCCATCCACGTCGAAATGCTTTTCATTACTTGTGGAGTTGAAGCAAACGAGTCGAGGTTATTGCCTGACGTAAACGCAAAGAAAAAAGCTTCTTTTGCATAGGAACCGATGGCTCCGTCGCAAAACTTCTTTGGCAATTGATTCATGTCTATTTTTTTTGGGTCAATCATTTGTTTCTTTTATGTATCTATTAACCTATCTATTATATCATATCTAGACAAGCGATTCAATAAACCTAAATAAAAATCTCCATTTCTGGAGATTTTTATTTATTGTATTTTAATACTTTCGATCATAACAGGACTAAGAGGTTTGTCGCCTGGTCCAGTTTTAACAAGGGCTATCTTGTCTACCACGTCTTGCCCAATCACCACCTTACCAAAAATAGTATAAAGAGGCGGCAATGGATAATCTTCATGCATTATGAAAAATTGACTCCCATTTGTATTTGGACCCGAATTCGCCATTGCGACGACCCCTTTCTTGTAACCTCCTTTCACGTATAGATCGCTCTCTGCATTTATTTCATCATCAAACTTGTACCCTGGGCCACCTGTGCCCCACACAGCTGCCTTAGAATCATCTTTGGTGAGCGGATCACCACCTTGAATCATAAAACCTTTGATGACTCGATGAAACTTCACTTTGTCATAAAAATTACTCTCAGCAAGCTTTACAAAGTTTGCCACTGTTTTTGGCGCAGCTTCGTCGTAAAATTCAATTTTGATGCTGCCCATATTTGTATTGATTGTTGCGTTCATGCTTTTTTTGTTATCGTTGGTAATATTTTCTGCATCTGTTTGAGTATTTGCCTCGTTGGCATTTTCTGGAGGAAGTGAAGTTTCTGTATTTTCAGCGATAGTACTCGAATACGTGTCTATGTTTTTATTCTTGTATGATGTAAATACTATAAAAGCAATTACGGCTAATACGACTATTCCACATATGATACTGATATATTTTTTCATAATATTATTTAATCTTGTTTTTTATAAAAGTGAGCTACTAATGAGATGGTGATAAGTGTAAAAAAAGCGGTGAGGGCGAGCATTGGTATAGAGATGTATCCACCGAACTCACTGACGTATTGTTTGACACAAGAAGCGCCAGAGGCATCACAGGGTGCATCAAAGTTGCTGAAATAGTAAAGATAGTTTAAATAAATTGCGTCTATAATTCCAAACACGAGTAGCGGCAATGAATAAAAAACAACATTCTTATCTTTTCTCATATAGGCCACAGCAAACAGTAATGCTTGAGGAAACATAAATATTCTCTGCACCCAGCAGTGAAAACATGGAATAAATCCCATTATTTCTGAATACACAAGTGCGAGCAAAGGTAAAACTGAAAATAACAGTCCGAGAGAAAGAAAATGGTTTTTTATAAATCCTAAAAACTTATTTTCCTTTGTAAGCAAAAGCAAGAAAAGTGCCATCACAGAGAGGATCTGTAAAAGTATTGCTCCCGTTCCCAAGAACATATTTAGATAATGTACATTTTCTGGGTTCATATAATTATTGTGGTAATACGCAAGAAGTTTTTTCGGCTAATTGAGTAAGGGGAATTTCTCCGGTAAGACGCGACATGTCAGCAAATTCCCATGTTGGATAACTTTTAATGCCTTTGTCTATACATATCTGTGTTTGTGCATTTCCGTCTGGAGTAGAACATTCAACATATGGAAGTAATTTTTGAGATGTCCCAAAAAGTTTCTTTTCAGCCTGACAGTGAGGGCACCAAAATGCACCATAAAATACAGCACCTTTTTCTTTTAAGCACATAGCGAATTCGTCATATTTACCAGGGCCAGAAGGAGCTGCAGCGCCAGAACGTAGTACTATAGTAGCAATCAAACCCAACACCAAAACACCGATTACAATTAAGAATATTTTTACGTTATTTTTATTATCCATGCCCAAATTTTAGCAATTTATAGAATCTTTGGCAAGAAAATAATGAGGCCTATTATCGCAGCAGCGAAGGCAGCAATGAGTACTGCTCCGGCTGCTACGTCTTTTGTATCTCTTGCGTATGGATGATATTCGGGAGATGTTAAATCTATATCTATCTCGATAGCGGTATTCATGGCTTCGGTTACCACAACCAAGCCAATAGCGAGTACCACTAACACCCATTCAGTACTTGAAATATGTAAAATACATCCAAGGTATACAGCAAGTATCCCAAAAAATGCGAGGCCTAAACTGTTTGGGCTATTTTTAAACAACACCAAAACTCCCCGCCATGCATGATTTGAATTTTTAATGCGTGGTAATATTGAAGAATTTTTTTTATCTTTTAATTCTTCCATCCCAGTACTAAAATTTTAAACTGTTAAAATAATGGTCATGTGTTTTAATCAAAATTTAGTACGGGACACGTTACTCAACTTTTAAAGTTCCCTTCATTCCCATAGCTCTATGTGAGCCGACAGAGCAGTAATATTCAAAGCTACCGGTCTTTGTCGCAGTAAATTCTATAGTTTTCTGTTCCCCTGCTTTTATAATACCTGAGTCGACTCCAAGCTCATCAATCTTTAAGTCATGATTCCCTTCTATGTTTTTGAAGGTAATTCTAACTTTGTCCCCTTTTTTAACCGTCATGGTACTTGGTGAAAATGAAAAATTATCGCCAGACACTGTGAACTCTTTTACTAAACCTAGATTTATATTTGCATCTACCTGAGCGTTTGGGCTCACGGTCTCAACTGGAGCTGGTGTTTCTGAATCTCCTGTTGTAGGGTTTTGACTGTCTACGGTAATATCATAATTAGTAGGTGCTTCTGAGTTTCTACTACTTAATCCAAAAAACAATGCGATCGCTGCTAAAACCAAAACTATTATTACTATATATGTATTTTTCATATTATTTTTTATTGAATTTAATAAATAAACAGTCAAATGTTCACTCATATATTATACCATGAAACAACCCTTAGAACATGTGGATTATTGATATTGTATATAGATAGGCTGAGGGTTTAATTTTAATATTTCACCTGGAGTCAGCAAGGCTGTGCTCGGAGGCCAGAGATCGTTTTTATAAAAGAGTTTAAAACCTGTAAATTGAACTGGTTCGGCGTACACGAAGTTTCTATAGGTACCTATTTTTTTTGCTCCCCCACCCCATCCATCCATATGCATTATTATCTGTACTTCAGGTAATGCTTTTATTTGCTTGTAATTTGTCACCATCTTCCCTGTATAACGATGCACAATGAGAATTTTTGGAGGAAGATTATTTTCTTTTACAATTTTTGCAAGATAATTCGCAGCGAAATTTATATCAGCTGCGTCTAGAGTGCCGACTACTTTTCCTGGCCGTATGCCATTTTTCATTGAAAATTCCGGATCTACACCCACATGTACATTTGGTAATTTTAAATATTTTTCAAAATAAGGAACCTCTGCTTCCAAGGTAGAAAATCCAACTTGGATATCCAAGAAAACAATTGCGTTTATTTTTTCTGCCATGACGAGCACTTTATCTATCTCGGAATCAGGCATACGAGCTCTGTATTTTCCATCTTTACCAGCACTGCCTTGGGCGACGACAGCTATGTAATGAAGCGCAGGGATGACGGGAGTAGCCGGATCAGCTTCTTCCCACTTTTTTACTTCCGTTTTTAATTTTGCAAACATTTGATCTTCTGGATACTGCCCTAGTACTCCCATTTTTGTTGAATATAAATTCCCATAGTAAGCTATGATGCGATTAAATGGCAAGAGCGCACCGTCATTCGGATACACAGATTTAACTGGCCATATAGTAGGCTTTGCTACTGGCGCTGGAATAGTAACAGTGGTGACTTTGCCTGTTTTTTTATCTGTAGTGGTTTTAGTAGTAGGACCTTTGGGTGCTGGGTTATTTGCGAGCTCAAGCATCTTTTTGTCGTATGCTGCCGGATCGAGCTTGGCTACCTCCCTTTCTGTAGTGTCAAAAAAGCTTCCAATTGAATCAGTGATGCTTGGTTTTTCATTTACCGCAAGTTCCGCCTGAGGAGGATACAACTCAGTGCTACTAAACAATCTTGGCACTATGAAAAATAGCACGGAAATAAGAGCGACTACAACTAAAAAAAGTAAAATAATATTTTTCTTCATTATAGTAATAGTATATCAAACCAAGCAAACAAAAGCTTGTACACTACAACCTTTCACCTATCTGTTGTCGCCACATAGCTGAATATAATCCTTGGGTGGCAAGGAGCTCATCATGAGAACCTGATTCAGTAATCACGCCTTTCTCAAGTACATATATTGTATCCGCATGCATAATAGTAGAGAGACGATGAGCAATAATAATAGTCACACGAGATTCACTCATGGAAACATCCCGAATTGTTTTAGTGATTTCTTCTTCCGTTAAAGAATCAAGTGCCGATGTTGCTTCATCAAAAATTAAAATATGTGGATTGCGTAATAGTGCCCGAGCGATCGACAAGCGCTGACGTTCACCGCCTGAAACTTTCACTCCCCCTTCGCCTATTAGTGTATCAAGCCCCTTTCCACCTCGAGTAAGCAAGTTTTGACACTGAGCTTTGTTGAGAGCCTCTAAAGATTCTTCATCCGTTGCATGTGGTTGCACAAAAAGAAGATTCTCGCGTATAGTACCGGCAAAAAGCTGGGTATCCTGAGTTACAAATCCAGTTTGCCGGCGCACATCTTCTTTATTAATATTTTCAAATGAAACATGATTGTAGGAAATCACACCTCTCGTAGGCACATATAATCCAACGAGCAACTTAACCAGAGATGTTTTACCGGAGCCTGATGGACCCACGAAGGCAATGGTTTTACCACGAGAGGTGGCAAACGAAATATTAAAGAGGGCATCTTGTTCACTCGATTTATATTTAAATGACACGTCTTTAAATGACAATGTTTCGATACTCCCGAGCTGAGCTGGAGTTTCCACTACTCGCTCGATTGGCGTCTGCATTAAACTTTCAAAGTTCGCAAGCGATGCTTCTGCTTCTCGATATGTACCTATTGTGGCACCTATTTCTTGAAGTGGATTAAATATAAAGAATGAGTAAATAAATAGTGAGAAAAATTCACCAAAAGTAATCGTATGCGTAAATATCAAATACAACATAAAGAAGAGCAGGCTGGTGCGAATGAAATTAATCACTGTTCCTTGAATAAATGAAAGAGACCGTAAATGGCGAAGTTTTTTCAACTCAAGTTCAAGTATTTTATTCGTTGTTGTGTTTAAGCGTTCGACTTCTTGATCCGAAAGCCCAAGGGCTTTTACCAACTCAATATTACGAAGTGACTCAGTCGTCGAGCCAGCAAGTGCAGTCGTTTCGGCTACGATAACGCTTTGAATGTCTTTTATTTTTCTTGATAACAATAAGCTCATCCCAACAATGATCGGGATCGTTCCAAAAAATGCAACAGCAACACCCCAATAGATACTCGTCGCATAGACCGCTACGAAAATAAATCCGATCAAGGAAACAAAAAGCACATTCACAAGGGCAGCTATCAGCTTTTCTGTATCCCCGCGAACTTTTTGAAGTTTTCCGAGCGTTTCTCCGCTTCGTTCGTCTTCAAAAACACTATATGGTAAAGCAAGTGAATGCGCCACACCATCTCGATATAAATCAGCTCCGACACGTTGACTGACACCATTTAAAAAATAATCTTGAAAATTCTTTGCTGTCCGCGACACAAACGCAGTACCGATAATAGCAAGGAGAAGGAGCCCGACTCCTTGGAAAAACTCTGCCCTCGTATATAAGTCTGGTTTAGTGGCATAGTTATCAATCACATGCCTGAAAATGTATGGATCAAGTAGAGAAAAAATCTGGTTGATACTTGCAAGCACGAGTGTCAGAGCACACAGCTTCCAATATTTTCGCAAGTAATGGTAAAAAGTTTTCATTAAACCCTTTTTATTTCTTTTCTTCCGTAGTTATAGTGGGAGCACTAGTGAATATAAGAGGATTCTTGAATTTCACTCCTATGTAGTATGGCCAAATAACTATTGCAAGTACTCCCTTCCAAAAAGTGAGTTGCAGATACCCAATAGTAAAAAGCCAACCTATCATCCATAGCGCCCCAAAGAAATCTTGGTGATTAATTATTACATGTTTCATATGTTCATAATACTACCATTACAAATTCCAATCAAGCGTTGGAATTTAAGCTGTCTATTTGTTTTTACCATCTAGACTTAGCCCAAGGTTTAAGAAAATACTTGCTGATTTTGCAGCACTTTCCGAATCCAATAACTTTTGATGTGCGTTTTGTGAGTTTCCCTTTTTATCTTCATCTTCTACTTCTTTTAGAAGTGCTCGAGCGTGGTCAAGTGTTTTGTGAGTATTTGTAATAATATTCTGTTTCTGCTTTGATGGGTTGGTACTTTGAGCTTCAATATCAAGGTTGGTCTTATCTATAAGTGCTTGAATAGCATCTTTAGTTTTTTTACTTTTTACATTATTTTTTTGATCCTCGTTTTTCAAATCATTTCTAACTTGAACTGCATTATCTCGGGCTGTTTGTGAAATTTTTATATTTTGTATTTTAAGAGGGTCATGTTGCTGTTCGTATATAACATCGAAAACTTGAGCATGAGCATTCATGTGGGCTTCAAAATTAATAATTATATCGTCCTCCGTATCAGCGTCTATGACATTCGTTTTACGAAGTGTTATTACCCCTTCTGTAAAAGCTTTTGTATGATTTTTAATTAAGGAAGTAATCTCTTGCTCCTTAGCTTCGTCGAGGCTATCGGTACTTGCAAGTGTCTCGGCTTCCACAAGTCGTTTTGTTATGAGATGGGTTTCGTATGCAACTTTATCTTCATGAGAGAAAATGAACGCTCCCTGTAACGGTTCTACCACTTTTACTTTGAGTGGATATAGTATATTTCCTGGTAAACTTTGATCAGAAGCAAATACCGCTCCCCCACTCAACATAACCACAAGAGCTAGTACTGTACTACCATAGAATAAATTCCTTTTACTAAACATCGAAACAAACGAATATTTTACATATGGGCTTTCGATAGGGCACTCTACAAAAGTAGACCCTTTGAGAATATGTTCTAACATGTTTACTTTTTCTTCAGCGGTCAGAGAAATTTCTCGAATTTCTTCTACCCCCACTGTAAACTGTTTATTTAATTTTTTATTTTCTATATTATTCATATTTTATTTTCATATCCTGTCTTTTTACGTAGCTCCATAAGACCCCTATTGATACGAACCGATGTCGCGTTTGCTGATATACCTAAAATGTCACCGATCTCTTTTGGCGACAAACCTTCCACAAAAGACAAGTAAATAGGGTCCCGAGATGTCGCTGATAAATCATGTATCTTGTCTAAGAGATACCTCCCTTCTGCTTTTAAGCTACTGCTGTGGATTGTTTTTTCATCCATTGGTTCGTAATCTAGCTCCCCATCTTTGTACATAATGCTCTCTAAAGAAATACTCTTCTTCTTTCGATACCAGTCGATCACCAGCCGATGAGTCACTGTAAAGAGAAAGGCTCTCGTATTCTTTATCTCGTCACCTTTTTGCAGTGTCTGCCATAGCCGTAAAAAGGCTTCCTGCGTTATATCACGGGCTTGCTCGCGATTGGAGACACGAATAAGACAGAATCGGAAGATACCGTCTGATTCCTCCCCATATATTTTTTCAAATTTACACGCAATATCAACTTTCATATTATTTTGACGCATCAGCAAGTAATTTCTTACTTCGCTAACGCCTGTACATAAAATACAACATTACGCCCTACATGTCTATCACGAAGAATAGATAATGCCTACTATGCCAGAATGAAATATCTCTAGCGATAGTTCATTCTGGGTGATGTTTTTATTATCTTTTTTAGTATTATCGGTGTCGCTATAATATTAGCTACAACTTTCTGATTTAATGAAAGTTAAATTTTGATCATACTCGACTGTGGAAACATCTTTAAATACTTCTTTGTCTCCTTCTACAGCAACTTCACCAAATCCTTGGATAAAGCTATTACCAACTTTTTTAAATATTACTTGTCGATTTGATTGCATACCCTCTGAATTAAACAGATAGTCCCCTAAAAGTATATCGTCCTTGAAGCTACCAGTAAGCGTACCTGAAGAACTATCTTTTTCATAATTCTTATAGGCAAGTGTGCCCTTCACGACACCACCATCTTCGGAGTCTATCTTGATCGTATATACGTCTTTACTAAGCTTTGCTACGTAACATCCTTTAATGTTATTAGAATTCTGGGTGGAAGCTACTGGAGGAGTTATCGTGGTTGATTCATCTTTTTTATAAAGATACAACCCAACACACAACATGATACCGACAATAACCAACCAAACTACTATTTTTGTGTTTTTATTCATAATTTCTTATATTAAATTTATAATATACACCTCAAAAGCCTATCATATGTGTGACGAAATACGAAGACTTCTATTACTTCGATCTGCCAGTATTATTTTGCTTCATAAGCTAATATGAGGTTCACTACTTTTGGCACCCATGTTGCTCGGGTAACAAGTAAATAGATACCGAGAATTATCAAGACGAGTAAAAATATGCGAACAAATTTCATTATCATGGATGTAGTATATCAAAAAATGTTAAATAAATCTTTCGAATTTTAAATTATTTTTATTGATACCGAGCTCAAGTACATGCTTTGTCATATCATCGATAAAATTGTCGGGCCCTGAGATATAACATACTGTGTTTTTATCAGAAGCCAAATTTCCTGTAGTTTTTTTTAGAAACTGAAGGTCAATTCTCCCCTCTATGTTTGTAAACCTGGTGATCAAAATTTCTTTCAGTGATTCAAAGTTCATAATGCGAGACGCATCTTTAGCACTCATGATAAACACACACTTACCTTCCGGATATGTTTTCATATACGAATTGTATATCGATATAAGTGGAGTGATCCCTGCTCCGGCTCCGATCAATATAATGGAGTTCGCATTGGAAGGATCCCAATTAAAATAGGTACCGATAGGCCCGCGTACCTCAATCTCGTCACCGGGCTTGAGCTTCCATAGGTCGGGCGACAAAGCACCGCCTTCGATAAGCTGCACTCCTAATTCAAGTTCGTCCTTCGCATATATATCAGAAACTACCGAATATTTTCGAATAATATTCTTACCAGAAAAACAAAGTTCGTAATGTTGCCCTGCTTGAAACGGTGAAAAAAATTCTGGTTTAAGAACAAGAGACTTTATATCAGAAGTTGCGAGGGTATTTTTGATAACTTTTGCATTTTGCCAATTCATATACGCTGATTATAGCAATAAGTAAAGCCTCTGAACAAATCATTAGATGAACTATTTTATGTTACAATTAAGAAAGAGGATAACGTTATCCGTAGTAAATTCAAATTTAAGGGAGTATTTAAGATGAAAAAAATATTTTTATTTCTGGTAATACTATTAATACCAGTTTTTGCGTTTGGGCAAAACAAAACCAAACAAATTACTGAATCTCAGCGAGAGATTCAAAGAAAAAGTGCAGCAATAGAGTTAGGTCTATCAAGAACAAGCTTGTGGCAAGAGATTGCCCAAGCCCGCATTGAAAAAACACGTCAGGCTATTATTGAAGATTTAAAACTTCCAAAAGATGCAAGTTGGGAAGAAATAAATTTCATACTGGAATCAAATAAGACGCTATACATCCCCATCGGAATGAAGGAAAGTAGTCGTCAAAAAGTTGCAGAGAATTTGCAACTTCCCAGCGATATTACGTGGGAAAAAATGTATTTTCTTGTGAGAGCAAACTTTTATTGCTCTTATCGAAAAGAATTAGTTTTAACCAAAAAACCTATAATCAAAAATTCAAAAAGAAAAACTAAAAAAAATTAAACTTTTTGAACTAAAAATAGACTGCAAGGAAGACAACTCCTGCGGTCTTTCTTGTTTCTGGCCAATATGTAATTAATTAGACACTATTCTTCATACGCTGCCTGTAATGCAGCGATATCAAATTTTTTCATTTTAAGAAATGCTTGAGTGACTTTATTTATTTTTTCCGCATCACCATGTGCCATCATGTCGCCCATCACTGTCGGCACTATCTGCCAGGACAGGCCATACTTGTCTTTCAGCCAACCACATTGTTCAGCTTCTGGAACAGCTGAAAGCTTATCCCAGTAATAATCAATTTCTTCTTGAGTATCGCAATTCACAATAAACGATAATGCTTCAGTAAATGCAAAATCGTGCATGCGACCACTATCCATAGCTGCAAACCATTGCCCTAAGAGATTAAAATCGGTAAACATAACTGTACTCTCTTTATCGGGCTCCATGCCAGCCGGATAACGAGCGAGTGCGCCACGCTTTGAGTCTTTAAAGACAGAAAGATAAAAATCAGTTGCTTCTTCGGCTTTGCCTGTAATATCTCCGGTAAACATTATTGATGGAATTATAGATGGTCTTTCTTCCCCTTCTGGATTTGTGAGTATGAGCTGCCAAGAAAGTCCGTACTTATCTTGAACCCAGCCATACCGTTCACTAAAAGGATACTTGTCGATAGGCATGAGAGCCTTGCCACCTTCCACAAGCTTCGCCCAAATTTCATCGATTTGTTTCTCGGCCTCTTGGTTTTTTGATGGATCAAAATTGACCATAAAAGACACAGAAGGATTAAATTTAAAATAGGGACCCGCACTGATAGCCTGAAATGATGTACCCATAATTTCGAACGACACAATGTCACAGTCGCCGGACGGTGTACCTGTAATGCGCCTCACATTATTAACTTTGGAATCAGGGAAAACTGAAGCATAGAAAGCAATAGCTTCTACAGCTTCTTTGTCGAACCACAAATGGGGAGTTATTTTTTGCATACTTATATTATACCACAGATTACGTAGAGATATTTTCAGCAATCCAGACGAAGAACGCAATTAATAAAAAGGAAAGATTGAGCGGCATACTACGACGAGTATGGGTGACCGTAAAATATACCGTCACCTTCCAGAAAAAAATAAAAAATTCTTTCATGGAAAATAATTATTATAACTACGCTATCTCAAGAATTGAATCAAAGCTAGAAATTATTTTATAAGGTTTCCCTTTTTGAGGAGTTCTCTTGAGTGAGTAAGGCACCGGAAAATTCATTTACTTTTTCATGGGTTTGTATTAATTAATTCGAAACTTGAAAATATTTTGGTGATCCATTCCAGCCAGCTGTTGATGCTGAAAAAACTCCTGTTCCACCACCTGGGGTTGGAGATGAAATACTTTGCAATGTTATTGCCTCATTTTCATTTTCCAAATTTGCATACAAAGCACACTTGCCGCTTGTGTTCACCGTATACATATATAACGAGTTAGGTGCAGAGGCTGGTAAAGAGGGGTCCTTTGGAATTTGAGACACGTAGCTTGCGTACTGAGGGTACGTTGCCGCAAGTTCTGTCACTAAGTCGGTGATATCATATTCCCCAGCTCCAGTGCTTGGAAGATAACATGAACCCGTTATCAACCTGCCGATACTTGAAATTTCTGCTTTTCTTTTAACATCTCGTGCCTTCGTGCGTGCTGAATTCACTGCAGATAAAACAATCGAACTCAAAATGCCTATTATAGCTATCACCACTAAAAGTTCTATAAGCGAAAACCCTGATTGTTGCTTTCTGTACATAGGTAAATAATATCATTACTCATGTTTTTTATCTATAAAATTTAATTACTAGCCATATCGGGTGAAGTAGGAACCTATTTCTCTGCAGTAAAATGAAATACATGCCAATGTTTAAGTACGCCAGATGCTGTTTTTCTATCTGCTTCTTCCGCCCGTCTGCGAAGTGCTGAGCTCCTCGAGCTAGAACCGTGGTTCGGTCAAGCCCTGGTTGGCTTTTCTAAATGATTTTTATCATATCAGATCGACGCGTCTCGAGCGGCGCTTGAGTTGGAATGGAATAGCTTTTGGCACTCTTCTCTCATAAATCCTTCCACAAGGATAAGCTGAGGATTACCTTTTTCCAAAACTTGTGCTGCGGTAATATTAATAGTGCGCCAAGTCCATTCTCGAGTTCCATTTGATTCTCGAAAGTTGATCATGTCCTGAAGTGTAGCGCCGAACACAATGCCTTCCATACGAGCCCATATAGCAGCAGAAGCGCACATGGGGCAAGGTTCGTGAGTTGTATAAAGTATGCAACCTTGTAGAAATCGGGAACCCAATTTTTTTGATGCTTCTCGGATAACAACCATCTCTGCATGTTGAGTTGAATCCTGATCAATCTTCGCATGATTTGAATCGCATACGATTATTGTTTCATCTTTAACCACGAGAGCACCAATTGCATAGTCTCCAGCAGATCTTCCACGCTTCGCCTCATTAATTGCCATTTGCATTAGCACTGTATCAGGAGTTATTTTCATGTCTGAATTATATCACGATGGAAATTCTTTGCTAAGCTATGGACCTCGTGCGCCCGGGCCGCATACGCTCCTCGGGCTAGTCCGAGCTGGCTGAATGACTCAGTCTAGAACCTTACCCTGTGAGACCCCACAAGCGTTCTTTGACGACTTTTAATATACCAAATTGAGGTGTCTCAGTCATGCTGTCTATAAGCAAGAACCGTTCTTGCTTAAGGTTATATAGTGCTGTGAGTATAGCATTTATTGATAAATTATGTGTGATAGATAAAAAATCTTGCTGGTCATTTGATCTAGAAACTACGGCAACTTCCCGACAAAGAATTTATTCTTTGAGCTCACCACCCATATTTTCTGTTCAATATTCAAAGATAGAGAATTGTATACATTGATTTCTAATTCTTTAAGTACTGACTCTGCACCGGTCTTGAAATTTAGTTTGATTAGCGCAGTATTATCTATCGTTTGAGTTGGGCTCAAATGTTTGCGTATGTAAATAACAGAGTCCTGATCTACTATATGTAAGTTTTCTCGAATATATTTTGAAGGAATAATTGCTGAAGTAGTTTTATCAAGGCCTCTATAAACACTAGCAGTAATAGTGCTGTCTAAATCTCCGTATCCCCTGACAAGAGCAAAAAGGTCCATTCTAGGCTCGTCTTTCATCCCACCCATTAACGAGCTAGAAGTATCTCCTAGATCTACAATTTCTCCTGTTTTTATATTCAATAAATAATCGTGCGAACTATCGTCCCATCCAGTGTTTATCCGAGCGACAGTATCAGGAATTACCCATGTGACATTTCGAATCGTACCTACAGGAATCGTATTTGGCATAAGTGGAGAGAAGGTTTTGGAATTAATATCCCAAATACCCAATTCTCTCCCGTTTCCTGCATCAAATATTTTTTTACCATTATCTTTAAAGCCCAACACGCGGTTACTATCCTCAAGCCATGCAGTTGCTCCGTCGTACTGAGTGGTAGAAATCGCTACAGTTTTTTTAGTATTCCGATCATAGAGCATTACCCCCTCCAAAGTGTTAAAAACATATTTAGTACCGTCAGGTGAGAGAGCGCCTGCAAAAATATTACCATCGGTCGCAATGTTGTCGCTTTCGCCCGTAGCTATGTTATATAACACTAAATCTTTAGCCTTAAATAAAACCACTAAGCGCGAATCCTCGAACCCACGCAGTAAAACCCCCGGCAACTTTACTACTTCCCCCGTAGAAAGTTTTACTAGATATGTTTTCGCGGGGATCAAATCAGAATCTTTTATGCCAGTGAAAACAAAATATTTGCCGTCTGGAGAAAATGAGTGATACCCAATCTCATCAAGTTCTATTCCTTGTGTAATTAATCCATTAGTAAAAATTGGAAGTGTTGAAATATCTTGAGATTTCACCGCCGTCTCGTCATTTAAAAGAGGGCTTATGTTGTTGTCTTTTAAAACTTGCACAAACAGCAAAATTGCCACACCCAAGAACACGACAATTATTAAAATTTTGATTGAAATTTTCATTAGGTTTATAGTATACATTGCTTTCAATAAATCCAAGTATGACCTGTCAGTCACCTGACTTAGCATATGGCTGCTGGCGTCCTTGAGCAAGAACCGTCATCAGGATTGCCCTATAAGGCTTTCGTAGCTAGTTTTATAATAGCATTTCGACGGTACTTGAGCACTATAAAATGAGATAGTGCATTACTGAATTTTTCTAATCTTCGATCTGAGAAATAATTCTTGATAAACACCTCCCATGTTGGAGAATTTAAATGATCAAGTTGTATAACCTTCCAAGTTGCTAAATATTAATCCCAGCTTCTTTGAGTTCTTTAGTAACTTTTTGGCGTATATGATTATCACGATCTGCAAAACCATTAGTGAACCACACTACAAGACCACCTTCATAGTCTCTTTCTACTCTTATCCCTTGCATCCCGTCTTCTACAATAGGACAAGCTTGATCATTTTTAAAACTATCTTCCCACATTTCATCGGTATATCTCTCTATAACATCAAGGCCATTTTTTTTAAGCACGTCTTTAATTATTCCTAGTTCTGTAAATTCTCTACGATACTTCTCTTTATTTATATCATGATTGGAAAAATTTTGCTCAATTGACATATTGTTTTACTCTTAACGTTTTTGAATAATTATTTAGATGTTTTTTCTTCGAACTAGCTATCTTTGAGCTAGCCCGAGGTGGCTGACTGACTCAGTCTAGAACCTTACCCTGTGAGACCCCACAAGCGTTCTTTGACGACTTTCAGTATACCAAATTGAGGCGTCTCAGTCATACTCATTCCAACCCCCACAAGCCTTATTTCACGTCAAAATGAGACAAATAAGACAGGTTTAGGGCTTTTCAGGTGGTGTCTCATTCTTGGGGACATCAACCCATTTAAGCTGATCCATGATCTTGTAATCTTTCACCTTTTCTCTAGCTCCAGCAAACCTATACCAAGGAAAGATGGAACGATTTTCTTTACCGTCTATTATTTCCACACCCTGTTGTGATTCGGTAAGTTTCTTAGGAGGCAAGATATCTTTGTTGTCTTCAAGCATAAAAATCTGACAATGTTCACCCTTACCGTAACGAGTAATAATTCTGGGTTTAATAATCCCTTTTCTTACCCACTTGTAAAAAGTAGGACCCTTAATATTAAATCTGCTTTCAATATCATATTTTGAATACCAGCTATCTTCGTCTTTTGCGACAGATGCAGGTATTTCTCCTTCATCAATAGCTTTCTGGCAGACCAGACATTTGATGCCCCATTCGTCATACCAATTATCGCCTTCGGGAGTACCGTCGCCACATATAGCACAGCGATAACCCGCACCTTCAAGATGGAATCCTTTCGGATTTGCTTTTAGTTTTTCTGCACGAGCTTTATCCTTTTCTTTCATCTCGTCTACAAATTTTCCAAGTTGTTCCAATCTCCATTTTTCTTCCTGCCATTTTTTACCAGCTTCTTCTGTCAGACAAAAACGATCTCTATCTTCTGCAAATTTTTCATCAAACTCTTCCTCGTGTGCGGAAGTTTTTTCTATCTCACTCTTTTTAACATATCCGCATTCTGAATTTGTGCAGATATATTCTGTAATAAATTTTTCTTTAGTACTTGCATCCTTGCAATCAAGTTTTCCTTTGCAATTCGGACAAGGGTTCGGTTTCGATCTCCATTCTTCACCGTCTGAGAAAAATGCTCTTCTTGGTAGGCACTGATTAGGACAATCGTACATAAAAAACATTCTGTCTTCTTTTCCTTCTTCGGACCATAGATTTTTGAATGTTGGTTTTAGAAGATTGCGACAGGTTAGACAGCGTATATTTTCTGGTGCTTGTACTGTTTCATACAATTCGTCTTTTCTTTGGTCAGCATCCATCCATTTTTGGATTGTTTCCTCTTTATTTAAATATCTTTCGCCTGTTTGAAACATCATACTCCAATCAAGAGCCATTTTTGACATAGCGTCAAGCATTTTCTGTGTTGGTTTTTTACCCTCAATCAATGGAGGATTTTTGATTGGCTCTGAATGAAGGCGTTCTAGGTCTCGGCATCGTTCAACGGTATGGCGGTCGTAGAGATCGATGTAATGTTGCTTGTCTTTAAGATGCTTTTCCATAGGTTAATTATAGAAAATTTATTAAAGTTTTCCACCCCTCCACATTGCACGCATATTGACGTTTGATATAATGCGATTAGTTCTTTGAAGTTTTGTTGTTAACCTTTTGCGAAGGGACCCTTTATCATTAAAGAAGTCTGATTGTATTTGGTCCAACGAATGCTAATAAATCCTTGTTTTTGAAAGTAATGACTTAATACCGCCCTCAGAAGCGGGATGCCCTATAGTTCGGGCTTAAAACTGAATTAAAAGATCACCTACCCATTCAGGTATACGAATGTCACGCCCTATAGTTCTGGCAGATGAATTATCTAAAACCTAACCAAGGAGATTAGTGTGGAGTTGGTAAATCGGTAGTCGCTTTTTGCGTCTAGCTATTTGCCAATTCTACATTAGGTAACTAGAAAAGGCGGCTACCAAGCCGTTTTTTGTTTGCGCCTATTACTAGTTTAACTAAATAAAGTTATGTCAGAAAAAATACAAATTGTGCATGTATCTGTTAGTGAGTTGCGAGCTTCTGAATATAATCCTCGTAAGTGGGATAAAGAAGCAGAGAGTCAGTTGAAAGAAAGTATTAAAAGGTTTGGGATAGTCGATCCGTTGCTTGTGAACTCAGCGGAAGAAAGAAAAAATATTGTTATCGGTGGGCATTTCAGATTGTCGGTGATAAAAGAGTTAGATATAGAAGAAGTTCCCGTTGTATATATTAACATTCCCGACATTGAAAAAGAAAAAGAGTTGAACATCAGACTTAATAAAAACACTGGAGAATTTGATTGGGACATCCTCAAAACATTCGACGAAACATTCTTGTCAGATATTGGTTTTACTTCCGAGGATATCGATAGCATCTTTGAAGAAGATAAAGTCGAGGAGCAATTCGATCTAAACAAAGAGCTAGCGAAATTAAACATCGAAAAGATCACTGTCGAAAAGGGCGATGTGTATGATTTAGATGGTTCACGAATTATGTGTGGCGATAGTACAGTAGAAGCAGATATGTTGAAGCTATGCGGTGAACATAAAATAGACATGGTCATGACTGACCCGCCTTATATTTTGGACTATCTCCATGGAAAAAGTCGCCAAGGCAAAGCGACTGAGGGATTTGGTGCGAAGAAAAATCGTCGCTACCTTGAAACAGATATCTTGCCTGATAATTTTACAGAATTATGGATGGCAAATGTCCATAAAGTACAAGCCGATAACTTTTCCATTATTTGCTACGAGAACTGGAAGAACATCAGAATTATCTGGAACGAGATGGATAAATATTGGAAAGTGAAGAATATGCTCGTGTGGCATTTAGCCAATCGAAACCAAGGATATGCGGGTAAGCATAAATTCTTTTCCAAATATGATATCGCCATGGTAGCAACCAGTAACCCACATGACGGTTTAAAGACTGAGCCAGAAGAAGAACTACTTGAGAATGAATACAACACCGCTTTGTTTGCTATCTCTGGTTCTCCGCAATGGGAAAGCTATGGCAAAGGCAAGAAGTACTGTCCCACTGACCACATAGAGCATTTAGCGGCTGACGAAAAATCCTCAGGTCAAGCAATTATCTTCGGTACTAAACCACTTGAAATATTGATCCCATATATCAAAGTTCTAACTACTAGGGATCAACTCGTTCTTGAGCCATTTGGTGGGTCAGGTTCAACCTTGATTGCATCCATAAAGCTAAAACGTCGATGCTTTATTATGGAAAAATCTCCTGTTTATACAGAAGTTATTCTTAATCGTTGGGAGAAATTTACTGGTAAGAAAAGAGTTAAGTTATCTTAAATGAAGCATAATTATGAAAAATCAAAATTTCTTGAGGCTCTTCGTGAGTCTCCAGTTGTCGCGCGCGCCGCCAAAAAGGCAGGTATTTCCAAAGCCACCATTTACCGATGGATGAAGGATGTACCTGACTTTAGGCGTGCAGTTAATTCGGCAATAAGAGAAGGCAATGCACATACTGGCGAAATGGTAGAGATGGTATTGGTAAAGAGAGCAATGGAGGGAAATTTCAACGCAATGAAATTTTACTTAATTAACAACAATCCTAAATATGCCCCTAAGCGTACGATTGACCCCACTCCAATCTTCGTGCATAAACATGATGATGAGTCAGAACCTTGCCAACTTTGTATTCGTGTAGAAGTTGAGCAACGATTTAAGAATAAAGTAATGCTACGAGAAATAAATCAAGAGATTGAAAGATTAGCAAATCCAAAAACAGAAGCGGATAGAAAGGAAGCCAAAGAATTTATGGACAAGGTTCTGGAAATGAGTAAAGAACAACGAAGGAGAGAGCAAGTAGATAAAGGGCTTGAAAGTATTATTTGATTTCAAAATCCCAATTGTCTTCGTATTCCTCAGCGAGGGGTGTCTTTATGTTATATTTTTCGCTCTTTAATCCTACACGAAAGTTTCTCATAGTAACTGTCTTTACTTTTTTAGCTTCTTTCTTTTTTTCCTCGTGCCAGAATTTATTCTCTAGTGTTAGATAGTCTGCAACAACCCGTGCAGGGATTATGTAGAATTTGAATTGCTTGGTGTTTTGGCTTATGTTTACGAAACAATAAAATAAGTTAGCATCTTTTTTCTCGTCATACTTTTCATTCTTTTCATCTAATATCCAAGAGCTTAAGTAGTTTCCAAAAAGTTTTGATTTAACGATTTCTATGCGATTACTATAATTAGTTTTCACTTCCAACTTTAACATCCTGCCTGTATCTGGATCGGACACCAAGATATCGACTCCTTTTGTATTACCAAGAGTCATGTTTGCGTCTTTCCCACGCAAGGCTAGTTGTGATAGGACTGCGAATTCTCCTGCGAGGGATACTCGTGATTTATTTATTTTTTCCATAGATTGTAGCGAGTTTTTAAAGTCTCAGTCAGATAGACAAAGAGCCCTCCGCCCGAGCGATGATCCGAAGACCATCCATACCAGTTTCCCGATATGACTCGCTACAAGTACCCTGACGAAGGGTTCTTTATCTTGTAGCGAGTTTTATGACCATATCCTTAGAGATTCTAAAGGGGTTAGGTCTCAACTTATTAATTTGTAATGAGATTATACCTCCTTTTTAGAGGCTTTGCCATACTACCTTAGATCATGTGGGTTGTGTAGTCGAGTTACCAACAGGCGGTATTAGTAAAAACTAACCCCGCTTTTCTTTAAACTGTTTCTAATCTCTAAGTAATCAGGCATTATTTTGGCAACTAAATTCCAAAATTTCCTTGAATGATTAAATTCTTTTAAATGGCATAGTTCGTGGACGATAATATAGTCAGCCAATCTTGGGGGCAATAAAGCTATTTTATAATTAAAGTTTAAATTACCTTTTCTTGAACAACTACCCCAACGAGTTTTTTGATTCTTTATATTTATTTTATTAAATTTAAAACCACAAATTTGATTGTAATATTCAATACGTTGCTGGGCTAGGAACAATGCTCGATCTTTGTATTCCATGTATTCTTTTTTAGTGCTTTTCTTAAATACTTGTCCTGAAATACTTTTAAAGTATGCCATTTGATCAATAACCCATTGTGATTTTCGTATAATAAATTGCTCAATAATGTTATTAGTGATATTCCGTGGTGCTGTTACTATAAAATTTCCATCACAATAGATCGCAAGTCTCATTCGTTTTGCACGTTTGCTAATCTTAAGAGTGTAATCAATTTTCTGTTTATGAAGTTCTATATGTTTTTTCATACTTAGAATTTTTTAATTACCACATCAATAAGACGGTTGAGATATTTGTGGAAATCAGAAATCTTAATTTTATTCTTATAGTCTTTTAAAATAAGCTCTTGCAAGGTACGCTTTGCCTCCTTAATAAATTCTTCTCTTTTAGAAGAATCTTGCCATCCTTCGTCTAGGACATTTTCTAAACGTGAGGTCATTTCTTTAATGAATTCTTTTACAACATCTTTATCAGATTCGGTTAAAAATTCTTCTGAAATTACATAGAGGCCATATTCATGGAGTGTGTAGCCAAGTTCTTTTGCTTCTTCTGTCTTTGTCTTAATATCGTTAAGGAGTTCGTAATATCTTTTAATGCGTTCAGCAAGGTCAATTTGATGCTTCTCAAACTCTGCTCGGATAGCAATCAATCGCTCCCCAAACCCCTTAAATGCTGGATGTGTATCAATGTTTATTGATATCTCACGCTTCAGCATTTTCTCAAGATTTAGTGCTTTTTCTTCTTCTGGAAGTTTATCTAGTTTATTTAGTGTCGCTAGATCATGAATATTTAACTCTCTGAAATTCTTGGTTATACCCTCATAGTCAATTTTGTCTTGAATAAGACTTTTTATTTTTACACCATATTCAGCGAGTGAAAAAGCATCAATCCCTTCAGCTTGGAATTCCTTACTAAATGCAAGATAAAAACTAGTAACCCATTCAAACTTTCTAAGGTAATCAATCAAGAATGGATCAGGAGAAAGGATTTCAAATAACATCTTAAGGCGACCGTATTTATCTTTAAAGAATTGCTGTTTACTTTGATTATCAATAAATATTTTCAAGCATCTACGCAGATTATCGATTGAGGGATCTTCAATATTAACTCCCTCAAAAAGACTCATAACTTCGCTAAGTACTGTTATAAAGTCTTGTTTTAGTCGATCAATATTAATCATTGCACTATCGACAACACTTTCATCAAAATTGAGAGCATCGTACAGATTTTTAGTTACGCCATAGTAGTCGATAATCTTTCCACACCCTTTGTTCGGATATACTCGGTTTGTACGAGCAATAGCCTGAAGGAGATTGTGGTCTCTTAGTGGTTTGTCTAAATACATAACTTGTTCAACTGGTGCATCAAAACCAGTTAAAAGCATATCGCAAACGAGCAGAAACTTTAGAGGGTGGTTGGGGTCTTTGAATTGTTCAATAACTTTCTCTCTTTTTTGTTTATTTGTATTATATTTTTTAAGGTCATCACTTTCACTATTAGGATCACCAGGAGAATAGACTACCTCTGACCATTCAGGCGGTACAAGTTTATCAAGTAAATCTTTATACTTTGCTGTTGCTTCTCGGTCATAGCAGACAATTTGTGCCTTGAAACCATTTGGAAGCACATAAAGCTTGTAATGTTCAACAATGTCTTGAATTACAGCTTCCATACGCTTGTCGAGTTTTACTAGTGCTTCTTTCTTTCCATATTTTTTAGTTAGAACTTCTTTTTGGGCAGTATTTAGATCATTTGTTAACTCATTAAATTGTTTGTCTACCTGTTCTTCGTCAATAAAAAACTTAGATAGTCGTGCCTCATAAGTTACTGGGAGAGTGGCACCGTCATCTATAGCTTGTTGAATAGAATAGTAATCTAAATATCTTTCACCATCTTCTCCGAAGTTTCTATGAGTATTAAGGGTTAACTTGTCGATCGGTGTTCCTGTGAATCCAAAGAAGAAAGCATCTCTGAATGCATTACGCATCTTGATAGCAGAAATTCCTTCATTATCTCGATGAGCTTCATCAGATAAAACTATGACGTTACCTTCGATTTCTTCTATTTCTTCAAGCTCGCTGAATTTCTGAATAGTGGATATGAAGATACCTCTGTCTGCACCTTTAATCTTTTTCTCAAGGTCTTTGCGAGATTCAACACGAATCAAATTTTGTCCACCCCATGCGTCAAACTCTTCAAAAACTTGATCATCAAGATCAATGCGATCTATTAGAATAAATACTTTAGGATTTTTAAGTTCAGGATCGTAGCGAAGTTTCCACGCAGTAAAAAACATTGTAAGTGTTTTTCCAGATCCTTGTGTGTGCCAGATGAGTCCTTTTTTATGATCACCACCCTTTACTCTATCAACCATCTTATTAGTAGCGTAAAATTGCTGATATCTAGTGATCTTTTTTGTGATACCGTCTTTTTTCTTTTCAAATACAATAAAGTTTTTGATGATATCAAGTAATTGTTCTTTACTTAATAGATAATGCAGAGTTGAATCTAGCTCATTTTCAAACAGTTTAGTTTCGATATGCGGATCTTCTCGCCAAGTAAGGAAATATTGTTTGGGAGCAAATGTAGTTCCATAAACAGTTTTAAGTCCATCGGTTGCAATATTGAAACAATTAGTCAGAAACAACTTGGGTGCAACTCTTTCGTATCGCTTGATTTGATCGATAGCATTTTCAAAATTAACAGAACTAGAGGCAGTTGGGCTTTTTGCTTCAATATCGGATACAGGTAATCCATTAAGAAATACCAATACATCAGTTCTAATGTTTTCAGTAACTCCTTCAAAATAAAATTGATTAGTGATAACGAAGCGATTGTTCTCATGATTATCAAAGTCCACTAGCTTATAATCACGACTTTTGCCAGTTTCTGGATCTTTTATATTTACTCCATTTCGTAATGCTAAAAGGAAAGCTTCATTGGTATCAAGTTTCTTTACTTCTCGAACAATAGTCGAAGCGACATCTTCATTCACTTTGTTTATTGTTTGAACTGCCTCTAGTAAATGAGGGACAATGATATATTCATTTTCAAATGAACGAAGTTTGGAAAATGCTTCAGCGGTAATATACTCATATCCAAGCTTTCCTTGCATGAATTTTATAATGTGATTTTCAATTGTGTATTGTTCGTTGAATTTCATATTATTTCTTTGATGTCTTTTTCTTCTTGGCTTTATCCTTCTTTTTTGTAAACTGATTTAAAAGTATTTTTGCTTTTACTAGTACTTCGTCAAAACATATTATTTCTATATTTCTAAGATTCTGTCTAAATAAATCGAAATTTTTTCTTGAGTCCTTGGGGATATCACCAATCTTTCCAGCAACAATAATACATCTCGGTTCAAATACTTCGAAATCGCCCGTAGCCACATTTGAGTAATTTCTTAAAAGAGTATGTTTTTGATCAAGCACTTGGTTAATTGCACCAGAAATACCAGAAGAAATTGGATATATTTTCCCAGCTTTTCTGTATGCAGTTTTATGTAAAAGTGGTGCTTTATGAGTTTTAATCTCTATAATCGTGGCATTGTCAGTTAAATTATTTTTATAAATAAAGTCAGCATATCGTGCCCCCTTATCATTGCCTTTTTGACCACCAACATAGTATTCATCTTGAAATAAAAAATGAGGAGCGGCGAAAAGATAGGAGAATATCCAAGAGTTATCTTTAAAGAATTTATGCCATTCTCCCTCGAGATTTTTACCAGTCTTTTTTGATAGAATTTTTTCAAATTGAGCAAGCACTTTATCAATATAGACTTGATCTATTTTTTCCTTGGTTCGAATTAATGCAACAGCATTCATGTCATAGTTTTGAATTTGATTTTGAGTAAAATCTAAAATTGAGGCAGAATCATTGTCTGATAGTTTTGCTCCAGAAGATTTAACTTCTTGTAAAATTCCCTTAATTGTCCCAGATACATACGGAATCTTTTGAGATTTAAGCTTAAGCTCTTTAGAATCAGCTAAAAGGTTATTAATTGTTATTTTTAGATCTTTAGAGTGTGTAAGATTCTTAGGTCTGAGAGTGCTATAGATTTTTTTATAATCATCATCATTCAAAATAAACTCTCCCTTTTTAAGCTTAAGACTTGTTAGTTTTTTAGAAATAACAATTTTTGTAACTTGAGGAAATTTATCGTTAACAACTGAAAGGAGAGAGGAGGTGTCATAGGTAAAACCGTAACCACGAGTCATTGCTCTTAGGCCTTTTAAGTCAGCACGAGCGACTCCATCAAAATGAATTTCTGAAATGAGAGTATATTTTTGCTTACCAAATCGGTCAAATGGATAAACAATCTCATAAAGTTTTTTCTTAAAGACTTCTCTCGATTTAACCTCGAAATCAGCCTCAGTGTTTTTTGCAAAGTAAATCTCTTTTGTTTTTAAGTTTTCTTTGATAATTTCAGTAGTCATGTAACTATTATTTTTTAGTCATAATATCTTGCATCAGTGCTTTTTTCAGAGTCTCAGCCTTTTGAGTAATATCTTTAATATTTTTTAAATAAGAATCCATTGTAGAAAATAGCCTAGCTATATCTTTCTGTTCTTTTAGAGGCGGAATTGAGATGGGCATAGAGTATATGATAGGCAATCGAAGAGATTTTACAGTACTTCCAACAGCATTATCTGCGAAGAAATTTCTGTTAGCAAAAATAAAATAAAAAAGATACAAAGGGTCTACATCTTTATTTTTTGTGGAAATTGCGTAAGCTCGTTGATGTAAATCAAACTTACCACTGTAATAGCGAGGGATAAATTCTGCCCCTTCTCCAGGTAATATTATGGCTGTTTTATCAAACAAATATTTATTACTTCTTTTTATTATTATAGATCTATCAAAAAGAGGATATTCTCCATTATCCACAGCGTCTTGAGAATTAGTTTTTCCATTTTTTATGTCAGCAATTTCTCCAAGAGTTGTCTTTGTCCATCCCTTTCTATTAGTTAAATCTACCAATATGTCGTTAAATACTTCCCAATTATTTTTTAAGGCATTTGTATATAAATTTTCTGATTTATTTAAGTCTTTCTTTGACTGTGAAATATCAAGAATTTGATCTTCAATGTCTGAACTAATATAAAGTTTTGTCTTTAGGATGTAGTCTTTGTCTTTAATTTCAGTAAGGTGAACTACTTTTGCATAATTTGCTTTGTCGGTATAAGTATCATACGTTTTAATAATTTTCTGTATGTCTTGGGTTCTTAATGAGTTTTGATTTTTTCCTTCAGAAAAATCTTTTTCTGCATCAATTATTAATATTTTTCCTTTATGATTTTCTGGTTTATTTGTATTTAAAATAAGAATAACCGCTGGAATTGTTGTTCCATAGAAAAGTTTTGATGGGAGTGCGATGACTGCATCAATTAAATCATTTTTTAGAATCTGTTCACGAATACGACCTTCGGCACCCCCACGAAACAACACACCGTGCGGAAGTACTATTCCAGCTCTTCCATTCTGATTCATCGATTTAATAATATGAAGTACAAAAGCATAGTCTGCATTTTTATCTGGCGGAGCATCATATCCTTCAAGGCGACCAAACTTTGTTTTGAATGCTTCATATTCCCAGTCTTTTATTGAGTAAGGTGGGTTAGCTACTACTATGTCAAAAGTTTGTAAATTCCCTTGTTGATTAAGAAATTGAGGATTTGCGAGCGTGTCACCTCTACGGATATCAGCGCTATCGAGTCCATGAAGAAACATGTTAATTTTTGCAATCGCAAAAGTAGCAAGATTCTGTTCTTGTCCATAAAGATAAAGTGTCTTTGCAATTTTTTCTCCAGACTTTTGTTTAAGATAATCATAAGCTTCTAAAAGAAAACCGCCTGATCCAACAGTAGGGTCGTAGATATGATCTTTCTGATGGGGTTTAAGAATCCCCATGATAACTCTTTCAACTTCTCGAGGAGTATAAAACTCGCCACCTTTCTTACCCGCATCGGCTGCGAATTGTTTTATAAGATATTCATATGCATCACCCAATAAGTCTGAACTAATATAAGTATTACCGAAATTGTATTGTGAAAAGTGGTTAATAAGACGTTGAAGTGTTTCGTTGGGAAAACGATCTTTATTGGCGAAATCAAGATCTTCAAAAATCTTATCGAGTTTGGGACTATTTGCATTTGCTAACTTATCAAAAATATCATTTAGCTTCTGTCCGATGTTTTCAGCTTGTTCAGTAATCTTTTCCCATCGACAATCTTTTGGTATCTGAAAACGGTGATTGTAGTCAGCACGAGCAATCGTTACATCGTTATATTCTTTCATGACGGTATTGTATTCTTCATCCCACACGTCACTCATTCGTTTATAGAACAAAAGACCAAAAATATATTTTTTATAATCAGAGCTGTCAATTTTCCCTCGGAGAATGTCAGCACTCTTCCAAAGGAATGATTCAAGTTGGGGTAGAGTGAGCTTACTACCCATTTTATCGACGATAGCTTCTATGTCTTGAGGGCGATATTTACGATCACCTCGCTTCCCAGCTCGAAGTGGCACAAGAGTACCGTCCTTTTCCCAGTTGCGGAGAGTGTCTGGGTGAATGGAGAAAATATCTGCTACTTGGCTGATAGAGAGTAGTTCTGGCATTCCTTTAAGTTTTGCTTGTATATCTTTCCTCATTTGTATAAATAGGAGTCTATCAGACTCTAAATACAAAGTCAAGTGTTCATAGGTTTTCATAGGTCTGCATACTAACTCACCTTGTAAAATAAGGGTAATTAGTTATCAACAAATGCATCCTAGACTCCTAAGAGCCGTTGCGTCATTCCTTAGGTGTAGGTCAATTATCAACCAAACACAAGGAATATATATGAAACATAAGCAAGTAGAGCAAGCCCCCACGGCACCCCTTAAATACTGTCTGTATTCTAGGAAATCCACAGAGGCTGAGGATAAGCAGGCTCTCTCAATAGAATCTCAGGTAAAGGAGATGCAAGCTCTAGCAGAGCGAGACCATCTCCATATAGTAGAGATAAAGCGAGAGGCACACTCGTCGAAAGAAGTTGGGCAAAGACCTGTATACAATGAAATGCTAGCAGAGATCAAACAAGGCAAGTTCAACGCCATCCTTACTTGGGCACCTGACAGATTAAGTAGAAATGCAGGAGACTTAGGGTCAGTGGTGGATTTGATGGATCAGGGAAAGTTAATTGAGATAAAAACATATGGGCAGAAATTTACAAACAATCCAAACGAGAAGTTCCTCCTGATGATTCTAGGATCACAAGCGAAACTGGAGAATGATAATAAGGCAGTGAATGTACAGCGAGGTCTACGAACAAGGTGCGAGATGGGATGGAGACCAGGAGTTGCACCGACTGGCTACCTGAATGAAAAGCATGTAGATAAAAAGTGCCAATGCAGGATTGATCCAAAACGAGCACCAGTTATTAAGCAGATGTTTGAGAAAGTCGCATCTGAACAATGGAGTGGAAGAAAAGTATATCGATGGCTAAGAGAAATTAATTTCAAAACGCATAGAGGAAAGCCATTAGTGTTAGCAAATATTTATATCATCTTAAGAAATCCATTTTATTATGGTGACTTTGAATATCCAAAAGGTGGCGGTCAATGGTATACAGGAAAGCAGACACCGATTATAGATAAAACACTTTACGATAGAGTGCAGATGACTCTTAATCAGAATTATATTCCCAAAACTGAGAGTAAAGAATTCGCATTTACTAAACTCATACACTGTGGCTACTGCGGATCAGGCATATCGGCTGATGAGAAATTTAAGAAACTTAAAGATGGTGGAGTGAATCGCCATGTCTACTATTTCTGTACGAAAGCAAGGAACATAGACTGCAAAAATCCAGCTATCAATGAGCCAAACTTAATAACAGAACTTATTGAATTGATGGATAAGGTAGACTTAGATGAGCTTGGAATTAAAACAAGAATCGAGGATGAGATAAGTAGGTTTAATAAATTTAGAACTGGAGTATTAGGGCATAAGCAAGAAAAAGTATCACTGGATATAGATGTCCGAAACTACACGAAGTACTTACTCAAAGATGGAACACTAATGGAGAAAAGAGAACTACTATCTTGTATGAAAAGTAAACTAATTATAAAAGAAAAGAAAGTCTGTTTCGCATAAATAAAAGATAAACAAAAAGCACCCAGTTGGGTGCTTTTTGTTCTGAATACTGCGCTCAGCAGGTATGCAATGACGGGATAGTGCTCGTATGCGTATCAGTCACCTGACTTAGCATATGACGGCTGGGAGACTAGGACTCGAACCTAGATAACGTCCTCCAGAGGGACGTGTCCTACCATTAGACGATCTCCCAATCCTCTTACAATATTACAAATTTAGGTTTTAATCAAATGCGTTTAATATTCAACAGTAATGGGAAACGAAATAGATGCATCATTTTCAGGCAAGCCAGACGCATTATCTTTTTTGAGAACAAGTGTCGCAGGGCCCATATATGATTCAGGGGCTTTTATAGTCCCTTTAAATGGTACAAACTCTTCAGTCATCCATTCTCCCTCTGCTTGGGCATACCCAGTAGCAATAACGTTACCTAATTGATCCAAGAGCTCTAAAGGAAATGAAGCTTCGAAAAACCATGTCCCTCTCGCCTTTCCGATAACACTGAACTCTTTACCCGTAACTGCGCCAGGAAATGGCAATTCAACAACAATCAAATCTGTAGATGCCTTAGTATATGTTATCGTCTCAATTTTTTCTTCTGCAAACGTCCTCCCGTCTGGAGTCATACATTGACGAGGGTCACTTTCCATCACGAGCAAGCCAGCAGCAGCACAATCTTCAAATGATAAAATCTGAGGCAAGGCGACCTGTTTATTTTTTGAACTAACCCACGCCAAAGAACCGACTACGAGAATAAGCACAATAAGTATAATTATATTTTTTGTATTCATGTATTGTATTATATCATTTATATGAAATACATAAAATATTTGTTACAATTAAAATAATAGCGACACATCCCTATTTATAAATTAACTCTACAGGAGAAAAAGAGTTTGAATTAATAAAACAACAATATATTTGAGAAATGTATGATACGTTATTAGGAGCAACACCAAAAGCTCAATCGATCCCCGCTCATCACCATATCCATCTACTCGTCTGGAAAAAGGTTTAAATAATCTTTACCCTATTATATATGTTATAATAGGGTGGTATTAATATTAATTTAGAAGTCTCGGTTAATCAAAATTTTATGCAAAAAACAATAATTTCTGTGGTGGTGTTGGTAGCTGTAGTGGTAGGAGCTTATTTTATTATCACAAAAAATAAACCGGAAGTATCTAATGAAGCCATTGTAAATACAGACGCGATGACACAAGAAACACAGACAGGAGAAACAAGTAGCAAGAAAATGGCTTTTAGTGAATTCGTAAAGCAAGACGATAGGCCATATAAATGCGAAGTCAAACAAGCAATGAGCGACTTCGAAAATAGCGGCACCGTATACCTTGATAAGGGTAACGTTCGTGGGGAATTTACTACAATCGCTGAAGGCCGGACGCTCGACACTATGTTCATCGCACGAGATGGATATACATATATATGGTCATCGGCGCTTCCAAACACAGGATTCAAGACAAAGCTCGCAGCAAAAACCGATACAACTGGCACTGACGTATCAGGAACATACAGCTGGAATGCCGACCAAATTGGTGATTATGATTGTATGTTATGGACACCTGATCAATCAAAATTCATTGTACCGACCAATATATCATTTAAAGTGATTGGTGAATAAAGAATGAAAAAAAGTACTAAAAAAAATGCAGTTTTTTATGTAGTCATACTCCTTGTTTTAATAGCACTTGGATTATTTTTGAAATATAAAAAAACGATTATTCCAGTTGTGCCCGAAAACCCGAAGGAGCAAATACCGACCGAAATAGCACCAGACCCGATAACTATAAAGACTACAAAAATACAGGAAGAAAATTTTAGCGGCACAAAACCAGTTATTTCTGGTGAGAGTAAACTTGCTCTCACTGCCCAAGCCTATGTCGACACATCGGTGGATGAATTTCGAAAACAAGCAAATATGGATGTGCCGGACATGCGCGCAAAATTTGGTGCGGATGCCCCGATGGCAAACTACACACTCGACATAGAAGCAAAAGAAGTAAAAGGCACTGAAACAAGTTCAATCGTAATAAGTGAATATGCCTACACTGGTGGTGCTAATGGAAACAATACGTACAAAGTCATAACTGCTGCGACAGATACGGGAGAAATTTTATCGTTGGCAGATATAATAAAAAAGGACAAGCAAACAGCTTTCACAGCTTTAATTAAAAAAGAATTACTTGCATCGAAATCATTGGGCGTGTTTCCAGAAGAAGTTAAGAACCTCACCTTTGGTAGTTTTTCAAATTGGTCTCTTAGTAGTAAAAATGTAACCATTTACTTCAGTAAATACGAAATTGCACCAGGGGCAGTGGGTCCAGTAGCATTCTCTCTACCTCTTACAAAAATCAAAGATTTCTTAAGTTCTACGTATTAGAGATTATTTTTTTCTCTGTTCTCCACAGGCTTTTATAAAGCTAGAGAAAAGCGGATGTGGGTTTAACGGATGAGCTAAAAATTCGGGATGGAATTGAGTACCGAGGAAAAATGGATGTTCGGTTTTTGGCAATTCCGCAATCTCCATCAACAGTCCGTCAGGAGACTTACCTGAGAATACAAGTCCCGCCGCTTCTAACTTTTCAATAAATAATGGATTTACTTCGTAGCGATGCCTATGCCTTTCGATGACCTCCCCGCCTGCACCAGCTATGCTGGAAGCATTGCGGGCAGGTTTTTTGCCATAAGCTTCTGAAGCAACACTACCTTTCTTTAGCACTGCTTTGTACTCTCCGAGACGCATACTTCCCCCGTACGAATTATTTTTTAAAATTTCCTTTTGAGATTCCATAATATCAATCACGATATTATTAGATTTAGGGTTTACTTCGCGAGTATTAGCATCCTTCAGTCCGAGCACATTACGAGCGTATTCAATAACCATCATCTGCATACCATAACACAGTCCGAGATATGGTATTTTATGTGTGCGAGCAAATTGAACGGCTGCGAGTTTGCCTTCCACGCCTCGGGTACCGAAACCCCCTGGCACAATAATACCATCGTATTTTTTCAAATCTTTTAATTTCACTGGTTGTTTTTCAAAATCTACCGAGTTCAACCACGAAATAACTGGCTTTTTGCCTTGAGCATAAGAAGAATATTTGATCGACTCGATAACTGACAAATATGAATCTGATAAGATAAAGTCGCCTGTTTCAAAGTATTTACCAATCATGGCAATTTTAACCACATTTTTATCGTTGTGGGCTTGCTTTGCAAAATTCTTCCATGAATTCCAAGCTTTCGGGTCGGGTTTTTTGCAGACAACATCAATCAATTCACATAATTTATCGGAAAGTTTTTCTTTTTCAAAATTAAGCGGTATATCATACACACTTTTGACGTCCGGGGCTGAAATAATACGATCAGTTGGGATACTACAAAACATTGCGATCTTTTCCTTACGGAGACTATCGAGCGGAGTCGCACTACGAGCAATGATAAAATCTGCTTGAATGCCTGAATTGTTTAGTAGTCTCGCCGCATGCTGGGTTGGTTTGGTTTTCATTTCCCCAATAGTCGAAGGTGTCGGTAAATATGACACCATTACAAAAAAAACATCTTTTGGGGATTTTGTTTTCATCATGCGAGCCGCCTCAAGGAACAAAATATTTTCATATTCACCAATAGTCCCACCCACTTCGATAATCACCACGTCAGCACTCGCTTTAACACCTGCTTTTTCAATACGATCAATTACTTCGAGTGGTATCGCCGGCACAACCTGCACGCATTTGCCATTGTATTCGAGATTTCGCTCTTTTTCGATGACAGTCTTATATACTCGGCCGGTCGTCATGTAGTTGAGACGAGTTAATTTTAAATCAAGGAAGCGTTCGTAGTTACCCATGTCTTGGTCAGTTTCATCGCCGTCACCAAGCACAAAGACCTCTCCGTGCTCAATAGGATTCATCGTTCCTGCGTCAACGTTTACATAAGGGTCAATTTTTATTGCGGTAACATTCAGTCCTCGGTTCTTCAAAATAAGTCCTAGTGAGGAGGTAGTAATCCCTTTCCCTACTCCGGAAATTACCCCACCAACTACAAAGATATATTTTGTTGATTTTTTCATGCGAGCAAACCTCCTTACTTGTTCAAATATTTTCTAACTGCTAAAGAAGCCGAAGCAATACCGAGGAATACGCCGAACAATAAATTGATAATAAAGATTTGCAATATATTGGAAGTATAATAATTAAATATATTAAATCCAAAAAAATCAGTCATATTATGCCCTAACCAGAAGGTTATTGGTAAAAATAACAGAATAGTAATAATTGTAGCGATAATACCATATATTACCCCTTCTACCATAAATGGTCCCCGAACGTACATTTTTGATGCCCCTACAAGGCGCATAACGCTTATTTCCTCTTTGGAAATGTATATAGCGAGCCTTATGGTGTTGAAAGTAATAATAATAGACACAAGCACTAAAATAAGGGTAATAATCAGCCCAAGTTTGTGCGCACCAGAAATAAGATAATTCAACCTATCGATGACTACTTTGTTTTGATGATAATTTATTTTGTCGATGACGGAAGCGTACGAGGTCATCTCAGGGTTGTCAGATTTGAGAAAATTTGAAATACCTTCGTATTGTGAAATATCTTTCGCTTTCACGTTTAAGTATCCGCCAAGTGGATTAGTACCTATTTCCTCGAGAGCAGCAAGCGTGGGATAATCATTTTCGTGGCGTGCACGGAATAATGCTAACGCTTCTTTGTCGCTTGTATATGTCACGTCAGCTACTTCTGGTAACTGCATAAGTGAATCTTTCAAAGAAAGAATCCGGTCTTCGGGTGCGCCAACGTTGAAGTAAATCGTTACATCTACTTTATCTTTTATATTATTTAATGAGAAATACAAAACTGATTGGAGCAAAATGATAGACGTGACAAAGGCAAGAGTGATAGTCACGACGAGCACCGCAGCAAAAGACACAAGTCCATTGCGTTTAAAACTTAAAAATCCAGCTTTTATAATTCTTTTTAATTCTGTCATAAAATTTTTATTGTATCACAAACTAAATCTTACCTTTAGTATCTTTGATAATTCGGCCATTCTCCATAGTTATAACACGCTTGTTTACTGATTCCACAACCCCGTGATTGTGTGTGGTCATGATGATAGTAGTACCAAGGTCGTTGATTTTCTTCAAAATTTGGACTACTTCGTGGGTATTTACAGGGTCGAGGTTGCCTGTAGGCTCGTCGGCAATAATAAGCTCTGGCTGATTGATGATAGCGCGAGCGATAGCAAGCCGCTGCTGCTCACCACCCGAGAGTTGATGTGGGAAGTGATGTATCTTGTCGAGCATATTCACCAGTTCGAGCACATGTGGAACGTCATTTTGTATTTCTTCGTCTGTTTTACCGAGAGCTTCCATAGCAAAGGCTATGTTTTCATATGTAGTTCTGTTTTGTAATAGTTTAAAGTCTTGAAAAACTACCCCGATTCGTTGACGCAGTTTTGTAAGGTCTTTACTATTTAATTGATGTAGGTCAGTTGATTCAAAAAAAACTGTGCCGAGGCTCGGCTTTTCGTCTACGAGAATTAATTTTGCTAATGTTGTTTTCCCAGCGCCAGAGTGTCCGACTACTGACACAAACTCACCTGGAGTAATTGTTAAAGTGACATCATCTAACGCCACTGAATCCTTATAAAGTTTTGAAACATTGTTGAAGTAAATCACCTATGTATTCTAACATAATAGTTTATTGAAGCAAAACCAAACCCCTCGCCAAAATTTCATTTATCTCTGAATCCTTCAGTTTGCCGTCTTTCTTTTTTACTCTATCCTTATCTATAGACCTTATTTGGTCGCTCAAAACAAAAGACTTGCCTTTTGGACCTTGTATAGCAACTTCCATAAAATAACCTTTACTTTTTGAGGTCATGGGGCAAGCAAGAATTAGCCCAGAAATAATATTGTATTTAGAAGGTGATAAAACGACTGCTGGGCGGAGACCCGACTGCTCGTGCCCCTTTGTCGGGCTGAAATCAATCCACACTACGTCACCTCTTTCTAAAATTAGAGATTTTTTTACCATATTTCTTTACCTCTTTTTTTATCATCCGGCCAGACAAGTTTGTGTATATTTTTCTTTGTTATACCTTTGACCAACTTTTCTAAAGTATAAACAGGCTTACTTGAACTAATTATAATTTTATCTCCAGTTTGTTTGAAATTAACAAAAGAACCATCTTTTAAATCGAGGTTTTGCGCAAATTCATCTGGAATTCGCACCGCCAAACTATTGCCCCATTTTCGAATTTTTGTAGTCATAATTTAAGTATATACAATGTATCTACATAAGTCAATTTGTAAAAATTAATTTTCGTTAGTCATTTCTCCAGTTTGAAGCATTAATTCAATAGATCGCAGTTGTTTTACCATAATATCTTTTTCATCTTTAAGATTTATTTTATCACTGTAAATTCTATCGATTAATTCCACGATTTCTGGAATCGTAATGTTGCACTTAATTTCGTCAGTCAGCCCGCTTTCATTAGAAACAGCCGAAGGTCTGCCATTTTTTAGGAAACTTTGTATCATCGACAGCCTTGGTATTAATTTTTCCAGGGTATCTTTTTTTATATTTCCATAAAAGCCCAGATTTATCCCGCTGACAAGTCCAGACAACATACCTATTGCAACACTGCGCCTCGTTGAATAGCTTTTCTCTCGTTCTGATAAACTATGATGTCCGTCTTTACTAGCACCATTGTTTTCTAATTTAAGCATTCCATTTTCCATATAATTTTATTATAAACTATAATGCTATATAATCAATTATTTAATTACGAATTCTTCTCTGTAATAATAAACATGTCTAAGTCTCCCTCTAAAACAGCATCGATATTTGACGTCTCCTGTCCTGTCCTATGATCTTTGACCATTTTATAAGGGTGCAAGACATACGAGCGGATCTGGCTCCCCCACTCTATTTCGGTATTCTTCATTTTCATGGCTTCTTCTACGCTTTTTTTATCTTCTTGGGATTTTTTGAATATTTTAGCTCGTAAAATACTGAGAGCTTGTTCTCTGTTTTGTTCTTGAGAGCGTTCATTTGATGCTGACACAGCTATCCCGGTCGGGATGTGAACGATTCTTACGGCGGTTTCCCTTTTGTTCACATTTTGTCCGCCAGGGCCACCTGAGCGGGTAAACTCTATTTTTAAATCTTCAGGCTTCAGTGTAATATCGCGCTCCTCAAGCTTGCCGAACTTTGGCAGCACTTCGACTAATGAAAATGAAGTATGTCTCAGCTTTTTTGCATTAAAAGGTGAAATGCGAACGAGGCGATGGACACCACTTTCATGTTTTAAATTTCCATAGGCATTTTTTCCACTAATTTCTATTGTTATATTGCGATATCCTCCATGATCATTTTTGTGTTCGTGGATCAAAGAAATTTCGAATCCAGATTTTTTTGCATATTTTCCATACATTTCTAAAAGCATAGAAGAAAAATCTTCAGCATCATCCCCGCCAGCACCTGAAATAATAGTAAGGATTGCATTCCCTTTGTTATACTTTTGCCCGCCGAGGAGTTCGTCTCGAAGTTCGCCGAGTTTTTTTAAGGTCGCCTGGGCCTTCACTTTGTCAGTCCAAAAATCTGCCTCTGTCATTTCCTCTTCCAGAATAGCTATTTCTTTTTTAATTTCATTGGTATCTTTACCCATGTAGTTCACTGTAACAAATTAAACGCCTACCTTCAAACTTTCGCGGAGTTCTTGCATATAAGCACTGTGGTCATGAGTAAAAGCACTTTTAGCAAAACCAATGCAATTCATTTTGTATTTTTCATACAGATATATATCGTTTACGAGTTTCTTTATTGCCACAGCAAAGCTGTTGCTATGTCTACCGACATGAGTAAACTCTTCAAAGCCAGAATTAAATAGAATTATTTTACTATACTCATCTCCCGACGAAATAACTGGGCAGCCAGAAATAAGGGAATAAAACACAGGGTCATAGGCAATATGGGGAGCATCAAAATACAGCATAAGTCGAGCGGTGTGAAATAAAGAGATAGATTCCTTATCTTCTTTGACTATAGTACCTGGAAGCATACATAAAAACCGAAGTATTTTTGCATATATATAGTGTCCTCTTTTGACCACGATTGTGAACTCAAATTTTTTAATAGAGTGCGACAGTTCTCGGCCGATATTTTTAAGTTTGAAAAAAGAAACCAGGTTTGCTTGTCGTGGAAATACGATCATGTTAAATGTATTGTTTCGCGAATTTGCTTCTTCTACAATACGTTTTTCGTCAAAAATAACTTCGAGTTCTGGTATCTCAACATATTCATTTAATATTTTTATGTTTGTGTATTTTGCCTTATAACCATAGTTATTTTCAATAGCTTTTTTAACGTATTCATTTGGTACAATTATTTTTTGCGGGTAAAGTCTCGTGAGCGTCGTCATTGAAATACTTCCTTTGCCGAGCACTTTCATGTATGAATAAAAGACGTACAACGGCCGACTGTATTTTCTCGCAAACAATTTCGCGAGGACAACCTGATCACCAATGCTAAGTACTACAGTCGGCACAAAACGTCGTTTCCATACCACTTCTGATAAAATAACTTTGTACACCGTCAAAAAACTGAGGAACGGAATATACGGAGCAATGTATATAAATGTATTATCTCCAAACGTATTTGATATTTCCTTTTTTCTACCAATATAAATAATATGGAGCTCGGGAACTATAGATGATATGTCGCCGATAAGTTTCCCCGCGGGTCGAGTGGAATTAAAGATACTTGAGTCTCGAGTAATGACGAGAAAAATATCTTTTTTTGGAAGTACAGACTTTTCATTTTCTTCCTGTGCTTTTTTTTCTTTTAATTCATGAAGTTCTTTGAGAACATCTTGCGCATACGGAGAAACCAAAAAGTCAGGTGCTTGGGTTTCCTTTTCAAGTGCGTCGATCTTTTGCGATATATCCTTTTGTTCGTCTATCTCATCAGCCATCTGTTAAGTATAACAAATTTAAAGCCGGTTCCAATTAACATTGGTTTACCGGCTTATTTAAGGAATATAATATCTATAGAACTCTCGCTTCTTTTAAGGTGAAAATAATTATAATCACATAACCACTCTAAAGTTTTAAGAAACCATGGGTTATTTTTATTCACTAGAACCTTGAAGCGGCGAGCGATCATTTCAAATTGTTCTTGAGTTAATTCAGGCAACAACTCAAGACCTTTTTCTTCTTCCATAATTTTTCTCCAAAGGCAGCAATTTTAAAACCGGCAAGCATCACATCCACAAGGACGACACTTACCGGTTTTGTTTTGAGAGCGAACTCTCGATTTTTTAATGACCACGGAAGACTCCTTCTGTAGTCAGTTTTTTTGCCATCGGAGAATTTTCCGACAATTTAATTCTCTGGAGGATGACCTTATCACCATCCAAAAAAATACAAGGAACAAACCAGCTGCCATCTTCCCACTTGGCGGCAGACCAAGCTTTCAAAAGACCGCCTAAACCTGTTTTTTTCAAAAAAACCTCTTTCCCGCCAGTTAAAACTTCTCTAAGTTCTTTTCCTGTAATATTTTCCGCCATAATTTCTCCCTCTTAAGCTAATTAAAGCCTAAAATAATTTTTAAATAACAAAATTTTAGTAGCTAAATAAAGAATACCTGGATTAGCAATTAAAGTTAAATTTTTTAACATTGATCTTGTATTTTACACAATTTGTTAAATCTGTTAGAATTCTAAATATGATCAAAATTCAACCTATCGTGCGAGATATTGTGCTGAGCGAGGTAGAAGCCTGCTTCGCGCTAACAAATGGCTACATGAATATGAGCTCTTACGCTCACAGAATACGACCGAAAGTGAAAGAACTCACCAAAAAAGATGTGACGATCGCAAGCCTTGTCGTTTCCCTATCTCGTCTCCGCAAAGAACTCAAAAAAGAAAAGCCTCTTGTGCATGATGTGGTCATTAAAAACATAACTACCAAGCTTCCTATATCAGAAATAATTTATGAAAATAATGCAGAATTTATAAAAGACCTAGAATCACTCCATAAAAAAATAAAGGTTTCACAGGATGATTTATTTACCACTACCATTGGTACCGCCGAGCTCGACATTATTTGCTCATCAAACATAGAAAAGAAAATCCTAGAACATTTTAGATCAAAGCCGATTGTTGTGAGTCGCAACCTGGCAGCTATTGGTGTTTCTTTTGGAAAAGAGGTTTTTAATACACCGAATGTATTCTTCTCGTTGCTTGCTGTCACCGCAAGAGCTCGAATAAACTTAGAAGAGCTTATATCTACTCCGACTGAGCTTATATTCATCGTGGCTGAAAAAGATTTCGGTAAAACAGTAGCGTTGTTTTCTGAACTACATAGAAAAGGAAATAAAGATTGAGCCGATGGACAGGATTGAACTGTCGACCCACGCATTACGAATGCGTTGCTCTACCAACTGAGCTACATCGGCTTTGGAGTACCTTTTAAACAAGACTCGAACCTACTTTAGTAAAAATTCGTAAACGGTGCGAGCCAACTGAACTAATGCTCACGCTCCACGTTCTTACTGATTTTTAACTAATTTCTACGCCCCACAAAAAGTGTTCCTTCAATG
>JANPIZ010000004.1:0-173835 GCA_031425235.1 Candidatus Nomurabacteria bacterium
CATTGAAGGAACACTTTTTGTGGGGCGTAGAAATTAGTTAAAAATCAGTAAGAACGTGGAGCGTGAGCATTAGTTCAGTTGGCTCGCACCGTTTACGAATTTTTACTAAAGTAGGTTCGAGTCTTGTTTAAAAGGTACTCCGCAATCAAAACCAAGTCTTTTTTGGCGAAATTTTGGCGAGCAGAGCGAAGCTCTGCGTAATGTTCTAAAGGATATCCAACCGCTTCGCGGTTTTTTAGAGTGAGGTTCGAGCCGAAGATTTTTTGGAGGGAGAGTTTTTTGGATGGGAGGTCGTCCATAAAAATATAACACTTGACCCACCCACCCGTTCGCGTGTTAAAACTTTTTGGTGATTTTTAAAAATCACCAAACTCCCTTTAATTATCTTTATTTCATTAACTCTCCGACTGAAACTCCGATCGCTTTTGCTATTTTCGTAATCGTCGCAAGAGTAGGGTTGGTCTTACCATTTTCAATACTACTCACAAAGCTTTTAGGCATCCCTAATATTTTAACTATATCTCCTTGGGATATACCTTTTTTTGTTCTTATTCGTTTTAAATTTTGACCGAGTTTCTTTGCTTCGTCTTTCATTGTTAATAGTATAACCTGCTATTGCGTTACATACTATGGGTTATGGTATAATAGAACTATGCCTAAATACTTTCTATATGCTCGCAAATCTACCGATGTGGAAGATAAACAAATCCTCTCTATTGAGGCACAACTCGCCGAATTACGAGAACTCGCGAAGCGAGAAAATATTTATATTTTTGATGAATTTATTGAAAAACGATCTGCAAAAATTCCCGGTCGCCCTATTTTTAACACTATGCTTTCGCGTATTCAAAATGGTGAAGCACAAGGAATTGTTTGCTGGAAAATTGATCGCTTGTCTCGCAATCCAGTAGATAGCGGAAAAATCCAATGGCTATTACAAAAAGGAATAATTCAACATATTCAAACACATCATCAAAGCCATTATCCAAATGACAATGTGTTGATGATGTCTGTCGAATTAGGGATGGCGAATGAGTACATAAGACAACTTAGTGAAAATACGGCTCGTGGGTTACGACAAAAAGCACGCAATGGAGATTTTCCTAGCCTCGCTCCGTTTGGCTATATAAATAACCCCGCAATTAAAAAATTGCTATTCATAAGAAAAATGCAAAGCTCGTGAAAAAAATATTTGAACTTTATGCAACAGGGAATGTGCGACTTGAAGATCTCGCAAAAGTTTTAGAAAAATCTGATATAAAATCAAAAAATAATAATCGTATTCACCCATCGCGAATAGCACATATAATAAATAATCCAATTTATTATGGACACTTTCGCCATGCAGGAGAAATATATGAAGGTAAACACGAAACGATTATTTCCAAAACACTTTTTGATAAAGCAAATAATGTTTTGCGAGGTCGTGGTCGCACACCAGACAAGCAAACTAATCCAAGACCATTTTGTGGGCTTATGTCATGCGGATCGTGTGGTATGGGAATTACTGGAGAAATAAAAATCAAAAGACAAAAGAATGGCAACAAACATTTTTATACGTATTATCATTGTTCAAAAAAATCTAAAACACAAAAATGTTTTGAATCTTGTGTACGAGGAGAAGAATTGGAACGGCAACTTTCGGCAAAAATTAACGAATATATCATGCCGAAAGAATTGGCAACAAAATTATTTGAAATGTTAGATAGTGAAGAACAGAAAAATAAACATAGTACGTCAGTGGTAATTTTAGATTTACGAGAAGAAGAACAAAACATTTCAAAAAACCTCGCCAGGCTTACAGATGTGTATGTCGCTCAAGATATTGAGCGTGAGGACTATTTAAAACGACGTCGCTCTCTTATGTCCGATAAAAAGTCTATCGAGGAAAAAATAGCTCGACTTTTGCGGACACCATCTGCATGGATCGAACCGACGCGAGAATGGATAAAAGACGTTTCAATACTGGGTGAAATTGCAAAAAGTGCCGACCTCCCATCCAAAAAACTCTCCCTCCAAAAAATCTTCGGCTCGAACCTCACTCTAAAAAACCGCGAAGCGGTCGGATATCCTTTAGAACATTACGCAGAGCTTCGCTCTGCTCGCCAAAATTTCGCCAAAAAAGACTTGGTTTTGATTGCGGAGCCGTCGATGGGGATCGGACCCATGGTCTCTGTCTTACCAAGACAGTGCTTTACCACTAAGCTACGACGGCATAACCTGTAAACTGCACGCTTTTCCCGAAAATAGTAGCGCGACAATTATTAACTATACTAGTGTATTTTTACGCTTTTTGCAAAATGTATATAAAAATGTGGGCCTCTATTTTTTTGAACGAGAAGAATAAGAGCATGCACCTTCTCTAATTTGTCAGAGTGTTGAGAAATTCATTTAGTTGAGGAAACGCTCCGGTGGTGTATAGTATCCAAGATACAAGTGCAATAATGAGTCCAAACACTATTGTGGCACCTATTATTCCACTAAGTCCCGTAAGTATACCCCTTAAAATTACCTTCTTGGTTGAATTTGTATCACTAATAGTTTTTTCTAAACTATCCAAAGATTCTTTTAATTCTAATATTTCTTCCTGCGTATTTACTTCTTCGATGGTATTTTTTTTAATCTCTTCTTTTTCCATAGCAAGATTATACCAAGTTACACCTCAAAAGTCTTTACAGGATTAGAGCTTCAAATTTAATCTCCCGCTAAATAAAATACCCATTACGATTAATATTAAAATTAATACAAAAACCACCGTTCGATGTCTCATTCTTAAATAATATCACAGAGCTCAAATCCTTAAATACTATACTGGTAGAAGATCACCTTTTGCTTTGTATCGCAAGTAGAGCCAATACCAGAGCATAGACAATGTGGTCATCAATGATTGGGTTGTTTGCAGGGAAAAGAAGGGCAAGCCACATCAGTACCATCATTGCTATACCTGCTATCGCTCCCCAGAAAACATATTTGTTAAAAAGTAATGTAAGACCAATAAACAGAAGTCCAAGCATAAACAGCCAATCCACAATTACTACTCCTGCCAAGCTATGAAATAACGGAGCAAATGGACCTTGAACACCTCCCGTCAAAAATCCCGTAGTTGGAGAACCGCCGTGTATCCACGCTTTCTCGCTCGTCGTCGCCAATCCAAGACCAAACAATTTATCAAAAAATGCCCAGAGAAAAATAAAAGACATTACGAAACGAAGTGCAGTTAAAACAATTTTTTGCATATTCATATATTTGAAATTAAAATAATAAAAAGATTGCCTAAATTTTAATTTCACCGAAGTTTATATTTTTGTATACTCATATAAATAACTTATGAATTCATTGTATCATTTTTTTCTTTACAAGTTTTGATAAAAATCACCATTATGGAATTCGTAACAATCATAGCTATAGAATGAAACATTGTAGCAATGTTATAAGCACCAAGGGTGCTTAATATGAGTGAATGTCTGAGTACATTACTTCCATACAATAATGGCGCTTCACTTTGAGGATGACAATATGTTTTATAAAAAGTTGGTATAAATGCAATCAAATCTATAGAAACAACTATGATGACTGATATAGTGGGGTCTTTTGTAAGAATCCAAGGGATAAGTCCGAGAAGTGCAAATAGTAAAAAGTACTTGTCTCTCTTTGGAGGATTTTTAAATCCATACTTTAAAGAAAATAAGAAAATAATTATCGTAAATATTTCTGAAAATAGAGTGGGTATGGCTCCAATCCCTGCACCCTTTGCGACCTGCCCAAAGAAAACCACACAGGAAACAATAGCCCACACAAGCCATGTATATGGATGTGGTTTTATCTTTCCTTTTACAACATCAAATAGATAAGGAATATTGCCTACTATCGCAAGCAATACTGCGATTACAACTAGAATTTCTTTTATCATTATTTAACTAAAGTTAACCCAGAAACTGTACATACCCATACCGCATACCCCAACAAGTGGTTCGCCTGATTTAGGAACTCCTAGATCAATTTCGGTTTCTCCTGTTGGCTGTAAAATCTTCTGAAACCCGACAGAGCGCACTACCAGTGATGCAGAGCAATCAAAAGTGCCATTTGTCTTTACAATAAGTTTTGTAGGTATGCCACCTTGAGCCGTAGACACTTTAGGAGAATATCCCCCTTTAGCATCAATTGTAATGTATTGAACACCATCTCTAATCTCTACACTTTCTTTACCCCCTACAACATTTTCACCTTCTTGTGGTTTTGAACTACCCCCAAAAAATACTATGCCGAGAGCGATAACAAGTCCGAGAGTAATGATAATTGAAACTGTTTTGTTCATAGAATGATTATATCAAATTAAATATTAAATAGGGGGTTAATAATACCCAATCCCGCGAGTCCTGCCAGTAATGCAAACAATCCAAGCCCAATAACCACTACTCCAGCCGATTTAAAGAATAGTGGTGCATACCTAGAATGAGCAAAGGAGGCTGAACCAAATGACAATAGCAAGAGCATTGGCAATGTGCCTAAGGCAAAGGCAAACATAATAAAAAATCCAGAGAAGAATGAACCACTCCCGAGTGCGGTGACTTGCATAGACTGAGTGAAGCCACATGGTAAAAAGAAAGTACCAAAACCAACCAATAGTGGAGCAAATGTCTTATGTTCTACTCTTCTAAAGAAATTAAAAATACCAGAAGGTAATGCAATTTTATTTTTCGCAAATACTCCAACTAAATTTAAGCCCAAAAACAGCATGACTAGGGATGCAATTATTCCTAGTATTGATGTAAATGTGAAATTGATACCTATGGCGTTACCAACTACGCCTAAGACTCCACCCAAAACTGCAAAACTCACTAGCCGGCCTATATGAAAAAGCAGAAAAGTTTTTGTATCGCTTATATTGTCTTCTGATATCTTTGCAGAAAGTGACAAAACTAAGCCACCTACTATTGCCAAGCAACTAGATACTGATGCAATCAACCCAATAATAAAACTAGTTATCGGGGTAGTTTGTCCGCCAATACCGAGATTTAAAATTCCTGATTTTTGCAAAAAGAAAAACAGAGCAAGAAACAAAAGCCCAATAGGTATTGCCTTCCAAATCACACCGTCATTTTCTTTTTCTTTAATTATTTTTTCTACTGAAACTGTATAGCCATTTGATTTTATTTTAGAGGTCAATATGACCGCAATTTCTTCGGGAGTTTGTTCGCTTTCAGTTTCAATTTCTATGGTTTCTTTCTTTAGATTAACTTGTGCTTTTTTAACTAGCTCTTGCTCGCCTAAAACGTCTTCTATCAAGATTTTACACGATGCACAATGAGTGCCGGTTATATGATATACATATGTTTTCATAATTATATTGGCGCTTTTTCGGGGGCTCGATCATTATTAATTTCGATAAATTGTTTTATGTTAACTTCATCTACAACATCTAGCCTCAATATATAATTCCAAGATGTGAGCGCAATTGGCGTATCCATGTCGGTGCGGGGAAGCATGATCTTTTTCCCCGAAGCTTCGTTAAATACTTTTTTTAATCTCTCCACATCTTCTGCTTTCAGATCCTGCCTATACCACAGTACTACTGCTCCATGTTCCAAACTATGCACAACAAGCTCATCTGAAACAGGCTTGTCTTTTATGCCTGGTCCTGCCACGGCGTCCCCAATGTGCGGACCCGAGGTAGGCGGGTTTGAATTGTAGGCTTGATACGAGTCTCCTATTTTTATGTGAGGCGATTTCATTTCCTCTATCTTTTGTCCTACCAAGTCGTTACTAAGCCTCACTTGTTCTGTTGCTTCTTTTTTCTGTTCTCGCATCGACATTCCTACTACAAGAATACCTGTGACAAGGACAACACCTATGATAATTTTATAATCTGTTTTCATATTAAATTATTTCTCCATTCTTCTCAAGCATTATATGGTGAATTGTTCCAAGCTGGAGCCAGGTAGCAATAAGAATAAGAACTCCCGTGCATAGTAAAGCATCTATCTTTGTAATCCCAAATACTAGGTCATCAGCTCCACCGAGGATTGTAGCTAAAAATGTAATAATTCCTGCCACTCCAACTATAACACTAACGATATGTAACATTTTTGATATTTTCATAAATTTTTTAACGAAGTTAAATTTTTAATAATGACCTAAAGTTATTTATACTAATTACTATACCAACCTTGCATTTGTTGTATCTCTTTTGCTTGCGATTCGATGATATTGTCCGCAAGTGTTAACATCTCAGGTCTATTAGTACCAGACTTTAACATTTGAGCCATCGTGATAGCCATCTGATGATGCGGAATCATAGCTTCAAGAAATGCTTTGTCAAAATCAGCTGCATTTTCTAGAGCCTTCATATCTTCTTGCCCACCCATATGCATTCCGCTACCTGACATCATGCCTCCCCCCATCATACCTGTACTTCCTTTTGGAACATCTTTACCAAACCAATTCTTGTACCACTCACTCATATCTTTGATTTCCTTATTCTGATCTTTGATGATACTAGTAGCTAAAGTTTTGACCTCGGGGCGCTTTGACCTTTCAAGTGCTAACTGTGCCATAGTGACAGCACCTTCGTGATGCGGGATCATCTGCTCGATGAAATGTTTGTCTATACTTCCCATCATCTGATTACTTCCTGTATTTTGATTGTTACCCATCATTCCGCTATTCCCGTTATTAGACCCCATAAACATATTTCCCCCAAACAGACCTGCTAAAACTAAACCGACTACAACTCCTCCTATTCCAAATGCAATTTTATTGTTCATATTATTTTTATTACTTAATTTAATAATGTTTGACCTTTATAATTTCATAGTTTTAATTCTAAGCGAATTACCAACCACGCTTACACTACTCATCGCCATCGCGAACCCAGCAAACACTGGGGACAACAGCCAGCCAAAAATTGGATAAAATAATCCCGCAGCGAGTGGTATACCAACAATGTTATAGATGAATGCCCAGAAAAGATTCTGTTTTATTCCGTTCATTGTAATTTTTGATAACTTAACGGCTTTTACAATTTTCGAAATGTCTCCACCGAGCAGTGTAATGCCTGCCGATTCTATGGCCACATCCGTGCCGGTGCCCATAGCGATACCTACATCAGCTTGAGCGAGCGCTGGAGCATCATTCACTCCATCACCTGCCATAACCACAATATTGCCTTTGCTCTGCAAATCTTTGATGACGCGCAATTTATCCTCTGGCATCACTTCAGCAATCACTTCATCAATACCTACAAGCTTGGCAATAAATTCACCTGTATTTTTATTGTCACCAGTCAGCATCATTACTTTTTTATTTAGCTTGTGTAATCCCTTCACCATTTCGATAGCTTCAGGCTTGATTTGATCTGCAACATATACTACTGCGAGTACTTCATTTTTATTAAAAAGTAAAACTGGAGTTTTACCTTGCCGTGTTTCGACTTCTAAATTTTTAATGTCAAAAGATATGTTTAAATCAGGCACCATTTCTTTGATTTTTGTATTACCGGCAAAATATTCCATGCCATTAATCAATCCCTTTAGGCCCTTACCTTTTATGATTTCAAAGTTTGAAACATTGAGATTTATGATATTTTTTTCTTTAGCATACTTCACTATTGCGTGTGCTATCGGGTGCTCAGACTTACTTTCAAGGGTTGCCAGAATAGCGAGAATTTCATCGTCTTTTAGCTTGCTTAAGTTTTCAATCTTGGTGAGTTCGGGTTTGCCTTTTGTAATCGTTCCTGTTTTATCCACCACAACAATGTTTGCTTTGTGAAGTGTTTCAAGTGCTGTGGCATCTTTTACTAATATTCCTTCCCTTGCTCCTTTCCCAACCCCCACAATAATAGCAGTTGGGGTAGCTAAACCTAATGCACACGGGCAAGCTATCACTAGCACTCCCACAAATGAAGTGAGTGCATATGAAAGCGCAATAGAAAATCCCAGTGTGGGTATTCCAAAATACATCCATAGTCCAAATGCCAAAAATGCAATTACAAGCACAATGGGTACAAAGACCGCAGAAATTTTATCAGCTAGAGCTTGTATTGGTGCTTTGCTTCCTTGGGCATCTTCAACCATTTTAATGATATGCGCAAGTAAAGTTTCTGAACCAACTTTTGTTGCTTTAAAATTAAATGTGCCCGTGGTGTTGATTGTTCCCGCGACAACCTTATCTTCTATGTTTTTTTCAACTGGCACTGGCTCGCCAGTTATCATTGATTCATCAACATATGAAGATCCTGAAATAATAACGCCATCGACAGGGACTTTCTGCCCAGGTTTTACAATCAAAATATCATCTACGAGTACGAGATCAATTGAAATTTCAATTTCCTTACCCTCTCGTATAACGAGTGCGGTTTTTGCTTGAAGCCCAAGTAGCTTTTCTATTGCATCGCCAGTTTTTAATTTTGATTTTGCTTCTAAGTATTTACCTAACGCTATAAATGTAATAACGACAATTGCTATATCATAAAAATTGTATTGTACATTTAAATATGGGGTCAGAACTTCTTCAAAAGCTGTAACAATAAAACTATACATAAACGCGACTGATGTACCGAGACCAATCAGCGTATCCATGTTTGCTTTGCCATAGCGGAAGAATCTATATACCCCGAGTAAATACGGCTTGCCGATGGTTATAAATATGTAGGTAGCAAAAATTGGAAGCAGGTGATGAAAAAATTCATATAAAGTTTCAGACATGGGGAGTATTAGGTTATATTTACCTAGTATCTCCCAGGTCATTACAAAAATACTAACCACAGAAAGTAGGATAGCGGGTACAATTTTCGCTCGCATCTCTTTTATTTCAGCTAGTTTTTCCTCTTTTGATTGATTAAGCCCAAGATGCTCGGCATGCTCATTCTCGCTCATACCCATCTGGCTTGCTGTCATGTTATGAGAACTATCATCTATAGCCTTTGGTACTACTAAAGAGTAGCCGAGAGGTTCCAGTTTTTTATTAAAATCTTCTGGGCTTGTTTTGCTTGCGTCATATGAGATTTTTGCATTTTCTGTACCATTGTTGACAGCTATATTTTCTACGCCTTCAATTTTTTTTACTGCCCTCTCAATAATTGAGGCGCATGAAGCGCAATGCATTCCTTTTACTTTGTAAGTTTTTGTTTGCATAATTTTTATTTGCGTTTTAAACGATATACTTTTAATATTTCACCTGTAGCTTTTTCTGTTTGACCTTTCTTTATTTGATTTACAACACAATGTCCCAGATGACCTTCCATGAGAGTATCTTCTATATTAGAGAGTGATTGCTTTATTGCTGATGTTTGAGTAATGACATCAATGCAATAGGTATCTTTCTCTATCATATTCTGAAGACCCCTCACCTGGCCTTCAATTATCTTAAGATGCCGTATAAGTTTTGGTTTATTGGTTTGCATAAGATAAGTATATACCCCCCAGGGGGTATTGTCAAGCATTCTATACATAAAGAATTAGTGGGTAGTACTAGAAACAGAATTAGGCTTTCTTTTTTTATAGTCAGATATAAGTAAGACTAGAATCCACACTCCTATAACTAAAAATACATATACATTTCCAGTTCCCCCACCAGCTATTTCTAGGACCCCGTCGCCAACTCGGTAAACAATCAGAGCCACTAATGAATACCAGAAAACTGATGATGCAACAGAATACAGTAAAAATTTCTTAAACGGCATACGTATTATTCCTGCTGCTGTGTTTGTAAGAGCCCCAAAGCTCGGCAACCAATAACTGAGAGGAATCGCAATAGGTCCTCTTTTTTCAAGCCTATTTTTTGATTGCTCTATAGCATCTTTCATTCCAAATTTAACCAGTAATTTATACCATCCATATTTACCCAAGAAATAATTTATAATATGAGCAATAATTAAACCTGATGTACATACAATTACAGAAATTACAGCATCTGTCGGTGATTTGGCAACCAGTACTCCTAGAAAAATTACGAAAACTCCAGGAAAGTATCCACCAATAAGTAATATACCTTCTAATGTTGAACTAAAAAACAGTGCGGGTATTCCGTAGGTATCAAACCACCCACCTACTATCTCTGTTAGTTGGTCAGTAGGTGGTAAATTCAAAATATTCCAAACTATATTAAGTGAAGAGTAGAGTATGAGAAAAAGTAGTGGAACTGAAAGAAGTTTAAAATAATATTTCATTCTTAAAATTATATCAGTTCTCTGTCTAATCAGTAAGAAAGAAAAAGAACCATATTTCTATGGCTCTTATGCGCGGACTAGTGAACGAAGTGGGAACTGCTATTAGGAACCATAATGGGTATATTTACATACCCGACCTTAAAGAAAGGGCCTGATCAATTAGTCGATCTCCAACAGGACCCCAATCGAAATACTCTTTATAATCTTTTGGATCAATGAGTTTGATTTCAGTAACATCGCCATCAGGATCAACGATAAATTCACCTATTGGTTCAATAATACACACAGACCGTGTTTGTCTTATTATTCTATTCGGTTCATAAATATCCTGATACCCAATAAGTTTCTGCTTTAACACTTTCATGTTTGTTTCTTCCTTGACCTCACGAATAACAGCTTCTTCATATGTCTCTCCGGGCTCAATACCGCCGCCGGGTGGTGTCCAGTATCCTTTATTTTTAGCAAAAACAATTACTAATTTGTCACCATAAAAACAGAAAGCGTGAACACCTTGCAGAATTTTGCCACCCAAATCTTTTAGTGGATCGTCTTCTTTATACAGGACCTCAAGTGTCTGCCCCGAACGATTTGTGAGAGAGGATCTTATTTCCATAATTATAATTTACCCATCTGTGCAATATCTAATAATTCCTTGTGTAGTGTTCCGTTAGAAACCACACAACCTAATCCGTCTTGGTCCCATCTTCGTTCTTCTCCATTCAAGTCAGTCACCTTGCCTCCAGCTTCTTCTGTTATAATTTTCAACGCAGCTGCATCATGACCCCACTTATGATAAAACACCGCTCCTACATACTTCCCATTAGCTACTTGTATAGCACCGTAAATAAAAGAAGGATATTTCATTACTGCACATTTCTTTTCACTTAATGCTTTCATCAGTGGTAAATTTGAAAAGCCAATTGCTTTGCCTGAAGCTGCAATAGTAAAGTATGTGTTCTCAAAAGTGGTATCCTTTGATACAGAAATATTCTTACCATTTCTATATGCTCCACTACCTTTGTATGCCCAATACATATTTTTCATTACTGGGTCGTTGATTAAGCCAAGAACTGGCTGACCATCTGATTGATTCACCAAGGCAATAGAAAAAACAAATATAGGTAATCCCACAGAAAAAGCCATTGTTCCATCTATGGGGTCACACACCCAGATATATTCAGAACCCTCTTTAATATCACTTTTTTCTTCGCCATAAATACTATGAGTTGGGTATGTTTCATTTATTCTTTTTATAACCAAGTCATTTATTTCTGTATCAGCCCTAGTCAAGGGAGTATTATCACCCTTCCAAGTGGCTTCAGTTTCAAAGCTAAAATACTTCAAAGCTATTTCTTCAGCTTCTTTTGCAAGTTTTTTTGTAAATTCAAGATATTCTTCCATATGTTAATTCTATCATTTTTTCTTCTTTTTCATATCTTCGAGCCACATATCAAAGAATATGTCCGCCATTTGCTCCATTTGGCCTTTGATTAGCATGATTAGCAAGAACCGTTCTTGCTAATCCTTCTTGCTAATCCATGCGCGATCGACCGGAATCTTTCCCTCGACTAAAAGTTTTCCGTCGAAAACTTTTGTCTGGGCACCGCCTCACGGTTTCGACTGCTGTCAAAACATCGCTCCGGCGTTCAAGTCCTTAAAATGCTACTCATTTTATCGCTCACGCAAAAGCCCCTTTCGGGGCTTTGTTATGCGCGATCGACCGGACTTGAACCGGCAACCTCTTCCGTGACAGGGAAGCGCTCTAACCAGTTGAGCTACGACCGCATGTATATAACTTACCTTAAAACAAGGGAAATTTCAATCATTAGTTTCCCTTATTGTGTCGACGGGTGGAATCGAACCACCGACCTTGGCTTTATGAGTGCCATGCTCTAACCATCTGAGCTACGCCGACATGTAAGAAAATATAGCATTTTTTAACAAAAATTCAAATTTTGGCTCATTGAGCAGAACGCCAAAATTTGTTAAAGTTAAGCTATTGTGGAACTTTCAGACAAGCTCGAATTAAAATTTAAACTCGATATTAATCAGAAAAAAGCTCTCAAAAAGTTAGGTCTTTTTTCAGTGGCTGACCTACTTTTCCACTTCCCTGTCAGATACAGCGACATAAGCACAGTCATGAAGATTGCGGATGTACGCCCTGGAGATAGTGCTACTGTGTACGGAAAAATCTCCAAACTAAAAACAAAGAAAGGTTTTAAGTCAAAAATATCCATGGCTGAAGGTGAGATAGAAGACATGTCAGGAAAAATGAAAATAACCTGGTTCAACCAAGCGTATCTCGCAAAAATGATACGCGATGGTGAGATGGTCAAACTCACTGGGAAGGTAACACAACCTGCCCGCAATGCTTCTAGCATAGCTAGTGCAGGCGGGGGTAAACATGGTGTATATCTTGCAAACCCTGAGGTAGAAAAAATACCCAACATGCCGATCGATGCTCACGATACATTATTTAAAAAAGATGCAACTGTAAACACTGGATTCTCTTATCCCGTATATGCGGAAACGAGAGGTATTACAAGCAAATGGCTGTACCACGCGATTGAAAAAATATTCAAAGAACGCACCCTCGATGCGATCCTCGACTATATTCCCGAAGAGATTTTGAAAACATATCATCTTCCCTCTTTAAAAACTGCCCTCGTATGGATACACACACCAAAAAACAAAAAAGATGCCGAAAGTGCTCGCAAACGGTTCGCTTTTGAAGAAGTATTTTGTATCCAACTCGAACGACAGCATGATAAATATGAATATCGAAAAAATAAATCATTCCAAATAACCCCAACAAAAAAAAGTGTTCAAGAATTTTTAAGCCGCTTCCCTTTTAAGCCAACAAATTCACAAACCAAGGCAATAGACACAATTTTTACCGACATGGAAAAACAGTTTCCCATGTCACGACTTCTCGAGGGTGATGTCGGCTCTGGTAAAACTCTCGTCGCCGCCACAGCAGCTTATGCCACAGCAAAAGAACGCCCGCATAATGATAAAGGAGAAAAACAAAATTTTGGGAACCTGCAAGTCGCCTATATGGCACCGACGGAAATACTGGCTACCCAGCACTTCGAATCATTTATAAAATACTTTTGTTCATCCCGCCAAGGCGGGGCAAGCCTACCGATACAAGTCGGACTCATTACTGGCTCGGGTTGTCGTAAATTCCCTTCTAAATCAAACCCAGATACGTGGACTGCTATTTCCCGAGCCCAATTATTAAAATGGGTGGCGAATGGAGAAATACCCATATTAATAGGCACCCACGCCCTTATTCAAAAAAGTGTGAAGTTTAAAAATCTGGCACTAGCCATTATCGACGAGCAACATCGTTTTGGTACCGCACAAAGAAGTAAGCTAGTGCGCAAAGATGCAAACGGGGCCATCAGCGCGCCTCATTTATTATCAATGACGGCTACGCCTATCCCGCGCACGCTGGCACTTACTATTTATGGTGACCTAGATTTATCACTACTCGACGAAATGCCGTCAGGTCGAAAGCAAATAATTACTGAAATAATTACCCCAAATAAACGTGATGAGACATATGAGAAAATAAGAACCGAGCTCGGAGCCGGCCGCCAACTATATGTAATTTGCCCGAGAATTTTTGAACCTGACCCAGAAAAAGAGCTCGCCCTCAACGTAAAATCAGCTGTCGAAGAAGCCAAGCGACTCAAGAAAGAAGTATTTAAAGAATATGAAATCGATGTACTCCATAGCAAAATGAGTAAAGAGAAAAAAGAAGAAGTAATGCAGGAATTTACTCAAAACAAAATACAAATACTGTGTGCTACCTCAGTCGTCGAAGTCGGAGTGAACGTGCCGAATGCAACCGTCATCATCATCGAGGGAGCCGAACGATTCGGACTCGCCCAGTTGCACCAACTCCGTGGACGTGTCATCCGAAGTTCGGACCAAGCTTACTGTTACATTTTCGCTGAAGCGAAAACTCAGAAAACAATCGACAGATTAAATGCACTCAAAACTGCAAAAAATGGATTTGAACTTTCCGAACTCGACCTCACCCTCCGTGGTGCTGGTGAACTCGGTGGTACGAAACAATGGGGCATCACTGACCTAGGAATGGAAGCTATAAAGAATATAAAAATGGTGGAAGCTGCTCGCACTGAAGCCGTCCGGCTCATCACCAAAGACCCTGAATTAAAAAAATACCCGCTCCTCAAACAAAAAGTTCGTGAGAAGACCTCAGAATTCCACTTCGAATAAATAATATAAACAAGTTTCATTTTGCCTGCCCCGTAGTCAGCTTTGCTGTACTACTGGGGAGTAAAACTTGAATTAACTATATATATATGCTTTTATTGTTTTGGAGGCACACGAAACAAGTTTTGTTTAACTTGTCGGTTGTTGTAAACGTATGACTGATGAAGAGAAAGATATCTGGGCAAAAGATATTATTAGCCTAGCAAAAAGCGTGGGAATAAAATTGGTTCATATTAAACCAAGCAAATCGAAGGAAAAAGACTACAGAAAAATAGGGAAATATTATTATTTTCAAGAACGAGGTTTTTGGAAAATATCGACAAATAAACCTAGGAAGATTTTCTACTATGGAAAAAATCCTTCCTTTGATCCTGAAAAGGATATGCTGGAAATTCAAAATCGTAAAAAAAGTCCTGGGTAACACCAGGCTTTTCTTTTTATTTATAGTCTGGAATGATTTCTTCACGACCACCAACACGGCTCGAGATGCGTGCCAATGCGTACAGTAAACTAGATAGTCTATTTAAGTACTGTAACGTGCTCGGCTGGATTTCTGTTTTCCCTTCTTCTTTCACTGCTACTACTCGCCTCTCAGCTCGTCGTGCAAGTGTTCGCGCAAAATCAAACATTCCACCGAGCTCGGTTGCTCCAGAGATAAAAAAGGTGCTTATAGGTGGTAAAACTTTTTCTATACCATCTGTTATACTTTCAACCTTTTTTATTTTCTCTTCAGTGATATTTTTTTCAGCACCAGCTACTTCGGCTTGAACTATAAAAAGGTTTTGCTGAATTTCTAAAACAACATCTGCATACTGCATACGAGGAGTTTCGGGATGGTCGCATTCAAAACCACTCGCAGCAGACTTCGCCCGAACAAACCCCAAAAAAGAATTCACTTCGTCGAGTGTCCCAAGCGCTTCGGCTATAAGCGAGCTTTTAGAAACCCGTTGATCGCACGCAAATGTTTTCGTATTTCCATCGTCTCCTTTTCTGGTGTATAGCATAAATCTTAAGAAATTAAATTCTTTCTTGGCATACTTTTTATAAAGCAATCTATCTGGCTGGGCTCAGCCAGCGAACTGCTTGGCTCGACAGCCTACGCAAGGCTTTCTAAAAAGTACGCCTGCAACAAATTTAATTTACTTTATATCTCACAAACTCCTGACACACATGCAAGCTCTTTTGCTCCTATTGTATTATCCACGTTTTCGTATTGAGAGAGCTTTGAGAAATCAATTTTACCGATAGCTTTTGTTCGCTTTTCATATTCCTCTTTTGTTATCTCTTCATATGGAGCGAGTTGGTATACGTGTTCAGATCGTGGCAAGAATGACATACCACCAACGAAATCCCAGTTTTCATATACGAAGTTTCCAACTGCAATCCATTCATCAGGACCTACGTATATAGTCGCTGACGGATTGTGCTCAACAAAATGCTCCTTGAGTCGCTTCCACTCTTTCATGAGGTCGAGGGCTGATACTTCATCTTTAAAGATTGCTCCATTAGGGGCTTTCACTGGAAATTCAAGTACGAATGTCGTTGCGGTGTCTTCAGCTTGGCCGACTTCTGGCACACATGGAACTCCTTGATCGCGAGCCATTTGAAGCAATGTATCAGTGTGAGAAATTCGAACACGTCGAACGAAGTATGGTGCATACCATGGGTGCATACCAGAGCCAACACCAAGAAGCTGTCCTGAATTTCCATGAGGCTTCACACATGTAATAGCTGTTGATTGATTGATACCAAAACGCTTTGCGTATTTTTTATTTACTTCGACAGCATGAGCCTTCATCATGTCAAGTATTTTATCCTCGCGAACGATAGGGTTATCATAATATCCGGTAAGTGATACTCCAAGTAATCGCTCTGCATCACAATTCTCTTTCCACTTTTTTGAAAGGTACCCAAAGTTTGTGAGGGTTGACTGATATGTTCCGAGTAGTGTTGCAAGTTCTATTTTTTTCTTTAGTGTAGCGGCTGTATCATTAGGGCGGACCACGATACTCGTCAAATTACAAAATTGCTTTGATCGAAGATAAATTTCTCCGCATGGATTGAGTCCAATTTGTCGTTCATCTTTAATAGCATCCCAGCGTCGTGCTGGTAATTGCTTTTCGAGTCCTGCTCGATTGAAAATACCTCGCTCCCCTGACTTTGATTTCACGAGTGCAGTCCATTCATCTAAAAATTCTTCTGCGCTTGGCTTTGCGTTGTACACTGCTGAGTTGTTAGCCATCGCACGTTGACCTTCAGTTATATAGAATTGTCCTTTCTTTGCATCACGCATTTCTGTGTCTTCGAGCTCAGAAAGTGAGATAAGTGCACTACGTCGTACACCTCCGGCTACTACTATCAAACCGATCTGGCAGATGAGGTCATGCATATCGATGTTTGAAAGTCGGCGACCTTGCTTGGATAAAATTTTTCTTTTTGCGAAGTCCATCAAATCCATCAGTGGCTGTGGTCCTGAAGCTTTACCTCCGGCTGTTTGCAATCGTGCACCAGCTGGCCGAACCATACTGTAATCAAACTTCATGTCTTTACCATCAAACCACGCATCGAGACCTTTTACAAAGGCATCAGCCCAGCCTTCCTTACTGTCGATAACTACATGAGTAGGAACTTTGCCAGTAATTTGCTTCTTGATCTGTGGAAATTTTTGAACATTTTCCCATTCCACAGCAAAGCCAAGCCCTGCTCCACACATAGAAACGTACATTATTTCACCAAGGTCTTGCGTACAGGTAGGTGCAATATATGAACAGTTGTAAGCCCATACATTTGATTGACGACACGCCTTGCCCGCTGACCACAACAAACGCATCGAAGGGCAAATATCTTGATTAATTATAGCTTCTCGAACATCAGCATATTCCTTATTAGTGAGCTTGGTACCTAGGTTCTCTTTCATGTAATCCATATATCGATTGATCGTCTCGATCCATGTCTCACGACGGCCGAGTTCGGGTATCCAGCGAGAATAGAACTGGTAGAAAATATATTCTGAATATGGACTCGAGAAATATTTACTTGATTCTTCAACTGCAAGCTTTACAGCTTCTGGCACTGGACCAAACTGAGCTCGAAGTTCAGAACGTTTGCTTCGGTACAAAATATATTTTTTAGCAGTCTCGGTAAAGTTATTTTTCATTAACTCTTGTTCAACAAGGTCTTGCACTATCTCAACCGTCGGTAAAAATGTTGCACCTTTATTTTCTTTGAGAAGTCTTGCTTGTAATTCAATCAAACTCTTGAAAACACTGTTGGCAACTTTTCGTGACTCCACCTCACCTCCTTCTTGTGTCACTTCAAAAGCTTTGACTACTGCACCGAGTATTATCTCCAAATCGAAAGGCATAACTTCACCACTGCGTTTTCGGATTGACTTTATCTTTGAGAGTTCACTTTTTGATAATTTGTTATTTGTGGTTGTTTTGGATTTTGATTTCATAAAATTTAAATTGTTTTAGGGTTAAGAATGTTGTTAGTTGGGAGAGAGTATGTTTGTTTCTTCCGAACAAGTAGGTTATAGATAGCTGGTGATAAGATAAAGGCAAATGTAATGTTGCCTAAGAGGTGTAATAGAGTGAACGGTATTTGTCCGATGAGTGCTTGTAGAAAAGATTGGTGGAAGAACAACGGACCGACAGTGAGTCCTGTGGCGGCGTCGAAAAACAAAGTTCCGATAACCGCACACTGAACGAAGTGCCATCTATCGGGCTCATATTTTTTAAAATAATAGTATGAAAAAATCGCGACAAGTCCGTATGCTCCGGCTGTAAAAAAAGTTTGTATACCGAGCGTCGAGGTGAGTGTATCGTAGATGACAATGCTTAGTACTGCAAAATAAAATCCAGTGAGTGCTCCAAAATATTTACTAAAAGGCATCGTTACTGCCAAGATCGGTTCTATGTTTGGTGCCCGAAAAGGAATCAGTCGAAGGAGTAAAGAAAAAAATAATCCAAGAATAACTTTGGAAAATGTACTTACTTTTGTGAAAGATTTATCTTGTGTGTTCGGCTCCATGTCAAACTATTATACATGAAACTAGCTTCAAAAAAGTGTGGATAACCACTCATTTTTGACTAAAAAACATAGAACAAAACATGTAACTTTAGTTGTCAAAAAAATGGTCAACAGAGCCATATATAACCATCGGTTTTTGAATCAAAAATATCATTCACCTCGGAATTTCATTTGCGCTGGATTTCTACTAGTCCCCCTTTTGGAATAGGGCAAGGACATTTCTGCTTAACTTAATTTATAACCTTATTTTAATATAGTATCCCCGATAGGTTTGATATCATCCATGAATGGAAACTCCTTTGGATCTATTCTTAGCTTTGCGATAGGCTTAATCGGTAATCGACTTACCCATTCATCAATAGGAACGCCTTCATCGCTAGTTCCCTGCTCAAATGCGTTTTTATCTAAAATATAAATAACCCCTACAGACCATGGTTTACTTTTCAGCATTTCAACCTCAACCTTAAAATCATAAAATATTTTTATTGTTCCATCATTTACTTTTCTTTTTGAAGTAGTACTCCTCCCATGAAACTTTTCTTTATCTCTAATCGCGTGAAAAATTGGGAGAATAGCGTCTGCTGTAGCATATACTGCATTTAAATTTCCAAACTTTTTTGATTTACAATTTGCTTGCCTTGGCTCTAATTCACCAACATCATAATTCGATCCATGTAGAAGTAGGTTTTTATTTTTAGTTAGATATTGCAAAATTTCTTCTTTAGGATATGAGAGATTGTAGTCTACAAAATCACCCTTACTAAGAAGAATTTTTTTGTAAAATTCTTCAAAAGATGCAATTTTTTCTTGGTCTGGAGATAATATTTCTTTTAAATTTTCTTTCATTGTCCGCCTGCTACGATTCGAACGTAGGACCCTCGAGGTATAAGCTCGATGCTCTAACCAACTGAGCTACAGGCGGATAATTTTATAATCTTTTTTTTAAGTACAGTCTACCAAATCCGGTTTTTAAAACTTTCTCTCTTTCTATTGCCTTCTTTTCACTTAAACACGCTTCATAATAAACTATTTCAAAAGGACGTCTATTTTTTGTTGTCTCTACAAAACCCTTATTGTGTTCTATTAAACGTTCTTTTAATTTTGAAGAAAAGCCTATGTATAGCTTACCATCTTTTTTACTTTTTAGAACATAAGTATAGAACATATTAAATTATTCAACTCACTGAGCCCTGCCCACAATGCTTACAGCATAGCTGTTGCAGGCGGGTAAGGGCGGATGACTTGGGTATATTTACTATATAAAAGTTAGGCAGGTATTTCAAGTGGAGAGATAATATCCTTTTTCTTGAGTACGATACCGTGAGCCGTCAAAATTTTCTCGTATTCCTCTTGTTCGAGTGTTTCCACTTCAATAAGCTTGTGCGCAATAGCGTCAAAAGCCTTTTTGTGTTCTCCTAATACCTTACGAGCACTTACAAGCCCATCATTTATGATCCGCGCAACCTCAGCATCTACTTTTGTGGAAATATTTTCAGAATATTCCTTTTCAGTAGTGTCGCCGTATATTGTTTTAGCACCACCACCGAGCGTTACTGGTCCGATGACGTCCGACATTCCCCACCTCGTCACCATAGAACGGGCTAGGTTGGTAGCAACTTCGAGATCACTCGAAGGTCCAGTAGTAATATCTCCGAATATCATCTCTTCGGCAGCATATCCACCAAGCGACATAGCTATGTCGTCGATAAATTCTTTTTTAGACTGAAGACGCCTGTCTTCAAGTGGTAACTTGAGCGTATACCCTCCCGCCCTCCCGCGAGCAATAATTGAAACTTTATGTACCGGATCAGCATTGGGCAACACGGATGCAACAAGGGCATGTCCTGCTTCGTGATATGCTGTGATTTCTTTTTCCTTCTTTGAAAGCAAGTGACTTTTGCGTTCGGGTCCAAGCATCACTTTTTCAATCGCACGAATCAGATCAAACTGAAAAACTTTTTTTCTATTTTCACGCGCAGCAAGTATCGCACCTTCGTTCATAAGCGAGTACAAGTCGGCGCCAGAAAATCCAGGTGTGCGTTCGGCAATCAATGTCAGATTTATATCTTCTGCAAGCGGCTTGCTCTGCGCGTGAATGTTTAATATCGCTTCACGATCAGCGCGGTCAGGAAGATCAAGTATTACTTTTCTATCAAAACGCCCCGGTCGCACCAGTGCTGGATCGAGTACATCTGCCCTGTTTGTCGCAGCCATGACTACAACTTTATCGTTTGGTTCAAATCCGTCCATTTCCACCAGAATTTGATTTAATGTTTGTTCTCTTTCGTCGTTACCTCCACCAAATCCTCCACCCCTGGTCCGACCTATCGCATCTATTTCATCAACGAAAATAATTGAGGGTGCAGACTTCTTAGCCATTTTAAATAAATCCCGAACTCGAGATGCTCCAACTCCGACAAACATTTCAACAAATTCACTACCAGAGAGATGGAAAAATGGCACTGAGGCTTCGCCAGCTACTGCTCGCGCAAGAAGTGTTTTACCTGTACCTGGGGCACCTGTAAGTATTACTCCTTTAGGAATCCGAGCTCCAATATCAAGAAATTTCTTTGGGCTTTTTAGAAAATCCACGATCTCTTTTAATTCCTCTTTTGCTTCTTTACAGCCAGCGACATCTTTAAATGTAACTCTACTGTTTTTGTCATTTGGGTCGGTAATACGAGCTTTGGACTGACCAAAGGTCATGGCTTGCATACCAGCGCCTTTCACTTGTCTTGAAATATACCAAAAGAAAACTACGATAAATATGATCGGCAATAAAAATGGTAAAATATTCAAAAGCCAAAATGTGAACCCTCCCGCCTCTTTTATTTGGATATCTGTTTTACTTAAAGATTCACTTGTTACTCCATAGTTAAAAAGTGTTTGCGACAGCGATGAACCTATTTCCTTCTTGGCCGTTTTGATTTCTTCGTTTGCGTAGGTGATATTGAGTTTATCTCCTTCTACTACGATTTTCTTAACATCTCCTACTTGGACACTTTTTGCTAAATCAGAAATAGAAACTTCAGGAGTTTTTTTACTATCTCCTGAAATAACTATATATAGAGCCGTGATAAGCATAAACACAAAAAGCGCACCTACAATACTGGTCGAGAGTTTTGTTTCTTTTTTACTGCCCTTACCCTTGTTTTCTGCTGTGTTTTTCTTGAGGAAATTAAAATCCATGCATCAATTGTAACACAAAAATATGAGAAAGTTAAATAAGAAACTATTTTAAATAATATGTTAATATTCATCTATGGCAAGTTATGCAGAAAACCGAAAAGCACGCTTTAATTATGAAATTTTGGAGAAATACACTGCGGGTATTGAACTTCTGGGAACAGAAGTAAAATCAGTCCGTGGTGGACGCATGTCGCTCGATGGAGCTTTTGTCATTATCCGTGGCGGTGAGGCATATATAATCAATTCCAATATTCCACCATACCAAATAAAAAATGCGGCGAAGGATTATGACCCCCTTCGCAATAGAAAACTTTTACTCACCAAAAAAGAACTCGCCGAACTTATGTCGAGCGAAAAAACTAACTTGACGATAGTCCCGCTTTCAGTGTATAATAAAGATAGGAAAATCAAAGTCGACATAGCGTTAGTGAAAGGAAAGAAAAAACACGACAAGAGAGAAACCCTCAAAAAACGTGACGTTGATCGAGAGATCCGAAGAACTTTGAAAAATTAGTAATTTTAGAAAATTATTACATGGGGATGCAAGGCATAGACAGTAGGCCTTTTGTTATCGATGCATACCGAGTATTGACGTAATCTCGTAAAACTTCGTCTACATGTTAATTGCAAAATTAGCTACTAAGGTAAAGGCTTCAGTCTCTCCATACTTCGGTATGAATGACTTCGCTTTTGCTCGAGTTTCCGCTTAGCGCAAGCTCGTGTCTCACGTATAGACTTCCGATATATATGATGAGGCAACACATTATCGGGATAGCCCCGCCCCAATTCCTGGCGGCGGGGTCGAAACAAAAGGAATCGATTAAAAAATATTTGGCTCGCTTAAGAATTTTTTAATTTAAACCAAAAAGCGCGCTATGTATGTAGACTTCGTTACGAAAACCTCCTGCACACGGGTTCAATTCCCGTCTTCTCCACATATGGGGTTTCTAAGGTAGAAAACTCCTCAAATAACCTTACGGCACTTGGTATTTTGTTGGTTCGATAACCTTCTTCTACCGAATACTTAAGTTTATTCTCAAAAATAAAGTAAAAAAGATTTTGCTTCTCTTTGGTATCTAAAGTTATCCATATTTTGTATGGGCTTTTTAACAATCCATTAGCCTTATCCAAGGCGGTTTGATAAGGAATATCAAAATCAAAATTTTCAGCAGGTATAGTAGAATCTATCAATTCAATTTCATTACTTATTCGTTCAATATGACTTTCGTAAGCCTTTTTTACATTTTCGCTTTTGGCAGAGACTAGAAGTTCCATAAATTCACCTACTTGTTTTTCTAAGTTTGCTTTCTTAAAGCTTAAATCATTGTGCTTTATTCTAATATTTTTAACTTCATCCTTCCACACCTTATCAAATACGACCTTCACAAGTTTCGAAACATCTTTTTTCAAAGTTATACTTTTTAGTATGTTATTAAACTCATCTTCAATGACATCTTTACGAACTATTCTACCTTTATTTACACAACCTTTCTTTTGGCAGTAGTAATAGGGATGCCTTCGATTTCTTCCTTTACACCAAGCCGCAGTTAAGTGACTTTCACAATCAGCACATACCAACAAGCCTCTCAAGGGAAAATCGTCTGAGGTATCTTTTCTAATTCTTTTACCAAAATCACCTCTATCTAACCTTTTTTGTATTAACTCAAAGGTTTCTAAAGAAATGATTGGCTTGTGCTTTCCTAAACGTCGAGATACTTCCCACATAGGATATTCAATGAACCCAGCATAGAAAGGGTCTCTTAGGATAGCATTCTCAAGCTTATCTATATATTTTTCAGGAGATTGTTTTTTCCACAACCCTTTTTCAACAAGAAATTTACAAACATCAATTTTTCTAACAAAAGTTCCATTAGCAAATCCTTCTAATGCTTCTTTAAGAATCTTCGCCTCACTTTCAACTTGAATAGATATCGTTCCGTGTTCTGAACTTTTTGTCATAAGATAACCTTTTTTACTACCGAAAGACCAGTAGCCTAGTTCAAGCCGGGCTTTTTGTTTTTGGATTACTTGTCTGCGATTCTGATGTCTTTCAAGTTCTGATTGACCCGCCATAATGATTTCAGCAAAACGACCTTCAGGGGTATCGTCAAATGTATAGTTTAAACATTTTAAAGCTACGTTTCTATATGAAAAAGCAGTTTTTAATTTGAAATGAAATTCAATATCTCTTGCAAAACGCTTCAAGTCGTCAAATACAACTACAAATTTTTTGTGAGGATTATTGTCTATATATTCTAATAATGCTCTCATCGCTGGCCTTTTCATAAAATCTCCACCACCGGTATAACTGTCAGGAAATGTTTTTATATAAGGCACTTTTAAAGAACTTAATTCTTGAATACACCTTCCTTCTTGGCTTTTTAAACCGGAACCCTCTGTTTCCTGTTTTTTACTCGATACCCTAACATATACTATACCAACCCTATCTTCATATGGGTTAAGGGAGAGATTTTTTCTATCTGATATTTTTCTTGCTTTGCTCATTTATTTTGGTTCGCACAAACTTTTCTACATCCTGTCTAACAATATTTCTACAGAATGCTTCTAAGTAAGTTACCTTCTTTCGCACTTCTTCGTCAGAGCTTTTATTATCGTTTAATATCTTCCTATATTCGCTTATAGATATTATGTCGTGGTTCCGTGAGTTTGTAAGCGCTGAAGATGTTGGTTTCTCAGTAATTGGAGCAATATTGGTTATGTCTTGGCTGATAGTCATTTTTTAGTAAAAAACTCCACAATGGACGACGTGGTCTCGTTTTGGGTGCTTTTAAGACTTGTCTGCATTGTCTTGAGCAGGCGTTTTTATTAACCCTTCACTCTCCAAAATATCATTAAGTAATTGTTCGACTGCTTCCTCTATGTCTTCTTTTTTGTTTCTCATCTAACTATTCTAATGAAAACTGTTCTTTCGTGATGGGTGGATAACTACAAAAAACATTTATAGGAAAGGAATACAATAAATTGTCAAAAAACACATCAGCGTTAACAACTGTGTCGATTCTTGCTATTATGTAAATGTAAAACTTAATAGAAGACCTAACCCCTAAATTTTAGGATATGGTCTAAAAACCGGCTAAGGAGCAAAGAACCCATCGTATGGGGGCTACCTTAGCCGGTCATATGTCGAAAGATATATGGATAGCGAAAGCTGTCACCCCTGCGGTGGGCTTTTTGCTGTCTAATTATTTAAAATAATATGCTTTCATTTATTTTAGCTTTGTGGGTAATTTTAATTGGTCTAACGTCCTTACTTTTTGGAAAGGGAGTTGCTTTAACAGTAGTAATTATTGGAGTAGTTATTACTGCTTTAAAAATATTTAATTCAAAAATGAGTTCAGAGGAGTAGCTCAATATGTTTAGTGTAAGAATTATAGATTATATTCTTTTACTAAATCTTTTAACTTGGTCTTGTGTATGGTTTTAAGTTCAGTATCATTTTCTACTAACTCAATATACTCATTAAAAAATATTTTAGGGGTTGCAATTAAACGAAGGTAATACTTTAAAGTATGTAAAAGGCCATTAACAATCAACTGGCAACCGTGCTTTTCTTTTATCTCAAAAATTAGTTCGTCAATCTTTTGATGGTCTTTTTCTAAAGTTCCTATATAAGAAAGTATGTAATATCGTTCTGGGTTAAACCGAGCAATTTTCTCATAAGCAATTCTGGCAATATTTATATCAACCAATTTATCTAACTTAACCTCCACAACTTCAAATACTTGCTTTCCTTTCATTACTTGTATGTCACCGGCACTTTTCGAGGTCCTGTCCGAAGCTGTATGACTTCCAAGTGGAGCAAGTTTACAATTCTTATATCTACCTATCTCTGAAATTAATGATTTATATATTGAATAAAAGGCTAAGACAGGAAGTTTGGAACCACCAGAGGTGCTATATTTTTCAGTGAAATGCTTTTCCATCAATTCAACAATGGTTGAAATCATTAGTTCATCAGAGTTAGATAATTTCTTTATTTCTATATGATTATTTTTCTTAAATAGAATTGCACTATTGAGCATAAGTCGTAATAGATTTTCAGTAATGTTTTTATTTGCCTGAAAAGCGTCTACAACCATTAAAAAAGCTTCCTTCATACCCTTACCAGAAATTTCTCCCTTGTAGTCTTTTGTATAAGGATAAGGTTGTTCTAAACTCCTTGTTAGCCAACCACTTTCAGCCATAGAAAGTAGCCCTAATTCTTTTAGGGTTGGAGTAATATATTTAGTATCGATTGTTCTGGCAGAAAAACCATTTTCCATTTTATCTTGAAAATATCGTATATCTTGTTTTGGTTCTAAGAGTTTGTGAACCATTAGAGTTATTAGAACTGTATAGACACCTTTGTTTCTATCAATATTATTTGTAATATTTTTTAGAAAATCTATGGTTTTATTAGATACATTATCAATATCTGAAACATCAAATGATTTTTTATATATTTCTAATAGTTTCTCTTTGTGATTCATAAAAATTAAAGTAATTGAGCCAATATCTGTTTTCCAACTTCTCTTATCATAGGAACAGCGACAGCATTTCCTACTTGGTTATAACAAGAACCCACTTTACTAATTTTTCGAAAGTGGTCAGGGAAACCTTGTAACCTAAAGCATTCATTCAGTGTTAATTTCCTCACCTTTTTCCCATCATAAATCCAGAATCGTCCAGATGTTTCTTGTGAAGGTAAAGTTGGATGTGTCCCATCAATGAAGTATATCCTATTAGGCTGTTTGTGAACTCGAGATAAATGTTCAGTGTTGGGACGAGTGCCATTTATTCTTATTGATTTATTTCTATACCCACAAAAAATTAGGCCAGACTCTTGCTGTTTCCACTTATCTTTAGACAAGATTGTATATTCTTTTGGCTTAAGATATTCAAACTCTGCTTCTTTTTCAAGAATATCTTTAATGGTCTTAGATTTTACCTTGGTGAGTTTTGAAAAGTTAAAGCGACTAACTTTATGACCGATAATTATCAATCTTTCCCTGTTTTGGGCTAAGCCAAAATCTTTTGCATTAAGAATATGCCACTCAGTTTGGTAACCCAACTCTTCAAGATGTTTAATGAGTGTCTTTAGTGTCTTCTTTCCGTCGTGGTCTTTTAAATGTTTTACATTTTCTAAAAAAACGACTTTGGGTTGTTTTTCTTTTATGATTTCTAAGATATTAAAAAATAATGTTCCTCTTGTATCTTCAAAACCCTTCATCTTTCCAGAGATACTAAAGGGCTGACAAGGAAATCCACCACATAAAATATCGTGGTCTGGTATTGTTTTTGGGTCAATTTTTGTAATGTCGCCGCTTGGATATTCACCAAAGTTAGCTGCATATGTCTTTGCACATTCTTCATCTATTTCTGAAGAAAAAACACATCTACCATCAAGTTCTTCAAGGGCAAAACGAAACCCACCTATGCCGGCGAATAAATCTATAAAGGTAAACTTTCCTTTATTGTGTCCCCTTGGTTCTAAAAACAACCCTCCAAGGGTGCTTTTTTGTCTAACTTTATTAGTAGATTGTTTTGCTGCTTTTACATAGTCTGTCGTCGGCATAAGTTTATTATACTTTAGAATGATGTATATTGTAAACGAACGTTCGAACGAGCTTTATTTATAGAAGTTACTTTCAGTTCCAAAAGTGCGTAAAAACTAACCCAATTTGTAGATTTATTGAGTGATTTCTCATAACGCAGGCAAGTCAAAAATGTCCTTATTTTCCAATAAAGATTTTGCCCCCTATAATGCCGGAAAAGCATTCGCAGATTTATATATATGTGTCGTAATGTATAAAATAACGAGTGTTTAAAAAAAAGTTAGATTTTATTCAATAGGCTTGTGCTCGATATTTTCCAACCCATAGCTTCTTTGCTAACAATATAAAGGTAAGCTAATTCATCTATTTTAGTATTTCCTTTTTTAAAATCTTTATTGAGAAAAGATAGTGGCATTAACAGTTCTGATGCAAACTGATTTGCCTCAGTTTCATTAGGAGATTTGGCATTGTATAAATCAACCCTAGACTCACTACAAGAAGTATTAAATAATAAATGACCTATTTCGTGAGCAATAGAAAACCTTTTACGGTGCCAGCTGTGATTTTCGTTGTAATGAATTTCATCTCTGCGTTTTGTTTTTGTTTCGTCTTCCACTGTTACCAATATTCCAGACAATGCATCACTAAAATTAGCTGTAGGGTATAAACACCAAGGTTGTGTGTTGATTGTAGATGAGTAATTACTACCCTAAGAGAAACAGGTGCTTCTTTTATTTTGGATTTCTTTATTAAGTCTCGAGCAAGATTTCTCGATGCTCCGATTCTTGCTTTTTCATTTTGTTCCTCCATCTTCCTTAGTTCGATTCTTAGCCATTTCTATAATATGTAAAATTGCGTCTTTGTCTTTTTCTCCCAAACCAGCTTCTGCTCGTAAAGCCACTCGAACATTTAATTGTTCTTCTGGTTGACCTATGAAATAACGAATATCTCTATCAAGTATCTGGGCAATTTTCTCCAAGTCCACTATAGTTACCTTTCGTTCGCCGGCTTCTATGTATGAAACTGTAGTAGAGGATTCATACCCTAATTTTTCAGCCAGTTCTCGCTGAGAAATACCAGCCAATTCTCTGGCTGTTCTTATGTTTTTCCCAATAAAGACATACTTATTTTCTTCTTTTGTCATATTGTCATTATATACTTCCCAAAATGTGTTGACAAGGGTATTATCATTTTGGTAAACTTGGTTTAACAGAGTGGTAAGGGTCTGGTCGGTGACTCTGAAGCGCAGCTACTTTGATTAATAAATTAGGTTAGGTTGGTTAAATTTATGAGTAAAATAGAAGTTTATACAGACCGTGCGGGACAACATCGTTGGAGACTTAAAGCCAGTAACGGCGAAATTGTGGCTACCAGTGAAGGGTATACTACAAGGTCGTCTGCAAAACAGTCAGCTCAAAGCGTAAAACGTTGGGCTAGCTCAGCAGACATCGTCGAGATTAACTAGTTGGTAGTATAACAAATATTGCAATATTGGGGAATACCTAAGCCAATCACTTGGGTATTTCTTTTTCAAAACATCATAATTACTTTTTATAATTCAATACCCTAAGTGTGGTATGCTTACTTGAGGTAAATTAAACGTTTGTAAGAGCTTTTTGAAGCTTCTCGTTGTTTTTATAAAATATCCAAAACTGATTAAGGTAGTCTTTTAAGCGATTTAATAAATTACCCCCTGAGTCCACTCGAGTGCTTTTGTGTGAAAATTATTATTTATATTATTTGTAAGAAAAAAAATATATGCCATTAGAAAAGTTGTATCAAAAGAATGGAAGCAATAGTTTACACTCTGTAGAAACAAAGCAGGCCTTTATTGATTATTTAATAAATAATCATAACATAGATTTTGAATTGCCAAATTATAAAATTCCAACACTAGAAGAACTAGATTTTAGCTTAGTAAACAATGACGCAACTATCCGTATGTTTACAGACAATTTAATTACTTTTCTCAAAGCACCAAAAATTAACTATATGAATGTTAAAAATCATGAAGAACGTAGAGATTTAAGAGATAAGCTCTCTCAAATAAATCCTGAATATAGCAGCCAAGTGCTGACCAACGATAAAATGAAACTTAATAAATTTTCTGCATTTCCTATGTTTATAAAAATGATTCTAGAAAAGAATGCTCTCTCGAACAATATTAAAATGAAGACTATTTTAGAAAAATTCCCAAGTCTAGAAGACATGATTCAGTACTCACAAAAAAATAACACAGAAAAGAAATTCATTATTGCAGAAATTGAAAACTCTGGGCTAGAATTTATTGATTTGTTTCGCAAAAAAGAAAAAACTACAGCTGCCATGTCTAATAATAACTAACAAAAACTCTCTGCCTATATGTATATTGACTTCCAACTCTAAATAAGCTATATTTTAGTAGTTACATACATACATATATCCTTTGCGTGAAAGAATAAACAACCAAATACGAGCCTCAGAACTGCGGGTTTTAGACAGCGAAAATAAAAACATTGGTGTTTTAAGCATAAGAGACGCACTCGAAATGGCGCAAGAGAAAGGCTTGGATTTGATTGAAATCGGCCCTACCTCAAATCCCCCAATCGCGAAGATAATGGATTTTGGTAAATATAAGTATGAGGCAAGTAAAAAATTAAAGAAACAAAGAAGTACAGCGAAAACAACCGAAACCAAGCTTGTTCAAATAAAAATAGGTACTGGTGACCATGATCTTGAGCTCAAAGCCAAAACTGTTTCAAAATGGCTCAAAGAGGGGCATAGAATCAAGATAGAACTTTTCTTGGCTGGGCGCGCAAAGTATATGGACGAGAAATTCTTAAAAGAACGCCTCGACCGAATATTACATCTCATTACTGAAGATTATAAAATCGCCGAAGCGTACAAAAAAGGTCCAAAAGGATTAACCACCACAATAGAAAAAGCCACCGCCAGGACGGGGCAAGCAAAATAATAAAACAATTTTATGAAAGGAATGAAAACAAACAAATCATACAGCAAACGATTAAAACTTACTAAAAAAGGTAAGGTAATAGCTCGAAAGCCTGGATTCAACCATTTCAACGCAAAACAATCACGAACTACGCAGCTTGGTGGTAAGAAGAGACAAAATTTCGTAATTAAAAATAAACCAAAGAGTCACTTGTTGCCATTTGCATAGGCTGACTGATAACTAAATTTTATGACAAGAGTAAAAAAAGGAGTACACGCATTAAAAAGGAGAAGGAGTGTTCTGAAGCAAACTAAAGGTATGCGCCATGGTCGCAGCACCAAAGAGCGTCAAGCAAAAGAAGCATTGTTGCATGCTGGTAACTACGCTTTCGCTCACCGAAAAGACAAAAAGTCTCATAATCGAAAACTTTGGAATATAAAGATTAATGCAGGAGCACGAGAGCTCGGGATGTCATATTCAAAATTGATCGCTGCACTCAAGAAGAAAAACATCGAACTCGATCGAAAAATACTTTCTGACTTTGCTGAAAACCACCCAAACACATTTGCCAAAGTCCTCGAAGCAGTAAAATAAAAAAACTCCCCGATCGGGGAGTTTTTTTATTTTATATCTGTTTTTGAGGCAATCTCAGCTTTGTCTTTTTTAACAAGCGCAATAATGTCAGCTACGAGTTTTTTAGGATCATCACTTTGTACAATTTTTGAGTTTGGGCGGTTGCCCTTGGCTACGATATCCACGAGCTGGGCACCCATCTCCCACGGCCCCTCAAATATGCCTATCGGCTTACCATCTTCAAATGCAATAGTGAACTCATGAATAGTTCCTACGCGCCCACAACCACATATCACAGCGTCGCTCGAACGAGTGAGTAATAAGTCGCGTCCTGGATAACCAAATCCTGTGTAGACTATCAAATCCATATAGTCGAGCGGGAGCTTGTATACTTCCACATGTTCTTTTTCAGATGACCCTGGAGACATACCAATTGAAATACCACCCACTTCTTTTGCACCCATCGCTGCCCACAGCGGAAACCCTGTCGTTGCTCCAGTGACAAGTACTGCACCCTGGCGAGCTATTTCTCGTCCGAGTTCTTTTGCTTTATCAAGTGCATCTACGCCACAGTGACCTGTTTCTGCTGCACCAGAGACACAAATTTTAATTTGATTGTGTCCGTGTTTATTTAATGAGTCTAATGTTTGAATATCCATGATTGTTATTATACACGAAAACTAAAAATTTTTAACAAGGAAGCACCACACTTGTTCCCTGTTCCGGGGCATACGCATCGATAGCTAAGTTGTCACGAAGTTTTTGCACTAAAAACATTGACGACTTTGGTTCGCCCATGACGACGAAAACTTTTTTTACTGATTCTTGCATGTCAGAAACGAATTCTAATAGTCCATCTGAATCCTTGTGCCCAGAATATCCAAATATAGTGACCACGTGTGCTTTGACTATGACATCCTCACCCGAGATGCGGACTGTTTTTACTCCCTCTTGGATAAGTCGCCCAGGGCTCCCTACGGCCTGATATCCAGCGAGTAGAAGTGTATTGTTTGGATCCGGCAAGTAATGACGCTCGTGATGCACCACCCTACCGCCTGTAGACATACCACTCCCCGCTATCACTATTTTTGGATTTGGTACGTTTCTAATCATGCGTGATTCTTCGGATTTTAAAGTACTGTGGAGCCCAGGAAAATCAAACAGGTATTTATCGTGTGACATCGACTTTTGGGCCGCTTCGTTAAAATAACTTCGATACTGCTTAAATACTTCAGTGAGCCGTATCGCGAGTGGCGAATCGAGGAATATAGGCATCACTGGGATACGCTTACCTTCTACAAGTGCATCGAGCTCGAATAACAGCTCTTGAGACCTCTCCAGCGAAAATGTAGGGATAATGAGTGTTCCCTTTCGTTTATAATTATCTTCAATAGTTTCTTCTAAAAATTTACGGCGATCATTTCGTGATTCATGGTTCCTGTCACCGTACACCGACTCCATGACGAGATAGTCGACGCCAGGAACTTTTTCAGTATCGGGCAAAATAGGTGAAGGACTGTTGCCGAGGTCACCAGTAAAAAGAATTTTCTTGCCGTTATACTCAAATAACACCATAGCTGAACCTAAAATATGCCCTGCGTTCCAGAACGACACCTCAACGTTTGGGGTGAGTTGAATTTTTTGATGATATTCAAAACCTTCCCACAATGTCATTGCAAGTCGTGTGTTTTCTTCAGTGTATATTTTATCCAGCCCAAGGTCTGTATTTTTAGATAAAATACCTGATGTGTCTTCAATCATGGGCAGAGCTAATGCATGGGTTGGTTTGGTAGAATAAATTTTGCCTCGAAAACCTTCATAGATAAGTTTAGGTATTCGACCCACATGGTCGACATGAGCATGAGTCACAAATAAAATATCTATTTCTTTTGGATTGTACGGAAAAACTTCCCAATTGATATCATCGGCTAATTTGAGCCCTTGGGTAAGACCACAATCAACGAGAACTTTCTTACCGTCAATTTCTAAAAGAAAATTGGCCCCCGTGACTGAGCCTGTGCCTCCATGAAATGTAATTTTGGCTGTTTTTTCCATTAGGATAATTGTACCCTGTAGTGAAACTTTTATCAAAGTTCTACTACGGGGTGTACCTTATCTTCCTGTGTAAATACAATTCTTTTTAAATAGTAGAGAATAGCGAGAACACTCCCCGTAAGATCAAAAAATATGTCAGAAGTCGTATCAAGCCCATTAAAAGCATTTTGCGCAAAAGCACCGTTGACTATGACTTCATAAAACTCCCAGATCATACCAACACAAAATACCCATATTAAAATTTTAACTACTGAAGTTACAGAAACATGAGCATTTTTTGGCGGAAATACGTAGGTTGCAGCTAGCCCAAGCCAAAATCCACCCAGAGTGTGCATAATCATATCAAAATACCAAATAGACGAATACCAGTAAAATTTATTTCCCAAGAAATTTATAATACAAATAAAAAATATGAGAACAATGAGGTTTTTTATAAGCTTTTTGCTGTTCATTGCTACATCGTATCACAAAATAAACCAAAGAAAAAGAAAAATCCCTGCACTATGGGTATAGTGCAGGGATACTTCTTAGGACTATCTCAGATATATTACCATAGCTATTAAGCTAAGTGGGTGACAGATGTATTAGACCAAAGTCTAACCCAATCGAGTCTCCCATAAATTGTTGTCTAGGTAATAACCGGAAATAACCCTACTACAATTATATCACTCTCTAAAATTCTCGCAATAATTTTTTCAAAAAAACACACATTTAAAATAAAAACAACGTTGACAAAAAATATTAGCTTGTATATTTTTGCATCTTCTCTTTAAAATCGTGAACTGACGCATAAATTTCGGCATGAATACCAAAATCTTTGGCGGCTTCTATATTTTCAGCTTTATCATCCCAAAATAATATTTCTTCTTTCTTTATATTTTCGAAATTTTTAAAAATTTCTGCAAAGAAATCCTGGCTTGGTTTTTTATATCCTAAATTAAATGAAGCAAATGCTTTATCAAAAACACTATTCAACCCCATTTTCTCAAGCATATATGCTACACGATATTTTTCTTGATTAGTTGCTAAATAACAATTAACCCCTTTTTCTTTTAAATCTTTTATAGAATCAAACAATTCTTGATTTATTGTATATTCTCGCTCAAACCACAAGTTCAGAAACGTATCTACACCCTTATGCCAACCCCAACCTTCTAGATAAGGCGATACGGCTTTCTTTAGATCTGCTTTCCCTACGATGCAGTCTTGAAATGATCCTGTAAAAAATTCTTTGGTCGTTTTTAAGCTAATACCAAAATCACGAGCAAGGGCTACGCTAAATCTTTCTTGATTTATTAAAACATCATCAGCGTCTATTAAAAGTACTTTAATCATAAATTATGTATTTTTATATTGTGGACCATAATATCATACTTGCCATCAACAATATGGTCCTCTTTTCCGACACCTAGAGTTTCTAAAAAACCGAATAATTCGTTTTGCATATTTTTCCTTTCTTCGCTATCCTCAGTTGTGACTATTTTTTCTGCCTCTATAAATTCACCTAGTTCTTTTACATCGTCGAGCACGATTTCCATATCTTTATAATTTGTCTTGATTCTTTTTTTATCTACCACAGATACCTCTTCCCAGCCTGTTAAGTTTAGTATTTCAATCATTTTGTCTCCTTGAGTAATTTCTAATTCTTTTTCTATCGAATCGGTACGGCTACTTTGAGAGATTTTTAAGGTAAATAAAAATATATCATTCTGTTTCCGGACTCGAAGTACCGGAACTTTAAATGGTGGCGGAAAGTCTGTACCTTTGGGTAAAAATATATGATCAACCTGATGCAATTGTTCACCAAATATACACCCTAAACTTTCAAGTTTTTTCTTGATCTCTTCTCTATTTTTTAATTTAGCTTTTACTTCAACTTCATACATAAAATTATAGTAACACAAAAGCCCCCTTTTGGGGGCTTTTTAATTTCTTTATTCGTCTACTCCGAAACGCTTATAGTCAGTGATTTTTATATCCCCAAACCAGTGCTTGATTTCATGTTCTGCCTCTTCTGGAGTTTCTGAACAGTGAACGATGTTCATAACTGCACGCTTTTCCATATTTGCGAGAGCTGGGCTGTCGATCGAGTAATCCCCTCGAATCGTACCCATATCAGCTTTGTAAGGCATTGTGTCACCAGCAATCTTGCGAACGACGTCTACAGAATGCACACCTTTGACAACCATTTTTACAAGCGGTGCTGAAGTCATGTAGTCAATAAGCCACTTACGGATTTCTGGACCTATCTTTGCTGTATCTGTAGTGCCAAAGTCAGCCATTGCGTCGTATCCATATTTTTCATAAGTCGTCATAGTCTTTTGACCAAGGCGATTGATCCATTCTTCACTTTTTGGATAGTGATCATTTACCTTATCAAATTCTGGGTTAAACATTTCGAGAGCTACGATCTTCAAATCTCGTTGTTCAAAACGCTTGATAACTTCACCGATGAGTCCCTTGCGGACTCCATCTGGCTTCATCATGACATATGTAAGTTCTTCTTTTGGATGTTTCATATTTATATAAAAAATCTGCCAGAGGCAGACAAGGCTTTCGCCAAAATAGTAATACCCTTATGTTAGCAGAAAAAAGTTATTTTGTAAAATACAACAAATTTAAGAGTATTTAGTGCACAATAAGCCAGAAGATAAACACAACGCTACATATGTGCCATAGCGTGTGAGTCAGTGTATATATAAAAATATTGTGCTTTTGGAAAGAATGAAAAGATATATACCAAATTGATAATAAAGCTAGAGAAGCAATAAAAACTACCCACGAAAATTCATAATTTATCGTAAGTGCTAATATAATCACCACAGAAGCGGACCAGTCAAGAATTCTAAATAACTGATTTTTGGGATACGAATGATGGAAAAAAGCACTTATGCCGATGAGAAAAAACACTACTCCAAAGAACAAGCTATGTTGGTTTATAAACAAAAAAATTCCTAAGATGGAATATAGGAAAGAAGAGAGTGTGACAAATAAATTTTCTGAATCTTGATGGAGCTTCAGCATATATAAAATCTATATTTTAACAAAACCTTCAAATGTTATTGAAGAATATTCCTTCAAGTTAATGCCATATTTCTTATACACTTGATTCACCGAACATATTATTCCTTTGTCTGCATCAAAACCAAGCTCGCTTGCGGCACTTTTTGCTTTTTCGAGCGAAGTGGATTCAACTTCAATATATGCTGGAAGCTGAGGCCAAAAATCAATATCGAAAACTGCCTCTCCTTTTGTATACCTTATTCTGTTATTTTTTGCTTCGTGTTTTAATATAAAGCCTGTCGACTTTATAATTTCGCATGTTTTTTCAAAATCACTGACCACCACTTCAATTTCTTTCATCCCGTCATCAGGAATACTTGTATCGTTTGATTTTACACCTAGCCTTTCTTTGTAAGTTAAAGTGGTTTCTTTTCCATCAGTTCGCACCTGCAGCCATTTGTGCTTATCGTCCAATCTAAAATCTGGATAATCAAAAGTTCGTCGAATATAATTATATTCTCCTGTTTTTGTCGCTCCGATTTCGATTAGTTTTTTCTCGAGAGCTTGCACATCAACTTCTAAAAATTTTATTTCGTATTCTTCCATAATTTTTTGTTTTTAGTCAGCCAATTTTTACCTTCAGGCGTTATGGTGAAATAGGTATCTTTTGTATATTCAGTAAATGTTTCTAAGCTAGAATCTTCAACTGTTTCGAGTCCACTTATTCGAATAAGTTTTTCTTCTAATAGCATTTTAATAGAATCGTACATATCTTGCTTTTCTTGTGGTTGCCTTCCACCTTCAATCCCTAAATTATATCTTATCTCGGAAAGCATGAGCTCGTTTTTTTCAGCTAAAAGATTAAGAATAGTATTCTTATAAGTTTCCAAGGATTTTTTTACATCCTCGGTTTTTCTTTCAGGTGGTATGTATTTATTAAAGCGTATTGATTCTGGCATAAGTAATTTTATTCCATCGTGCTATACCGGCCCATTATTTCCTCTTCCACTTCTGCTCGGTCGCGACCAAACTTAATATACGACAATTCTTTCAAATCGTCCACAATGCCCGGGTTACCTGTTTCAGGAGCAATTGTTTTTATATTGAATGGCTTTGTTGGTTGACCCTTGATAAGCATGCTCATATAAGCATTAAAATTGTCGAGTTTGGTGATATCTGAAGCCGTGAATTGAGGCTTGAATTTAGGTTCCAAGAAATTTGCATCTTCGGTTCCGACACGGAACACCGCCATTGAGCCTACGTTTCCAAATACTGCATTTTTTATCTTTTCATCAAGCTGAGTTATATATTGATGGGCAATGTTTAATGAAAGGCGATATTTTCGAGCTTCCGACAGGATAGATGAAATAGAGTCAGTAGTAACATTTTGGAACTCATCGATATAAAGATAAAAATCATTCATGGGTTTACCGAACATGTCCACTCGCGAAAGCGCCGCCATCTGTATCTTCCCCACAAGAACCAGACCAATCAGGTTTGCATTGATGTCACCGAGACGACCTTTTGAAAGGTTCACGAGAAGTATTTTTTTCTCATCCATTATCTTTCTGAAATTAAATACAGAATTTTGTTGGAGCACGACAGGGCGCATGATGTCGTTTGAAATAAAGTTGTCGAATTTTGAGGAAATATATGGCACAAAGTTTGCGAGAGATTGGTCGCCGGTTGTCTGTTCGGCGTTTACCCAAAATTGCTTGATAATCGGATTTTTACATCGTGCAAGTTTCATGTCGCGAAACTCTTTGTCGCCAAGCACACGAGTAATCTCGAGCAATGTCGAGCCAGACTCCGGGTCTTCCATCACGAGGAATGCACTATTTCGAAAATATTGTTCAAACATCGCTCCACCTCCTACTTTCATATCAAAGAGCTTATTGAAAATTCCCATCATTTCGTTGACCACAAATGTTTTCTGTTCAGGATAATTTGGATCATACTCGAGCATGTTGAGCCCCATCGGCCGTGGTGTATATGCAGGATCAAAATAAATAACATCATCGATGCGTTCCTTGGGAATACGGGAAAGAATCGTCTGGATATCAGTACCGTGTGGATCGATATAACAACATCCGTCACCATTTTTTATATCTTGAGTAATCATGTTAAGTAAAATATTGGTTTTACCAGTACCTGTCTGACCGATAACGTAAAAGTGTCGCATTCTGTCCTCACGAGTCATTTTGACTTCAGTATCGCGCCCACGGTAGCTATTGATACCTAAAGTGATACCTTCATGCCCCATCTCAATAGGTGCTGGAGCTATTCCTGCTTTTGCCTCTTTGAGCTGCGGCTGACCTCCGATACCAACTGGGAAATGGAACACAGACGCAAGCTCTTTCAAGTTCATGGGCAATATTTTGTCGGAGGAAAACGATCGGAAAGAGTAGTCATGGAAAAGCTTTTGCAAGTCTTTACCGTGCATTTGCTCAAAACGAAAAGAATTACTTGCTGCTTCTGAAAATTGATTGAACGAAGATTCTATTTCTTTTAAAATTGCCTCGGCACGATCCGTGGTATGAGCAGATGCGATCACTCGAATATTTGCTTTCATGACACTGCTCTTGATCTTGTTTGCTATTTTTTCAGCAGCACCTTCGTCAACTGAGCGTCGACCTCTCATATATTTATCTTTATTTTTTGCTTCAGGGTCTTTTTTATGTTCACCAAAAATAAGGTGCTTGCCAACTTTCAAAAATGCTTTGTTAAACTTATAAAAATTGTCAGATGCATTTTTTACCGAATACCCATCTTTAACATCGTCCAAAATTTTATGAAACTCGGTGATAAATTTGTCCCCAGCTGGAGCCACGACGAGCTGTATCGCCGCACCCTCACCTTCTGTTTGTAATTTTGAAAACACATTGAGTATCGTATTCATCGGATCATGGTCGATATTGTCATATGTCTTGATCGGCATGACGCCTTTCTCAGTAAAAGAAGCATATGCGCCTACCGCACCGCCACTTTCATTGAATATATTATAGTCATCGGTAACTTCATGAACTTTAGCATGATGATAAAAAGCTAATACTTGTTTTTCAAAAAGTATGATGTGTTTGTTAGGCACCCCAGCATATATGACAACTTGGTCATTTTCATTACTAAGTGCAACTTCGAGAGTGAAATATATTTCAGTTGTATTAAAACGATCAGTCGCTATAGACTGCATCCCAGCATAAAACTGCTCCATGGCACCAATGAACTCTTTAAATCCTTTTGACTTATCAGCTTCATCGGTCGGAGGCGGAAGAGTAATTTCAAATAGTGTCATATTGAGAGATTTGTATAACGGTGTGCCCTCTTTATAATCACTAATGATCTGACCTATTTTTATGTATTGAACAAGAAGCCGATGAAAATCGTCCTCGATATGAGGGTTGTTCATACCCTCTACCACGAACAGCGCATTGCGTATGCCTTTGGTAATGACAATACCGAGAAGCTCTTCCATCACTACATCGTGCGCCTCAGGCTTTAGTGCGAGGACAATATTTTCTTTGTCTTCGTGTTTGATTCGATTGCTCGAATGAACTACTTTTTCTAAAGGAATATCCCGATAGGCTTCTACAACCTCAGTAATTGCTTTATCGGCAGTATGTTCGAAATGCCCTTTTTCAATTAAATCTGCCTCACGTTTCGCTACATGCGCACGTAAATAATCAAGCTCCTCTTCGGGAGTCTTGAACTTTGGCATTTCCTTAAAAAGGGATGGTTCCATTCCTCTAATTATACAATTTTTATGATAAAATATACAAACTGTGTTAATAGACTTAACTCAATTCAATATCACACGACCCGAGAAAATCAACTATGACTTTCCTATGTCCAATCCTGTCCACTTGATCGACTATGTAAAAAGTAAAAGCCTGCAAACCTTTTTTAAAAAAGCTGATGAAATTTTACTGAAAAATAAGATAACATGGGAATACAAAGACCTCAACGAGCATGAATATATAAAATGGCTACAATACTACACTGAGAAAATGAAAGAACTCGGGCATGATGTTCGAGCAACAAAGGAATGGTACCAAGAACAGCACAAGAAAGATGTAAACCTAAAAGGTTTGTTTTTCTATCAAAATCAAAAAATGGTTGGAAGTGGTATTATCGGACTCAAAAATAATACTATTCATCTCGCCTACAAAGCGAGTGATCGCATCAAGCTTTCTTCAATATCAAACAGTAACTTGGGCTACTTGATTGAATTTTGGGCATTGCAACTACCTCTCACTGAAAAACCTTACACACGCCTCATTAGTATGTCGAGGAATGCATTTGGGTTTTATAACACGCTTGGATACCTGGAATATAAATTTCAATTTGGCTTTACACCTCAAATCACTGAGGAGTCCGCTATGTTAGATAGTGTGCCAGTAAACGAAAGTAGTTTTGTGCTTTTTTATGGTATTCAAAATAAAGAACTCATACTATTTGCACTCATACCAGAACTGCAAAAAAATGTAGAATTATTTAATAAAACTCCATTTATATCTCAAGCTATTCCTTTTAGAGAAATTTACTATTAAACCTTGGTCAAAACTTCCGGCTCACCTTCGGTGATGAGGAGTGTGTGTTCGAAGTGAGCACTTCTTTTTCCATCAGCGGTATGGAATGTATACCCATCATTATCAAGCGTGACATGCTTTGTCCCGTTATTTAACATAGGCTCGATAGCTATGACCATCCCAGCCACCAGCTTGGCTCCTTTTCCTGGCTTTCCAAAATTTGGAATAAATGGATCTTCATGAATTTTCTTACCAACTCCATGCCCCGCCAATGCTTCTACGATGCCGTATTTAGTGCCTTTACTGCTTCTCACAAAACTCTCAATCGCATGACCTATGTCACCCACCGTATTACCATTTTGTGCGGCAGCGATGCCCACCTGGAGAGCTTTCTCTGTCATTTTCATGAGCTTTATATCAGCACCACTTACTTTGCCTACGGGTACTGTCATAGCCATATCCGTAAAAAGCCCTTTATGTTTTACTCCGAGATCTATCGATACGATATCGCCTTCTTGTAAAACCCGTTTTGCGTTTGGAATACCATGCACTACTTCATTGTTTACTGACACGCACAAAGTCGCCGGAAAAGGTATCCGGGCACCTTCAGGCTGATAATTTAAAAATGCTGGTTCGTCGCCCATGGCACGGATGAGTTTTTCAGCATATTGATCGAGTTCTTTTGTCGACACTCCAGGCGCCACCATATCCCGCACTTTGTAAAGTACTGTCGCTAAACGCTTACCACACTCTCGTAGTATTTGTATTTCTGCTGGTGTTTTTATAATTATCATTTTATTTTAAGAGATGACCGTACCTTCAAATTTTTCTCCTTTCAAGCAGTTCCCTATATTTTCAATAGATTTACCGCTCATGGTCATTACTGTAATACCTTCTTTTTCAGCAAATTCGGATGCGATAGGATCAAATGGGGTATTGAGACCTGGATCCCATTCTGTGGGGATCATTGCTCGATAGTTCTTCCAGGATATTTGCTCAATCTTTTCAGCATTTGGATTTTTCTTCGGATCGGAATCATATACATAATCAGTGTTCGATAAATTGATAACTTTCTTGGCACCGAGATTCTTTGCAGCTAAAAATGCATCAAAGTCTGAACTGTGTCCTGGCTCAAGAGCGCCACCAATGACCACAGGGCGTTCTAAAGAAAATGGCTCAGCTAAATTTTGTATTACTTTATTATGAGCATATTCACCAAAAACAACTCGCAAAAGTTCTGCATTTAAATTATTAGTAGCAATACCTATCCAATCAATATCATCTTTGGAAGCTTCTGGATTTAGTTCTTTACCAAATGCCTGATATTTTCTACATGTTTTCCCTCCGCCAGTGATGATTACAAATTTCTTGCCTTGCGCCACAAGTGAAATAATTAAATCTTTGAAAGATTTTAGAAATTGAGTATCTACTTCTTCTGGTACCATCAGAGCACCTCCAAGCGAGATTATAATTATTTCTTCATTCATACTAAAAATTTAAAGCTTTAATAATATCCTTGTGTACATTTTCGACAGACTGCTCACCATTGATTGTGTATATCGTATACCCTGCCTCGCCTTTAAAATCATTCATGGCCGGTACGACGTTGTTCATGTACTCATCAAACCTCTTGCGCAGTCCTGCTTCTGTGTCATCCGATCTGCCTCGGAGGAGATTTCGCTTCATTGCTTCCGCTTCGCTCAATTGAATGTAAATTATCTTGATGTTTTCCCTTCTAAAGAAACGCATCATACTTTTTAAAACTTTTGACTGTTCTTCGGTTCGAGGATACCCGTCCAAAATGAGATTTTTCTCAGGAGTTATTTGTTCGCTTAAAATATTTGCGATGATAGAGTTTGCAAAAAAGTCATCAATGAGTTCACCTTTATTCATCTTGTCTCGCAAGATTTCACCTGCATAGCTATTTGATTCGACAAGCTTGCGAAACCCTTCACCAGTACCACCATAGATTGTTTCCTTGGCATCTTTGGTCTTCAAAAAATCAGTCAAAAGCTTGACCTGAGTACCCTTTCCAGAGCCCACTATGCCGAAAAATATAAAGGTTTGACCATTCATATTATCAGAATACAAGATTTAGCTTGAAAAATCAATGTTTTTATACTAGAATGACTTCACAATGAAAAGACTTGGATTTAACATAGTAATGCTTGGGATGATAGCATCTGGTAAAGAAACTCAGGCAAATATCTTAAAAAGTAAGTACGCACTCAAGTTTGTTGAAACTGGTGTGTATTCTAGGAAGCTATTAAAGGAAAAAAGTAAAAATGGTGACTTGGCGAGACGCACTGTCGGACTAGGAGCTCCTTTACCTACAAGCTTACTAAAGAAGTTTCTTGTTGAAGAAATAAATAACAGACCAAAAAATAAGGATTTGCTCTTTTTGGGTGGCAGATTAAAACCTGAGGCAGAATTTCTAAAAAAACTCCTAGATAAAAAACATGAACATATTCTTGCTTTCTATGTAAGTCTGCCAGACAAGGAAGTATACAAACGATCTCTGGGTAGAAGTACAGGAAATATGAAAGAAATTTATAAAGTCCTCGATACAAAAAAGATAATCGCAAAGAGAATAAAATGGCACAAAGATGAAATAGAAAAGAAGACTGTAAAATTCTACCAAAAGTTTGGTATTATGTACATAATAAACGGCAACCAACCAATACCTAAAGTAACAAAAGACATTCTAAAGGCTATCGAAACCTACTAGAACAAAAACAACCTCGAAGAGGTTGTTAATATTATTCTAACAGAATATAAGAAGTGGTTAGAAAATTAAGATTCTATTGTGAATTTAGAAAGGTCTTCTTTTAGCATTTTTCTGTTCAGCCTGTGATAAGATTCCAATTGAGAATCATGAATGTAATTTAACACAAGATCATTAGGTATTCTTAAATCTTTAAAAAGCTTTTTTGTTCTGTGCAACATCCAGGCATTCGCATCTCGCTCGCGCTGTAGTTCATATGCGTTCATTTTTAAAGGCTCAGTTTTTATACCTTCATGGCTAATTCTTGTCTTTATATTTCCTTTTTTGTCTTTTGAAGGGCTTTCTATGTGTCCTGATTCATGGAAAAAAGTTAGAAAATTAAGCGGCTTAGAAAAAAACCCAACATCATCAATAATAAAAATCCGCCCATCTACAAAATCAGCTAAAGAGTATGATAATTCAAAACTATTTGAACTTTTCAAGTTAGGTATCCAAAAAATAGACCCGTAAGGATTTTGTTTGTGATTTTCTTTTGTATCAGAAAAATTATCTGTTTTTATTTTCAAATTTCTAATTTCAAAAATAGGATGAAAATCTCCGTCGACTCCGTGGCCTAAATAGCTTCTATATATCTGATAGCAGGTATCAAAAGAACGCTCTGTCACATCTATAAGGTCATATGTAATTTTTAAGCCATTTTTTCCTTCAAATTCATAATGTCCTTCTGATAATTTTTTAGGTACATCAAAAAGTTTTTCCTTTAAAGGAGTTAGGTCTGCCTTTTTTACTTTTTCTTCTGGTGGCACTCGTTTATCAAGATATTGTCGAGCACTATCCTCTGTTTCAAATTTCATATTGTAATTATATCACCTTATAAATAAAGCAAAAACCCCCTTTTAAGGGGGTTTTTGAAACTAAATAAAATTAGTATTCTCGCATTGAGACTTGAGCATCTACTTTCTTTATAAGATCAAGAACTACAGAGACAACGATAAGTATTGATGTACCTCCGAGCGCGAGTGATGCAATACCTGTGATATATTGCATGATAATCGGTAGCACAGCAATAAAGCCTAAGAATAGTGCGCCAACGAGTGTAATGCGTGTGAGCACGTGTGAAATGTAATTTGCAGTAGACACACCTGGTCGAACGCCTGGAATAAACCCACCATTTTTCTGTAAGTTCGTCGAAAGTGCATCAGGGTCAAATGTCACCGCTGTGTAGAAGTATGTGAAAAGAAACACAAGTATAAAGTATAGTACTGCGTAAAGCACTGAAGTATTAGTGAACGACAATAGCACACTGGAAATTTTTGTAATGATGGCATTACTACCAAATCGTGTAAGCACCGTACCGATCATCTGTGGAAATGAGAGGATCGCCAAACCGAATATGATAGGCATGACTCCTGCTTGGTTCACGCGAAGTGGTAAGTATGTGGATCCGCCACCATACATCTTCATGCCGCGGACGCGTTTTGCGTATGTAACGGGTATGGGGCGTTCGGCTTCGGTAACCAACACAATAGCAGCAATAACGATAAGCCCGGCAACGAGGAATCCTATATAAAGCGGAAGCTGAGATACATCAAAGGTAAAAGCGAGTTGTGAAACCTGAGCAGGAAGTTGAGAAACAATGCCGGCAAAAATGATAAGCGACACACCATTTCCAATACCAAATTCGGATATAAGCTCACCTAACCACATAAGGAATACAGAACCCGCGATAACGATAAATAAGTTCACTATTCGGTCGAATCCAGTTAGGTTCACCAAAATACCCTGACTTTCAAGAATTGAAAGTAAAGCAAAACCTTGGATCGCTGCAAGTGGCACAGTAAGCATTCGTGAATATTGAGTAAATCGTTTTCGTCCCGCTTCACCTTCTTCGTGGTAAATACGCTTGAGGGCTGGAACCATGATAGTAAGCAACTGCATAATAATAGAAGCAGTAATATACGGACCCACACCTAGCATGATAATGGAAAGGTTCGTAAGCCCACCTCCTGAAAAGATATTTAAGATTCCGAGAAATTGGTTATTGGAAAGGAACCTGGTAAGTGCAAGGTTATCAATACCCGGTATTGGAATAGCCGCAAAAAGCCTAAATACTATTAAGGCGATTAAAACAAACAGCACCTTGTTCCGCAAGGATTTGTCTGTCCACACTAATTTTAATTTATTTAAAAAATTTGTCATAGAAGTTTTACTTAATTATTATCTTCCTCCCTTTCACGTTGAGGCGCTTTCGTATTTCAGAGAATTTTTCACCTTTAGTAGTTTTGTCCGTTGCAAGCACATATGGCTTCTTTTTAGATTTAAAACTATACCCGCGATTTTTGGGCAACTTCTTGATTATATCACGAAGCTCTGGTCGGCGTTTGTTACCTGCACGAGCTGTCTGCCCCTTGCCTCCACGGCCTGAAGTTTTCGCATGCTTGCCTCCACGGCCGACCATACGATCTTTTTTATTTTTATGACTTCTTTTTAGTTGATGTATTTGCATATGTGTAAAGTAAAATTATTTCACTACTACTTCTTCTTTTTTTACTGATGGCCCACTTATACTCAGTGAAGCTGGTTTTACTACCTTTGTATATTTAGAAGAAATCATTCCAAATGCTTTCATAACTGCCTTTGCGTTGTTTAATTTGTTCTTGCTGTTAGACTGTATCTTACCAGTGATGTCTTTCACGCCAGCAAGCTTGATGATATCCCGAAGGACTGAACCAGCTACAAGTCCACGGCCTTTGTTTGGCATTATTACTACGCATGAGCTAGAGAATTTTGCAGAAAGCTCGTGAGGGATAGACATAGTTTTGGTCAGATTAAGTTTAATCATGTTTTTCTTTGCACCAAGAACAGCCTTATTGATAGCGAGGGCTGTATCCCCTGCCTTACCGAGCCCGAATCCGATAGCACCTTTGCGGTCACCGGCTACAAGAGCAACAGAGAAAGAGAATCTTCGTCCTCCTCCAGTCACACGAGTCACGCGACGGATGTCGATGATCTTTTGATCAAATTCTGGCTTCGGTCGTCCAAATGAAGAGCCTCTCCGTGTATTATTTCTTTTGTCGTTTGGTTTATCCATAATAGTTTAAAATGTAAGGCCAGCTTTTCGAGCTTCGTCCGCTAATAATTTGACTCGTCCAGTATATTTAAATCCGTTTCGATCAAATACAACTGACTTGATATTTGCCTTTGAACAAAGTTCTCCGATTAGCTTTCCGATTTCTTTTGCTCTTTCATTTTTTGTTCCTTTTGTCACCTTGACATCGCTTGCGGCCGCAAGCGTTTTACTTGTTGTGTCGTCAATTACTTGTGCATAGATGAATTTATTAGAACGAAATACACTGAGACGGGGGGTCGCAGATGTGCCATTTATCTTCACTCGGATTCTTTTCTTGAGTCGTATTCTTTTGTCTTGTTTTGTTTGCATATATTTTCTAAAACCTATCTATCGCTATACAGTCTTTTTACCTTGCTTACGTCTGATAACTTCACCTTCATAACGCATACCTTTACCTTTATATGGTTCTGGCTTCTTCTTCGCGCGCAGCTGTGCAGTCCATGCACCCACTAATTCCTTGTCGATGCCTATAACAGTTATATTGTTCTTTTCAGTAGTGACAGTGAGTCCATCAGGAATAGGCACAATAACAGGATGAGAAAAGCCGAGCGCAAGATGAATCTCTTTTCCTTTCACTTCTGACTTGAATCCAATACCTTCAAGAATCAACTTCTTTTGGAATGGAGTTTCCACCCCAGCAATCATGTTTTTTAAATGTGACGCGTATGTCCCCCATAGAGATTTTGAAAATTTATCGTTTCTTTTTAAATTTAAAGTTATAGTATCTTCGGCGATTTTTATATCGATATCGTCGCGAAATATTTTAGTGAGTGTCCCCTTTGAACCAACCACAGTAACAACGTCACCTGTATGACTTACTTTTACTCCATTCGGTATTTGTATTTCTTGTTTACCAATTCTTGACATATGTTTATATTATTTATAGTGAGCTTGTCGAACTACCAAAGTCTGAATAATGCTTCACCTCCGACTTGTTCTTTGCGAGCATTGTTGCCTGATAAAATTCCCTTTGGGGTAGAAAGTACCAATAAACCTGAACCATTACGGACTCGATGGATATCTTTCACTCCAAAATATACACGACGAGATTGTTTTGACACTCGTTCCACTTGGCTGATTTTTGGCTTCTTGTCTATATACACTAATTCAACCTCAAGTGTTGGAAAACCCTTCTTTATTTTCTTAGAAACTTGCTTCACATAGCCTTCTTTTTTCAAACAGTCAGCGATAGAATGTTTTAATTTGGAATATGGAAAAGAAACAGCTTCCTTGCCTGCAAGTGAACCGTTTTTCATCATTATTAACATGTTTGAAATTGAATCCATAATTTTTTATTACCAGCTTGATTTACGAACACCTGGAAGCATTCCTTCGTTTGCTAATTCACGAAAACAAATACGACAAAGCCCGAAATCTCTCATGAAGGCATTCCCTCGGCCACATCGAAAACATCGGTTTTTCTGCCGTGTGCTAAACTTTGGTTTTCTTTGACTTCGTACAATGACTGATGTTTTTGCCATAAAATTAAGGAATGCTAATGACTATAATTTTTGAGCATCCCGCTTGTAGGATGCCATACCTAATTAACTCGGGAGTGCTTTGTTAATATCGTACTTATTTTTCTTTAAGCCTTATAAAATATAAGAATTAAAGGAGAAAAGTAGATTAATCAAAGCCATATTCCCTTAGGGATATACTAGCAGATTATCCATATTTAGTCAAGTATAAAAACTACCTGTTTGATGACATACTTTGCTTAATTTGTTGTAATAGATCATCTGAAACCTGGCGTGATTTGGATTTATAATTTCCTACGAAAAATAAATAGAACGATACTCCGATCGCTAAAACTGCAAATCCCAAAAGTATATATTCTGCGTGTTTTTGTTTCTTTATTATTCCACCAGATAACCTCATCACAACTGTCGCCATTCTAGAATTTTCTGAATTCTTTAAAGCTATTGGTTCTTTTGGTGTTTGTATAGATTGGTAATCTTCCTCGAACGTCTGAACCAATTCAGATATTTCCGAATTTTTAGAACTTGGTGTGATACTAATTGCTTTTTCTTTGAGTGCTTGTTCTATCTCGCTGAGTTTTGGGGCTTGGATTTTATTATCTGGAGACATAGAGATATTACATTAATAAATTAGATTTTATTAATCCCTATTATATATTGTTTTAGTGGTTTTTAAAAGATCATTTTTTTGATGGTTCTATTCCAAGTCTTTTACAAGACTCTGAATCCCCTCCGTTGCATTTTTCCAACAAATTTGCCAACTCGTTACATGAATTTTCATCTCCTTCATTGCATTGTGTCCACATAGTGCATGCATCTATGGCGTATGGGCAGACACTTCCGGTTGGCAATCTAAAACCAAATCCAAAAACCCCAGATTTTTCTTCCAATTGCGATGCATAAATACTAAAAACTTGCCCAGACGCGCTGGCTTCGCTTGGATCAATCCCTTGATCAGTTAAATATGCATTTACTGCGGCAGGTGCTTGATATACATATTCAAAATCTGGATTACTTTGAGCATATGCTTTTGATATCAAGGTCACACTTGCTGTACAACTAGGACAAGGATCACTAGGTAAAACAGCCAGATAAGGCTGTAATTGGGTGGCTAGAATTTCCCAGTTAGCGAGTCCTTGTCCAGTAGAGGCAAAACAGGACGGATCATATGTACTTATATCTGCGCACGAGGGATTGCCTAGGTCTGGGGGCAACCCATTATGGTCACTTTGATATAAAGCTATAGCAGTATTTATTTGTTGTATGTCTTGAAATCGCTTAGCATCTCGAGCTTTCCCACGAGCTGAATCTAGGCTAGCAAATATTATTGTGGATAAAAGACTTACAATGGCAACTACAACTAAAAGTTCTATTAGTGTAAAACCTTTATTTTTACTAATATATGTATTATTTAAAATATCCATAACACTAAGGCTTTAAAGAATTAATATTATTTTGTACCTTTGGCAGCAAATTACTATGCATATTATTTGTTATCTGCATTTTTTTATATCTCCCAATTGTATGTGAAAGATAGTCGTTCATAAAAAATACTACTAAAGCCATCAAGACTGCACCTAGAAAAATATCTGAAATACTGTAATAAATTAAAATTTTACCCTTCTCTTTAGTGCTATTTAAATGCTTTTTATGTCTAAATTTAATCATATTTAAATTATACCTGAAAATAAATTCTATAGCCCCTTTTCCTATGGATTACTGTAACATCCCGGCTGAGACCATATTAGTTCGTTTGAAGTAGTAGTATCAGAAACAGCCCCACTACTACCAAGGCAAAGATAAGCATCCTTATAAGGCAACCCAACTATAATAGAGTAACTTTGAATTGAAGGACTGGAGCCATGACCCAAGTAAAACTTAGTAGCCCCGGTTGAGTTCCATGTGGGCATAGAACTATTGGCAACTATCGCATTACATATTGATCTTGCCTGAGAAACAAAAGCTGTATTTGTCGAAGTAAATGTCAAACTATTGCAGGAGGCAGTGTCGTTTGCCCATGCCCATGTTTGTAATCCATAATATGACCCTGACTCATTATATTCTTGTTCTAATAGATTACGCATTTGAGTAGCTTGCTCTCTGAGGAACGCGTCCTTACTTTTTTTTCGTGCTGTATTTAAGCTTGAAAGCACAATACTTGATAACAAGCCAATAATTGCAACAACTACCAAAAGTTCAATAAGTGTAAATCCTCTATTTTGATTTGAGCTTTTATTCATATTAATTACTAGGACGCTGAGTCATCATATAATTTAACTGTTCTATTTCTAATCTTTGTTCAGGGGTAAGCTTTGTAGATCCTATATGGATACTGTCACGAAAAACTAAAAATAATGAAATGAGCGCTATCAAAACTATTATTGCAAAAAGCACATACTCTGCGTGCTTATCCTCTTTGATAATACCACCTGAATAATTCTTTACCATTGTTATTATTTTAGGAGTGTCGGATTGTTTAACATACTTAAAACCTGCATAACTATCAGTTTCGAAGCTAATACCTGCTACTTCTTTTTTTTGTGTAGTCTGAGTTTGAGTTGGTACGCTAGCTGCTGCAGTGTTTGATTGTGCTGGGACAGCATCAGAACTTGCCTCAAATTCACTTAAGGCATTTTGGATGTCTGCATTACCTTTATTTTTTAACTCATCATCCATATCATACATTATGAATAACTTTTCATAAAAAAGAAACCCTTAGGTGTGTATAAAGATTTCTCGAGGAAGTAAGTAGTATATTGTTAAGCTATTTTTACTAAGCTTTCTTAAATGGAATACCGAGAAGACTGAAAAATTCTAGACCTTCTTTTTTGCTTTTAGCTGAAGACACAATGGTGATAGAGAGGCCAAATACATCGCGTATGTCTTCATCGGCTGTTTCAGGGAATATGGTGTGTTCTTTTATACCCATAGTCATGTTACCTATGCTGTCGACAGCTGTGCGAGAAATACCTCGAAAGTCTTTGGTACGAGGAAGGGCTACATTTATGAGTTTATCTAAAAAGGCATACATTCTCTTTCCGCGGAGCGTAACAACGATACCGATAGGGTCACCTTGGCGGATTTTGAAAGACGCAATTGACTTCTTTGCACCTTTTTTAAATGGTTGCTGCCCAGTGATTTTAGCGATACGAAGTGAAATGGCATCGTTTTTGTTTTTATCTTTCTTTATTGCGGTACCGGTACCTACGTTGATCACCAACTTTTTAAGTCGTGGCGCAGCCATAGCATTTTTATAATGAAATTCATTTTTCATTTTTTCGAATACTTCTCCTTGTTTTTCTTTTACTGTTACTATTTTTGTCATATGTGTATTTAAATTTCTTACTATATTTCTTGATTGCTCTTTCGGGAAATTCGCACCATTTTGTCACCCACTTTCTTTTTACCAATCCGTGTTGCTTTGCCGCTTTTTGGATCGACAAGCATCACATTTGAAGCGTGTATTGGCATTTCTTTATCACGCATTCCTCCTTTCTCACCAGCTCTTCGAGGGCGTTGATGCTTCTTCATCATGTTTGCGCCTTCAACGATAACTTTGTTCGCAGCTACGAGCACGCGGACAATCTTACCTTTTTTGCCTTTATCTTTACCTGTTGTGATTATTATACTGTCGCCTTTTTTTAATTTCATTTTTTTATTATTTACTCCCCAGGCAAGACCTAACATGTTAGGTCTTGCCTGGGGACTTACTAAATCACCTCAGGTGCAAGAGAAATTATTTTTTGGAAACCTTTCTCCGCGAGTTCGCGTGGGATCGGACCGAATACGCGACCTGCCTTTGGATCCTTCTTGCCTTTTTCGAGTAATACTACCGCGTTGTCGTCAAAACGAATATACGAGCCATCTTTACGACGATGCGCTCCGCGCGTTCGCACAACCACTGCTTGGTATACATCTTTCTTCTTTACTGTTTTTCGAGGAGTAGCTACTTTTACAGAAACGATGACAAGCTCACCGAGAGTTGCATACCTCTTTTTTGAAGAGCCTAAAATCTTGAACACCTTCCCTACGGTGCCTCCGCCATTGTCTGTTATTTTTACTAATGTTTCATTTTGTATCATACCTGTCCGCCTCTGGCGGGAAATTTACTTATAATTATTTACTGACTACTTTAAATCTTTTATCTTTTGAAATTGGTCGAACTTCTACCATCTCTACCGTGTCACCTTTCTTGGACCTGTTTTCTTCATCATGAGCTTTATATTTCTTGCTCACTTTGTAAAACTTGCCATAGAGTGGGTGTTTAATAAATCGAGAGACAGACACAACAACTGTTTTATCCATTTTGTCGCTCACCACAACACCTTTTAGGATATTTCCTTTTTTAGCCGTGGTATTTTTTTTTGTTGCTTTTGTTTTCATATGTAAATGTTTATGCTTTTACTTCACGTAATGAGGTCATGATTTGAGCTATCTGCTTTTTCAGTACTGCTGATTCTTTGACATTTTTTGACTTAGAACCTTCAGCTTTGAAGCGAATCGTGCGTAATGTTTCTGACAATTCTCCAAGCTTTTTCTTAAGTTCATCATGTGTCATATCTTTAAAATTGTTTTTTTTCTTTGCCATATGATTATTTTGTGTTTACTCGGGCTACGATTCTAGTTTTTATTGGAAGCTTGCTACCTGCTTTACGAAGAGCTTCACGAGCAACTGCTACAGGCACACCATCCACTTCGAAAATAATACGTCCCGGCAATACGTCGAAACAATATCCTTGTGGATCACCCTTTCCCTTTCCCATTCCCACTTCGGCTGCTTTTGCTGTAAAAGGTCGGTCAGGGAAAATACGAATCCAGTATTTACCCGCCTTGGTAAGCGTACGAGAAACAACTTTTCGAGCCGCTTCGATTTGCTTTGACTTCACTCGAGCTTGGCTTTCAGATTTGAGTCCAAATGCCCCGAACGCAAGCTTTGTGCCTCGTGTTTCTGGTGAGATCGCTTTTTTATTCTTGCGTCCCGTTTGCCATTTTCTAAATTTTACTTTTTTTGGTAATAACATAAAATATTTTAATTAATTCGTATCTGTTTCCCTGGTTTCTCTTGCGTTTTGTTTTTTGGAAAAAATCTTACCTCTGTAAATCCATACCTTTATACCTATTACTCCGTAGGCAAGTGTTGCCCGTTCTCGCTTGAAATCAATGTCCGCGCGGAAAGTCTGAAGCGGGATACTGCCACGCTTAAGATCTTCCGTACGAGCAATTTCAGCTCCACCGAGTCGTCCACCGAGCACGATACGTGCTCCTTCGACACCACGCACAGCCATAACTTTTTCGATGATTGTTTTGATCACGCGTCGATACGGCATTCGCTTTTCGAGACCTTCGGCTACCATATAGGCTACGATCGCCGCATCTGCTTCTGGGTTTGTTATTTCTACAACTTCGAGCTTGAAGTCTTCGGGGCGAGGAAGTCCGAGTTTATCCATTTTCTTCAAAATATCTTCTTTAAGTTTTGTCGCACCTTCACCATTTCTACCGATGAGTATTCCGGGGCGAGATGTTTTGATTATAAAACGAGTTGCTTTTCGGCTGCGTTCTATTTCGATGCTTGATATATACATACCACGGAGCTTTTTTTCCAGCCATTGACGCACCAATACATCCCCTTTTAAATACGCTACATATTTTTTAGGGTCAGCAAACCAGCGAGATTTCCAATCTCGTAATATTACTAACCTATGTGCATATGGATGGACTATTTTACTCATAAAATTATTTTGCTGTTGTTTTTTTTACAGTTTTCGCTGCTTTAGTTTTGGTTTTTAATGCTTTTTCTTTTGGTGCTTTCACTATCTTTTCTCCAAGTATCATCATGATGTGGCTTGTTCGTTTATTGATGCGATGTCCTGTACCCATGGCTGCTGGCATCATACGTTTCAAAGTAACACCTTTGTCTACTTGCAATCCTTTGATTATTAGATCATCTACTTCCTTGCCCATACCTTTAGCGTTCGCTACGGCTGACATCAAAAGTTTTTTCATGGGAGCTCCTGCACGCTTCGCCAAGAAATCAAGCTCAGCGATAGCATCATTCACTTTTTTTCCTCGAATGAGTCCTGCAACAAGGCGAACTTTTCGTGGTGATTGTCTGTAATTTTTTAAATAAGCTTTCATGATGTTATATTATTATTTCTTCTTTGCGTCCCCTGCAGTCGCTGTGGCAGCTTTTGCGGCGTCTATTTCAGACTGCTTCTTCTTCGCTTCAAGTTCTTTCTGCATCTTTCCTCCGTGTTTCCTAAATGTTTTTGTTTCCGCGAATTCACCAAGTCTGTGACCCACCATGTCTTCAGTAACTAATACATCAATATGTTTCTTTCCGTTGTGTACGCCAAACGTAAAGCCGAGCATCTCAGGTGAAATAACTGAAGCTCGTTTCCATGTCTTGATGGTTGGAGTGTTCAACGGGTTTTTGCCAGCTATCTTTGTAAGTAGCTTTGGGTCCACATATACACCTTTTTTGATTGATCGTGTCATTTAATTTAGCATTAAAAAAGCTCTTCACGAGCTTGTGCTTATATTAACAAATTGGGGCGAAATGTCAAATAAAATAAGGTGGACTCAGAGTTGGTTGAAAATCAACTCTGAGTCCTTGTTTTTATTAATCGTCAAATATATACTTGTCGGCTAAATCGCCGAGTTTTCCGCAAATATCCAGACATCCGAATACATTTTTAAGAATAGATATTGCATTTTCCTATCACCTCCCAGGGCATCATACAACAGAACAATTAAAAAAACCAGTAATTTTTTACTGGTTTTTAAAATTTTCAAATACACTGTTCTGGCACCTACCTACTTTCCCCTATATGAGTATCATCGGCACTAACGGGCTTAATTGCTCTGTTCGGAATGGGAAGAGATGTGACTCCGCCGTTTAAGCACCAGAACACTATATTCGAAACTTTATCAAATAAAATGCTTTAAGTTGGGGGTAACCTTATGCAATGTGCAAGGGTTACCCAAAGATATGTTGGGTGCGGAGCGTGCTAGATTTATCTATGTTAAGGTAAAGTTATAAACTATAACCACCCACGGTCTTTCCCGCATCGAACCAGCAACCCAACTTAAAACATTTTATTTTTTGGTCCCCCACACCTACTTTGCTATCGTTCTGTTTTTCAAAACAAAACTGTCTATCACTTTAATATTCTTACCTTAAATTTACCTTACAAGATAAAATAAAATCAGAACATAAAAACAATAGCAAAGTAGGTGTGGGGGTGTGATTTCCAAATTTCTTAACAGGAATCGAAACATTAGTACTTCTCAGCTCAACGTATTGCTACGCTTACACTTAAAGCCTATCAACCTGATCATCTCTCAGGGTTCTTAACGATTCCTAATCTTGAAGCTGGCTTCCCTCTTAGATGCTTTCAGAGGTTATCCATTCCCGACATAGCTACCGAGCAGTGCCCTTGGCAGGACAGCTCGTACACCAGAGGTCAGTTCACCCCGGTCCTCTCGTCACATAACTCCCCTATTTCTAGGAGTGCAGACTATATCTTCATCCGTCTTCATTTTCATAAAGCGAGGATGTTGGCGTATTACAAGCATAAGCCTGTTTCTCAAAAAATTGAAAGAAACTTTCGAGCGTTATGCAAGTCCGTTCTCCGACCCATGCCGGAGAAACAAGTCGTTACGGGGTCAAACCTAAAATTTTATACAATTCACTTTTTGTTTTCTTCTTTTTAGTAGTATAGTTTTCACTTTGTATTACTAAAATTAAGTCCACAAGTTTTGTTAATTGTTTTTTACTTAGCTTACTAAATTTTGTTTCAGACAATATTTCACAAGCTTTTAAAAGAGCTTGTGTTTGAAGTTTTTTGAAACGAATATATGGTGTCAAACTTTTAAGAATATTTCTTATTTGTTCGTAGCCATTTATTCTAAGTTCGGTCATTCCATCATTTCTATTGGAAATATAACCAATACACAAAACCTCTTTTATCCAAGATAAAGTTTTTTTATGTCTGGTATCTTGATAAAAACAAATGGTTGCCATGAAACGAATTGCTCGTTTACTATCACTTCGCTTTTTAAGCTGAAGCATTAGGCTTCCATCGCCATCAAGAAATCCAGCAATGTATGCTAATTGAATTATTTTAGATCGACTTCCCACGGTATTATCTTAACATTTTCTGGTCCTCAAGTAAAATCCTGTAGTGAGCTATGCTCTACTACTGGGATAAATTCTCAGCACATGAACAGGACCGTTCATTATGTGCATGCTAAATTGGATAGAAAATGATGAAGACTTCACCGTTATTAGCCACTTTTTCATCACACATCTCTGCGTGAAGTAGCAGGCCCATACGGGCTACTAGGGGCAAATCTTCTCAAGAATCAACGAGTGCAGTAGATAGGAGACCAACCTGTCTCACGCATCTACATCCCAAATTACTTTGGGGATTGGACTATAGCTTCATCCTAAAATAAATTTAGGATTGCTGACGTTTAGTCTCTACGGGCTACTTTAGTTTAGTAAAGTATTCCCTCGGTATTGTCCTTGCTTTCGCATTCGGATTCCACCGATACAAGTCAGCTTGTTACTATGCATTTCTACATAGCACCGCCGTGATGAACATTTAAGTTCATGGTTGTTTCAGTTTTAAATAACAGTTCAAGTTCATTTTTCAACTTTCTTCCTCTGAGGGTTCAGACTATTAAAATCACAAATTTAAATTTATGACCTTAACGGTCTGAACCCAGCTCGCGTACCTTTTTAATTGGCGAACAGCCAAACGCTTGGTAGCTTCTCCGCCACCGCGCTAAGGTGAGCCGACATCGAGGTGCCGAACTCCGCCGTCGATATGAACTCTTGGGCGGAACTAGCCTGTTATCCCTAGAGTAGCTTTTATCCGTTAATCTTCCATCGCGTCTAATACGAATGGTCGGTTCACTATATTCTGGTTTCCCACCTGCTCGAGATGTACCTCTTACAGTCAAGCAATCTTGTGCTATTACACTATCGGCACGGTTTCCATTCGCGCCTAGATTACCTTTAAACCCCTCCTTTACTTTTTAGGAGGGTACAGCCCCAGTAAAACTATCCACCAGATACTGTCTCAATACGTTTTTGCCGTATTGGTTAGAACATGCCCTCAAAAAGAATGGTATTTCACTGACGAGTAGAGCACAGCCGAAACCGTACACATCAAACCTCTCCCATCTATGCTACGCAGTCTAAAAACATGCTCAATATCAAGTTATAGTAAAGCTTCTAGGGTCTTTTCGTCTAACTGCACTTAACCGGCATCTTCACCGGTATTGTATTTTCACCGAGCTGGTCCCCGAGACAGTTCTCCAGTCATTACACCATTCGTGCGCGTCGGAACTTACCCGACAAGGTATTTCGCTCTTCTATACCTAAGAAGGACTCTATCTTCATCCGCTCTTTCGAGGTGGGATGCTTGACGCTGGTCTCTCGTTAGCCAAGTTTTGACTGTCTGTACATTACTGCACAGCAGGTAGCATTCGAATAGTCTAATAATTTTTTAATTTAATTGTTTACTTTTTTCTACAACAGTCCCAGTCATTCCGCACTCGACTTGCGTCGAATGCAGAACCTTAGGACCGTTATAGTTACGGCCGACATTCACCAGGGCTTATATCAATCACCATATAATATTGCTATTAGACAACGTCGATATTTGACCTTCTGGCATTGGTCAGGTGTCACCCCCTATACATCCTCTTGCGAGTTCGCAGGGAGCTGTGTTTTTGGTAAACAGTTGCCAGAGATACTTTCGCTGCGGCCCCTCAATAAAGAGGGGCAAGCCTTATCCCGAAGTTACGGCTGCTTTTTTGCCGAGTTCCTTGGGGACCACTCACTCGTTCGTCTTGGTCTACTCGACCTGATCACCTGTGTCGGTTTGCGGTACGGATTCTATACATATAAGTTTAGAGAGTTTTCTTGGAAGCGTGCTTTATATTATCACCTAGTCCCGAGAGACTAAATTCTTTACTCCTCTTTCATATGACATGTAAGTCACGCTACGGATTTTCCTATAGCGTACAATTAAGGCATAAACTTCAAATCCAATAATGAGCAATACATACTACACTCCGTCATCCCATCACTATATACAGAAGTCAGGGAATATTAACCCTGTGTCCATCGAGTACGGTTTTCACCATTCCCTTAGGCCCGACTAACCCTTGGCTGATTATCATTACCAAGGAAACCTTGATCTTTCGACGTGATGCGTTCTCAACATCATTGCGGTTACTTGTGCCAACATTCTTACTTCCAAACGCTCCAGAAGCTCTCACGAGTCTTCCTTCACAGCAGATTGGAACACTCTCCTACCACTCGTAAAAAAATAAATTTTTACGAATCCTCAAATTCGGTAATATACTTAGCCCCAATTATTTTCGACGCAAAATCTCTAGATGAGTGAGCTGTTACGCTATCTTTAAAGGATGGCTGCTTCTAAGCCAACCTCCTCATTGTTTAAGAAACTTCACCTTCTTGTCTTACACTTAGTATATATTTAGGGACCTTATTTTGAGATCTGGGCTGTTTCCCTTTTCACCAATGGAGCTTCGCCCCCATAGTGTAACTGCCAGGCTATGGTTTCTGGTATTCGGAGTTTGATAGGTTTCGCGAGATTGCTCCCTGTCGAAATCTTCCAGTGCTCTACCCCCAGAAAAAACACCTGACGCTAGCCCTAAAGCTATTTCGGAGAGAACCAGCTATTACAGGGTTCGATTAGCTTTTCACTCCTTACCACAAGTCATCCGAAGACGTTGTACGATCTACCGGTTCGGTCCTCCATTGCGATTTCTCGCAACTTCAACCTGCTCATGGCAAGCTCACCCTGCTTCGGGTCTTATGCATGCTACCAATTACGCGCTATTAACACTCGGTTTCCCTAGGGCTCTGTGGTTTTAGTCCACTTAGCCAGCAACATGAATAAACTCGTTGGCTCATTCTTCAATAGGCACGCCGTAGCAGATATAAATACCTGCATCGACTCCTTGTAGACATACGGTTTCAGGTCTATTTCACCGCCCTAATCGGGCTGCTTTTCACCTTTCCCTCACGGTACTAGTTCACTATCGATCTGTAAGAGTATTTAGCCTTAGCGGTTAGTTCCGCTGGATTCCCCCCGGCCATTCATGTCCTGGGGTACTCAAGAATAACAATAAAAGAGATAAAATATTTTCGTTTACGGGACTATCACCCCCTATGGTGTCGCTTTCCAGCAACTTCAACTAACATTTTATTTTTTGACTCTTCTAGAAATCTACATTGTTATCTTACAACCCCGAAGTATTGCTACTTCGGTTTGGGCTTCTTCCTTTTCGCTCGCCGCTACTAAGAAAATAACTATTGTTCTCTACTCCTCCTGGTACTGAGATGTTTCACTTCCCAGGGTGTGCTCTTATTATCATAAAGATAAAAGTCATCAAGGTTTACTTGATGGGGTTTCCCCATTCGGAAATCTCCGGATCAAAGGTTGCTAGGCACCTCCCCGAAGCTTATCGCAGCTTTGCTACGTCCTTCATCGCCTCTTACAGTCTAGGCATCCACCGTACGCCCTTAAATTTCCTGTTAAGAAATTTGAAAATCACAATTCCACCTTTTCAGTGGAACATTCACCCCGCCTTGGCGGGGTAAGAATCCTTTTACATAATTATAATTCCCGACCGCTCGGGTAACCATGGAAACGAATTTTTCTCATCTCTAAAAAAGACCCCACCCTGTCACTCGTGAGCGACGGGGTAAGAAATTAGGATGAGGATTCAATTTTCAAAGTGTCATTCGTACTGATTTTTTAACAAAAAAACCGCCTTTCGGGCGGATAGCAGACAAAAGAAATTAGTCTACTCGGACCGCCTTTTTAAACTGTTTCTTAATATATTCATACTGATTAAACGAGTATATACTAAACTAAAAAAGATGTCAAATAATTATATAGTTAACTATACAGCCTTATCTCTTAGGAAAATCTTTGGAAGAAAAACTCCTAAAATTAAAATCACTGATAGTGCAATTAAAGTCTTTTTTATCATACTACTTTTTCTTCTAGAGTTTCAATTCTCTTATCATGATTGCTCATTACGACTTCAGTCAAATCGTCTAGCTTCTGATTTAGCTCGGTAAAACTTTCTCTTGTTTCTGTTTTGAAAGATTTTATTTCAGACCTAAATCCATCAAAATCAGATTTTAATTCTAAGAAGTCAGATTTTAATTCTGAAAAATCCTTCTTGGTGGCAAGAATAGAACTTAGTTTTTGAATATCTTTATCATCTAACATGCTTATATTATATTATATTGCAAAACCTTCTGCAAACAACTAAAAGACCCTATTCCTAGGGTCTTTTTTAGAACTATTCAAAAGCTGAACTTATCCTCTTTGTGACATTTCTTCACTCACTTTTGAGATCAAGCGAGATGCATGATCTTTACCTCCTAGTCCAAATGCGAGGGCTCCTCCAAGGGCAAGCATAGCAATTACTCCAGTGAACAAAACACTCATATAGTATTCAGCTACACCAAGTTGACCAAGAGCAATAATGAAAGCAAATATCCAGATGATGTATTTAGTTACAACACCGAGCATGTTTGCAGAACTCAAGTTCATAGACTTTGCAGAAGCAACGATAGCTTTTGAAAGAAATTCAGCAAGAATTGAAGCAATGATCAAAATAAATGCAGCTACAACAACTCGAGGCAAGAATCCGAGCACACTATATTGCAAGAACGCTGATATGTCAGTAAGTCCTACGAGGTTAAGTGATGGTAGTAGGAACACCACAATCACAAACCACTTTACTACTTGTCCAATAAAATAACCAGTATTCAAAGTCATACCAGCTTGCTTAAAGAAATCATCAGCTCCGATAGACTTGAAAAAATTGTCGACCTTCAAAGCAGTAAACACTTGCTCGATAGCCTTTGCAATAAGAGTACCCAAAACCCAACCAACTACAAAGAATGCAATCGCGATAATAAATTTTGGAGCGAACTGAACCAAGCCCCACCATAAGTCTTGAAGTGATGCATTAAATACTTCACCCCATGTAAGCCAAATATTATTCATATGATTTTGCAAATCACGTCGCGTAAGTCCTTTCGGCGCGACGCTAATTAATTAATAATGCTTTTTAAGTTTCGACCTTATAAAAGTCATACATGTATTATATCAATTTTTGAGCCTTTTTTAGGGCTTACGTATTAACTGTGTGGATAACTCCATAAAGCCCTTGCCTTGAATCACTACCTCATGAGGAAAGTCTAAAATATCACGGACAAGCTTATCGTACATACTGAGCCTGTAGGTAAACTCCTTTGAGTCAAACACAGCGTAAGTAAGTTCAGTACCTATCTCAGCTTCGAGTTTTTTGACCCCTTCATCTATTTTACCTCGTTTCATTTTATCCCCTACGATAAGTAAATCGACTCGGCTATTGTCATTTTTTATAAAAATACCAGACACAACGAGGAGTTTGACCTTCCCACCAACGCTTTTAAAATTATCTATAACCTTTGCGGTGTTTAAGCTTTGAGAACCAATAAGAAGATCTTCGAATTCTTTTGCGTATTTAAAAGAGCCATTAAAAAACCATTCGGAAGAATTTTTCTTTATTCCTTTTTTAATAAAACCGACCGACGATAGTAACGTAATTTCTTTTCGAGCTGCTCCTGCATTGATACGACTTCGAGTTACGACATCTTTATTCTTGAACCCCGTAGTTCTATTAAGTAAAAAAAGTCGCATTATCTTCACTCGTGCTGGATTTCCCAGTAATTTACCTAAAGTTTCCATCCCTGTATTATACGCTTTTTTATGAAAAACAAAATAGCCCAAGCGCGCATATAGGCGCTTGGGCTATTTTGTAAAAAACCTATTATTTATTGAGCAAGGCCACGGTTAGAGGTCCCACTACGCCATCCCCATCTAAGCCATTCGCCAGTTGAAATGTAATTACCGCTGCCTTTGTTTTCAGTCCAAAATTTCCATCAACTATTCCCGTGTCATATCCTGCATTGTTTAAGAATTTTTGAAGCTCAAGAACTTCGTTCCCTTTTGAGCCAAGTCGCAACACTTGTGTAAAACGGAAAGATTCAGCACCTAGAACTTTAGTAGTATTCTTTAGCCCAGTGACATTTTGACCCACTGTGACTGCAGTTGATGCCGTTACAGATCCAGTAGTATCTTTATAACTTGCTGTGATTGTAGTAGTCCCTTCAGAGATTCCTGTCACACTCGCCGTTTGATAATCAGGGCGATATATCAGACATTGTGTATCGGCAGCACATGCATCTTTGTATCCGACACTCGCTATTTTTGGATTACTTGAAGTCCAAATCGCCTGTACCACGTATGGACTTGGCATTACTTGTGCACAGGCCAAGCCTGTAGCGCATGTCGGCATTGGTGGTTGATATAGAGCCTGAAGGGTTGCACTCGTACCAACTTGTAACGAAGAATTTGATTGGGCGATAGAAAGAGAACCCGCCTGTTGTTCTAAGATCGGGATAACTCCTGTCGAATTACACACGGTAATTTTATTTTTAAGTCCTAGCAACTCAGATACTTTTGGAGAACCGAGGAAACTATCACCACAGGATGTTACCCGACTTTCATTTCCTGGATAAATATTCATTGGGTCATCTGATCCTGATGTATTAAAATATATAGAACGAGTACCGAGAGGTCGTAATTGCCTATTATATGGATTTGGGTATATGTTTGATACGCTAAGTAAATATATTTTACCCGCTACATAAAATCCATCTCGCAGATCACTATTCTTAATCATAACGGGGTATGGAGTCCACCCAATTGCCCATGGCGCATAAAATGCATACTTCATATTTTTTGAAGTAAGGTTTTCAATTCTCAGTCCGCCTATCCTACTCGCAGTCATACATGCATCCGCTCGTCCTGAATCCAAACTAGATTCCCCTTCGCAATAAAGTCCTCTAATAGATAGTCCACCCCGATCAAGCACGATTCCTTTTTGCCCAGCTTTCATGCCAAGTATCTTAATATTTTCTAAATTCCAGTTGGAAATATTGTCATCGTTCAAATCCATACCAATACTATTACTAGTTAAAGTTATATTTCGGAGTGCAAATGAATCTAGTTGTGGCTGACCATGAGCATGTATACCGCGATTAAATCCCGAAATATTTAAATCTGAAAAAATACTGTCTCCGGTTACACCCGAGTCTCCTTTAAATTCTATCGCTGTCGTCTGCCCACTTGAGCTCCTGCTCGTCATAGATAAATTACTGATCACAATCCCTCTTTTAATAATAGTGTCGGATCTGAGAGCATGAATCAGAAACAGTGGACGATTGGTTGCATTAAATTCTATAACCGAACCGGATTCTCCGCGGAAAGTTATCCCGTCTTCTAGTTTTAAAGTATCAGTAATTTTATATCGTCCAGAGGGAACAAGTATCGTGCTCGCTGACCACATTATTGATTGAGAATCTTGCATTGCCCTTCTGAAAGCAGCCGTATCGTCAGTTACTCCGTCTCCTTTAGCGCCAAAGCTTTTTACATTTAAAATTTTAGCATTCGAATTACTACTAGTAGTTAACCAATTAAAGAGTGGGAATGACAAACTGCCTGTAGCATGAGAGTTTTTAATTTTAGTTACATCAAAATTACAATCACTTGGAATCGATGCTAGCCCAGGATACGGATCAGCTGGATATCTCTCTGTTGGGTTTGGATAACCATTCTGAAAAACATCACCACAAGCGTATAGCGTAGAAAGAGATCCACTGCCTGAGAAATTGAGACGCCACCTAGGTTCATCTAAGGATGAGCGATTAGCAAAACTATAAATAACATTTTTTGCTTCTACTACTCCGCCAAGAGCAGAATTTTCAAAATAGATAGGGTGGGTAGAAGAATCTTTTATTTTCAAACCTTCCCTTGGTCCTTCGGAGTGAGCTTGAGTAAAATGGAGTGAGCCTGAACGTTTACCGATCTGAAGACATAACTCTGCGTCATGTAAAGTTGAGGCGCATGAAAGTTGCAAAAATGCCATTTCGCCAGAACGGTCTAATAATACTCCATTTTGCTCACGAACCATTTCCACTAAATTCAAGTTTTGAACATCCCATTTCGTAGCATTTAAACTGCGGACTCTTAAGCCCCAATAATTCGCGTTTGAGGCTACATTTTTTATTTTTACATTTTCTATAACTGGATTACCTGAATTAGCTCCGGCGTCGATCCCATAAGTAAAATTTATTATTCTTAAGTTCTCAAACTGAATATTGTTAGCGTTTCCAGCTATGCGTATCGCTGTAGTATTTTCAGTATTAATACGATTTACATCATATCTTGGATACACATGCGGCCCAGGAGTCATAGAACGTAATTCAACGTCCTTGATGACAACATTTTTTGCGCCAGAAGAAATTGACAACAAGGCCATGCCAGTAGCATTCATATCGCCCTGGTTGCCAAGGATAATCATCGTTGGTCCAACTTCACCTGCCCCTACGCCTTGGATAGTTATGTTTGAAGGTATTTCGATGGTTTGATCTACTATATATTTACCTGGTGGAAAGAAAAGTGTACCTCCTCCTAAATTTTTAAGTCTAGTGATTGCTTCTTTTATATTAGAAGTAGCGTTTACATAACCTCCAGTTGCCCTTGCGGTAATTTCTATTATATTGGTTAAGCTAGTGGGAATAGGGGGAATTTGAGGCGTATCTGTACTGGTACGACAACGTGCTCCGGTTCGAGAATCATATAAATCCCCAGGAGCACAATTTGCTGCGTTGGCAGAATTTACATTAAAACCAAACAAGGTAATGATAAATAGAAATGCAAAAACAAATAACATGTATTTTTTCATATATTTAATAATATGATATATATCTTGTAAAAGCAAACATAGTTTTAATATAAATTATTTATATTTTTTCGGTACAAAGACGTGAAAACATGGTTCTTCTACTTCCTCCGTAGCTTCTATGCCCTTAGTCTTTTGCAACGTTGCTAAATAATCTTCAAGCCAATATATCTGATCCCAGTCCATACCTGGGTATGTGTAGGATAGTTGCGTCCTTCTTTTTTCAAATTTGGCGCAACTTTAATATACCCACTCTCTGGCTCTGGTAAAGGAACTAATTTCATTTGAGGCTTACCGTCTTTTTTTCTTTTCCGTCTGTATCTAACTCGATCAATCCTTCAGTTTCTATTCGTTGTTTTAAACGTGCCATGTCTTGTATATATTCCAAATGATCCTCTTCTGCCATCTTGCGTTGTCTATCCATAGAGCCAGTACCGGGACCTAATAAATCTTCAGGAATGGGCTTTGGCTTTGGATTATTTCTGGGGTCATCGCGTAGCAACCAACGATTTCTCCCTGCTACTTTTTTCTCAGGAGATTTTTTTGTAGTATCTTTCTGCTTAGAAGGACGTCTCAATTCATTATTAATAATAGTTCCAGCAATTAAACCTACTCCAATACGTGCAATTTTACTAAGAGCATCCCGTCTTGTGTATAATTTCACCCTTTCCTTAGGATTATTAACACCTTCCTCTTCTTGTTTATTTAAATCTGGTATACCTTCCATAAGGTAACTATATCATAAATATCACACAACAAAAAAACACCCTCGGAAATGAGGGTGTTTTTTTGTATAGATATTATTTAAGTTCTACCTTTCCTCCTGCTTCCTCAATTTTCTTCTTGAGTTCATTTGCTTCTTCTTTCTTTAGACCTTCTTTCAAAGTTGACGGAGCAGCATCTACGAGATCTTTTGCATCTTTAAGACCCAATGCAAGAGCTTCTTTTACTACTTTCATCACTGCGATTTTAGCCTCCCCTGCAGATGTAAGAACTACAGCGAATGTACTTTGTTCTTCCCCTGCTGCTTCAGCTCCCGCAGCTCCTCCTCCACTCACTGCTACTGCAGCTGCAGATACTCCGAATTTTTCTTCTATCGCCTTGACGAGATCGTTCAATTCGAGAACTGATGCGCTATCAAGGTCATTTATAAATTGATCAAATTTTGACATACTGTTTTATAATTATAATTAATAATGTTATTTCTTTCTATTTCTTTTTGGCGACTTCATTCACGGCTATTGCTAAACGTTGCATAGGACTCTGGAGTAAGAACGCGATCTTCGATAGTAATACTTCCCTACTTGGAATAGTTGCTATTTCCATCATCCGTTCTCCTCCGATGAATTTTCCTTCAAAAATTCCTCCCAAAATATTCAACATACCTTTGTGAGTTTTTTGAAAGTTATATACTTCACGCGGACTTGCTATTTCATCTTGTGAATACGCGATAGCTACTTCGCCGGTCAGTTCTGGGACTTCTCCTTCAGCTTTACCAGAGAGTGCTCGCTTGAGCAACGTCTTTCGAGAAACTTTGTAATTCACGCCCTCTTTTCGTAAATCCTGACGGAGAGACGTTTCATCGCTCACTTTAAGTCCATGAAAGTTTACAAACACGAGAGATTTAGAGTCCGTAATAGCTCCTTCTAAATCCTTGATTATTTCTTCCTTTTTTGATTTTTGTAACATAAGTTTTTTTAAATTTTCAAAAATAGTTTTTCGAAGGGGTTTCGAGGCTGTCGAGCTGAGAACTTCAGGATTTTTCAAGCTTCGAAAAATCTGTACCGAAGAAAAATTTATTTTTGAAAATTTTTGAGATTTGTTTTTCTCCCCGATCTTTAGATCGGGATACAAGAAAACATAGTCGCTTCGCTCCTTGTTTTCTAATAAATAAAAAAAACGACAAAATGCCGTCGACCCACTGGATAGGATTTATAGAAATTCTCTACCTATCTTCTTTGCGGCATAGAGACTATACCATATATTGGATACTTTGCAAATCTACTCTCCGTCTGACGATGTGAGAGCAGCTGAATCTTTTCCTTGTTCGCTAAAACTGCTAGCAAACAATATCCCGATCAAGCCAAAGGCTATGATGACGATAAAAATAATCAGGGTTTTGAAAAAATGTTTGGTGACCATGGGTTAGTAGTATCCAGTTATAAGTAAAACGATAAGGAGAACAAGCGCGACGACCAGGAATGAATGCCATATATCCCAATGCATATAAATATTCTTTTTCTTCAAGTAATTAACGACAAATGTATTTGCTTCAAGAAATATCAAAAATGGCAACACAGCTATCATGTACCACACTTGAAAAATTGCCTCCATCATAATACGCTCAGTATACCATGTGCCCAATAAAACAAAAACACCCCAGAATGGGGTGTTTTTTGAATCATTTTTATTACTTTTACTTTACAGTAATTTTCGTAGCAGTATTTCCGTTACAAGATACCGCAACTTCGCCTTTGGTGCCCATAAAGCTGAGCATGTAGTGATATGGAAGAAGTTTGGCTTTTTTGTTTTGCACACTTAATTCAAGAGTTGCGTTAGAATTGTTGGCTATGAGGACCTGAGTACCCGCGGTAGATTCAAGTGTTGCTGGAGTGGAAACACAACTCGCGTTAAAGAGAAGGCTTTTACCAGAATATTGTTTTAAGGCTGCTTCGTAACTCAGATTCCCTTTACTGTCTGCTTTCATCATCGCTCCATCTTTATTGACTTCAGTTTTATTGTCTCCACATGGCTCGCCCGTATTCATGTTGTATAGGTCGCCATCTTTACATGCCTCGAAAACTTGTTCAAAACATGGTTTACCTGTAGTTCCACTAAAGATATCGCCCTGCTTACATCCCTCTACTACTTCTGTCGATTTTTCGCTCTTTTTATTATTAACTGCCATAACTATAGCTACGATAATAACAATTAAGGCAACGATGCCTAGTATTACATTCGTCTTATTCTCATTAAACATTGTTTTTATTTGGTTTATTGTATTGTTTTCCATCCTGTAGTGAATTTTTAATTTGTTAAATTTTTCGACTTATATAAATAATCTTTTATTCTTCTTTTTATCAATCTATTACCCTGCGTAGTTTTTAAATATTTTTCTCTACGCTTAGCATCACTTTCTTCTTTGCATGTTTCGTAGTAAATTATTTCCCATGGTGCATATCTTTTTGTGGAAAAATTTAACCCTTGATTATGTTCTTTAACTCTTTTCTTTAAATCTGCAGTATAGCCAATATATAATTCCTTGTTTTTAAGACTTTGTAATATATATACATAGAACATAATCGAATTAAAAATCTACTACGGGATCCATCCATATAGTATAGCAAAATACTGCCTATTAGTAAAACAAAAAACCACCCGATAAGGGTGGTTTTTTGAATACTTTTTAAGGTGTATTAGCCAGACTGTATCTAATCTAACCTATTAAGGAAGATTTAGGAATACAGGATCAGTCTTGTAGTCACCAGGAAGATCGAAGTCAAATACGAAGTCGTCTCCACCAGCACCAGACAAGCCCCAACCGATAGCTTCAAGAGCAACTTGAGCGAATGCATCGCCAGTTGCAACTGCGCTAACAGTCAAAGTGATAGTTTCAGATGTGCCTTCTTCAATTAAGAATGCGACACCACCTTGTGTATCACCTGTTGATGTTGTAGTACAAGAAGCGGTATTGCTACCAGGGTTTGTAATACTAAATGAAGTAGCAGTAGATACTTCAGAACCATCGTTATCTTCTACACAAGTATTGTCGATTGCGATATCTCCATCAAATGCAGTAACTTTGTATTTGATTACGAATGTACCAATATCTCCAACAGTTGCAGTATCAGAAGATTGTTTTGATTCTGTAGCACTTACCAATTCAATATTGAATCCTACGTCGTAAGTAGCGTGAGCTTCACCTGCAGCTGTACCTGTAAGGTCAGCAGCACCTAATTCTTCACCACTTTCGTCTTCAGCTTCAATAGCGTCAACTTCTGTACCTGTGAGCTCTACTTTTACAGTATCGCCATCATCAAGTACTCCACCAACGTCTTGTAAGCTTACAGAAACAGTGAATTTTACTTCATCACCAGCTTCGATATCTATATCAAGATCATCGAAAGTAACAGCACCACCTGTAGGAACATCCTCAGTAGCTATTTCTTCCCCATCCATCCATAGTTTAGCTTCAACAACTATAACAGCTTCATCTGTTTCTCCAGTTGTTGTAATAAGAACTGGGATTTCAGTAACGTTTATGTCTGAATCTCCTTCCGCCTCAAGAGTGAAAGCAAGAACTTCAACATCGTCTGTATCATCAGAAGCGTCTACGTTGATAACGTGAGCATCGTTGATATCATCCTCAGCTGAATCCAAAGCAACTTTCAACTCAGCATCAGATGCAGTAGCAAAATCTGCGAAGTCAAATGTTTCCTCAACTGTATCGTCAACAATTTCTTCGTCAACATCAAGTGTTAGAGTTTCTGTAGTTACAACTCCTTCAGCATCTTCGAATCGAACGTTTGATACACCTCCGTACCACACATCTGTATCAATATCGCCAGAATCAAGATTTGAAAGTGCACTTACAGCAACTGTGAACTCTTCAGTATCACCCTTTCGTACGATTGCACCGTCAAGAGAAACTGATTTTGACCATACATCGCTATTTTCAGAGAAAGAGTCTACGTCAGCTTCACCAACCTTTGTAGAACCCATCCAGATAGAAACTGATTCTGCGTAATCATCAAGATTTTCAGAGTCAGCTGCTGTTCCTTGGAAGAATTCAACTTTTACAGAAGTAACTTCAACGTCTGACTCATCGTCAGCTTCTACGTCGAAAGAAATAATTTCTACATCTTCCTCACCTTCACCAACCTCTTCACTTGAGTAAGATGAATTTGCTTCTATAGTGATTGAACCTGCTCCACCGGTTAGTGGACCACCAGTTGATGGTGTTGTTGTTGTACTATCACATTTCTTGCCAGTAGTTGGACTGTATCCAGCTGTTGATGAACAACCTGCTGGAAGTCCTGTTGATGGACCAGAAGTACATGGAAGACCAGTAGTTGTACTATATCCAGAAGCTGAAGTACAGCCAGCTGGGAAGTTACCACTAACAGAACCATTTAACGCAGCACGAGTCATAGGGCCAACGATACCGTCAGCAGTTAGACCCTTACTTGTTTGGAAAGCCTTAACTGCAGCTAAAGTCATAGGACCGAAGCTACCGTCTGGGTTGGTTCCAACTTTTCCCTGAAGACATTGAACTTCAACGCCCTTAGAACCTAATTTCAATGTAACAGTGACTGCACAATCAGCTGAAGCTGGAGTTGCCTTAACAGCAACTGCACCTACGAACATAACTGCTACAACCAAAGTTCCAAGAAAGAATTTTGATTTTAATAAGTTACTCATAAATTTTTATAATTTCTACGCCATTAATAAGTTTCGACAAAACTAAAAGCGTAATTTTCTTATCATTATCTTACTCGTCATTAACTAATTAATAATTGCTAATAATGCGACGAATAAATAAATAATGAATAGAGATAAACATAATTGAAAACTAAATCTAAACAAATAGTATTTAATTTTCAATGACCTTACTTTTACCGAGAGATACACAATTGTATTGCTCGGCATTTATTTTCATACTGTATCACTTGAAATTTTTTCGACGAAATTGCAAGCGAGGATCAGAACGAAAATAAATTATTGTTAGATTATGAATTACACAAAAAAATGCGCAGTTCATAACCACAACAACATTATAATATGGTGGCTCGAAACCGAGCAACAATATTATGTGGATAACTTACCCACGGATTACATATTTACATATTTTTGTCGAAAATGCAAATCAAAACCAAGGTCAGCACCTGCTTATAATTGACGATTAAAGAGGCAATTCATTACGTACTAAATCACCCTCAATTTTAAGTGAATATTTGCTCCAGCGTTTTTCTCCTTTTTTATCGAGGATGTTGTCTTTGACCATTGATACGAGCTCCCGTTGCAAGGTTTTTTCACCACAAGTAGCAAGAGCCGGTGAACCTTTCTGCTTTACTTCTGTTATGGTGGCGTTACCGTTATTGTCTTTTATTGCCTGGATGATATCTGCCCGACGTTGCTTTTTGAGGCCAAAAAATTGATTCTCAGAGCTATTATTTATGGGAAGATTGATGCCTTTATTTTTATTATTGTCAGGTATTCTAAGGCGTGTTTCTGTCGACATCTGTTCAGCAAGCGAAACTTGAGGTTCTTTTAAAAATTCTTCGAGCCAGGCGTGGCTTACGATGCTCGTTTTTTGTTTAGTTTCTCCGAGAGTTTGATAGAAAATCATAAATTCTTTTTTTAGAATATTGCAGTTCATTTCAGAAATTAAATGGATAGTCAAAGAGATGTCCAATAGAGATAAAATAGCTTGTACTTTGTCCTTGATGTCTGACCTTGATTGGGAACTGATGTCCGATAAAATATTAGCGCCAAGTGTCCTTAAGTTGAGGCGTATCGGTTCTGTTTTTTCAATGATGTCCGTGACAATATACAATGCCGTAATAAGCTTATTTAATTTTTGATATGAGTTGGTCATTGCTTGATCTTCTTCATAAAGGACATTCAAAGAAAGGTTGTCTTTTAAGAGATTTTTTGTAGTGTCCTTTATATTTTTATCATGTCCGAACATATGTCTTTTATATCATCAAGCGAGGGATAAAACAAGAGGTACCTCTTGTTTTATCTCGATTGCCAATGATATATCGTAATCCATATGTGGGGCACAGAAAATTGCAAGATACCTACTATAAAAAATAAACGCAATGTTCTAGAGATCTGGCCGCACCTAACTTGAGCAGAGCAATTTTTTTTATGTTAAAATATACATCATGGCACCTGCCCGCAATGCTTTCAGCATAGCTGATGCAGGCGGGAAAAAATGAAACAAAATAAAAAAAATAAAACAACCAAAGAAAAGACGCACATACAAGACAACTCGAAAGGATTAAAAACTCACACAAAACACGGCATCGTAGGTGTTGTTTTTTTTGTGTTAGCGTTATTTTTTTTAATGGCGTGGCTCAACATTGCTGGAGTAGCCGGTGACTTTTTTTACAACACACTATTCCTCCCTTTGCTTGGTTTTGGATACATACTATTACCTACACTTTTTGTATTACTTGGTTATTCATTTATAAAATCCGAAGTTCCGAATATTGGATGGGCACGAGTGTTTAGTGGTTCACTTTTTCTCCTCGCTGGTGAAGGCATTATAGATATCGCTTCCGGCACTCATGCAGGCGGACTTATCGGAGAAATTTTATCAACACCATTTGTATCATTGTTTGATGTGTACGCAAGTATACTTTTCCTCGGAGCAATTTTGATCATTTCTATTTTAGTAATGTTTGATGCAAAGATAGACTTCACTGCTATGCTCCAAAAAATAAAATCATTCTTTGTAAAAGAAACCCCGGTGATCGAAGACGATGTTGCGCTCCAACAGACCACTGAAGAAGAGGAAATGAATCCGCCGAAAGAAACTGCGACTGAAAAAATAAAAAGTATATTGAGTTCAGTAAAATCAAAACCTGCAGAAGAAGAGGAGGAAATGCCCCTAAAAAACTATCAGCAGAAAAAAAGTGGGCTCGTCTCTACATACGTCCCTCCCCCACTATCTCTCCTTGCTGAGGACAGCGGTAAACCAAACACGGGTGACATCAAAGCAAATGCAAATATTATAAAACGTACGCTCGCAAACTTCGGTATCGAAGTTGAGATGGATGAGATCACTGTTGGACCCACTGTTACTCGCTACGCACTCAAACCCGCCGAAGGAGTTAAACTTTCTCGTATTGTTGGTTTGCAAAATGATCTTGCTCTTTCCCTCGCCGCACACCCGATACGTATCGAAGCACCGATCCCTGGTAAGTCACTCGTAGGTATCGAAATACCAAACAAATCAAAATCAATTGTTGGACTTGCTACGCTCCTCTCTGATAATAAATTCAAGGATTCACCAAAACCACTGACGATGGCTCTCGGTCGCTCAATATCTGGTAAGGCGATGTTTAGCAACTTGGCAAAAATGCCGCATGTTCTGGTCGCCGGTACTACTGGTTCCGGAAAATCAGTAACTATCCATTCAATGATCACTTCCCTTTTATATAGAAATGGACCTGACGACCTCAAATTCATCCTAATCGATCCAAAACGCGTCGAGCTTACGCTTTACAACAACATTCCTCACCTACTCACACCAGTGATCACTGATGCCAAGAAAACAATACTTGCGCTCAAATGGGCAGCAAAAGAAATGGATCGACGATACGATATATTGGAACAAGAATCAGTGCGTGACATTGAATCGTATCATAATAATATATACGGCAAAGGTCCGAAAAAAATGAAGAAAAATAGTGAGGGTGTAGACGAAGAGGTGGTTCCGGACCGCATGCCTTATATTGTCATCTTTATCGACGAGCTTGCAGATATTATGAGCGCCTATCCACGAGAACTTGAGTCAGCCATCGTTCGCCTTGCACAAATGTCTCGTGCGGTGGGTATCCACTTAGTCCTTTCTACGCAGCGGCCTGAAGTAAATGTCATCACTGGACTTATCAAAGCTAACGTTCCTGCTCGCGTCGCCTTGAAGGTTTCTTCGCAAATAGACTCACGTACAATATTGGATGCAGGAGGTGCGGAAAAACTCCTCGGTGCTGGTGACATGCTCTACTCTTCTGGTGAGGCGCAGCCTGAACGCCTTCAATCTGCATTTATTTCTGAAGGAGAAGTAAAGAAAGTAGTAAAATATCTCGCCGATGCATATCGGGACGAAATATCAGATGAGATAACACTTACTGCAGCCGCTGTAGCAGGCGATAAAAGCATTTTCGAAAGCACTCTCGACGACGATGGCGATGAAGATGAAATGTATGAGGAAGCTCGTGCGTGTGTCATCGAAGCAGGTAAAGCATCGACATCATACCTACAAAGAAAGCTAAAACTGGGTTACGCACGTGCTGCTCGCCTCATGGATACACTCGAAGAACGAGGTGTTATCGGACCTGGAGATGGTGCAAAACCTCGCGAGGTTTTGGAAAAAATCACTCATGATGAAAATGGAGCAAATGTAATATAGTGTGGTATAGTAAGGATAATGAGCATTACACTAAAAAAATTCCTACAAATTAGCAGCGTCTCTCTATTTTTCATTATTATTGTCGTATTTGCTTTTTTTAGGTCATACAATATCGTCTTTGGGCTGAAAATCAGAGATGTAAACATCGTGGATGGATCTCGAGCCTTAGATGACACGTTACATATAACCGGAAACGCCAAAAATGCAGTAAATCTCGCTATAAATGGACGAACAATATCGATAAATCATGCAGGTGATTTTAATGAGACAATAGCTCTTCTTTCGGGGTATAATATAATAAACATAACTGCCAAAGATAAGTTTGGGTATGTTGATGAGAAGAATTATAAATTAATGTATTAATTGTATGATAAAGAAAAAAGTAAAAAAAGAGGATAAAACAGTGGGTGTGAGTGTGCTAGAAGATACACTCAAATCAATTCAAAATAAATTTGGAGAAGGATCGATCATGAAGTTCGGCGATTCCCCTAAGGTGGATATCAACGTCATACCTACTGGATCTATCGGACTCGACGAAGCGCTCGGTGTCGGTGGCATACCCCGTGGCCGAATCATCGAAATATTTGGACCGGAATCATCAGGCAAAACTACCCTTTCTCTACATATAGTAGCCGAAGCACAGAAGTCGGGTGGAGTGTGTGCTTATATTGATGCAGAACACGCAATGGATCCTGAGTATACTAAAAAGCTCGGAGTTAATATAAATAACTTACTTATCTCTCAACCCGACAATGGTGAACAAGCACTTGAAATAGTGGAGAGCTTGGTGCGCACTGGCAAGATCGACGTGATCGTCATTGACTCAGTGGCTGCGCTTACACCAAAAGATGAAATCGAGGGCGATATGGGAGCGTACCACGTCGGTAAACAAGCTCGGCTTATGTCCCAAGCACTTCGTAAACTCACAGCTATAGTGGCTCGTTCAAAGACTGTGGTTATCTTCATCAACCAAATCAGAATGCAGATAGGAGTGATGTTTGGTAATCCAGAGACTACACCAGGAGGTAAGGCGCTCAAATTTTATACTTCTGTAAGACTTGATATTCGTAAAATTGCTCAAATTAAAAAAGGTGAAGAAGTCGTCGGCTCTCGCACTCGAGTGAAAGTAGTCAAAAATAAAGTAGCTGCACCATTCAAACAAACAGAATTTGATATTATTTATGGTGAAGGTATTTCAAGCGAAGGAGAAATGATGGCTCTCGGCGAAAAATTTAAAATTGTTGAAAAAACTGGTAACTCATACTTCTATGCCCCTACTGGTCCTGCCCGCAATGCTTCTAGCACAGCTAGTGCAGGCGGGGAAAAAGCTGAGAAGATAAAGCTCGGTGTCGGATATGACGCTACCCGTAAATTCCTCAAGGAAAACAAAAAAATAGGCGACGCGATACTCAAAGAAATCAAAAAGAAGTTTAAAGAAGAACTTTAAAAATAATAAAAAATTAAAAATCAAACTTTTAGCCGGTACAGATTTTTGAAGCTTCAAAAATCCTGAAGTTGGCTTGCCGCCCTCCGCCAAACCCCTTAAAAGTTTATTTTGATTTTTTTATTTAAATTTGGTAGCATACCTTTATGGCACAACTACAATATAACGAAATACGCGAAAAGAAGATCATTATTTACAGCGGCGAGCCCTGCGAAGTTGTCGAGTCACATGTGGCTCGTACTCAGCAACGTAAGCCCCAAAACCAGGTCAAATTGAAGAGTTTGATATCAGGTAAAACTATTGCAGCCACTTTCCACGTTTCCGATTCTGCCGACGAAGCTGACATCGAGAAAAAGGATATTACATTCCTCTACCAGAACAAAGGTGAATACTGGTTCTGTGACCCTGAAGAAAAAAGTAAGCGATTCAAGCTTGATGAAAATCTTATTGGAAACTCAGGTAAATTCTTGAAACAAAATGGAAATGTGACTGCCCTCGTCTGGGACGATGATGATACTGAAAAAATAATTAAAATTAGTTTACCTATCAAAATGGAATTTTTGGTAAAAGAAGCTCCTCCTGCAGTCCGTGGTGATACCTCTAAAGGAGCAAACAAAATTATAACTCTGGAAAATGGCACAACCTTAAACGCTCCTATGTTTATAAGCGAAGGTGAAAGTATCCGAGTAAACACCGAAACCGGCGAATACGTAGAGCGAGTTTAAGCTAAAAACTAAACAAATAAAAATCCCTCGTCTGAGGGATTTTTTGATTTTAAATCTATCTGATTATAAATGGTAACAGTCCCATAAATCGTGCGTGCTTGATCGCATTTCCGAGGTTACGTTGGTTTTTAGCAGTGACCCCACTTCTCTTTCTATTCATGATCTTACCACTTGGATTCAAAAAACGCTTTAGAATCTCTATATCTTTGTAGTCTATATATTTTATATTGTTTGCTGAAAAGTAATCTTGTTTCATAGTATTTTGATTGATGATTTGTAATTGTTAAAATGGAATGTCTTCAGGATTTATATCTTCTTCTGGGTACTCGATTGAATCAAGATCCTCATTTTCTGACTTTTGTGGTGAGCCACCTGCCTGGGTTGGGGTTCCTCCTCCTGTTCCCCCTCGTGGGCCAAATTGGGTACGATCAGCGATGATTTCAGTACGATACTTCTTCTCCCCGCTTCCCTTGTCTTCCCAACTTCGTGTTTGCATTCTTCCTTCAACAAGGATTGAGCTCCCCTTTTTCATGTACTGAGCCACTGTTTCAGCTTGGCGACCAAACACAACTACGTTGTGATAATCAGCAGATTCTTGGCGACTACCGTTCTTGTCTTTCCAGACACGATTTGTAGCTAATGAGAAAGAACATACTTTAATACCAGAAGGAAGTGATTTTAATTCTGGGTCACGGGTTAGATTTCCTATTAATATTGCCTTGTTTAAATACATATATATTATGAAATAAGTGCGTCGATTTCTTTATCAACTTCTTCTTTATTTATCGGAGCAGCCACTTCATCAGGTTTTTTGATATTCAAAGGTCTTTTGCCTACTCCCCGTCCGATAAACCTTTTTGTAGCAATAGTGTTTTCGCGAACAGTTTTTAATATTAAAAATCGAATGATGTTTGGATCGAGATCAAGTTGCTTTTTAAAAGCTAATATTCCTTCCGCATTCATAGTAAATTTTATCCAGCCAAAGTACCCAGTGGTGAATTTATTGCGTATGTTATTGGTAACTTTTAGCATTTGATATGCGAGAGTCATCATTTTTGGCATTTCTTCTGAGATAAATTCACCCTTGTATGTAGTAGTAATGAGCTCTTTGAGATCGCCCGCAACAGCCGGAACAGTACCCTCTTCAAGGGTAGGCACTAAAATATAGCCGAGTTCGTATACTTTGCCATTTGTACTGTCTTTTATTGGATTTTCTTCGCCGTTATTTTCACTTGCTTGCATGGCTCTTATACTAACAAAAAGTCTTTAAAAAGTAAACCCCGTAGTGAATTTTGAAAAAAATATGGGTTTTAAACATTCTCAAAATCTACTACAGGGTAAAGACTCGCTTGGCATTTGCAAGAATTACTGCCGCAGCTTCTTCCTCAGGAATGTTCTTCAGCAGGGCAATTTTCTTAACTACTTCTCGCACATGTACTGGTTCATTTCTTTTACCTCTGTGTGGCGCTGGAGTTACATACGGGCAATCGGTTTCGGTCATTATACTGTCTAAAGGGATAAACTTGATCACTTCATCGTAGTCAGTCGTAAAAGTAATAACTCCGGTAAAAGATAGCGTAAAACCAAAATCCAAAAATGCTTGCGCTTCAGGGATACCGCCGGCAAAAAAATGCACATCGCCTTTGACCTTGGCATGTTGTTTTAAAATTTCGAGCGCATCAAAATATGCATTTTTACTTTTGTCTTTTGGATTGTTGCGAATATGAAGCATAATCGGTTTATTCACTTCGTTGGCAAGTTCTATTTGAGCTATTAATGCAGCTTTCTGTTTATCGATTGATTCATCGTCCATCCGATAGTAGTCGAGCCCACATTCCCCTATGCCGAGCACTTTTGGGTGTTTTAAAAGTTCTCGGTATGCATCTCTATCAAACACTTCACCGCGTGACGTAAACTCTTTACCACCCTCGCCCAATTCTTTTGTGTCGTGATATGAAGCTCCTGTGTGAATCGGATGTAGTCCCACAATAGCATACACATGTTCTGGATACTCGCTGATCATCTCTACAGCCTTGCGTGATGTATCTATCTGCGTGCCAACATTGATCACGATGGTATTGTTATCAAGCGCACGCTTCATAACTTCATCTCGATCAGCATCGAAAGCATTAAAATTCACATGTGAATGTATATCTATGTATTTCATAACAATTCTTGCTAATCTTCTATTGCTTTGATCCTGGTTTATTAATATCCCTCGCAAAAGAATTTAATGTAGTTAACTTTAGAAAAGGTGCCATGTCGCTTTGATCAATATATGTTAAAACTTTATTTTCAATAAAAGGGTCGCGAGTCATCATTGTAACTAATTCAGAGTAAGGGATCTTGTATTCCTCCACACCTTTAAGATTTACTATCTGTTCTAAAGTAGTTTCTAAGTTCTCCAATATCTCCTTTGAATATGCATGTACATTAAGTCCTTCTTCCATAAAATTAGAATTTATTCCTTACGTAAAAATAATGGTGCTTCAGGTTTTTTATTTTCTTTAATTAATTTTTTTATCTTTTCTGAAGTCTCGGGAAGTATCGGATTAAGCATTCTTCCTATTTGGTATAAACGAACTACCATATTTGAAATCAATTCTTTACCTTTTTCAACATCCACTTTTACTACTTTAAATGGTTCGGTTTCTTGTATAAATTTGTCTAGCGCTCCTACCTCATTCCAAATAAATTCGGTGGCTTGCTTCACATCAAACTCTTCAAAGAAATTAAAATATCGAGTAAAATCAGACTTTTCTGGGATCTCTGGAGTTTTATCCAAATACTTTTCCGACAACGTCAAAATACGTGAAGTTAGGTTACCCAAACCATTCGCAAGTCCTGAATTATAGGAATCTTTAAATCGCTCCATGGTAAATGGACTATCATCAAAGGGAGAAATTTCACGCAGTAAAAAATACCTCAGTGCATCAGTTCCGTATTCTTTGACCACATCTATAGGATTTATGACATTACCTAATGACTTCGACATTCTAATGCCTCCTTCTCCTGTTATAAATCCATGATAAATAATCTTATCAGTGGTGGCCAAACCCGCAGACATCAGCATCCCCTGCCACATGACTGACTGGAATTTAACCATATCTTTCCCCGCGGTTTGAATGTGTTCTCCTTGCTCCCAGAATTTTTCAAACTTTTCTTTATTGTTCGGCCAACCAAGAGTAGATATGTAATTCACTAAGGCGTCGAACCATACGTACATGATTTGGGTATCGTCCCCCGGCACTGGTATGCCCCAGTTAAAACGTTCCACACTACGAGATATGGAAAAGTCTTCCATGGCATTTCCAACAAAATCGAGCGCTTCTTGTCGTCGCCATTCTGGAAGAATTGAATTTATGTTACCTAAATACGCAAGCAATTCAGTTCTATATTTACTTAACCTAAAAAAATAATTCTCTTCTTCGATCATTTCCGGTGTGAGCGTGGGATGAAACTCACACTTACCATCTATCAAATCTTTTTCGGTGATGAATTTTTCACATCCTACGCAATACAACCCTTTATATTTCTTTTTGTAAATATCTCCGCGTGCGTCGCACAGACGCCAAAATTCTTGGGCGGCTTTTACGTGTTCTTCGTCGGTAGTTCTAATAAAATTGTCGCTCGAAATATTTAATACTCGTCCAAGTTCCTTATATATTCGAGCATAATTATCTACGTATTCCTGCACAGGTTTACCTTGGTTTTGCGCAGCTTCCCAAATCTTTTGACCGTGTTCGTCTGTGCCTGTGGTGAAAAAAACGTCTCGCCCGACCAATCGATGATATCGTGCAATAGCATCTGACTGCACGAGCTCGAGCGCAAAGCCAATATGGGGATCAGCATTTACATAAGGTATTGTTGTAGTTATATAAAAACTTTTCTTTTCTATCATAATTATTTATTTTTGGGTTCTAGCTAAAATTTTATCTTTTTCAATGTCACTCAAAAATTCCATGATAACCACTGTTGCCGGAATTGCAAGCACAAGCCCCCACACACCGTCTAGCTCGAAACCTATGAGTGCCGCGAGGATAATAACAATTGGTGACAAACCCACAACCTTGTTGATAACGAGCGGAGAAAGTAAGAAAACTTCAAACTCATGAATGATCAGGTATGCACCAGCCACCATGAGCGAACTCGTAACTCCCCCGGACAGGTACGCAAAGGAAACCGCGGGAATAATCGCAATCAAAATACCATATGGGATAAGTTCCATGACTCCGGCTATGATCGCTAACAAGAGCGCATATTGAATACCAAGAAGAGAAAGTACAAGATACGTCAGCACAGTAATAATAAGAGCAAGTAACAACTGACCCTTGACCCACAAGGCTATTTTCCTGCGTGAACGCTCCCATAGATCAACCACATAATCTTCATACCGGATTGGGAAAATAATTCGCAAGAAATTTTCTATACCCTTTTCTTGAATCGACAGATAGAAAGAAATCAAAATGATGAGCATGAAATTAACAAGTCCTCCAAAGATAACAGATAGAGTTTGGAAAAAGCCTGCTGAAAGATTTGTCACGAATGCTTTGGAAACAGACATGAGTGAAGTAAGAGAGAAATCGTTTGAAAGAGTGCCTACAATATCTTTAGCTCCCGAAAATGCTTCATTGTGGAAATAATCCAAGAAGGCTACTCCTGGAATATACAGAGAGATAAATGATGAAAAATTATATAATTCCGTAATGAGCAGTGGCGCAAAGAGGTAAAATAACGCAGCTAAAACAAGTAGTGAAGTTGTATACAATGTTACAATCCCGAGTACCCGACCAACACCAATTTTCCTAAAATGAGGCACTGCAGACTCGACAAAAGACGCTATCACAATGGATGTCAAAATAACAAGAATAATATCTCTTAAAAACCAAACCAACACAAAAGCGAGAGCAACTAAAAATACTCGTAGAATCGTTTCAGTAGATATGGAAATACGTGTTACGGACGATTTTTCAAACATATATTAATGATACCAAAAAAGACCTTAAATATCTATATACGAGGTTAAAATTTGAGAAGTTTTGTAAACTGATCTTCTTTTTTAAATGGACCAATGAGCGCCAAATTTAAGCCTTTATTGTTAAATATCTGTTTTGCTAACGTTTGAATTTGAGTTGCCGTCACTTTACGTATTGCTTTTGCTTTTTCTTCAGCTTGTTTTATCTTTCGTTTTAAAAGCTCCTGACCGCCGTAAAAGTTGGCGATATCGTCGCTTGATTCGAGCGAAAGCTTCATGTTCCCTATCAGGCATTCTTTTACTTTATGTAATTCCTCTTCAGTGACTTTAAATTTCTTTAATTTTTTACATTCTTCGATAACTGCGTACAGCACTTCTTCGATTCTTTTATTATCAACGCCCGCCGAAATTTGAAAAAATCCATGATCGGTATAGGCGTCGTTGTAAGCACGAACATAGTATCCTACTCCCATCTCTTCGCGAAGACGCTGGAAAAGCCGGGAGCTCATGCCTCCCCCGAGTATTCCACTGAGCACTGACAGCGTGGTCGCATATGTGCTAAAAATATCATATGTACGAACACCAAGCACAAAATGCGTCTGATCAGTTTGCTTGAATTTTACCAGAACTTCTGGTTTGTGTTGAACTTCTTTTACCTTTATTTTTGATGCTTTTTTGTCGTTTTTGACGTCTTTAAAAACCTTGTTCACCTCTTTTATAACTTCAGCCGGTGTGACCTTACCAGCAACTACGATAAGTGTCGCTTTAGGTACATAGTGTTCGTTTTTATATTTCACAAAATCATCTCGCTTCATATCCAAAATATTCTGCCTCTCCCCTGCAATATTCCAACCAGCAGGGGTGTCGCCGTACAGCAACTTCATCATAAGATCCTGCACATGTCGCTGGGGCATGTCTTCGTACATATTTATTTCTTCTATAATCACGCCTTTTTCTTTTTCAATTTCTGCATCGGGAAAAGTCGAATTCAAATAAATATCCGACACAATATCAAATACTTGTTTGAAATGTTTGGCGCTCGACTTGGCGTAGTACCCAGTGTATTCTTGCGCGGTAAACGCATTGTACTGACTGCCGAGTGCGTCGAGCTCTTTTGATATGTCGATCCCTTTCGGCCTCTTGGTCGTACCCTTGAAACACATATGTTCTAGAAAATGCGATATACCATTTATTTTTTTCTCTTCGTATTTTGATCCAGTTTCTACGAGCACAAGCACAGTCACTGTCGGATTATCTTTCATCGGCACCGTCACCACGCGGAGTCCATTTTTTAAAACTTTTTTACTGTATTTCATTTGATTTCATATTTATAATTTACCTTTATATTTTTTTAAAAATCCCTCCATCGTCGAGTGTTGCGGCAAAGGCATATTTTCTAACGTATACCATTTCACTGCATCGAATTTGTGCGGCTCACCATTTCTAACCTTATCTGGGTCGACGAGAACCTTGAAATCAAGTGCGGTCCAGTGCAATTTTTGACCATTTTCTTCCTTTATAACGTCCCTATAACCCAAGAATTCATAGTCTAGCACATCAGTGCAATATTCCTCTTTGATTTCGTTTTTTAACGTATCGACGACCGTATCACCAAACTCAAGCCCACCTCCGCCAATATCCCAGCGACCATGTTCATCGCGACAATTCTCACTCCGTTTACTAAACACAACGTTCCCCTTACCATCGTGGCAAAAATATACAACAGCGATTCCTACATGATCAATTCCTTTTTGCATATTATTTTGGCGGATGTTTAAAAAATTCATAAGTCAATTGTGTATTAGGTGACTCACTAGCTGATATTTTTTTCCAACCCATATAGGCTAATTTTTTCAAAGACCCTTTACCATATATTTTTTCAATAATACGTAAATGCATCATCTCCCCCGTAATTTGACCTCTTTTTATGTCTCGCCAAACATCTTCTTTCGAAATCTTTTTTGTTTTGGCTATATGTTTTACTATTTGTTCAACTGTATCAAGAAAAAGTTTATGTCCTGCATTTTTTTTAAGAAAAAAATGGAATAAATTTTTTGTTACAAAATTTTTGCCAAATTTTTTAGAAATTATATCAAGTTCGTTTTTCATAGTTACCGCTTCATCAAAACCAAGAAAGTAATCTGTGCCATTCGTACCGTGCTTATCATATTTATCTTTTCCCATAAAATGATATCCGCAACGATAATAAGTTACTTCATTTTTTTCTATTATATATTTGTGATATGAAACTTTATGTGTAATCTCATGTATTAGACTATTGATATACGCTAAGCTAGTTTTTTCTTTATATTTAAAGATCGTGGCTGTAAGGACTACCTTAATCTTCTCGGCAAAATTTAACTTTTCTTGTTTCAGAATCATAATTTGATCTGTTGGCACAGAGTATCCGCCACCACGATTGTGCGATAAACGATTAAAAAAATGTACTTCATCCTCAGTAATAGAAAAATTCTTTTCTAGGCCCAATTCTTTTAATTCCTCTTGAACAAGACTAACTGCGTCTCGAATAGTTTCTTTATCCTCTGCAGATGCTCGTATCTCTATTTGGTCCACATGCTTATCAAAACTGCTAAATCCCGAATTTTGTTTTTTTACTTTGTTTAATAGTTCTGTTGCCTGTTTCTTTTTTTGAGCATCTTGTTCACTCAAAACCGAAGGTTCCGGGTCAGGGTTTTTCCCCTCTTTTATTGCCTGCTTTCGTTCCTCTCTTCTTGGAATAAGAAAATTATATTCTTCCATTTAGATTCTCTCTTTTATATATTTTTCTAAATCGCTCACCTGTATTCTTGTCTGCTCTCCGGTATCTCGGTCACGGACTGTTACCGTATCATCTTCTAACGTATCAAAATCGATAACAATACAAAATGGTGTACCTATTTCATCCTGGCGACGATACCGCTTGCCTATGTTTCCATTATCATCCCACGCCACCCGGCCGAATTCGGATTTGAGTGCACCATGCACGAGCCGTGCTTTATCTACGAGTTCAGCCTTGTTTTTAAGAAGTGGGGACACAGCGCATACGACAGGAGCCATGTTTGCTTTTAAGGCAAGATACGCTCGAGTTTCTCCATTTTTTTCATCCTCTTTGTATGCCGACACGAGGAGGGCAAGTAACATCCGATCCACACCCATCGATGGTTCGATAACATGTGGTACTATCTTTGTTTTATTTTCTTCATCAAGATAATTAAGCTTATGATTGTCTAAATCAAAGCTACCTCGATATGCCAACCCTAAAAGTTCTTTTTGCCCGAAAGGAAATTCGAATTCGAAATCAATAGTTCGTTTTGAGTAGTGTGCCCTGTCGGCATCACCTATTTCAATTTCATGAAGGCGTGACATGTCGAGTCCGAGCTCTTCCACAAATTCAAGTACGCTATCCTTCCAATATGTAAAATATTTATCCCAATCAGCTTCACGTATAAAATATTCCACTTCCATTTGTTCGAGTTCTCGCACACGAAACACAAAATCACGAGGAGTTATTTCATTTCGAAACGCTTTACCTATTTGAGCAATACCAAAAGGAAGTTTTGGATGAAATGAATCAACCACATTTTTGAAATTTACAAATACCCCTTGTGCGGTTTCAGGACGCAAATATACAGTGGCGGAGGAATCTTCCATAGCGCCTATTTGTGTTGCAAACATCATATTGAATTGCCTCGCCTCTCCAAGAGCTCCATTACAATCAGGGCATTTTTTAACATCTTCGAGTTGATCAGCACGGAAGCGATGCTGGCACTTGCTGCACTCTACAAGCGGATCAGAAAACCCAGCCACATGTCCTGAGGCTTCCCATACTTTCGAATTCATAAGAATTGCAGCATCTACTTCATACATATCGTCACGAGAAGAAACAAATTTCTTCCTCCATGCTTCCTTTATGTTATTCTTGAGTGCTACACCAAGCGGGCCATAATCCCATGTACCTGCAAGCCCACCATATATTTCAGAACCTTGAAAAATAAAGCCGCGTCTTTTACAAAGCGAAACTATCTTTTCCATTAATTCATTTTTTTCTTTATGTTGCATATATTACTCAGTCACAAGCCCACTACCAACTGGAGCCAGATTATCCAGAGAGAGGTCGGTACGCAAAGAGCCTTTTGCTACCCTTAGGTCTACCTTAGCAAAATCATCACGCCCGGTCAAAACTGCATCATTGATAATAACAGCGAGATTATTTATTTGTGAGAAAAGTGGAGTAAGTGCAACTTGGAATGAAACTGTCTTCGCGGCAGTGGTAACACCTGTTGCTTTGAGTATACTGCCTGCATTCCAAACAACTTCCCGGCTCGAAGAATTAAATACGACATCCTCCGTTGCAGGTGATACAGAACCCACGAAACGCACCCACGTAGGCAACACCGCACGCACTTGGGCTTTTGAAATATTGTTTGATGAATTTGAGATGGACCACACGATAGTATACGTGGTTTCCTTTTCAGCCTGTGGAGGTATCGGACCAGTATTTTTAAACGCCCCAGAGTAGTACAAGGCTTTGTTTGATAATGCTAAATCAGAAGTTACTTTAATTGTTTTTGTTTCAGAATTATTTAGTTCTTGTGGCTCATACCCAGCAACCAATTGCTTGCCCGTTATAGAAACTTCTATATTGATAGCAGGGCTATTAATTATTCCACCAATGGCTGATAAGAGCGGAATAGGATCGATCGTAAAATTTACAGATCCAAAATCTCCTGGATTTATTTCAGCAAATTGCTCATTTGAAAATTTATCCCATACGAGAGTTGTTTGAGTTGAATCATATGTGCCCTGGTCTGCAGTGACAGTTTTTGTATTAAAAGCATTCCCTGTTATTTTTGCTCGGATTTCAAGATCGTTAACTTTTGTATCAAGGTTGTTACCCCAATTGATGCTACCGTTAATGAGTGTTTTTGAATTTGTTGAATATTCCCTCTGCAATACGCCATTTATAGCAAGAGTCGCTTCGATAAAAGGCTTTTTAACTGACACGGTATGAGTGAGAGTGTTGAAAATAACTCCAATGTTTGATTTATCTGTTCCTCCCTGCTCACCACTATACACTCGGAAACTTTTTTGCTCACCGTCAAATACATCCACCATTCTGCCGGAAATCGAAATAGGGCGACTAACTCCAGGAGCAAGATCACCCATATTCCATATATTATTACCCATAGAGGGCTCAGGGTTTGCCGATACGAACTGGAACCCAGCGGGGTAATCTACTTTAAGCAACACACCTGAAACTGCTCTTGTAGAATTAAGTGTAGAAGTAATATTCAAGGTAATGTTTTGATTTGGGCTCACGATGGCCGGAGCGTCGACGAGTAGATTAAGTGGTGTCGAATTAATAGTAACTTGAAAAGGTTTTTGTTTTACGAAAATCGCATTTGAACCTTCAACTCGGTATTCTATGGAGACTTTTATATCCCGCACACTTCCTTGTTCTCCAAATAAAATTAACTTTACATTCTCATTGCGCACCGACCCGGCAGCAATAGTGCCAAGAGACTCGCGGAAATGCTCGGTTTCAGCAAGCGTATTGTTCGATGCGCCTTTTGGGTATTCAATAACAAGATCAACAAGGTCAAGTGGAGCATTGTTTCGATTAATAATACCAATAACAAGCGAAAGATCTTCTCCTCCGGCAGTAAACGTGTTCCCTATGATAGAAATATCAATATTGTTATTTGAAACAGAATTACCTGAGAAAAAGAAAATGTATGCAGCATAACCGATGGTAAGTGTAAAAAAAACTAATGAAAATATAAAAAATTTCTTAAATCGGGAAGTTTTCAAGAAAAATTTCTCCTGGAAATCTATGCTCTTTGGCTCAACTGTCTTCGTGTCTTCCCATGAATCCCGCATATCAGAAATGTGTGGATGCGAAAATGTATCATGGTGATCCATGCGTGGTTGATAGTTTTTACTAAAGAGTTTATTTTTTAACTCTTCAATCCGATTTAATTTATTCCTATCGTTAGGCAACATATATCATATTGTACCCCGTAGTGAAGTTTTTTCAAAACTCTACTACAAGGTGTAGCACTTTACTAGAAATTTTAAAAAGTTGTTTTTTTACAAGTGGGTTTCTTTGAGTGCTTTGTTTATTTGTTGCAATACATGATTCCTGGATTTTGAAGCCTCAAAAATCATACTTTCTTCAAACGGTGACCTCACAAGATTTTGCAACACTGGATTTTCCCCTATATAGCCCAAGTTATTCAATATCCGAAGGACCATAACTGCTTCAAAGCTCCGCAAATCATCTTTATCTTCAATTTTTTTTAATACCGAAAAACTATGCAGCAAATCAGTAAACAAAGCTTCGTTTGGCTCTACGCCAGCAAGAAGTCGTTTGAGAAGTCGAGTAATATTCGAAACAATGTTCAAAGTTTCTGGTCGTTTTATAACTCCTTCAAGTGAATTTGTTTTGGATGCACTCGTAATCCGAAACGTGTTTCGCCCTTGGACAAGATCCACTTTGATATAAGAAAAATCTTGAAGTACGTAGCGGAGCTTGGATGACATTTTTCGCACGCCAGACGCAGAGGCGTAGATCATCCCGAGGTCACGAGTAAAAATAAAATAATATTTGTCAGATTCCCGAAAATTTTTACTTCCCAATATTATCCCTTCTGTATGATAAATGTGATGCATTTTATTTTAAATTCTCATCAAGGAATTTTTTTAAGCTTTCCAAATCTTTTTTTTCGTTATCGTAATAATAAGTATCTATACCTACAGATTGTGCAATTTTTACTACTTCAGAATTATGTTCAAAATACACTACATTGCTCGAAGCTAGATTAAAATTTTTTAACATTATCTCAAAATATTTTCGATCTGTCTTTTTAGGATTATGTTCAAGTGTAAATACCTCATAAGGCATTTTATGTAGATTGTAAGTTGGAAACTTTTCACGAGGGGCACCTGTTAGGATAATTTTTTTATTAACGTATGTATCAAGAAGCTCATTAAGAGGTTGAAATATCTGACCTTCGTCAGAAACAAAACAATTTACAGCATCGACTAAAATTATTTTCATTATTTTAATATCTCGTTAATGACTTGCAGCACTTGGGGCAGTTCGTTCCATCCAGCGCTACCATTTAAATGCCCACCATTTGGTATCGAGATCAGTTTACAATTTAAATTTTTTGAAAGTTCTTCTGCGTGACCAAATGGAACCTTATCATCATTGTCCCCATGAATAACGTAAAAGTTTTTACACACTTTCTTTATATACTCAAAATCAAATGGGGTATCTAAAAAATTGTCTATTTTTCTGATTTTCGATTCTTTATCATGGGGATTAATTAAAGCACAAGGACCAGAAACCAAAATTACTCCACTAATTTTTTTACCTTCAGTTAGAGTTTCAAGGTATCGCAAAACACCCGGAACTCCGAGTGAATGCCCTATGAGTATTATTTCGTCTTCAGGAAATACATTTACAACATTATCAATTGTCTTTACCCATTCTACCTTTTGCGGATTATTAGGTTTTGGCATCGGCAGAGCACAAGCATATATATTCTGTTTTTCTAGTTCACCCATAAGCCAAGGCCTCCAACCACCATTTGGGCTACCCATAAATCCATGAACCAAAAAAACTTTTTTCATATTACTCAATTATAACCTCTTTTTCCGAGAATTTCATCTTTTCTAAAAAAATATCAAATTCTTCGTGATATTGCCCCGCATAACTTTGTTGAATGTTATTCACTTCATCAATTGTTTTATCTTTTCTTTTCAAATCTTTTATTCTTTCTAAATATTTCTTTCCAAAATCTGTTTGAAAAAATTCTCGATATATTTCAGACTGTGAGATGATTTCATCAATTTTTTCTGCTGTCATTTTGTCCCAATTATCTTGAATTTGTTTTAATAGTTGTGAGTCTTTCTCTACTTTTTTAGCAATTTCCGGATTTGGCTCCTTTAATATAATTTTTCCTCTACGTCCTTTTGGTAAGTATTTTTTTAAAAAATCTTCAGTTTTCATATACCCCCACACAACTTTATAGGGAGGTATACCAGTTTCTAAAAATTTCTTTACTCGCTCAATATTTATTTGTCCTTTAAAATCAATAAATTGGCCCCAAAAGGCTCCCGTCACGTCTTCGACATTATTATCAATAACCTTAAAACCAGCACGTTTAGCGATAGCTGTATTCATAACCCATGAATGCCCAGCGATTACTTCTACTGAAGAATATGTATCCACTATTTGTTCTGCTAATTTATTAAATGATTCTGTGGGAAAAATACTTGTACTCGCGTCTGCAAGGATTTTTTTATATAGAGACTCGAGGTGGATAAACATACATCTCGTGTCCTTATTTATTTTATCTTCAGTACTTTCAAAAAAATTATTGTGATTATATTCGATATCATAATGTATGAGACCTGCCGTCTGTTTCGGTTCTTCTTGTTCTGTTGTTAGCGTTGAATTTGTCCCTACAATTGTTACAATGGCTTTTGCTTTTTCAATTTGTAAAAATTCCTCTGTTTTTTGAATCCAATTTTCATGGTCATTTTTATAAAATGAAAGAATTTTATCAGAAAATTCTTTTTCAAGAGAAGCATACATTTCGGTTTTCCAGTCTACTCCCTCTGGTAAAGTATTTCTACGATAGTTAATGGCTCGACTTAAAACCGGAGTGTACTTATTTAGAAGTCCTGTGAAATCGTTTACATCTACGTGTGATTCACCTTGTTCACCGAAAGGCGCAATTTTTTTTAAAAAAATTCTATCCACATATTCTAACTTTATTGCCGTTATTTTTTCATCAAGTAGCTCAGAGTGTTCCTCTATATTATGCCCTTGTATCGGTTGAGCTATACTTTCTAAATTCATCCTTATATTTTATCACCCTGTAGTGAATTTTGGAAATGCTCAAAGTACGTAAATTTAATAATTTACTTTTCCAAAATCTACTACGGGGTATCAATTTTTACCTTAAATACCAAAGAGTCGGCTTTTATTTCCCCGCCTGCACTAGCTGTGCTAGAAGCATTGCGGGCAGGTTCACCGTCGTTATTTTTAAAGTGTATGGTAGCAACTTGTACTGTTTTTTTCATATCCGCTTCGAATTTTTGAATCAATTTTTGTCCGTGCGCATCTGTTGCAAATGTGAGTGCCACTACGTCGCTCGGAGTCAAACCCATCTTTTTCCTCATATCCTGCAAGCCTCGTACAAGTTCACGATACGTTCCCTCTTCTTTTAATTCATGCGTGATCTTGGTATCGAGGGTAATTTTCGTGATACCTATTTTGATTTTTACTAAATATTCAACATGTTTAATATTCAATTCATCTTTAATAATCTCGAGGTATTCTGGAGCCAAACTTTCAGCGATGATTTCCACTTGCTGCAGCGGCTGGCGAACTTTTATGCCTGCCTTCTGCCTGGCATCGAGACCGAGGGTAACAATATCTCGAGCAGTTTTCATCCGATCGATCACATTTGGTTTAAAAAAGAAGAAAAACTGAAATTTTTTCTTTGGCCACACGGAAAGATGCACGCTTTCCACATCAGTTTCATTTTTGAGCTGCTGCCAAATATCTTCCGCAGTAAACGGTGCAAATGGTGCTAATAGTTTTGATAAGGTTTTGAACACAAAATACAACGTTTTCTTTGCCTCAGCATCGCCTTCCTTTATTCGTTCTCGTGAGCGACGCAAATACCATGTCGACAGGTCACCTATAAAATCGCGAATCGCACGTACGGGTTCGAGAAGTTTGTAATTATCTAAATGTTCAGTGGTTAATACTGTCAGTTCATCAAGTCGAGCCAGTATCCATTGATCAAGTATGTTTGCTGACGTTGGTCTTTCGCTACTCTCTAAACTTGTATCTCGATACAATTCATAAAATGCAAGCACGTTGTACAGCAAACTAAACACTTGCTGTGAAACTAACGCAACAGTTTTTTCATCAAAATTTTTCGATTCGCCTGGTTGATTGATCGAGTACATCCATAAGCGAATCGTGTCGACTCCGTATTTATCCATCATTGTCCAAGGGTCGACAATGTTACCAAGAGACTTTGACATTTTTTTACCTTTTGAATCAAGCAAATGCCCCAGACAAATTACATTTTTGTACGCCAATCCCCGACCCATAAGCACACCAACAGCATGCAACGTATAAAACCAGCCACGAGTCTGGTCGATGGCTTCGGAAATATAATCCGCTGGAAAACCAGGGCCCTCGACCCACTTTTTGTTTTCAAAAGGATAATGATCTTGAGCAAACGGCATCGCTCCGGAATCGAACCACACATCCATGACTTCTTTTGTTCGTGCAAGTTCACTACCACATACACAAACGAGCGTTACATTATCAATATATGGTCGATGTAAGTCGAGCTCATAATCTTCATTGTGTGGTATGGTAACAAAATCAATTTGCTTATACTGTGCGTTCTTAAATAGAGCATTTTGTTCATTGCCACCCTTCTCCATAACTTCAGAGTGCCTGAAAAGTCCACCCGTCATCGCGATCGATTCGTCTACATTCAAGCCTTCGAGTACTGCATGCAACATCCAAATAGGTGCACCGTGCGAAATAATAAGAATTTTTTTATTTTTATGTTTTTCTTCGAGTTCGCAAAAAACATCTCCTATCCTTCTTTTTACATTGAGTAATGATTCACCACCATGGATAGGATTCAAAAATCTTTCCTTTTCATTTTTGAACATATCTCGATATTCATCCCAGGATTTGCCATTGAATTCTCCAGCGTCGAGTTCACCCAGCCTTTTATCGAAGACAATTTTATTGTCTTCGATGCCTAATGATTTTTTTAGAATTTCCAATGTATCGCGTGTACGAACAAACGGAGACACCAATACAAAATCGAATTGAAGCCCTTCCTCTTTCATTTTTTTAGCTGAAGTTTCAACTTGTTGCTCTCCGACATTAGTGAGATGATCTTCATTCTCAACTCGCGATGATACCACGCCGTGTGGGCCACCCTTCACATTACTTTCTGATTGCCCATGTCGCATGAGATAGTATTCGTTACCCGACTTTTTTGTTTTCTTTTTTAAATCTTCCACTCCCCCGACAACTTCTCTAGCATCACACGAATAACATTGCCATACCGGTAGAGGTGTGCCCCAATACCGCTCACGGGATATTGCCCAATCTTTTATTTCCCGCAACCATTCACCAAAGCGACCATTTCTAATGTGGCTTGGCTCCCAGTTTATTTTTTGATTTTGGGAAATGAGTTCACTTTTAATTTTTCGATCTGACATCCGTATATACCATGAATCACGTGCGTAGTAGATAAGCGCCGTTTTGCAACGCCAGCAATGTGGATATGAGTGTTTGTAGTTTTCTTGTTTGAAAAATAAATTTCTTTTCTTTAAGTCTTCTATGATATCGACTGCCAAAGTAGGTTTACCGTCGGTGTTAGTTTCTTTTACAAACCGGGCTTCCAAAAACCCTGTTCCTGAAACAAAGTTCCCTTCAGGGTTCACGAGATGATATTTAGGCAAGCCAATCTTTGTGCCAAGCACAAAGTCATCTTGACCATACATAACTGCAGTATGCACCACACCAGTACCATCTTCGATGTTTACAAAGTCAGCAACATAAACTTTGAACATTTTTTCCGTAGATTCCCCTTTTTTCTCGAGCTGTTCTTTCAAAAATGGAAACAGTGGTTCGTATTCAAAACTGAGCAAATCCTTGCCTTTCATTTCTTCTGTAATTTCATATTCTCCACCGAGTATTTCAATTCTTTCTTTTGCTAATATTAAAAACTCATTTTCTTTTTTGACTTGTACGTATTCAATATCCTCACCTACAGCAAGAGCTACATTCCCGGGTAAAGTCCACGGAGTTGTCGTCCAAGCAAGTATGTATGTATTGTCCTCATTTTTTACTTTGAATTTTACATATACCGACAAATCTTTTACATCTTCGTATCCTTGTGCGAGTTCGTGCGAAGAAAGTGCGGTGCCACACCGTGGACACCATGGCACCACTTTATAGTCTTTATATAAAAGTTTCTGTTCATTAATTTTTGATACCACATTCCACAGTGACTCAATATATGTGTTATGATACGTCACATATGGATTGTCTTTATCTACCCAGTAGCCTACTCGGTCGCGATATTTATACCACACATCGACGTGTTTCCAGACACTTTCTTTGCATTTTTGATTAAATTCCGCGATACCAAAACTCTCAATTTCTCGTTTAGATTTGAGTCCAAGTTCTTTTTCGACGAGTAGCTCTACTGGCAAGCCATGGGTATCCCAGCCTCCCTTTCGGCGAACATGATACCCACGCATTGTTTTATATCGTGGAATCGCATCCTTGAATGATTGTGGAATGAGGTGATGTATACCTGGCATACCGTTTGCGGTTGGCGGTCCATCGTAAAATACAAATTCTTTTTTACCTTCAGTATTTTTTAAAGTTTTAGAAAAAATATTGTTCTCCTGCCAAAATTTTAAAACCTTTTCCTCGCGAAGAGCTTGCTCACTTTTTTGTTTTTTTTCTTGTTCGTCCATAATATTTTTTATTAAAAAAACTCGTCCCCGTACAACAATACAAGATTGTTATACAAGGACGAGTTTCATCGCCAGAGGCGATCAAGTCGTGGTACCACCTTGTTTCAAGCCTACTAAAATTATAGAGCTTCTTAATTGTAGCTATTACGGGCATGCCCGTCGGGTTCTACTCTGTTATTCACAGTTCCTCCCGAAGCTCAGAGGTGATAGCCTCTTCAACGCTCGTGTAAAAATAATACCACACATTTAATAAAAATAAAACAGGCGCTTTAAGGTGCGCCTGCAAAACATTAGAAATTATTTAATCTACTAATTCCCATTTTCTCTTCTTGAGAGCTCGTCTCAGAGAGGACTGTTTGCGATTTTCTTTTGGTCTTGTCATTAAATGACGACATCCGACCGGCGAACAGTATCGCCGAATTTTTTCCAAAGTTGCAGAAGATTTTCTTTTTCCACAAAAATAGTACAAATCTAGACGTAGTTTTGGCATTTATCACTCCTTTTAGAAAATTAAAAGAACTTAGTAAGTACTAAGTAAGTATGAACTTTTAAAATAAAAAAGCTTCCTCTGCTTGTGTATAACTTTTCATTAATTATAAGCTCCAGATTGTGATTGTAATATGATTTTGCGAACTTCCTCGATAGCTTCTTCGGTGGTCATGGGGTTTTTAACCTTTTTTTCTACATAATCTTTTAAGTTTGCCACTAGTGCATCTGCGACCATCACTAATTCTCTTTCGTTTGCATTATATTTAAATTTTACTTCTTGGAGCCTCTCCGTCAGTGTACGCAAAAATTCCTTTGGACAACTTTTTATAATTTCATTTAAACCAAACTCAACAACTTTATGTTCCATTTTCTTCATTACGGTTCCGGGTTCTATGTGATTATTAAAAACCCGACTTGTGGCTATATTGTCCGCTGATTCAACGATCACCTTCTTTGATTCCATTGGGTTTTCTTTGCTCATGCGGTTAATTATACACCTAGCTAACAATAAAAGGTATTCTTGCATTAAGTGAAAGTTTAAACGCCACGCTTCGGTTTTCGGCCAAAGCGCGGCGTTATTTTTGATTGAAAAAGAATTTCTGCCTATATAAATGGTACCGTCCCTGTGCCGGTACTACTACTTTGCATGCCGGCAAAACCTTTTGGCTCAGAATTTTGTTTTTCAAAAGCCTTTTGCCTTTTTTTTAATTTGACGAGATTTGGTTCAATTAAAACCTGAACCTTGTCTTCATTTTTCATTCTTTTCAATTTTAAGTTGACCCACTCCAACTTGTCATCAGGGGTGGATTTAAGTAAATATTCAAAAGAAAGCTTTACCCGTGCCAAGATTATTCTCTCAGCCTCTTCCAAAAGCTCCATTCGCTGAACAGGGCTCCCGACGTATTTTTCTTTCATTTTCGAATATTTTTCCCCAAGACTGAGGCAATCTTTTGTGATTGTTTCAGTAATGACTTCATGTGGTGGTTGAATTTTTTTCATTTTTTCTCCTAAGAACGAAATTAACCCGACTATCGAGCTGTGTTCTATAAATATGAATACCATAAATTTCATCGCTCGTCAATTATGTCGAAAACTTAAAACCATCTATTCTTGTATCAACCCAAGCTTTTTTAATCTTGAGCGTACGCCACCGGGTTGACGGCCAGTTATGGTGCATAAGTTTTTTATGGACTGATCAACTTCGAACAATTTTTTCAATTCCACGTCTTGTTCTTTACTCCATGATTTGTAGGCGTTTGGGTATATTTCCCGAATTTTCGCATACGGCTTTTCTTGCGACATTTCTGATATCGACGAAGCACTGCCTTTTTTTACTTTTTTAGTTTTATTAAAATTTCCTCCGCAAGCCAAAATAAAATTCTCGTGCATCTTTTTAATTTCTTCTTCGGGCATCTTACCAAAAAATTCGGCCGCTTGTATGGAACTTCGCTTGAACTCAATATCTTGTTCTAAAATTTCCGGATGTACTTTCAATGCTTGCTCATTGATACCAAGCAAGTACAAGCCTGAGAGTCTGCGGACTCGAGAAAGCGCTACGTATCCCTGTCCATATTCAAATACTTGCGACAAATCCATAACTGCCGCATCCAAGCTCATACCTTGGCTTTTATGCACAGTGATAGCCCAGGCGAGGCGAAGTGGCACTTGTGAAATTTGTGCACGGATCTTACCATTTTCTTCGACAGTCCAATCCATTGCAGTTATTGTAATATTCTTTCCATCTCTCGTTTCAATAATTGGGTGACCACTAAACTCTTCGAATCCTACTACTACGCCCAGTGTGCCATTTACATATTTTTCCTTTTGATTGTTTTTGGTGCACATCACTACGGCACCTACCTTGAGTTCAAGTTTCTCTGGTGACAAGCAGCCTTTCTTGATCGTTTCGACAAGTTTATCATTGCCTGTTGAAATCATCTCGAATATCCGTGATCCTCCGTCGAGCTTTTCAAGCTCCCCGTTATTCACCCGATCCACATCCACATTATGCGAAAAAAGCTTGGTGATATTTTCTGGCATGTCATCAATATGTATGTGCCTATTTGTAATATGATCCATGTGTTCCTCAGAAAAATCGTTCCGACGTATTGCGCTCAGCACCGAAAGAAATGCGGTGTCGTCCTGGCGATATTGCTCGGAAAGATAACACGTAATGAATTTAGCACGTTCCCATGCTCCTGAATCATAAGCAAACGTACCCATACGTTCTTCATCACCTAATAATGAGTTTTGTTTTTTCTGGTTGTCGTCTTTTGTCTCCCTTTTAAAAATTGGCGGTAATTGAAAAAAATCCCCTACGAGTACTATTTGTATCCCGCCGAACGGTTCAGGGTTTTGTTTTATTTCCCGGCACACCATATCCACCATGTCGAGTGTACTGGGTGAGAGCATCGATATTTCATCGATAATTAATACTTTTGTTTTGCGTACTCGCTTGCTGATGTATTCGCTCGAAGCTATTTTATCCAAATCATATTTGTCTAATTTGTTTTTAATACCAATACCGCTCCACGAATGAATAGTCATACCCCCGATATGAGTCGCGGCAATACCTGTCGAAGCAGTAATAGCGGGATCAACCTCACACGAGCGTAAATACTCCACATACGCATTTACCGTATGTGTTTTCCCGGCACCTGGTTCCCCCGTCAAAAAAACATTAGCTCCAGTTTTTAATATGTTGAGTGCCTGCTCTTGAGTCATTAGTATTATACTACTACATTTTTTCTGGAGCTTGGATACCGAGCAGATGAAGCCCTGTTTTCATTATAAACGAAAATGCGTAGGTAAGAGTTATTTTATACGCTGAACTTTTGTCATCTTTACTCACAATGGTGTTATTCGCATAAAAACTGTTAAACGATCTTGCAACTTCTATCAAATAATTCGCTATGTAGTGAGGCTCATATTCTCTCGCAGATCGTTCTACAACTTCATCAAATGTATACAGCATTTTTTCAATTTCAAAAATTTCTGCTGGAAAGGCATGCGGGTCAGGGGAAATATTTTCTTTCTGTGACTTTTCTAATATAGATTTTGCTCGAGCATATGAATACTGAAGGTATGGACCCGAGTCTCCTTCAAATGAAATTGATTTGTCAAAATCGTATGCGATGTCCCCTCCAGTTGATTGTTTTAAGATGGAGTATTTGAGCGCAGCGATACCGACGACTTCCGCGACTTTCGTTTTCTTTCCCCCGCCTGCACCAGCTATGCTGGAAGCATTGCGGGCAGGTTCATCAGTCCATCTATCCTTCATTCGCTCTTCTACTAAATTAATAGTATCCCGAATCAAAGACTCGCCAGTAACCACATTCCCCTTTCGAGACGACATTTTACCCGAAGCCAAACGCATCATCCCGTGCGTAATGTGTTTCATTTTTGATTCGTATTCTGGATGAATAATGGAAATTGCTTTCGCGACTACCTTCATGTATTCCATTTGTTCATTTGCAGTTACCACAATACTCAAATTCATTTCAGGCAACTTGGCAAACTTTTCCTCAGTTAATCCTAGTTCTTTTGTCTCGTAGGTAGGTAATCCTTTCGAAGTCATGAAAACCCTGGTATGAAGTTTTGGGTCATATTTTTCCGCCTTGAAAACAACTGCTCCGTCGGAATCTTCAAAAATCATCTTGCTCCCAAGTGGGTCGATAGCTTTATTCATATTATCCTCGACCAGTTTTTGACCAAGCGGCGCTACGTAACTTTCCAAGAAATAATATTCAAATTTTGTGCCGAGTATTGTATACAAATCTTCAAACGCATTCATGGTCGCCTCAAAACCCCACGCATATATTTCATTTATCTTTTCATCACTCTTATCGTAAAGTTTTTTATTTATTTCATCTATTTCGGCTTTCGCGTTTGGGTCATCTTCGTACAAGGCAGCGCCAGAAACATATGCCTCGCCGATGCGTGCCGCTTGGTCCGTGTGCGTACCTGACCTGTCCTCAAGTCCTTTGTTTTTCAAAAGGCCGTATATCGCCTTGGCCACATGAAGGCCGACATCGCCTTGGTAGTTTGCGCGTGACACTACTGCTCCCGAATGTTCTAAAATAGTAGCTACTGATTCGCCAATCGCATTTGTCATCAAGTGACCTATGTGAAAAGGCTTGAATGGATTTGGATCAGTGTACTCTACCATTATTTTTTGACCTGAGAGAGTTTTGTTTTTACCAACCTCGTACCCTTTATTTACAATTTCTTCTACACTATGAGCAAAAAATTCACGTGATAAATAGAAGTTTATAAACCCGGCCCCGGCGACCTCAATTTTTTCTATATGTGTATCTGTATTCAGTCGGAGCATTTCCGTAACTATTTTTTCAGCGAAATCTTTTGGATTCATCTGCACGCCCTTGGCTACAGCTAAAGCAATATTCGTAGAATAATCTCCCATTTTTAAATCAGCTGGATGTTCAAGAGTTATAGTACTCACCTCTATGTTGAGATTTTGAAGTGCGTCTTGTATTAATTTTTTTATATTAGCGTGCATAAATTTATTTTCTTCCCGTACTCCCAAATTTACCTTCACCACGAGCTGAGTCACTTAATACCTCGACTTCTTCCAGCTCGCCGATGACTATAGGTATTATAACAAGTTGAGAAACTTTATCACCTTCTTCAAATGTATAAGGTTCGCTCGAAAGGTTTACTAGTAAGGTATTGTATTCGCCTCTATATCCTGCATCAAACACACCACCCATGTGTGTAAGCCCAGCTTTAGAGATACTACCTTTATCCATAATGATTCCTGCATAACCTTCAGGGAATTCTAACGCAAATCCATGCCAGAAGCGATAATGTTCCCCTGGCCCCACCGTCACTGTTTCCATAGCATACATATCCATACCCACATCACCCGGATGATGGTAAGTCGGCAACTTGGCTCCATCTTTTAATTTTTTTATTCTGATTTTCATTGAAATATATCTTTATAGGTTTTAAAATTTGTTAGAAACATTTCTGGTTTTTCTTCCAATAATTTATCTACCTCATTTTTTGTAAACCATCTTATTTCTTCAACTTCGTCATCTTGTTTCTTAAAGGGGTAGTTGTGCTCAATCACTGCAGTAAACCATTGAACAAAATATTCATGACTTGTAGATCTCCTAATTTTTTGCCCTACTAGTGGCTTAAAACCAGTCAGCCCTATTTCCTCTTCTGCTTCTTTAATAACGTTTGACTCGTATGTTTCTCCCTCTTCTACCGTACCTGCCACCGCTGGGCCCCACAGCCCCGGATCATGTTTTTTACTTAGCGCTCTTTGTGCAAGTAATATATTACCTTCCTGGTCGGTTATCCAGAGACCAGTTACTCGACAAATATGCTTTGAGTCTCGTTCACGTCTGTCTTTGTATCCTATTATTTCATCTTGTTCATTTACAATTGGAATTTTCATATTACTTTACAATTTTTTTAACTTTTTCGTATATTTCTTTGTGGATTTCTTCACGTGTACCCATGACACCATCTTTCACACACTCTATCTTGATCCAGCCTTTTTGTGTCTTTGCGAGCCAAAGAGCTGTCTTGTTTGAATTTGTAAGATATGGAATATTACCTTCTACTATATCTTTCTTTTTACCCGTATATGCACGACTAGATACTTTATTTCTTTCTTTTATTAACCTTAAAATTATATTGAGTGGAACATTTAAATAAAACACAGCATCAGGTTTTGGGATTTTAAAAACTTTATATTCCATTTCCTCTTGCCATTTTATAAAATTCAAACGTTTTTTGGGATTGGAAATTTTCCCCCCTTGGTGAATCTGGTTTGCGCTCACATATCTGTTTGCCAGAACAATGTAACCTTTTGTGAGCCATTCTTCTATTTTCTTAGATGATTCCCATCTATCTGCAGCATAAGCTATAGAAGCAATCTTTGGATGTACGTTGATCCAATTGTAATATTGCTCTGAAAGACAGTGACCAATGAATTTTCCAAAGAAATTTTTATAATATTCCGGAAAATCAAGCAATTTTACAGTATACCCTTCTTTTGTAAGTCTTTTTTGTAAGAGTTTTACTTGAGTAGATTTACCACTTCCGTCGGTGCCATCTATTACAATCAATTTACCTTTATGTACCATCTAGAAAATATACCAGAAAAATGCTTGAATTGAAAATTGTGTTTTATTTACTAAGTTCTTTTAGTGCTTCTGTTGCATAAAAAAGTACATTTGGTACTAATTCCATTGATCCAAGTTCTTCTTTGCTCACCCAGCGAGTTTCTGATTTTTCATGATCGCTCAGAGAATCTAAAATTTTATCTGTGTCTGATGTAGCAAAATAAACAAAAGCGATATGTTCATGGGTGTCAGATGCTGGATGCCTTCCTAGGTAGCGTGGTGGAATTAAGTATTTATATCCCCTATTTTCTTTTACACCATGTAGTGGGCCCTGTGCATCACCGACAATTTTAATATCAAGTCCCACTTCTTCTTTTACCTCACGAATAGCTGCCTCGTTTGGATCTTCATCGAGCTCAATGTGTCCACCAACAGAAAGCCATATCTTATATTTATCATGCATACGCAATAAAACTTTATTTTTATGTACAATAAAAACTTCGGCAGTGAAATCAATTTTTTCGTGAATATGTGGCATGTTGCTTTACGCTACTTTAATTAAGTAAAGTAAACAAATCATTTTCTGCTAAAAGTTTTTTAATATATGAATCTATTGGTTCTAGATCGGAAATCTCATCCAAACTAAACCATTTATACTTTGAGTGTTCCTCACTTAATATAATTTCCCCCTCTCCATGCCCAACATAAATCAAACGAACAACATGGTAACCTTCTTTGATAATATCTTGCCCTTTAATTAACTTAGGTTCGCCCATGATCTCAAGACCTGTTTCTTCCATGACTTCTCTTTTTAGATTATCAATTAAAGAAAATCCTTTATTGATCCGTCCACCCGGCATATCCCAATACTCTCTGTGGGGTGTTGGCTTATTTTCAAATGAGCGAAAAAGTAAAAGATATTTATTATCTTTATTCTTTAGAAAAATTTTCACCCCAACTTGTAGTTCCATAAATTTTATACAAACTTCTTTGGTATCGGAAACTTTTTAGCGAGTTTTTGAATTTCTTTGTGTACGTTTTGTTTTACTTTTTTATCGTCCTTATTTTTGAGAACTTCGATCATCAGTTCAGCGACTCGCTTGCATTCTTTCTCTTTAAAACCTCGCGTAGTTATCGCTGGTGTACCAAATCGAATGCCGGACGGATCGAGTGGTTTTCGCGTGTCCCCTGCAATTGAATTCATGTTGAGAGTGATGCCAACTTCATCAAGCACTGTTTGCGCTTCTTTACCTGTAACTCCAAGTGAACCAAACACATCAGCCAAGATAAGGTGATTATCAGTACCACCACCAATCATACGAATTTTATTTTTCTTGAAAACTTCCGCCATTGCTTTGGCGTTTTTTAATATTTGCTTAGCATAGATTTTGTACCTTGGAGTCATTGCTTCTCCGAATGCTACTGCCTTCGCGGCAATAGTATGCATGTGCGGGCCGCCTTGAATACCAGGAAAAATTGATTTATCTATCTTTTTTGCTATGTCTTCATTTTCCCGAGTGAGAATGATTCCCCCGCGTGGCCCACGAAGGGTTTTGTGGGTAGTTGAAGTTATAATATCAAATCCATCTGCAAAGGGGTTGCGAAGCGCACCAGCTGCGATAAGCCCCGCGATGTGGGCCATGTCTGCCATAGTAATAGCGCCTACTTCTTTGGCAATATCTACAAATTTTTTGTAATCCAAGGTTCTCGAATATGCGGAAAATCCGGCGAGAATTATTTTAGGCTTATGCTCGAGGGCCTGGCGATGCAAATCTGCATAATCAATCTCACCTGTTTCGGGATCTTTCATTTTATAGGTAACGAATTTATATATCTTTGCGGGAAGAGTCATAGGATGTCCGTGTGTAAGGTGCCCACCATGCGACAAGTCCATACCGAGTACTGTATCTCCAGGATTTAAAAGGGCTGCATATACTGCCAGGTTTGCCGGAGCGCCAGAATGGGGTTGGACGTTTGCGTATTTAGACTTAAAAAGTTTGCATGCACGCTCGATAGCAAGACGTTCTACTTGATCAGTAAAATCTTGCCCTCCGTAATACCTTCTGCCTGGATAACCCTCAGAATATTTATTGGTAAACACAGAGCCATTGGCTTCAAGCACATCTTGCGATACATAGTTTTCAGAAGGAATGAGTTCCAGTCCTTCTTTTTGGCGCTTTTCCTCACCTTTTATGAGTTTTTCAATTTTTTTATCTTTCATAAATTTATTATATCACAGGGTTAGAAATTATTAGAAACTAAGTTTTTAGGGGGTTTGAAGCGCGCCGGCGCGGAAACTTCAGGATTTTTAGAGCTCTAAAAATCCGTACCCTAGAAAATTTAGTTTAAAGTAATTTCTATTTTTGAAAACTAAAGCTCTCTTTTTGACCATCAGATTTCATGATTATAGTGCCGACTAAGTCAGTTCGAAAAATTTTTACTCCAAGTTGAGTCAGGGTTTCAAGGGTTTGGGGATGAGGGTGTCCGTACGTATTATCTTTACCATTTGATACTAGTGCATACATTGGCCTGACAGCCTCCACAAAATCACTTGAGGTTGAAGTGCGCGAACCATGGTGTCCTACTTTCAAGACACTACTCTGTAGTCCTGATTGTGAAAATTCGCTAAGAATTATTTTTTCTGTTTCGGACGTTGCGTCACCAGTTAACATGATTGAAGTATTCCCATATGTAAGCTTGGCAACAATTGAACCATCATTACTATCCCACATCGACACATCACGATCAGGAAATAAAATATCTATTACTGCCCCACCACCTATATCGAGCCGCATTCCTTTTTTAAGTAACATATTTGGAATATTTTTATTTTTTATTTGTTCTTGAAGGTTTTGATACGTTTTCGAATCATTGAACGTTCCGGGTTCAAACACCTGTCCAACTTTATAGGTTTTCAAAATATCATTGTAGCCTCCTATATGGTCGCTGTCAGGATTTGTAATCACAATAGCGTCGACGTGTCTATCAAATGGCGATATTACCCTTGCAAGCTTGCCCAATATTTTTTTGGGCGGACCAGCATCAAATAAAATTTGAGTGCCCGTTGGAGACTCGATAAAAATTCCATCACCTTGCCCAATATCAAGCATCACAAATGTGAGGTCGTGATTTTGTTCTTTAGAATGAAGGTGAAATAGATATATATTTACCACAACAAGCATTAGACACATTGCCAACAGAATATATGCTTTAGAGCGTACCGGCATGTTACAATAATAACATATTAATAATTAATAAATAAAAACCATGAAAACATTCACTATCAAAACTTTTAACATCGCAAAACTCAAAGGAATCTCGGACGAAAATGTTGCCGATCACTTGAAACTCTATGCCGGATACGTAAACAATGCCAACTTAATTTTAAAAAAAATCGAAGAACTTTCAGAAGATAGTGAAAAAAATGCGTATGAGATTGCCGAAGTGCAAAGAAGATTTGGCTTTGAATACGATGGTATCAGAAACCATGAAATATATTTTGAAACATTATCTAACGGCGCAAAAGAAATAAATAAAGATGGCGAATTGTATAAAGCTATCGAGGTTACGTGGGGTTCGTTTGATAAATGGCTCGCAAGATTTAAAGCAATAGCCATGAGTCGTGGCATAGGCTGGGCAATGCTCTACTATGACAAAAAAGAGGATATGCTTTTAAATGCCTATGTGGGAGATCACGAACTCGGACAGCTCTCCGGCTGTGCGCCCATCATAGCACTCGACCTATGGGAACATGCCTACATTTCAGATTATGCACCAGGTGGCAAAAAAGACTACGTAGAAGACTTTTTCTTCAATCTAAACTGGGAAGCTGTGGAGAAAAATTTTACAGAGGCTCAGTAAAAAAACTTTTTATACTCCTTCCAAAAAGCATATATATGAAATATATGTAAATTATTAGTGTCAGAACAAGTGGAAAATTTGGAATGGTAAACGACGCAAATGGTATATGCGCGAAGAAATTAATAACAGCAAGCTCGTAATGTAATAAAAGATATGAAATATACCCAAATGGCACTGCTAATATATAGGAGAAAAATCCCACAAACCCAGTCAAAAATCCGAGCAACATAGTAATAGGAATAAATGGCAAAATAAGAATATTGGCTGGCAATGCAACCAAGGAAAGATTACCCATTTTGTAGATAATAAAAGGTAAAACAAAAATGTATGCTGCTGTAGTGACAGACACTATGTCTCGCAATTGAAAAGTTTTTGGCACCCAGGCAAAATATTTCTCGATACGAGGTGTGAAAAATATCACCGCAATAGTAGCTATGAAAGAAAGTTGAAACGATACGTCGTACACGAGCACAAAGGGATTAAAAACGATCATTAACACTCCCGCCAGAATGAGCGCGCGACCAATATCATAATTCCGACCTGTTGCCCGTGCAATTAAAACTAAAATTGCCATAATGCCTGCGCGAATAGCAGTCGAGTTCGCACCCGTCATTAAGACAAAAAGAAATATAGCAAAAATACCCATGCTGATACTGACACTTTGTGGAAAATATGAAAATAATTTCATAAACCATTCGGCAATTATTGTCACATTGTATCCAGAAAGTGCAACAATGTGTATAGTCCCAGTATTTACAAAATTAGTACGAAGCTCTTCACTAAAAGCAGATTTCTCACCCAAGATAAGTCCTCCCATGAGTAAATTCTCTGGTTCACGTATAGTAAAATTAATTTTTTCTAAAAATTTTTCTTTGATAAAAAATAGGGCGCTTTTTATTTTATAACCATTACCACTCGAAACAACATCAACTTGTGCATAATTCATTGCATAGAAAATTCCGTCTTTACGCAAATAGTTTACATAATCAAACTCTTTGCCTTGATCGGTCATAAAATTCTCCGGCTTTTGTAATGTACCTTCTATGATCACCTCATCACCATAATTAAAATTATCACCAAAATTCACGCTGGTTAAAATTTTAGTATGCTGTCCATCTTCTTGCACTTCGACCGTAAGTTTTTGATTTTTTTCTCGTATGTCTGGTGCATCTATTATCATTCCAGATAAAGAAACTTTTTGTCCTACTCGCGATTCAAAAATATATGGAGCTAATATATCCACAGTGTGAAATCTAAAAATTCCAAGAGAGAATGCAAGGATGAACACAGAGCATACTATGCCCCCTGTATTTTTTGAAATAAAAGTAAATATTAAAAATAAAGCGATCGCAATAATTCCTATAAAAATAGTGGTAAAAATATTTACAAATAAAAAAGAGCGCAAAAGCACTCCGATAATAAATCCAAAACATATTGAGTAAAAAATTCTATCCTGCATGTTAAATATTTATTTCATAAGTTGTATTTGTTCTTTATCTGCAAATGTTGTCGCTATTTCGTCCACCCTATCATTCCACTTGTCCCCACTATGACCTTTTACATAGTGCCATTTTGGTTTAAATTCTTGTGTGAGTTTGTGTAGGTCTTCCCAAAGTTCGCGATTCATAACTGCTTTTTTTGCAGAATTTATCCAATTATTTTTTAGCCATCCATGTATCCACTCTGTCGCCCCATGAATAACATATTTTGAATCAGCAAAAATTTCTACTGGCAAATCAATCTTATGTTTCTTTAAATATTTTAACCCTTCAATAGCAGCCATTAGCTCCATCTGATTATTAGTAGCGTGATCACTCCGTCCACCAAGTTCAAAAACTTTATCTCCTAATAGGATAGCAGCACCCCAGCCAGCTGGACCTGGATTCCCCCGTGCAGCACCATCTGTATATATGATTATTTTATTTGGTTTCATGTTTAATATATATCTTCTACTCTTAATCTTAACTCTTCTCTACCTCTAAATCTAGACAGGTCAAAAGTAGCGAGTAGATTTACATTTAATCCTTCAGCTAAAGGCTTTTTAAAAGATTCCGTATTGGAGAAGAAAGAAATTGCCACAACTTTGTAGTGCTTACTACTATTTATGTCAGAAAAAATAATTTCCAAATGTTCCCCGGACCCATTTTTGCCGAACTTTTTCAATTTTTCTATTTTCACTCCCTCAAACAAAAAAACTGGTTTTTCATTAGCCAGACCAAAAGGTGACATTTTTTCTATCTCACGCCAATTTCTCATATTCACCATATCGAGTGTAGAGTGTATATCATACAATATTTCATTTTTGGTTTTTTCTTTTTTAATTTTATGAAAAGAATCAGATAAGGCTTCTTCTAAAAAATGAATTTTATCATGATGAACCGTAAAACCACCTGCGAGTTCGTGTCCACCATGTTCTAGAAATGACCCGGAAGTTGCCCCCATAAGTTCCACCACTGATACTGAGCCATTGCTTCGACACGAACCCTTTATACAGTCATTTTCATCTTTTCCCCATACAAACACCGGTCGTTCGTGCTCGTCCATTATTTTACCTGCCACTAACCCCAAGACACCGACACGCCATTCTGGATTTCCCACCACTATTACGGGAGACATTTCTTCTACATTTCTTTTTTCTAATTTCTTATTAACATCACGCATGATACCGGTGACAATAGTTTTTCTCTCGTCGTTTATTTTTGTCAGATGTTTGGCTAAGATATCAGCCTGAGCTTCATCTTCAGTAGACAAAAGTTCAAATGCTCGCATTGGATCGTCCATGCGGGATGCGGCATTCAGTCTCGGGGTCACCATAAAACCGATATCGTCTTCGGATATAGTTTTTTGATCTATTTTTATTTTTGCCAAAAGTTTTTGCAAGCCAGGCCTTCTCGATTTTCTAAAAACTTTCACCCCAAAGTATGCCAGCGCTCTATTTTCTCCGGTAAGTGGAACCATATCAGAGAGTGTCGCCAAGCCTGCCATGTCGAGCATCCATTTTTCTGCGCCTTTTGCTATATTAAATTTCTGATTTTCCGTACCATATTTCTTTATAAATCCTTGAGATAATTTAAATGCTACGCCCGCACCGCAAAGCATTTTTTCTGGGTATTCATCTACTTTTGGATTTAAAATTGCATAGGCACGAGGCAATACTTCGTGTGGTAAATGATGATCCGTAATTATGACATCAATACCGTCTACTAATGCCTGTGCCACTTCTTCTACTGCAGTAATCCCTAAATCTACTGTAATAATTAATTTCACATTACTTTTTGCAAATATTTCTATCGCTTCTAAATTTAATCCATACCCTTCACTATTTCTCTGGGGAATATATACTTTAAAATTCGTATACTTAACTAGTTTAAATAAGTCACATAAAATAACTGCTCCAGGGATACCATCGCAATCATAATCAGCATAGATTAATATTTTTTCATTTGCCTCAATGGCTTCAAATATTCTCACACACGCACGCTCCATGTCGCGCATTAAAAATGGGTCATGCAGGTCCCTCTCGTAGTTTGGACTCAAGAAAATGTCAGCTTGTGTTTCATTCACAATTCCACGTTTTTCTAAAAGAATCCTTAATAATTCGCCATACTTTTGCATCCCAGTAGTAAAATTTAAAATAATAATGCCTATCCTTATGTACCGTAATCAAAAATTTACTACGGGACAGGTAAATTGAATTTTAACATATATAAGTTATAATCTATACACATGGATGATTGCGTATTTTGCAAAATAATAAAAGGAGAATTGCCAGCAAGTAAGATTTATGAAGACGACAAAGTCCTCGCTTTTCTGGATATTGAACCAGTAAATATTGGGCATGCATTAGTTATCCCAAAAGAGCATTATGTAAACATCTATGAAACCCCTGAAGGTATTTTATTGGATATGATCAAAGTTGTTAAAAAACTCTCAAGTGCAATCAAGGGCGCCTTGAACTCGGATGGTATAAATGTCACCATGAACAATGACCCTGCTGCTGGACAAATTATCTTTCACTCCCATATACATATAATTCCTAGAATCACAGATGATGGATTTGGTACCTGGAAAGGCAAAAGACCATATGAAAAAAGCGAAAAAGATGAAGTAGCCAGCAAAATTATCCGAGCGCTTTAATTTATGAGTACTCACAAAAATATAAGGCTGCTAACTTGGTTAAACTTTTGCATTGATTTTCGTATTTATAATGCCATAGCCGCGATTTATTTTGCACAGGTTACTGGTTCATACGCACTAGGGCTTGGGATTTTTTCCATCCGAACGATTTCTTCTTCTGTGTTTGAATTACCAACAGGGGTTTTGTCTGATTTGGTAGGTAGGCGAATGACAGTAGTGCTAATGCAGGTGAGTAGCGTGCTTTCAATCATTTGTTATGCAATAGGTGGATCTTTTTTCTTTCTTGCAATAGGTGCTGCTTTAGGAGGGCTAGCTTCGGCGCTTTACAGTGGTAATAATTCCGCATTACTATACGATTCCTTGAAAGAAGAAGGGAAAGAAGAGCACTATAGTGAATATGAAGGAAAAACTAGTTCGATGTTTCAAATTGCCCTTGCCGTTTCAGCATTAATAGGAAGTATTACTTTAGGTTTTGAATCCTTTAAATTTCTTTTTTGGCTTTCTGTTATTCCGCAGGTTGTAGGGTTGGTCTTGGCTTTCAAGCTCGTTGAACCTAAACAACACTACCAAGTTATCGATACTAATATTTTCAGTCACTTGAAAGAGGCCTTGAAAAAATTTAAAGAAAATGCAAGATTAAGATCTTTAAGTTTTATAAAAATTCTTGAATATGGAACTGGCGAAGCTGTGCATGAGTTCTCTCCTGTTTTCTTTGCTACGCTATGGCCGGCGTGGGCGATTGCTTTGGCAAGAGTTTTGAGCCATCTTTTTGGAGCATTGGGGTATCGCATGTCGGGAAAAATGATTCAAAAATTTGGTGAGCTTCGAACTTTACTTTCCGTAAAAACTGCAAGTTTTTCTATCAGTACCATTATTATTGCTTTCCCCACTATACTTACCCCACTTATTAAAACATTAACATCTTTTAGTTTTGGAATTAGCTCTGTTGCCCAAAGTAGTTTGCTCCAAAAGGAGTTTTCTGATGAGCAAAGAGCTACTATGGGGTCCTTAAATTCATTGGCGGGTAGTTTGTTTTTCGGGTTAGGAGTTTTTGGACTGGGTCTTTTAGCGGACAGAATAGGTGTACAATATGCTATGTTAATAGTGCAGCTGTCATCAGTTTCCGTAATTATTTTATACTGGAAACTTTTTAAAAAATATAACGTAGTTAGTAAAACTATTGCAGCGCTTTAATGCCAGGCAAGGTTCCACTCGACAAAAAATCTAACGTTGAACCACCACCAGTAGATACAAAAGAGAATTTTTTCTCTAATTTCATTTTTGATATCAATGCCACTGTGTCTCCACCGCCAATAACACTCTCACCTTTTCCTGCTGCGACAAGTTTCAATATTTTCTTTGTAGACTCTGCTCCACCGTCTTCGTATTTACCAAGTGGACCATTCCATAATATTAGTTTTGAATTTTTTATTAATGGAGCTAGATTTTTCACTGTCTGTTCGCCTATATCTAAAATGTAATCATCGACGCTAACTTCCTCGATTCTTTTATTTAAAAAATATTTTCCAGATTTTACGACAACATCGACAGGTAAAATTATTTTCTTATTCTTCATGAGTTTTCTCAATGTTTCATTGTCGGTATCATCTACTAAGGATTTGCCCACTATATATCCTTCAGCCTTTAAAAAATCATTAGCAAGGGCTCCAGCAATAAACACATAATCCGCAAGCTTGAGGTATTTTTTAATAAGTGGCATTTTGGTCGAAAACTTTGCACCACCCAAGATAAATAAAAATGGATGTTTAGGTTTTAAAGCATGAGATAAATTTTTTACCTCTTCTTCAAGTTGAAATCCTGCATACGCTGGAAGTAATTTTGGTAAAAGTACAATTGAAGCATCTTTTCGATGATCGACAGAAAAAGCTTCGTTGACATACATGTCAGCAAGTTTCGCCAATTCTTTAGCAAACATTTTACTACATTCTTGTTCTCCTATATTGTTTCTCAAATTTTCGAGCAACACTATATCTCCATTTTTCATTTCAAAAACTGCTTGTGTGGCTTTGGGGCCCACAATTTCTTTGACAAATGTTGCTCTCATATATGTATTAAAAACTTTATACACAGGAAGCAAACTTTCTCCACCTTTTCCGAGGTGAGCAATGAGAACAATCTTCGCTCCTTTTTTTTGTAAAAATTGTATTGTCGGTAATGCTTTTTGGATTCTAAAATCATCCAGAACTCGGCTATTTTTAATAGGTACATTAAAATCTACGCGCAATAAAACACGCTTCCCTTTTAAATTTTTTATTTGTTTGATGCTTCGCATATAGCTAGAATTGTTGTAAATTTTTTGGCGCTTAGACTCGCCTTACCCGGCAAAAGCCCGTCAATACCTCCGTGAACTAAAAACTCTCCTGCGTCTTTTTCGTTTACTGAACCACCATAGATAATTCTCGGCATATGTATCTTCGCTCCAAATTTATCTGCAAGTGTTTTTTTAATAAAAATACCCATTTCTTCTGAGTCTCTCGGCGTAGCGTCTCGCCTGCCAACAGTGCTTGAAATAGCCCACACGGGCTCGTAAGCAATAATAACTTTTGAAAGAGAATTTTTTGAAACTCCATTTAAGCATTCTTCGAGCTGCATTCTTACTACATTAAAATATTCATGGCTATGATCGCGGTCCTGCTCGCCCGCACATAGTATTGGAATTAATCCAACAGAAAGTGCACCTTTTAATTTTTTATTGATTATTTCATTTGTCTCACCTAGAGCTCTTCGTTCCGAATGACCTAAAATTACGTACCGTGCTCCAATATTGTACAGCATTTCCGCTGATACTTCCCCTGTAAAAGGTCCCGTATCCAGACCAAAAGAATCTTGTCCACCAAGAGATATTTTTTTAGATAATTTTTTCAATTTTTCTATATATACAAAAGGTGCACAGATCACAACATCCGTTTTTTTGAGACGAGTTATCTTTTTTGCTACATCTTTAAATAATTTTTCTGCATCTTTTGACGATGCAGGGTTCATTTTCCAGTTTCCTATTATTATCTTCTTTTGCATGACATCAGTATATCATATATTATCTCACCTCTCTCCAAGACGTTATGCTCCATCCACCTGATGGGCCGTTGACAAAGTTGGCATTCGCCAAGCCACTATCATATATAACAGTGGCATTATTGCTTAGATTAATGTATTTACCATTTAATGATTTTGCGCTCGCATTATTAGCTAGATTCACTGTGCCATTTGCTGCATATAAAATGACAGCTCCACCATTGTTTGACAGGGTTATAGCTGATGTAGAAGTCGATTTTGAAAGAACCATAAGATAGCTACCCGCAGATCCAGAGCCGTAAAATAACGCATTATTATTGATAGTAACAGTACCGTCTACTATAATCACACCTTCAGAAGTACCATAACTTGAAGCAAGTCTCACTATGCCGTTATTACTAATAAAAAGATCACCGTGAACTAAAAGGGTTCCTGTCACCGTAAGCTCTGCGCCATTACTAACAGTTAGATTACCAGTTATTTCTTTTGGCCCTAGAGAAGAAGTTCCGCTTGCTGTATAGCTTCCAGAGTATACTCCACCAGCGGATGCTTCTGTTTCCCAATCTAAAATGTTTTGATCAGATATAGGCATGGCAACTTGAGTTGGGTCGGCGAGTGTAGTGTTGCAGACTTTGTTATTTCCACTGCCAACTTGGCAATAGTTGATACCAGCTATAGTCGAATTCGTAACTGTGTGTGCGTATGAATTACCTACTCCGCCGGTCCCTACTGTTATACCATTTATTAACCCTGTTACTCCACCAAGGTATAGATTAAAAAAAGCGTCCAAACCTGCAGGGCTTGTGCTACTCCATGCACTGGCATATGCTCCGATTTTCCCGAGACCACTTGCATATCCAGCACTACTAGCACCAATAACATAGTATCTCGTTGAGTTTGTCGCTCCATCAACAACTATCCAATAAGTATTACCTGATGTTAATTCAGGGTTGGTTGAAAACGGAACACTCACCCATCCATATGTAGTAGAAATAAGCGACGCTGATAATACTCCTGAAGCGATGGTGGTGGTTCCCGGGCTGCCACTTACGTCCGAAACAATTCGGACAGTTAGATTACCTGGGGTGCTTACTTTTCTTATATATAAATCTACTTTATTTACGGGGCCAGTCGCACTAACTTGAAAACTTTGGGCAAAATCTTGTGTAGCATTAGCATTTCCAAAAGTTACATTGTACGTAGGTACACCAGTGCCATGAGTCTGATCAGCTACTAATGCGGCTGAGTTCGCTGATAGTGCCGTACCAGTAATTGATCCAGAACCATTAATGGGTCCATTCGAATACACACTACCATTCACCGCAGAACCATTATTCATAGTGAAGCCACCTGTTCCAACCTGTACTCCATAACTAAAAGACACCCCTGTCCCTGTGTTTAGTATCATCTCAGTCTTTCTTTGCCTCGAAGAAACGTCACCGGTGGCGGAAATAGTTTTTTCATTATAACCAGAATCTGTAATGGTCGCAGTAGCAGAATTCCCCGCAAGAGTAATAGTATTTACAGCACCTAATGCCTTACCTGTTTTTAGGCGAAAATATGAATCTTCGACGACTGATTCTGAAAGAAAAAGACTCTGCCTCGACTGAACTAAGTTGTTTGCAACTTTAAATTCACGAATTGAAGGTACAACAAGTCCAGAAATAATAGCAAGAGAGATGAAAAGGAAGAACACTACTGATATTATCATTGCCTGTCCACCATTTTTTTTGTATGTACGATAAGTAATCATAAATTTTTTAGTAATAACTACCCCTTAAAACAACTGTACTATAGAAACTCTCGACGCGACTTGAGGCATCCTTAGTGCTCGTAACACTAATATATACTTTTACTGCCTTCCCGACCAAAGTATTAATTTGTGTAAACGACAAGCTTGTCACCTGTATCGTAGAACTATTTAAGTTTCCTATAAGGATACCATTTTCAAAAATCTGCACATCGGATCCCGACAACAAAAACCGGATCGTTTTATTATTACCTGCCTCATCTTTAGTATTTAAAGTTACATCACTTGAACTAATCGCATAAATATCGTAAGACTGCCTTATGTCTCTCGATATTCTTTCTATAATTGAGGAGCTCTGAACAAAGTCAGCTTGAATAGAAGTTGCTCTGAAAGATTTTGTCATAGAAATTAAAGCATTTACCACCACAAGAGCAACGACAACAAAAAGTGCTATATAAAAAATAGTTTCTATTAATGAAAATCCACTATCTTTTTTTTGTGGTATGGCTTTCATAGCTATGAAAATAAATCCGTTATGTAAAATTGTAAATTCTTTGAAATGGTTTGCCCGCCTTCGACCCAAGACACAGTGATTGTCACCAGTTTTGTTTGATTATCAACTACACCCGACGCAGCAAGGTTTTGACTTCCATCTCGATATGCTGAAGAAAATACAACTTTTCTAGTAAAGATATCTACAACGTTCGGTGTGCTAGATAAAATCCATGTGCCCCCGGTAAAAGTAAGATAATAGTTAGTATCAAGATTTAAACTAGAAATATTAGACCAACCGTTGTCCCGCAAAATGCGAGTTGCCTCTGCACCCTCTTCTAGAAGCATTGCAGATTGGGATTGATGTACAGACTGTCGTGCAAGATAAATAGATTTCTGGGTCACCAATGAAGCTGCGATAATAACTACAGTGACGATAGAAGTAGCAACAATTATTTCAACCATAAGAGAACCTTTTTGTTTGTTGCTTATAAAATTAAATTTGTCTTGCATGTTATTTTAATTTTACCACACTCTATCCTAAATTAATTACTACTAATCGCCCCAGTAGCAGAAACAATAATCGTTTTGGATTGAGAGGCATTCGAAATAGTAATATTCCCAGTTTTGTTGGGTGTACCAGATAATTTATCAAAATAAAGATCAGTTGCCCCGCCAGTAAGATTAATATTAGAAATATATGCTGGAGTAGAAATAAGCACGGTTTCATTAGTGCTATCAGATGCAGAATATGTTGACCCTTCAAACATCACTATCTTATTTGATTCAAAGTGTATCCCATACTCTAAAGAATTTACTGAGGAAAGAGTTTGTGATTTTGCTTTATCGAGCGTAGAAGAAATATCCGAAACAGCAGACTTGAGGACTTGATTTTGTTTCATTTTCTCGAGAGACGGCACTGCAACTGCTAAAAGCATAGCCACGATAGCCACAACTATTATAATCTCGAGGGCAGAAAATCCTTTTTTGTGATGTTTCATTTTAAAATTAACCTATACTACCTAAAATTGAGTACAGCGGTGATATCATAGATATCGCAAAGAACCCAACACCGGCTCCAATAATAACCATTAAAAATGGCTCAATAACAGTAGAAAGATTTTTTGTCTTACCTTCAATTTCCTCTTCGTAGAATAAAGCAATTTGGAGCAGCATATCTGAAAGTTTTCCTGTTTCCTCCCCGACTTGGATCATTTCTGACATCATAACAGGATACAAATGATTGTTGGCTTCAAATACTTCAGAAAAAGGAGCTCCTTTTTCAACCGCAACTTTTGCTTCGGTTAATACTTTTTTAAAATAAATGTTTTGGACCACATCTTCAGTAATCTCAATAGCTCGAGTGAGTGAAACACCCGAGAGGAGGAGTGACGACATACTGCGAGCAGTACGAGCAGTATTCAATTCTTTTGTTAAAGTACTAATAAGTGGAATTTTAATAAAAATAAAGTCGAGATATTTTGCCATAAATTTCGCGCGAACGAGTGAATATGCACCGAAAGCGAGTCCACCCATTATCAAAAATGTGAGAATTAAGTTATTGGAAAAAAAGTTTCCAAACGCAATTATGATCCGTGTCGAAATAGGCAACACTACCCCGAGCTCTTTGAACGTACTTGCAAGCGTCGGCACCACAAACGCAAACATGAGAACACCTATGACCACCATCGCGGACATGATCACCCCGGGGTAAATAAGAGCACCATGTATTTTTTTAGTTAAAGAATATGATTTTTCTAAATTGAGCGCAATTTCAGAAAGAGCGCCCGAGAGATTTCCGGATTCTTCGCCTGCGCGAGTCATCGACACAAAAAGTTTAGAGAAAACATTTGGGAATTTTTCCAAACTGGATGAAAACGTTTCCCCGGAATCGATGTCATTTGCTATAGACGTCAGGGCTTTGTTTAAAGCTTTATTTTTAGTTTGCTTTTTTAATACAGACAACGCGCGAGCAAGTGACAAACCTGCGGTAAGCATACCGCTTAAATTTTTTGTGAAAATAATTTGATCAGCAACTTTTACTTTTGAAAAAAGATTGTCAAAAATTGCAATATTCGCAAAAGGATTACTCTTTTTTTCGCTGATTGATATAGGAGTATCTCCCTTTTCCCGAAATTCGCGTGCTAAAGCAAGACGATCGGGAGCTTCTTGAGACCCTTCAAACATTTGCCCATTTTTTAGTTTTATTTTGTAAGAAAAAAGCATACAGTTATTCGGACACAACTCGGAATACTTCTTCGAGGGTTGTCATTCCAAGGACTGCTTGGTAGACACCGTCTTCGAGCATAGTCATCATTCCCTCTTTTTTTGCTTGTATTTCTATGTCGTCCTGCGAGCTTCCTTTAATTATCATATCTCGAATCGTAGCACTCACAGATAATACTTCGTGTATACCCGTACGACTCGAATAGCCGTCTTCAAGTTCATTGATTTTTTTAGCTTTATAAAAAGCAACTTTTTCCCACGTATCTTTTGGTCCTACTAGTTTCTCTTCTTGAAGTAATTTAAGCATGCGATCGAGATCGACTATTTTTGAGAGATTTTTAATTTCTGCTTCGGATAAAAAATATTTTTCCTTCTCGGGCACAAGCTTTCGTACTAAACGCTGAGCGATGATCGTTTTTACTGTCGCGGTTATCAAAAAAGGCTCGATACCCATATCTCGCATTCTCGGTATAGCGCCAGCAGCTGAGTTTGTATGGATAGTAGAGAGTACGAGGTGTCCGGTAAGTGAGGCATTGATAGCAAGACCGGCGGTTTCTCCATCGCGAATCTCGCCCACCATCACTATGTCGGGATCCTGCCTGAGAAGTGATCGCAGTCCGTTTGCAAAAGTAAGCCCAATTTCAGGCTTTACTTGGGTTTGGTTGACTCGCGGCATTTGATACTCGATGGGATCTTCAACAGTAGAAATATTTACTTCTGGTTTATTTAAAATATCGAGTATGGTATAGAGTGTAGTAGTTTTTCCAGAGCCTGTCGGACCTGTCGCAAGCACCATACCAGTTTTTTGTTTAAGTGAAGTATGGATTCGTTCTAAACCCTCACCATGAAATCCGAGCCCTTCGAGCGAAAATCCATGCGAGGTTTCTTTTAAAATTCTCATTACTGTTTTTTCACCATAAAAAGTTGGCAGCGTCGACACACGAAATGAAATTTTTTCACCATCTTGCTCTTTTTTAAACCTACCGTCCTGGGGCAATCTTTTTTCATCAAGTTTTAAATTCGCAAGCACTTTAATACGAGCAGTGATGCCTGCTGCAGCGTTCTTGTCGAGCACCATAGCATCATGCAGTATCCCGTCGATGCGATATCGTATCGTAAGTTCTTTCTCTCCTGGCTCGATATGAATATCGGATGCATTTTGAAGAACAGCGTGCACAATAAGCGAGTCGACAATTTTCACCACTGGTAAATCCTCAGCCATTTTCTGTAATTCCACTTCTGTTTTTTCCACTGACTTGTCTCCGTCTTCGACAACATCACCCAAGAGAGTGGTCGATTCTTTTTGAATTATATTTTGAAATTCAGACTGCAGGCTCTTCCGGTATTGAATAAGCACAGCACGTATAGAGCTGGTGTCTGTGAGTCGAGGTAATATTTTAAAACCTGAACGCTTTTTTATAAAATCAATCACGGGTAAATCATCAACGTCAAGCATAGCTACTTCAAGCCCTTGAGTATTTTTTTTGTAAGCGACAATATTATAATTCCGAGCGATCGGCTCAGGTATTAAAGAAAGAACAGCAAAATCAATTTTTTCTGCGGAAAGATTGACGAATGGTATTCCTAAGACAAACGCTTCCATTCGTTTATAATCAATTTCAGAAATTTTACCTTCCGAAAGCAGTACATTGCCGAGTTTTTGTTTTTTTTCTTGCGCCTTTTTTACAGCTGCCTCAAAATCTGTTTTTGTAACAAGTCCTGACTCCAAAACAAATTTTTTAAATTGCTGTTCGTCAATTTGCATATTTTAATTATAACAATAAACACTCCTCATAAACAAATTAATTTGTTTATTTTGATGATTAAAAAGTCGTTACAAAAAAAATCCCCCATTACGGGGGATTTTTTCTAGTTCTCGATGAATATCGGTTTCTTTTTTAACTCAGTGCACGCTGCTGATGCTCCCCCATTTTTACCGTTGCATGTCCAAGTCCACTTAGAAATACCGTTTACATTACTACCGCCTGTCGCGCTGCCGCTGGGATTTGTACCAACAACACAATTGTAATGATTGGCAGCACACTTGGCTGCAATAGGGAGAGGGCCACCAGGGCCTCCGGGGCCAGGACCCGCACACGCTTGAGTTGTAGGAGGTTGTGGAAGAGGGCATTGTGAGCCTCCGTTTGACGGAGGAATACATGTAACTGTTCGAGTTCGTACTCCGTTAATACATGGTCCCCAATCACCTGTTTCCCAACGTCCATCAATCGGTGCATTTTCTTCTACGCACAAGCTTCCGTTGTACTTAGCTCCCTGCTCACATCTTGCTGTGATAGGTGCTTGGGCTAGAATTAAATTATTATGATACAAATAAAATGTACTTGACCCTTCGTTCACTATGTTCGAAAAATTTGTGGCTGAAGTATTTGTAGACACCGTTGTATTGTTGGGATTATTCCTTGTTACAGCAGTATTAGCCCCAGGAACACGATTTTGTGTGTCCCAAGTTACTGAAGAAGTACATGTAGAGCTTCCGATGGGTATGGTGCAAGAAGTTGCTGATATAGTTCCTGACGGAGCTATGTCTGCAGAACAGGTGCTACCATTCCATGTGCTGTTTCCGCCACAGGTAGTAGTTACTGTCGCCAACGCCAGCTGCTCTGAATTATTGTATAAATAAAAAGTAGTTACACCGTCAAAATCAGTATTGTATCGAACTGTAAAAAGTTGAGATCCATTATTGCCATTGGCTGAACTTGGTGTTGCTCCTCCATTATTAGTAACTGCTGAAGTGCCTACGGGATTAGTTGTAGTCCATGTTAATGTTTGAGTGCAGGTGCTTTGCCCAGAAGGAATAGTGCAGGTTGATGATGGTGGGATAAGGGTGCCGGACATGGGGGAGGTAGTTCTAGTTATGGTGAAGGTGCGAGACATAGGAAGCGGATCTAAGGGATGACCTTGAGTATCATAATACTCATTACCTTGACTCATAACTCCATAAAAATCAGGGTATTGAGAACATGAATATCCTGGCAATTGACAATTAGGATTATCAACAGCTGGATTGGGATTATTATTATATATAGTTGCCGTTATTGTATAGATTCCTGCAGACCACGCAGAAACATCTACGGTATGATTTATGAAACTATTCGCTGCCCCAGATTGGAACATTACTGTGCCAACACTATTAGTAATAATATAGTTTAAGCTAGTTTGTCTATCTATAACACCGCTGCCACTATTTGTATGAGGATTATAATGACTACAAAACCAACTTCTTTCCCCAGATATGTTTACATTAATATTGCTTGGGTTGGAGTACACACCTGTAGGGCTATTCATAGTAGATATACTAGGATGGACTGCAGGCTCATTACCACAACTAGCAAGAGCAATTTCTGACTTAAAAAACACTCCGGAGACTACTAACAGGCTCACTAAAACAAAAAGGTTAAAAAATTTTAATTTCATATTATGTTGATTTTACCTATAATACCTCCATTATACTAAATATACTTACAAAGTATATTTAGTATGTGTATAACTCAACGAACAAGACTACATTGCGTTCATTTTATAATTGTGGTATATTGGATTTGTATAAGTCCTGTGCCAACAGGGCTTTTAATTTTAGAAACTTAATAAAAGAGCGTCGCGCTAATTTGACGGTTGCGTGACGTGATTTCGCAAAATCAATGTTAGACTTAAAAACATTCAAATCAGCTCTGGAACAACTAGAACAAGACAGAAAAATACCAAAAGAAAAAATACTAGACGCAATTGAGCAAGCGATGGCCGCCGCCTACAAAAAAGATTACGGGAAAAAAGGACAAATCATCCGAGCAAAATTCGACCTTGATACTGGTAAGACCAATTTTTATCAAGTAAAGATCGTGGTAGATGAATCTATTGCAATTTTAGACGGAGAAGATGACAGTTCCGACGATGAGTCAGACGAGCGCGTTCATTTTAATGCCGAGCATCATATACTTCTCGAAGATGCTAAAAAAATAAAAAAGGACGCTGAACTAAATGATGAGATGATATTCCCCCTCGAGGCAAAAGAGGACTATGGCCGTATTGCTGCCCAAACAGCCAAGCAGGTTATAATTCAGAAAATTCGGGAAGCAGAACGTGTGTCTATCATCGATGAATATGGCACAAAAGAAGGAGAAATCATTTCTGGTATAGTACAAAAAGTGGAACGAGGTAATATTTATATTGATTTCAATCGTGCTACAGGGATATTACCTGCGGAAGAGCAGATCCCAGGAGAATTCTGGGAACGGGGACGAAGAATCCGAGCATATCTATACTCAGTGGAAGACACTCAACGGGGTATAAATCTACGTCTTTCACGCACGCATCCTAAATTCATAGAGAAGCTTTTCATGATGGAAGCTCCAGAAATACAGAATGGGGTTGTAGAAATAAAATCTATCGCTCGCGAAGCGGGAGCACGTTCCAAAATTGGTGTATATTCAAACGATGAACATATCGATGCTGTCGGCTCATGTGTCGGACAAAAAGGTACTCGTGTAAACACTATAACGCAAGAACTCGGCGGAGAAAAAATCGATATTATCCCTTGGTCTGCAGATCCAAAAATGTTTGTCACCAACGCTCTTTCACCCGCAAAAGTCATTTCTATTGAAATCGATGAGAAAGAGCATAAAGCTATCGTCGAAGTGGGCGACGATCAACTCTCCCTCGCAATTGGTAAAGGTGGACAAAATGTACGCCTTGCTGCCAAGCTTACTGGTTGGAGAATAGACATCAAAGGTGATGGAAAGATGGTAAGCTCTGAGGAAGATGCAGAAGAAGTAGTTGAAAAAACTGAGGAATAGAATATAATAAAAATATGAACTTGTGGCACGACATAACAATAGGAAAAAATGTACCTGAAGAATTTAATTGTATAGTCGAAATTCCAAAGGGCTCACATAATAAGTATGAGATAGATAAGGAAACAGGTCTTATAGGTCTTGACCGCGCAAATTATAATTCTGCGCCATACCCTTTTGATTACGCTTTTATTCCTCAAACTCTGTGGGATGATGGAGATGCGCTTGATGTAATAATTCTTACTACCTACCCACTCGAAGTAGGGATAATGGTTGCTGCGCGACCAATCGCAATCATGGATATGAATGATTCGGGTGAGTCGGACGCAAAAATAATTGCGGTGCCGGTAAACGACAGAAGGTTTGAAGGTATACAAGATTTAAATGACTTAAACAAGCATATGCTTAAAGAATATGCTCATTTTTTTGAAACATACAAAATACTAAAGGGAGATGACCCTCGTAAATATCCCGTAACTATTTCAGGCTATAAAGACAAAAGTGAAGCAATAAAGGCAATCAATCACTCAATTAAATTATATAACGATAAATTTAATAAATAATGGGAGTAAGAAAAATAATCCCAAATGGTGAACCGTAAATTTTAGCACAAGCTAGAATTGGAGCCCTTGTGGTTTTTCCTGTACTTGTTGATTCTGGAAATGGACATGAAGAAAAAATGTTTGAAAAATTCGTGCGCCCGCCAGGTACACGAATTATCGCATCAAAAGATGATAAAATATTTTTGCAAAAAGAAATACGGTTAGAAACAAATAATACATTCGATTGGCGCCTACCAGGAGGTAAGGTCATGGATAGTTTTGATGAGTATAAAGATTTTATCGGCAAGGAAATCCCTGAAAAAATTATATTAGAGGCTGGTATAAAAGAACTACGCGAAGAAGCTCTTCTGAACACAGACACAATTAAAATGTTTAAGAAATCCACGTGCGGAGCATTAGTGGAGTGGGATTTATATTATTTAGTAGCTGAAAACACGAGCCCCGTTGAACACACGCATGATGAAGGAGAAGAAATAATAGAGGGAAAATGGTTTTCCGCTGATGAAATTCTAGAAATGTGTAAAAATGGAGAAATTGATGAAGATCGAACTGTATCTGCATTGTACCAATTCATACATAAAAGTTTGAATAACTAACATTGCGCGAAAACACTAATACGTTGTATAATTAATGGAGGCCTTTTATTTTTTACAAAGGTTTAATTATAAGTTTAACTTTAAAATTATGAAAAAATATTTAAGTTTATTGATTGTTTTGTTGTTAGTGGGTACAGTGGGTATAAGTGCAGCACGAGCAGAGACTAGTGTCAGTCTTGACGCTCAAGGTGAAGTTAAGCTCGACGGAAGTGGAGGAAAAATGCAAGAACTTCGAAAGGAAATGCAAGATAAAAAAATGGAGCTAAAAGCAGGATTCGAAGCAAAAAGACAAGAAATGAAGACTAAGTGGGAAAGCTTGAGACTCGAAGCAAAAGCAAAAATGGAAGCCTTGAAAGAAAAAGTTAAAGAGGAAAAGGACGCGGCAAAAGCAAAGATAAAAGAACTCAGAATCACTGGACGTGAAAACGCGCTAGCTCGATTTGACGTCGCAATTAGTAGGATGAGTACACTTTCTGACAAAGTCAGCCTTCACATTACGAATCTAAAAGCAAAAGATATAGATGTGACTGCGGCAACAGCTTTTGTTGTCACAGCCGACGCAAAGCTAGAAGCAGCAAAAGCTAAAACAGTCGCAGTAAACGAATTGCTTTCAAAGTCGGTTGACCAGCTTACCGCCGAAGAAAAAACAAAATTACGAACCCTCACTCAAGAGACACAAGCGCTTCTTCAAGATGCTCGCCAAGCATTGAAGGAAGCCGTAAAAGCACTCAAGGAAGCCGTAAGAATAAAAATAGAGGCCAAGGCAAAAGTAAAAGCTGAAACAAGTACTGAGGCAACCACTCAATAAATATATTTTATAAATTTTAACAAAAAATTATGGACACAGAAAAAAAATCAAATGGAGCAGTTATAGGTTTGGTGATCATTATACTTATCCTGGTGATTGGAGGTATCTATATGTGGCAAAGTAATGCGGGTACTGACACGATAGAAAACTCAACACAGGGAGAAACTCCAACCGAAAGTGGCTCTATCACAGCGGAAGACTCCGCAAATCTCGACACCTTAGACAAGGATCTTGATGGAGCAAACACAAACATAGACGCAGCTGCAATAAATAGTGTGCAGTAATTTGCTCGTAAAAAATAACCCTATGGCTTTTACGAGTCATAAGGTTATTTTTTTTGACAAAATACACTAATATATATAAGATACATATACTTGTCCCGTAGTAAATTTTTGATTACGGAACATAAAAATACACCTTATTAGTTAAAATTTTACTACTGGGATGCTAAAAACAAAAATCACAAAACTACCAAAAAGTGAGGTTGAAATAGAGGGTTCACTACATGAAGACGCCTTTGAACAGTACTACAGCAAGGCACTTAAAAACATAGGCGCAAATGTAGAGCTTGATGGATTTAGGAAAGGTAAAGTTCCTGAAAGTGTTCTTGTTTCTAACATTCCAGAAAATCATATATTGGAAGAAATGGCTCAGCTTGCAATAAACGAACACTACCCCAACATATTAGAAAGTGAAAAAATTGATGCTATCAGTCGACCAGAAATTTCCATTACTAAACTCGCTCGAAAAAATCCACTTGAGTTTAAAATCAAAACAGCGATATTACCGCACATAACACTCCCTGACTATAAAACAATAGCCAAAGATATCTCGGCAAGTGTTACCGATGCAGAAAAAAATGTAGTGGTGTCTGACGATGATGTCGAAAATGCTATTTTGGATATTAGAAAATCTCGTGCGCCGCGAACACATGTAACGGAAGTAGCTACAGAGGAGAACAAAGAAACACCCGAAAACACAGAACCAAAAGTAGAACCTGCCCGCAATGCTTCTGACATAGCTGATGCAGGCGGGGAACTCCCAGAATTCAATGATGAATTTGTGAAAAATCTTGGACCATTTGAAAATGTCAAAGATTTTAAAAATAAATTAAAAATAAATTTGAAACTCGAGAAAGAAAACGCTCAGAAAGAAAAAACAAGATTGAAAATCATTGAAGAAATAATTGAAAAAAGCCATCTTGAAGTACCTGAAATTCTTATTGATATCGAAGTCAATAAAATTTTGCAAAAAATGGAAGCAGATATAACTCAAATGGGCTTAAAATTTGAGGATTATTTAAAGCACATAAACAAAACCATTGAAGACTTAAAAAAAGAATTCCGCATTGATGGCGAGAAAAAAGCTAAACTTTCACTTATCTTAAATGAAATATCTAAGGTAGAAAAGATAGTCCCCGATCCTGAGCTTGTAAAAAAAGAAGTCGAGGCTATCATGGAACACTACAAAGATGCTGACCTCGAACGAGCAATAATGCATGTAGAAAATGTGTTAGTTAATGATCAAATTTTCAAACTTCTTGAAACTCAATAAAGGAGGGGAAATCATAAGTTGAAAAAAGTTGGGAAAAGATATATTATGTATTTATGTTAATACCAACTGTTATAGAAAAATCACAATTTGGTGAACGAGCGTATGATATATACTCACGTTTGCTCCGTGAACGTATCATATTTTTAAGTGGCCCTATCGATGACCATGCTTCCAATATCATCATTGCTCAGCTTCTTTTCCTGGAATCAGAAGATTCGAAAAAAGATATATTTCTATACATAAACTCTCCTGGTGGGTCAGTTACATCCACTCTCGCGATAGTCGACACCATGAACCACGTCCGTCCTGATATCGCTACATTTTGCGTAGGGCTCGCTGCTTCGGGTGCTGCTATCGTATTGTCGTCTGGTAAAAAAGGCAAAAGGTACGTGCTGCCAAATGCTGAAATTATGATTCATCAACCTCTTGGTGGTGTCGAAGGCCAGGCGTCCGATATTGCGATCACTGCAAAACACATCCTTAAAACAAGAGATAATTTAAACAAGATGCTCGCAAAAAATACAGGAAAATCTGTGTCTCAGATAGAAAAAGATGTAGAGAGAGACTTTTTCATGGACGCTGATGAAGCCAAGAAATACGGTATTATTGACGAAATAGTTACAAAATCAAAAATTCCAGAGAAAAAATCGAGTAACTAAAAACTAAACTATTTTAATAGTCCCCTCTGAGTTGCCGGCCATTATATAGTCGGCAACTTTGTTTTCCACGAGGTCTTCGATAGCTCTTTTTATTGGTCTTGCGCCAAACTGCGGATCAAAGCCAGCTGCAGCCACTTTGTCTATCAAAGCATCTGTTATATCTAAGGTTATTTTTTTATCTTCTTGTAGTCGGTCCGCAAATTCAGCAAGTAGAAGTGAAGCTATCTGCCTCCCCTGTGATTGATCAAGTGGTTTGAAAAGGATGACGCTATTAAAGCGATTTAAAAATTCTGGCGCAAATGCACCATTTTGTATTACGGTATTTATAAAAGTTTTCTTTTCGATATTTGGGTTCGCCATGATATCACTACTCCCGGCGTTCGAAGTTGCGATAATAATAGCGTCTTTAAAGCTTGCTTCCCTACCCGAGCTCTTTGTTAGTCGCCCTTCATCAAGAACTTGTAAAAGTAAGTTTCGAACGAGAACATTTGACTTTTCAAGCTCATCAAAAAATACAAGAGAAAGTGGTGCTTCCTCAATAGCGCTCGTGAGCCTGTCAGTAAAAGCAATCGTAGATCCCTCAAGCGAAAACTCACTCATGTCAAAACGAATCATGGCATTTTTCCTACCAAAATAACTTTCCGCTAGTATTTTTGCCGTATATGTTTTACCGACACCAGTCGGACCCAAGAAAAGAAAGCTCCCTGCGGGCTTGCTGTGATCCGCGATACCGGTGCGAAGTCGCACTAAAGCCTCCGTAACATCTTCCACGGCTTCATCTTGTCCAACTATTTTCGCCCTCATGGAAGTTTTGAGATATTGTAACACCTGTCTTTCGTCTGCGCTGATAGCTCCGATCGGCATATTGATCTTGTCAGATATGATCTGTTGTACATCTTCTACTGTGATGGTTTTGCCGAGAGTTTTGAGTTCCTCGAGCACACCGATGGACTTTATTGGTTGGGATTGATTGCCAATTAACCGATCTGTCAATCTAACAATTTCAAAAACAGCATCTTCATGTATAGATATGTCGCTCTTGCGCGCATTGTCTCTCAGTATCATCATCGTATCCTCGACGCTTGTTTCATTCAAATCAACTTTTGAAAATTTGGACAAAAATTCGGGGTGATTTTTTAATACTTGGTCATAATTTGAAAAATCAGTCGTCACCACAATTCCAAGATGCGCCACGGAAAGGTAAGGTAAAAGTTTTTCATACATAGATTCGTAGAGGTGTATATTTTCTATCACTAGAATAATGTTGCCGGCAGCAGCAGCTTCTTTGAGACATTTTTCAAAATCAGATACGTTTATGTCTTCTACGAACAATTCAACTACGCGATGATGATGAATACCGGGAAAAGACATCCCAGACTTACCGAGGAGCCCTAAATATGACACAACAGTCGACTTACCGGTACCGGTCTCCCCCACAATAAGTACATTATGATTTGAATCCTTCGAAAGACCACGCTCTATCATGCGGAGTGCTTTTTCTTTACCATACACTTTCTGTGTTGAGGCGTCTCCAAGATCACGACTATGGGCGTTAAGTGTGTACGTTTCGCCATACGAAAGCGATGAACCAAAACTAGGCAAGCCTTCAAAGTATTCTTTACTTATTTTTAAAGGTAAAAAGAAAAAAATCGGAAACGTTCCAATGGTGACGAGTGTGAACAGAAGTCCAAGGATAATAAGTATACTGCGAGCAAAAAATCCAAGCATTCGTGAGAAGATGGAGAATATAATTCGTTCAAACAAGGTGGAGTGTGCCCCGACATCTTTGTCCATTTTCCAGGGCAAAAACAGAGTATCAGCAAGGAGTGGAATAGAAAAAGCATTGTACGCATAGACCACGAGGTTCCTCCACGATTGTATTCCAGGATGCATCACCTTATTCTATCACAGATAATTAAGACAGAAAATAAAGAATTCCCTGCAAGTAGACAAAATACCGCTAATCTGTTATACTATTTTTGTTAATTTACAAATTTATTTTCTTAATTTTTAGTCGGGTTCACAAGAATATCCATATATTATTATGTTTTCAAAAGAAACAAGAGAAGATACAATCATAGAAATTTTCCCAATCTCTTTGTGTAAAATTTTTTTAGGGAAACAGAGCCGAATATATAATGGCTTGTTCTTGTAGGCTTGAAACAAGCTTATGAGCATAACATTAATCACAATTCTAATAAGCGCACTGGCGCTTCTTTTAGGTGTTGGAGTAGGATACTATTTGCGTTTCATTATAGCCCTTGGCAAGAGACGCTCAATCGAAATAGATATCAAGCAAATGATGGTTGGCGCGAAAGAAGAATCGCAAAAAATCATTGATGAAGCAAAAAAGATATCAGAAACAAGGCTCGCGGAATTAAAAGAAGAAGAGAAGAAAAAAGAGCAAGAATTCAAAGAAACTGAAAAAAGACTCATCAAAAAAGACGAGTTTCTTGATGGGCGCCAAACTGAGATAGATAAAGAAGTAGAAAATATAAAAACAAAGGTAGAAGAAATAAAGAAAATACAAGAAAAAGTTCAGAAAACAGAAGCTGAAAAGACTCTCGAGCTCGAACGAGTATCTCAGCTTTCTAAAGAAGAGGCAAAGGAAGAATTACTTAAAGATGTTGAGAAAAATTACGAGGAAGATCTTGTCGTCCGAATTCAAAAACTTGAAAATGGCAATGAAGAGAAGTTGGAGCGCCGAGCAAAAGACATATTGGCTACAAGCATCCAACGTCTCGCTAAAAGTACGGCCTCTGAGCTCATGACCACAGTGGTCACTATCACCAACAACGAAATGAAAGGTAAAATCATCGGTAAAGAGGGGCGAAATATCCGCGCGTTCGAACGAGCGGCAGGTGTCGAACTTATCGTCGATGATACTCCAGGCTCGATAGTCATTTCTTCATTTGATCCTATTCGTAGACAAGTCGCTCGTCTTGCACTCGAAAACCTGATTCTCGATGGACGTATCCAGCCAGCTAAAATAGAAGAGCTCGTCGAAAAAGCTAAGGAAGAAATCAATAAGATCATTAAAGAAAAAGGTGAACAAGCAGTATACGAATGCGGCATATTCAATCTCGACCCACGCATCGTGGCTATTGTCGGTCGGCTATATTTCCGTACCAGCTTCGGACAAAATGTACTCCAACACTCAATAGAGATGGCCCACATCGCCGGCATGATCGCTGAGGAACTTGGTGCTGATGTTGCCATAGCAAAAGCCGGCGCCCTCGTTCACGACATAGGAAAAGCTCTCGACCATGAAGTACAAGGTACGCACGTGGATATCGGTATGCGTATATTGCAGAAATTTGGTGCTGATGAACGCATTGTGACAGCTATGAAGAGTCATCACGAAGCATACCCATATGAAACTGTTGAATCTATCATCGTTCAGACCGCCGATGCAATATCTGGCGGACGCCCTGGAGCACGACGTGACTCAGTTGAAAATTATTTGAAACGACTGCAAGAGCTCGAAACCCTTGTAAATGCATTCCCTGGCATCGAAAAATCCTATGCTCTTCAAGCTGGCCGTGAGATCCGCATATTTGTAACACCCGAAAAGGTAACTGATGCCGAAGCAAAGATCATGGCTCGCGATATGGCTATAAAAATAGAACAAGAACTCAAATATCCAGGTGAAATCAAAGTCACTATGATCCGAGAAACACGTATTATCGAATACGCTCGTTAAAAAACTATTATTTTTAATTTTTTAACTGCATTTTGATGAGCTTGCCCTTAAAAAACCCTTACTATATAATACTAAGAGACTACTAACGTAGTAATTATAGGCTTAATTTGGTCGAAAGAATTATAAAACTAACTTTTTAAAAATATGAATAAACAAGCATTAGCGGATTTAGTACACGGAAAACTAGGTGGTACAAAAGTACAAGCTGAAGAAGTAGTGGACGGTTTGTTTGAGGCTATTATCGGAACTTTGAAAAAAGGTGGTGAAGTTTCAATAGCTGGTTTTGGTATCTTTTCTGTAAAAGGACGTGCAGCGCGTATGGCTCGTAATCCAAAAACTGGAGAACAAGTCAAAGTAGCTGCAAAGAAAGTTCCAAAATTTCGACCTGCAAAAGGTTTGAAGGACGCTGTAGCGTAAATTATCTCCTTACACAAAACAAAAAACACCCTTGTCGGGTGTTTTTTGTTTTAGTAGTGATTTAATATTTTCGAATGACTGCTTTTAGTACTGCATTGATATTTAAAGAATGTTCGGGATATATCGGCTGGTAGTTTTTGTTCGCTGGTTCAAGCCACGATTTACTTCCCTCTTTTCTAAAGTATTTCATAGTAAATTCTCCATCTACTTCGGCTATAACTATCTGTCCGTCGCGAGCCGTGTTTGCCCGTTCCACTAAAATCATATCACCAGGCTCTATATGCGCATCTATCATTGAGTCACCATCTACCTCAAGCATGTAGGTGAGAGATTTATTTTTCACGAGCATATCATCGAGGTTCACAGTGTCAGCCAATTCTTCCTCTACGCTCGCTGGCAAACCAGCTGTTACAAAACCAAGTTTTGGAATTTCTCCAAATGTTTCTGAGGGAGTAAGTCGGCCAAGATGATCTTTGGTTACTATTCCCGATTCCATTAGTTTTTCGACAACCTTAAATACAGCATTTTTAGATTTGAAACCAAAGAGCTGCATCATCTCGGTATATGTAGGCATTCGTTTATTGTCAGAATAAAAAGATTCTATTTTTGTTTGATAAATATTCCGCATCCCGGTACTAAAATTTTAAATTGTAATTTTTAATGATCATATATATTTTGTTGAATTTAGTACGGGACAAGTCTAGAATGCAAGGTTAGCAAAAGTTGGAAAAAAGCGATTGAAAAAATTCTTGCGAGAATGGTATCGAACCTTCTGAAGAAGTAGTTTGTGATTTCGAGCTTCCTTGATATATGACTCCCCTTGTAAGATCTTCAAGTCGATCTTCTTGTTAATGACTTGTATTTCTCGCTCTAGCATTTTTAAGTATTGTGATTGTGACATTTGATTCTGCGAATCACGTCGCGTAAGTCCTTTTGGCGCGACGCAATCTGTTTAATTTTACTAATCTGACCCGACGTGGTCATGTGTATAGTATAGGTGAACGATCGTTCACTGTCAACAACCTCACATGTGGATAACTACCAGCACAACTATTCTAGATACTCTAGTATTTTTTTATATTCTTCGAGATGAAGACACATCTTCTCTCCCTTGCCAGATATCCACTTTTCAAACTCCTCTTTATCGAGCCACCTCACTTCTTCTACTTCATCTGGTGGTAATTTAAATTCTTCTAGAGGTGCGTCGTGATTTACAATATATACGTCGTTGAGTGCGTGCTCGATATGTGAACCATTGTTTAAAATATACTGCTCTTCAATAGTAAATAAATATTTAAAATCAGATAGTAGTAGCGTTACTCCGAGCTCTTCTTCGGTTTCTGTTTGAGCCCCTTCGAGGCTCGACTGCCCGGCAAGCACATGTCCCGAAGCGGAGTTGTCCCAATATCCGGGATACACACGAACTTGTTTTGACCGCTTTTGCAAAAGTATTTGACCTTTAGAATTTAAAAGCCAGACATGTGCAGTGATGTGAAGTAAACCTTTTTCATGTACTTCAGTATATGTTTTTGATTCTCCTGTCTTTTCACCCTGTTCATTTACAATATCAAATACATCATCTTTGTCTTTGTATTTTTCCATATGTTACATAGTAGCATATTTAAGTATTCACTTTTGGTCGATACTGTATTGCTTCTAATATATGCTTGGCTTGTATCTCGTTAGAATGTTCTAGGTCTGCAATAGTACGAGCTATCTTGATAACTCTATGGTATGCACGCGCGGAAAGGCCGAGCCTTTCCGCGCTATCGTCAAGCAACTCCCTCACTTCTTTTTTTAATTTTACTGCATTACTTAAATCCTTCACGTTCATTTCACTGTTTGTTTTTATTTTTCTGCCAAGTTTCACAAATCTATCTTTTTGAATTTCACGTGCTTTTATAACTCTACTTTTTATATGCTCACTTTTTTCACCGCTTTCTTCCCCGCCGAGCTTTTTATAATCGACACTACCCACAGATACCCATAAATCGATACGATCCATAATCGGGCCAGAAAGTTTTCGTTTGTATCGATCGAGGTCGGAGGGTTTACATATACACACTTTGTTTTTACTTCCTGCATTACCACATGGACATGGATTCATCGCCGCCACCAGTATAAAATTTGATGGAAATGTGGCTGTAGCTTTTGCCCGAGAAATAGAAACAATATTATCTTCGAGTGGTTGACGGAGCGATTCAATAACTCGTTTTTCAAATTCTGGAAACTCATCCAAAAACAAAACACCTTTGTGTGCCAAGGTAACTTCTCCAGGCTTTGGGTATGTACCACCACCAATCAGTGAAACATACGATGCTGTGTGATGAGGGGAGCGAAATGGAGGGAAACAGACTAACTCACCCATGGTCGTACCCGCCACAGAATGAATACCAGTTATTTCTAGCACTTCTTCCTTCGTTAAATCAGGAAGTAGCCCCGAAAACACTCGCGCGAGCATTGTTTTCCCGGTACCGGGTGGTCCATACATTGCGATGTTGTGCCCACCCGCCGCTGCTATTTCGAGTCCACGTTTTGCTGTTTCTTGGCCACGAATGTCTGAAAAATCCCCACTTCTTATTTCTCGCGCGTAGTTAATTTTAGTTTTTGGCGTAGGAAGAATTTTTTTAGGAACCTTATCGGACCCGCGCGGAGGTATATCGAGATGACGCATAACCTCTTTTAAATTTTTAGCTCCAAATACTTTTATTCCTTCCACTAGTGCGGCTTCTTCTGCATTTTCATGTGGAAGATAGATTTCTTCGAAGCCTCGGCGCTTTGCCTCTTCGTTATGAGGAAAAGCGCCTCTGATACTACGCAGCGTACCATCGAGCCCGAGTTCTCCGAGAAATATTTTCTTTTCGGAATCAAATTTGATGTCTCCGCACGCAAGCATATATGCGACAGCAATAGCCAAATCAAAAAATGGACCTTCCTTTTTAAGGTCGGCCGGTGACAACGACACCACTATTTTTTGATTTTTCGCTTTTGGAGATTTAAGTCCAGAATTTTTGATAGCTCCACTTACTCGGTCTTTGGATTCGTCGACTGCTTTATCGGGCAAACCCACAACACTGAATGCATGCAAGCCTTTTGATAGGTCAACTTCAATAGTAACAATTACTCCTTTGAGTAAATTAACCTGAGCTGAATATGCTTTTGCGAAACTCATGCAAGTTGTGAATTATAAAAATTAAAACTTCAGACTATTCTACTACTCTTAACCTTCCAAATGTTCCTTGCAAGTTCGTGCAGCAGGATTTGCTTCGAGGCGTGCTGCCTCAATGTCTTTTTTACAGACTTCACACTTACCAAAGGACTCCCTGTTTAACCCCTTAAGTGCCTTTAGAATGTTTTGTAGTCTTGGTTCTAAAGTATCGATCATTGAACTCCGAGCCTCGAAATCTTCAGCTCGATCAGCCCTGTCGTTCGGGTCAGCTTGTGGACCACTCAGTTTCTCGGGCATTGCCTCCCAGTCACCCGTCTCTGCATCAAACGTACCTAAATCCTTCATTTGTTCGAGTAATATATCACGCTCTTTTTCCAACTCTTCTTTGATTTTTTTCTTGTCTAACATGCATAAATGATAGCACATGGCCTATCGTCCAACAAGTTTGACTACCGTGGGAAAATACATATATGGTGTTATACCCTGTAGTAGAACTTTCTAAAAGTTTCACTACGGGGTATACTCCTATCTACATATGTTTTATAAACACAACGATAACTACACTGTGGAAAGCGTCACTTCTGGCCACCCCGACAAAGTCTGTGATCAAATTTCTGATGCTATTTTAGACGCATACCTCACGCTCGACCCAAAAAGTCGAGTTGCTGTGGAAGTGTTCGGTGGACACGGCAAGCTCACGATCGGTGGTGAAGTTACGTCTGATGGAAAAGTAGATTATGCGCAGATCGCTCGAAATGTATATAAAGAAATCGGTTACAATGACGAGCTAGAAATATCAACGCATGTTGTTAATCAGTCCCATGACATAGCTATCGGAGTCGATGCAGGTGGTGCTGGTGATCAAGGCATCATGTATGGATTTGCGACAGATGAAACCCCTGAATATTTACCATGTGGTGTCGTGCTCGCACACAAACTAGCGAAAAATTTAGAACAGGCTCGAAAAAGTGGTGAAATTGCATGGCTGCGACCTGACGGCAAAACACAGGTAACTTATGCTGGCGGCAAGCTTGAAACCATTCTTGTCAGCACGCAGCACACACCTGAAATTTCTCAAGAAGATATCAAAAAAGAAATCGCAGAAAAAATAATTTTTCCTCTCCTCTCGAATGAAGAAAAAGATTCAACTAAAATTTTAGTGAATCCGACTGGTAAATTTGTCATGGGAGGATTTGAGGCAGATACGGGATTAACGGGACGTAAAATAATGGTGGACACATACGGTGGACTCATCCCCCACGGTGGCGGATGTTTCTCAGGCAAGGACTCTACAAAGGTGGATCGCTCTGGTGCATACATGGCACGTTATGTAGCAAAGAATCTAGTAGCAAGCGGATATGGTAAAGAAGTCCTCGTATCTGTCGCCTACGCTATAGGTATGGCCGAGCCTCTCATGATCGAAGCCATAAATGAAAAAGGTGAAGACTTGAGCAAAATTGTAAAAAAGAATTTTGACTTCAAGCCCCTCGCCATCATTGACCGCCTGGGCCTCCGCAACCCGATATTCAAACAAACAGCAACCTATGGACATTTCGGTAAAGAAAACTTACCCTGGGAAAAAATTGAGAAAATATGAAAAACATAAAAGAGGAAAAGGTATTAAGGGAAGAATATGCTTTTGGAATAGTTCCCGTGTTTCATTATAAAAATGAATACTTATTTCTAATTATTCGTAGTAAGAAAAATGGTCACTGGGGATTTCCCAAAGGTCGCCAAGAAAAAAATGAAGGAGCTACTGAAACTGCGTTGCGAGAATTAAAAGAAGAAGTTGGTATCGATAAATGTAAAATATTAAACAAAGAACCATTTTCTGAAATATCTTATTTTAATGATAGAGAAACTCCATGCAAGAAAATAGTAAAATATTTCATTGGCTTAGTCTCAAATAATGAAGTTTCTCTTCAGGCAACGGAAATTTCCGAATATAAATGGCTTGATTTCGTTACCGCAAAAAATACTCTTTCTCACACTGAAACTATTGAAGTTTTAAATAAAGCTTTTAATTTCTTGCAGGAAAAAAGAGAATAATGTGCTTACCAGCTTCATCTTTATTTATTGGCCTGTGGATAATATTTTTTGAAAAGTTTTCATCAATAGAAACAATATTTTTAAATAAGTATCGTATTGAATTTGGTTCACATAAAAAGCTTTTTGTATTCTCTCCGCATAATTTATATAATTTTTCTACAACATTCTCACCTGAAACAATAGCAGCTAAAACTTCTTTGCCTAGTAAATAATCTTTTATTTTTTCTAAAACATTCCCACTAATTCCTCGGTATAATTCTTTTATATGATTCTCTTCCAGTTTTAGTGTTCGCCGCTCCATAATTGGAATTCCAGCTTTTTCTACAGTACTCATAATCCTTTCTTTATAAGGAAGAGCTTCCGGTTTTAAGAAAAACACCGATTTTTCATCAGGGCTCATTTCAATAGTTTAACACTTCTATTAAAATAGATATAGTAGACCTATATTGAACTTGTTCTTACGGCCACCCAGGAAAACAAAACTTACCTTGGGAAAAATTGAGAAAATAAGCTAACTTAATGTTACAATAATTCTATATGAACTGGTTTTTTATTGCCCTCGGTGCCCCTTTTTTGTGGGCTTTGGTAAATATCTCGGACCAATACCTTGTTGCAAAATATTCAACTGGCGAGCGTGGCTCTGGCGGGCTAGTTTTATTTTCGAGTTTGATAGGAATTGTTGCTGCGATAGCCATCGGCATTTTTAGTCCGGGCATATTTACTGTCCCCTTTTTAGATAAAGCACTTCTGATTATTACGGGTGGTATAACAATTCTTTGGATTATATTATATTTATTTACACTCGAGATAACAGACGTCTCTGCCGTAGTGCCGTGGTTTCTAACTATTCCAATTTTTGGATATCTTCTCGGATATCTATTTCTAGGTGAAACATTAACAGTTCAGCAACAATTAGGGTCTCTCATAATTTTAGCTGGCGTATTTTTAATATCCATAGATTTTTCAAAAACAAAAAAAGGAATTAAGTGGCGACCAGCACTATATATGATTGTCGCCTGCCTCCTGATAGCAATTTCGGGAGTGATTTTTAAATACGTGACTATTGAAAATAGTTTCTGGATTTCATCATTTTGGGAATACGTCGGACTAGGCGGCTTTGGTATATTAATATATCTTTTTGTTCCAAAATATCGCCAAGAATTCATGCTCATGAACAAACAAGGTGGAATAAAGATTTTCACATTAAATACCTTGAGTGAAATTATAACCATTTTCGGTAATCTGTTGACTAATTACGCCATCATCCTTGCCCCAGTTGCCCTTGTCTACCTAGTCAGTAGTTTCCAGCCTGCAATAGTGCTATTCTTAACTCTTTTTGCCACCAAATTCTTCCCTAATATTGCAAGAGAAGACCTAGCATATAAAACCTTAGTGCCAAAACTTGTGGCAATCCTATTGATGACATTAGGTAGTGTAGTATTGTTTATATAATAAATATGTGGTATAATATGTACATATGAAAATATACAACATAAGCTGTCCCCTATGATTCCAGAGTTTCCAAAATTCAAAAAGTTAGAACTATCAGACAAGAAAGGCATTGAGAAATTTACCTCAAAATTTCCACACTATTCAGATTTCAATTTTGTTAGTATATGGTGTTGGAATATAAAAGATCAAACCCTCATATCTCAGTTTAATAACAACTTAATAGTACGTTTTACAGATTACATAACGAACAAGCCTTTTTATTCTTTTTTGGGAGATGAAAAAGAAAATGAAACAGTAGAAAAAATGTTGGATGTTTTTGGGAAGGAAGGATCGGATCAAGTTTTAAGATTAATATCAGAAGAAATTGGACATAAATTGTCGAAGTCTCATTTTAATCTTTTGCCAGATAAAGATTCAAATGATTATATTTACTCTGCTTCTCATCTTTCAGATATGCACAACTGGCCTAACCATAATTTAAGTAGAAACATTAAGAATTTTCTTAAATTACACCCTAATCACGTTATAAAACAATGCAAAATACAAAATACTCCCAAAAATGAATGTGTTGAGGTGTTTAAAAAATGGGCAGAAAATAAAAATATAGGACATTATTCCAAATTAAATGAGTATATAGCCCTAGAGAGGATTTTTGATTTAAAATACGATAATATTTATACTATATTAGTTTATATAAATAATCACTTAGTCGGATTTGATATATACGAAATATTATCGAGTGATTACGCTATTTCTCATTTTGCAAAAGCAGATTCTACTCATCATTTTGCAATTAATAATATATTAAATTGGGAAGAAGCAAAGACATTACACGAAAAAGGAATTAAATTTATTAACTGGGAACAAGATTTAGGAATACTCGGATTACGAAAATCGAAAGAAAAACATAAGCCAAGTTTTCTTTTTAAGAAACTGATTATTAGTAAAAAAGATTAAAATCTTACCTATTTAGCAAGAATGTTATATAATAATGATGTGCTTGCACAACTATTTCAACCAATAAATGTTACTGGATTATGCAACCTTGACGCTGGTAGTACTTTTATTTCATTTGATGCTGCCCCTTCTTTACTTTTATATTCTTATATTCCTGCGATTATAATAGCACTCATTCTTAGTTTTATAATATTTAACTCAAACAGAAAAGAAAATCTCTCAAAGGCTTTTTTAGTTTTTACTATTAGTTATTCTCTTTGGGTAATAAACATTATATTGCAATGGGTCTTGGTCCCAAACAAGCTCCTCTTTATTGCATGGCAATTAACAGCCTTTTTAGAAATAGGATTATATATGTCGGCATTATATTTTTTACAGTCTTTCAGCTCAAGAGAACCCGTAGGCAATAAAACAAAAATCCTATTTATGGGATTATTATCTTTGGTCGCAATTCTTACTCCTAGTTTATTAAACTTAACATCCTACGATTATGAAAACTGTGTCGCTGTTATTGGTCCACTTTGGTATGTTATTTATTTATTTGAAATACTAGTTCCAATTGTAATTTTAATTTACGGTTTTATTTTTGCAAAAAAAGAAAAAAATCTGAAGAGAAGGAGGGAGATAATCTTATTCTCTGGTGCATTAGCTATTTTCCTTGGTTTCTTCTCTGCTTCGAATATAGGCGGTGAGTTATTACAAATTTACTCCTTCAATTTATTTGGACCTATAGGAATGCTTATATTTATTGGTTTTGTTACCTATCTTATCGTAAGGTACCAAGCTTTTAATATTAAATTAATTTCTGTTCAGGCGTTTGTTTGGGCACTTTTAATAATAATAGGATCGGAATTCTTCTTCATAAGAGAAACCGTAAATTTTATACTTATTGGTGCAACTTTTGTTGCAGCAGTAGTATCTGGAGTATTGCTAATTAGATCAGTCAAGAAAGAAATTAAACAGAAAGAAGAATTAGCAAAACTTAATGTTGATCTCGGGAAACTAATTGAACAAAGAGAGAGCCTAGTGCACTTGGTTACCCACAAAGTGAAGGGTTCATTTACCCGTTCAAAATATATTTTTGCCGGATTGCTTGATGGAACATTTGGAGAGATAACCCCAGATATTAGAAAATATGCCCAACAAGGATTGGATTCAGACAATACGGGAATCCAAACAGTTGACCTCGTATTAAACGCATCCAACCTACAAAAAGGTGCAGTAAAATACGATATGAAACTTCTCGATTTCAAAGACATGGTATTAAAAACAATAACTGAAAAACGTGTTGGAGCAGAAGCAAAAGGCCTTACAGTAGAAACACACATTCCAGAAGATACATATAACATACTAGGTGATGCATTTTGGCTCAAAGAAACAGTAAATAATTTGATTGAAAATTCTACGAAATACACAAAGAAAGGTACTATAATAATTGCCTTAGATAAAAAAGATGGAAAAATAACTCTCTCCGTAAAAGATACGGGAGTAGGTATCACAGCTGAGGATAAAAAGAATCTATTTAGGGAAGGTGGACGAGGAAAAGACTCAGTGAAAATAAATGTAGACAGTACTGGTTATGGACTCTACACTGTAAAATTGGTGATTGAAGCACATAAGGGTAGAGTGTGGGTAGAATCTGAAGGTGAAGGCAAAGGTTCACAGTTCTACATGGAACTCGACGCAGTATCTTAAGAAGATAATACTGCTGGATGTCTGGTACAATGTTGTAACCTTATTAACTAATATGTAACACAAAAACACCCTTTCGGGTGTTTTCAAAATCAGTCTTTTACCCTATTGATATGATTTTGAAAGGCTAGCATGTCTGCTTTAGAACCTAAAATATGTATTTGTTTTGCATCAAGTACCACTATTTCTTCAAGAGGGACACCATGCAAGCCATGTTGCTTAGCATATTCAAATAATTTTTCCTCTCTCTTAGTTCTGTATTGCATATTTTGAAAAATTTCATCAATGCGATCCACAAAATTCCAAGATTCTTCATCAGAGATATTGTCATTCATGTGGATGTAGCCAATTTCAATAACTCCATCTTCGTCGGTTAAATTATAAGTTTCTTGTAGCCCTCTTTTCATATTAAGAACACTGGGAGTGCTATTCCATTTTGGTTCTATTAAATAAGGCTTACGTACATCAAGCATTGCAGCAACACTACCCCCACCCTCAAAACCATAATGACTATACCTATCGCCGAAATAGAAACCATAAAAATCATAGCTATTCTGCGTGATAATAGACTTATTTTTGTTAAACCCTTCTTCGATTAAGGTATTTCTATGTTCAATATTATCGCGCATGCCGTGCCACGCGATATCTCGTAGTACACTTTGCGGAAAAATTGATTCTAAATATGTTGCATATTCCTCGGCACTACCTATGTTTGCCAATTCAGGATGAGAGTGAAAAACTTCGGCAATACTTTTTTGCTGCTCTTCATCACCTAATTTTTTTATTAATATTTCCAAATTTTTTTCTTCTGGTTCAATATTATGCTTTGTTTCTCGAGAGTTGTTTGGATATAAAGATTCGTTCATTGTTTTAAACAATAACAAAAACTTGCCCCTACTGCAATATATCAACAACGCTGGTGTGCAAAAAATACAGCGTGAGATAGCTGGGTGTCTGGTACGATGTTGTAACTATTTTAGCGGAGCAAGGTTAAACTGTAACGACAGTAACGATTTCCTTAGCTACCATTTTAGGAGTTTTATTGGTCGTATTAATAATTGTGTTACCATGCTCTTTTGCTTCTGCTCTCATAGTTTCCATAAAGTTTACATTTTCCTGTGCAAATTGTTCAATTGTTTTTCCATGCTTATCACTAAATTTTTTTCTACTTTCCTCTGTGGGATATCTACCCTGTATTCTTTTTTCTAAAGTATCCGCATCCGTGTCGAGTAAAATAAAAGAGGTATTCTTCTGCTCAGGTGCGAGTTCTTTCATCTCACTGGGACGGAAAAATCCTGAGAGAATGGTAGTGACCCCTTTCTCCGCATTTTCTTTGCCTAGAGAGATAAGATATTTTGTTTCATCAAACCTCCAAGGTCTACCCCCTTTAGGAACTCCTCTCTCATCGAGATCATGTAAATCATATAAGTCTGTTGAGAGCATATTTTTCAACAAAGAAAGTGCGGTGGTTTTTCCAGAACCACAGACGCCAGTGATAAAATAAATTTTCTTTGTGTCAGGCATTACAAAATCATACCTTAAAAAAAATTAATTTACTATTACTGAGATTAAGGAAATGTATAACTAGTGCTATACTTACGACTTCTCGTAGTTAAGATACTTTACTTAAGTAAAGTAGAATGTTTTTTATTTTTAAAAAATTGGATAATAAAATAAATAATAGAGATAAAAGAATATAAACTAATTAACCATAAAATAATATACTGCCCACTAAAAAGTATATCTCCATGGTCAGTATCATTTGCAGCTATAATAGAAAAAATAATAAATGGAACCGTAATTAATAACCATACTTTATACTTTACGCTACTAAGCCCAGAAGCAAATAAACTCAGAATAAAAATTACAATACTCCAGTAAAAAATATATTCAACAATATAAGCTACCTGATAGTTGTACGACGGTAATTCACCATAATATTTTAACCAGATGAACAAAAAAATAGAAATAATTAAAAGAAACAAATTTATTATTTTTCTCATATTAACTTAAATTATCTAATAATCAACAAAAAATAACAACTATCTTAATCCAATAGTTACTGAATAAGTATTCCCATCATCTAATTTAACCGAAATTTTATACCAGTAGCCAGCAACTAGACCTTTCGTACTCCAATTATAAATATATTGTTGACTTGAAGAGTCCCATCTAAATGTATTACCATTTGTAGCTGTGGTCGTATAGACTGACTCGTCTATTGGAGCAGTCATTTTAGTTCCTTTCTGAGGAGTAAGCCATAGTGGTAGTGCATTTGCTGGAATTACTACTCCATATGCATTTTTTAATTGAAATTTTACGGGAACAGTGCTCCCTGCTTTGAATACACTCAAGGCTTGACCTGCCTGACGAGCAGTGTCGTTGATCGGTTGAAGAAATCCCGAAAAAACATATGTTGGTAAACTAATGATGCTGCCTGGTGGAGCCTGTAAAGTTATACCTGTTGTCCCGTCACCATTTTGATCTAAAGTAAGTTTTAAATTATGGGATATTGCATCTTTAGTTATTTCAGCTTTTGTAGCAGGTGTCACTGGAATATCTTTAAATGTTGTGACCGTTGATGCGCCGCTCGGTGAAACTTTTTCTGATTCGTATGTAAATGTTCCGGTGCTGGTGCCTTGTAATTTTATTTTTGAAAATTGTTCTTCTGGTAAATTTATATACTTACCTTCCCCAAATTCTAAGTACGAAGAGTTACTAATATTTTCCTCAGCATAACAAAAATCTGAATTGGGTGGGCATATTTTACCTGTGTGGTTTCCCTCTGCATCGTATGCATCTAAGGTTACTGGTGAATGAATTGATAACCGTAAACGATTTGATGTGTCAATGGGAGCCGTAGTCGAGAGATAATTATATGAAGCTTGATTTAAATTTTTTATTTTATCTGAAATAAATTCTAAAACTGAAGTTGTCTCTAGAATATTTGGATGTTTTACCCGGGGAAACTGTAGTACATTATATTTATTTAAATCAACCCAATATTTCTCCGCGGCTCCTAAAAAATTCATATACTGCGCGCTCGGCACTATTACAGTACCGTCGCCGTCAAATGTGAAATTCGGTCTTTGGTCTAGCATAAAATTACACCCTGGTAATACCGAGCTTTGACACTTCGGATAATATTCGAAGCTCGCAATAGTCTCCAGCCCCCATCCAGCAATTTCTATTACTCGCAAGTTTGCTGGCGGTAGCCATGCATCTATCGTGTTATGTAAAGTTTCAGCTTGTGCAAACAAACTTGGTGACAAACTAATTGGTAAATTAATTTGGTTTATTGGTGGATTAGTTCTGCTTTCCGCTCCAAAAATAAAATCCTTATACTCGCCATACGAGCTAACGGCACTTCCAAAAGTTTGCACCATATTAGTTGTAACATTTGATGGAATAGCGGTGTCAACAAATGTTACCGGTGAAGCACTGACGCGATTGATATATTCCTTGCTAGGCAGCAAGCCGTAAGCTCCGAGCATATTTCTTCCGAGCTCACGTCCGTGAACTTCATTTAACAGTAGACCGCCTAAAATACGCTGATCATAGCCGTGCAATATTGCAGGTACCGCCTTTGCTGTACCTATCTCTGGTACAGCTACTAATACAAGTACGTCAACATGGTCAATCAAAGTATTCACTCCTGCACTTTTATCATCTTGTAACTTTTTCAAAAAAGCTTTTGCGAGTAATCCACCATTGCTGTGGGCAACAATTGTAACTTTGTCATTTTTGGATGTATCAACTAAAAATTGCAAGGTATCTACAAGCGACAAACTTCCATTTTGATATTTTGTTCCGTTATTAACGATATCATTGATATCCTGTCGCCAATCGTATGCGTATTCTTTCCAACCATTTATTTTTTCATCTGTCACAAGATTATCCATAGTATCAGCAAAACTTTTATAAATATTTTGCCCTAAGAAGCCAGCTGGAATAGGTGTGTTTGTTTCTTTGATTATATCACGTGTATAAATATTTGAATTTTTACTTGTGCCATCGGTGTTTAAATAAAGGTCTTCAACGTCACTCAGTGTGTTTGATTCCCAAAGTTGGTCTTCGACTGGAATACCTAAAATTGTTTTTTGTTTGTATAGTCTGCTTGCTTCCAGCCCAGGCAAGAATAGAACATTAGAACAGCAAGCGGCCACTGGAGGATACGCTTGCAGCCATGGAGTAAAGTCAACATTACCATACACAAACTCCCCCAAACCTGTCGGATTTAAGCTTGCATTAAAAGGTCCCGAGGCATCACCCCAAAAATTATCCTCTGCATGTAGCGTAAAATTTGTATAATTTTCAACAGCAAAATAATAAAAGTTAGAAAAAGAAGAATTTTTAATAGTAACGCTCATATTACTACTGCCAAAAGACAGAAGTCCTGACCCAAGACCTCCCTCAAAAACTGTACTAGCTATATTGATACTTGATGGATTGATTACATAATCATTCCCATCAAAAACTGTGATGCAAGCACTCGTAGGACAATTTTTAAAAGAAGAATTTTTGATAGATACCTCTGAATTATTGAATACAACAATTCCATCATTTGAAGTAGAAGAAAGATCCAGTTTTAAATCATCGCCAATAAAAGAACTGCCATTAAATAATACGAGTGCCTCATTTTCTAAATTATTTAAAACCCCATCCAAAACCTCCACATGACTACTATTTAAAGCTGTTATACCTGACGTGCTATTGTTTATAGTTGCATGTTTAATGTATACTCGAGAAGAATTAAGGGTTAGCGCATTTTGAGAATAATAAAAAAAGACATTTTCCAAATTTGAATTTATAGAATTTGAAAAATATATACCATCCCAATCGCCACTAAATGGATCACCTAAATCGTAAGATTCACAAATTTCTCCTATAATATTACCTTGGTCATCTATATCCTCATAACAAAATTCTTCATCGTCAGTACTACCGCCTGCTTCATCATCATAATTTGAAGTAAAGTAAATAGGATTTACCTCAGTACCTAGGGCGTTAAGTGTTCCGTTTATATACAAAGATGCCCCATAATCAAACTTTACCACTACTCCAGGTTCAATACTGAGAGTCGTATGTGGTGCAACTGATATGCTCCGTTCTAAGACATAAGGACTAGCACTCATGACCCAAGCTGTGTTTTCATTAATATTAGAGTCAACGATAGTTTTGGCTTCAATTGTTTGTATACTCCAAAAAACTCCCAAGAAAAGGACGGTCGCCCCTAACTGTGCAGCTTTTTTAAGCAAAGCCATAGTTGCTTTTATATTAACAATATTTATAAAAACAGCAACCTATCTGTGGATAACTCCAGTGATTATTTTTTGATTTCACTCGAAGCGAGGCGGAGGATTATTTCTCGGACGGCGTTGTGGCTGTTGGTGATTACGAGTGAGTTTTCGTCGGCAAATACATACATGATGACTGGGTTCTTGTTGCTGTCGTATAGGATACGGGCATTTTTATTTTCTATAATACCGTCTTCGAAATTCTTCGTGAGGAGGTATTTTGTTTCGGGTGTAAAATCTATTCCAAAAAATCCATGGAGGTCAAAAAAAATTTTATGTTCCCAGGTTCGCAATGGAGTAAATATGTCAGTAATTGATCGCATTTTAATCAAGATAAAAAAATCTTTACCTGATGAATTAATCTGGTCAGATGTAGCCGGCACATTTGGCTCTTTGAAAAAACCTAAGAGGAAATTGTCGCTCACAATACTTGTGTCAGAACCAGGAGCAAAATTGCTATCAATGTTTTTAAGAAACTCGCGCAAGCCTGTAGGGTTTTTGTTGGATGTCAGATATATACCGTCGATGCCTTGCGGTTTGATTGTTGTTTGATTTATTTCCGCAAGCACCTTTTTGGCTATTTCATCTTTCGTCAGTGCCGCAGTTTCTATGATTGAGCTTTTGTCCGTAAAAATAAGTGGGGTAAATTGTGGTTCGACAGGCACGGCCGGTGCGTGCCTTTTTATAAAAATAAGACAGATAGCAGCAATAGAGATAAGTATGAGCAGTGCGCTCAAGCCCATTAAAATTCTATTTTTTTTAGATTCAGGAGATTGCTCCAGTTTCTCACGCTCATGCTCCTCTTCGCCATGAATTATGTTTTTTATCATTCCATTTTTCCCGTCTTGAAGTGCATCCGCCATGTCTTCGGCGTATGTTTCGACGACTACTTTTGGTACTGGATGTTCGGTAGATAATTTATTTTTATCTTCTTCCATTTTTTTAATTTTTACCCCTGCTTTTTGAAAAAATCTTTATCGGCTTCTTTTATAGACAGACTTATTTTCCCTGCAGCCTGGTCCACCTTGATTATTTTTACGGGCACGATCATGCCTTCCTTTATTATATCTGAAACACGCTCAACACGAAACGGGGCGATCTCAGAAACGTGCACGAGCCCATCAGTAAATGCGTTCAATTTTACAAAAGCGCCAAAGTCAGCAATGCGTACCACTTCCCCTTTGAGTAATTCACCAGGTTGATATTCGTGAGTCATCATCTCAACGATTTCTTTTGCTTTTGCTGCTGCGTCCCCTTTACCTGTAAAGTATACAGTACCGTCGTCTTCAATAGTTATTTCTGCTCCACTTTTTTCTTTTATGTCTTTAATTGTTTTTCCGCCGCCGCCGATGACCATACCTATTTTATCTGGATTGATTTTTATGATCATAATTTTGGGAGCATGCGGTGAAATATCTTTCCGAGGTTCTGGTATTTCTTTTTCAATTCTGTCGATAATAGCAATACGTGCCATTTTGGATTGATCCATGGCCTCACTTAATATCTTGATAGGTACACCCTCGACTTTCACGTCGAGCTGTATGGCCGTCACGCCCGCGCGAGTCCCAGCAATTTTGAAATCCATGTCCCCATGGTGATCTTCAGGTCCTTGAATATCGGTGAGCACTTTGTATGCACTGTCAGATTCATACATGAGACCCATAGCAATACCCGCGACAGGTGCCTTGATCGGTACTCCTCCGTCCATAAGTGCAAGTATTGATGCGCAGATAGATGCTTGTGAAGTAGAACCGTTTGAAGCCATAGATTCAGAAACAACCCGCATAGTATATGGAAATTCGGTCGCGCTCGGCAACACCATAGCAAGTGCTTTTTCCGCGAGTGCGCCGTGACCGACTTCGCGACGATTTGTAAATCCTGCTCGTCCGACTTCACCTGCTGAATATGGTGGAAAGTTATAATGGTGCATAAATCTCTTTTCAACTTTGAGTTGCATTCCGTCAACGAGGTTTCTGTCTTCTGGTCCACCAAGAGTCAGTACTGACAACACATGTGTTCCACCGCGATAAAATATACCTGAACCGTGTAAAATACTAGAAATTCCTCCCGCTTGCGCATATAGGTCACGAAGTTCATCCATTTTTCTTCCGTCCGCACGTTTGTCTTCCGTGATAGCTTTTTGATGAAGAATTTTGTTCTCTGTTTCATCAAATAAACTATCTTCGGTAGCAAAATCGTCCCGCGCTGGATATGCATCCTTGACCATCTTATTCCATTCGGTGTGAAGTGCATCTATTTCTTTCTTTCCCGGGCCACTAAATATTGCATTTTCCATTTTAGGCAAGATATGTTCATTAAAGAGAGTTACGGAGTCAGCAGAAATTTCTTCTTTTGCGATTACTCTTTTTTCTTTACCTATCTCGGCGACTATTTTCTTTTGGAATTCTTCTAGTTTAGAAATCTCGGCACTTGCCACTTTGAGCGCTTCAGTGAGCTCACTTTCTACTGTTTGATGTGCTGCAGCCTCGATCATGTTTATGTTTCCGCCCTTGCCGCATACCGTAAGGTCAAACGCATACTGAGAATCATCTTCACGAAGCTTTTGCGAAGGATTTATCTTTAATGTTTCATCATCCCCGCCTGCATCAGCTATGCCTGAAGCATTGCGGGCAGGATATTTACCGATACGTACACACCCGATAGGTCCCGCCCATGGGATGTTCGATACAGCGAGTGCCAGTGACGCTGCGTTGACAGCCACTATTGTTGGGTCATTGTCGTCCACAGATATTACAGTTACGATCACTTGCACTGCATGACGGATCGAATGATCAAAAAGTGGACGGAGGGTCCTGTCGATCACCCGACTGCCGAGTATGGCATCCTCCGATGGCTTCCCTTCTCGACGAACAAAACGAGAACCAAGTATTTTTCCTGCGGCATAAAACTTTTCGACATAGTCGACAGTCAAATTGAACCAGCCAAGACCTTTTTGGCTATCTTTCGACATGCACGCGGTGGCCATAACAACCGTTTCCCCATACCGAAGCATTACCGATCCATGAGCCTGCTCTGCTAAATCTGTAAAGATAGCAGTAAGAGTCCTCCCCCCAATTTCCACTGAGTATTCTTTTTTTTGCATATGATTTGTACCCTGTAGTAGATTTTAACGATACTCTTTAGAGCTGTGCTTGCACTTCGGCAAAATTCACTACGAGGCTGAGTTCGTGCCCAGACTGCAGTATTGTTCCTTAACTTAAGAACATTACTATGTGTCTGAACGCGAACCAATTAATTTATAAATTACTAAAATATCGTATCATTTTTATACAAAAAATACTAGTTTATCCCCCAATTCGGCGTGATTTTTGTACATTTTAGACATTAATTTTACATTAAAACGTAATCCACAGATTGATTGACTTGAATCTCCAATTGGGCTACCCTTAATAGTATCGGATAAGGAGTATGACTTGAACTGACCGAATACTAGAGATGACAGTAACATTCGTGAGAACCTTTTCCGCCCTAAGGCGGACAATACACAACAGCATAGTTTTGTTGGTCGTCCTGTAATTCTGCCCTTGTAAGCTATAGTTTACTTGGGCTAGAAAGGCAATCTCATGATATTTTAGTTTGTTTATAAAACATTTATCTAACATAGAGAAGTATATTATAGCTTCTTCGCTCATATCTGGGGTATTTTTCACCCTTCTGTCGGTACCAAATGAGGTACGGGCAAATTTTTTGACTGCACTATTAAATACCCAAGTATCTGCTGAAACTCAAAATAATAACAACTCCCAAACTATGGCTTTGTTAACTCCAAAAGTGTCCCCTGCTATAATTTTTCAAAATAAAGACAAGAAAAGTGATCCGAAAGATGCCCCGATTGACCTCAATATAAGTGTAAATGTAGTTTCTGATAATTCCCTACTTCCTACAGCAACACCTATAAGCGCTATTGGAGGAAGCGACACCGAAGACTTTTCATTTAATCAAACCAGCTTTTACGTAGTACGTGCGGGAGACACGGTCGGCAAGGTTGCTGATATGTACGGTGTGTCGGTGGATACAATACTAAAAGCCAATGAATTACAAAAAGGTGCAAGTTTAAAAGAGGGCGATATTTTACTTATATTGCCATTTTCTGGTGTAGAGCACACAGTAGCCAAGGGGCAAACTCTTAAAAGCATCGCGCTTTTCTACAAAGTAGATTTGTATGACATACTTCTCGCAAATGAAAGCATTGATATAGATACTGTCTTAGCTATTGGTGACACATTGATCATTCCAGGTGCAGAAATAGCAAATGAGCCAGTTGTGACAAAACCAAAACCCAAAACACCGACAGTGAAAGGTAAAGACTTGCAAGCTGCAGGTCCAAGTACAGGTTCATATTTTACAAACCCAGTTCCTGGGGCACGCCGAAGTCGAGGTATAAAACCTGGACACATGGGTGTTGATCTTGCTGCCCCAACAGGTACACCTATTCACGCCGGCGCGAGTGGCACAGTAATAATAGCGAGAAAAGGCTACAACGGTGGCTTTGGAAATTATGTTGTTATCCAACACTCAAATGGCACAAAAACGTTATACGCTCATATGTCTGAGCTAGGCACAAGTCCAGGTGCTAAGGTTTCAAAAGGTGAAACAATAGGCCGGGTAGGTTCTACGGGAAAATCAACAGGGCCACACGTACATCTCGAAGTAATCGGTGGAAAAAACCCTTGGTAGATAAATGTATCTATAATATTGGATTCTGGCACTAAATATGATATAATATAGATATGTCAAGTCAATTAGAATATAAAATCGAATACGAATCAGATAAAGAAACTGGTCAAGTAACTGCCATCATTCCGGAATTAAACCATGTTTCTTCTTTTGGAGATACTTTTGCTGAAGCTGAAGCTAATGTCCGAGAAGCAGCTCTCGGCTATTTGGAGGTACTTAGAAAAGAAAACAAAGAAATTCCTCAAGCTGCGTTTCGTACGGACGGAACATACCTGAAACTCTTTATACCCGAACGTATCTAAACTTTTATGCCAAAGCTTCGTCGCGTGTCTGCGAAAAAAGTTATTCAGAAGTTAAAGAAAATTGGTTTTACAGAAACTCATCAGCGGGGAAGCCATCTATATTTAAAAAGTAACGATGGAATAAAAATAGTAACCATCCCTGTTCACGGCGCAAAAGATATCCCGATTGGAACTTTATATAATATCGTCGTCAGACAAGCTGGTTTATCTGTAGATGAATTTAATAACTTATAGAAAATTCTAACAAACAAAAAACCGCCCTTCGTGTGCCGAAGGGCGGTTTTTTGTTTAAAGCCTCAAAGCTGGCGAAAGAAATTTATTATGAATAAAGTTCACTATGACTTCCTATAGCCATAAACTCAACGCAATCTTTTGAAATTTCTTCAAAGACAGCGCGAATATCTCCAGTAATATTTATACTTTTACAACCCTTCCATTCACCATAAAGAGGGTGAATGTTTAAAAGTGGATTTGAGTTATCTTTAATAAAAAGCTCGAGTCGTTTTCCAAATTTATCCTGGATATTTTTTGGTTGTTTCTTGAACATCTTTTTAAATGTTCGCCCATAGCTTATGTATACCATATTTTTATGATTCGAGAGATTTCATCATCTCATGAGCAGAGGAGAAAGGGCCAAAATTTTTACCAGCTTTCCGCATAGCCCTCGTGTCTCGAATAGCGTCTTTCAAGAGATCGCTAGGCTCTAAAAGTGAAAAGGAAACAGTCTTAGAGCGAATAAGCTCTTTCAAAGAAGCACCCACAAGTGTTGAGAGAGAGAACCCTAAATCTTCAGCGACTTTACTAGCTTCCCGTTTTACTTTTGGATCTATTTTAATATTTAATATTGCTGTCTTCATGGTTCAATAAATTCATCATGACCCTGGGTTATATTAATCGAAGGATCATATACCTAAAGTATATACTTTGTATAGATTAATGTCAAACAAAAAACCGCCCTTCGTGTGCCGAAGGGCGGTTTTTTGTTTAAAGCCTCAAAGCTGGCGAAAGAATGTGAGGAGAGAAATGTTAAACCTCGCATCACTTCAAAAAAATGATGCTGGGCCAAAGGAGAGAGATCTTGATCAAAAGTATTGATCGAAAACACTTCCCTCCGAGTTTCTTCCGCCAGCTTTCCTGCCTTTACTCCCACACCTATTTTTTGATAGTTTTTCAAACGCACTTTCAGTGCAATCAAAAAATAGGTGTGGGGATATAATCCCAATGAATTTATAACCTAAATTACAAACTCAACAAGGATGCCCCGACATAAATCGTCGGGGCAAAATCTCGATTAACCCTTGCGCCCGAGTACCATTCGGGACTTTTTTTGGTTTTAAGAGCTTGCACTCAGGATAACCAAAAACCTTTACTGTGGAATCTAGTCAAAAAGTGACTTCGATTCCATGCGCAGACATTAAGTATGCGAATGAGACTTTTGCCAGGTCTTCCCTGGCATTTCGTTCGAGCTCGTTCTTCTCGAAATCTTTTTGTTGCGCTGCCTCTTGCGCAGATTTTTCCTCCCTCTCAACTCGAGTTGCCTCGAGGTAAGTGGGAGTTTGCTCCCACGACTCCTGCAGGTTTGTCTCCACAAAACGCAGTGGGTAGGCAGAAAACGGATCCTGCCATCCGATTACCGGCAACGCTTCCCCGTTGCTTTCAAATCTTCTCACCAAGCCCATAATGGACTTGAAGAGAACGGGTGGCAACTCCGAAGGAGTTGCGTTAAGGTTGACTACTAATTTCTTAGCAATCTTCTGAATTTTTTCAACTCCTTTGACTTGGACCAAGGTGCCCCAAGCAAAAAGCTTCTCGAACTTGGATTTAATTTCCGGCAACTGGGCCGGAAACTCTTCATCCCACTTTGGCTCGTCGCCGAGCCAAATCTCGAGGTCCCCACTTGGTTGGAGAACCAAGTGAGTTTTGAACTTTCTCCCCAAATTCTTGGGGTAAAATTCAAGTGACCCATTATATTTCGAAAATTTAAAGGGGGGTTTTAAGCCCGACCCTTTCAAATTTCCACTCCACTCACTGAGTGGATAAAGGAATTTGATTCTTTCGCCTTCCGAAGGCGATGAAATTAAATTTTCCGGAACCACAACGAAAGTCTTTATAACTGCTATCATCCTTTTCTCCTATACTCTGCCTGCCGTAACGGTTCAGGTCTTACGAATATTTTTCTATTTGCCGGATTGAACATGATCCGTGCTTGCAACATGGCTGGTTTAAAATACAAAGCGGGCATTAGCCAGGCTCGGTATTAGGTTCAGCTCAACCTGTATCTTTAATTTTTTTGGGTTTTTAACCCTATGAATTTACAAATTCCTAGATAGAGTTTGATACTCTATCTAATATAAATTTATAAACTCAATAAGATGTAGAATTTTTGCTTTCACGAAAATTCTACAAAACTTTAGATTAACCCTTGTCTTATCTGTACTGTAACGTCAGCACAAAACGGTAGTCCTAATTTTTATTTGCCGGACTTAACTGAGACAAAGCACATTAATTACATAATTCTGTTATCACAACAGTACTATGCCCAAGATAATCCTTTTTTACCGTTACATTCCGGTCAACCTCTTTAGTCTTTTATGCAGGTTGCTGATTATTTTGATATCCCCCAGTCTGACTGTGCGCTGGGGTGAGACAGGAAAACTGTTATTTTATTGAACCTTTTCCGATAACTTTCTCGCTTTTCTTTTTAAGCGTGTTTTGAAACGCTTAACTTCTGAACGCGAAAGTTTTCTGGATAAGTAGTATTCATCTTTATTTTCCCAAATAAGATTTTTAACTACTGCTTCTAAAGGATCAACGAAATGAACATGCTTTGAAATCATTTTCCCAAAGACGCAAGACCACAGGTAGTGATACTGGTCTTTTTGGACTTCAAAGATTTTTTTTCCATTTAACACAGCGAAGTAAGCTTCCCAATGCCAAGTGCTAAAAGCTACTTGATTTGGACCTACTTCATGCTGACCTATCACCTCTAACCATTCACTTTCCTCAAAAACTTCTTGAGGAAAAAGTATCATGGTTGAAGGAGCTCCGACCCATGGTCTGGGTCTGATATAGATCAGCAACGGAGACTGTGTCTCGTTTCGGATTGTCTTTATTTCCATAAAGCTCTCCAATCACCTCAGGCTACTCACAACTAAAATAAAGTTGTGCAAGGATTGTGTGATCTAGTCCACACTTAGCGAAGTTCTTGCATTTCTACAACAACAATCCTTATGTCCGTAATGGTGACCAATTTCCAAAATACTAGTCGCGTACTACTATTCTGGAAAAAGGTGCCGTCTTTTAAAATAGACGGCAAAATTTTATATAACCCATTCCCGAGTAACCAACCTCGGGACTTTTTGGTTTTAAGAGTTCGCACTCAGGATAACCAAAAACCTTTTTAACTTATTCTAAACTTTCGTCTAAGAGTTTTTTAAACTCTTCGACAAGTTTTTTAGCTTCGGAATCTGTCGCGATATTCGCGTAGATTCCTCCACCATGTGCGCAGTCGCACTGCCCTTCGTGAACCCACGAAGGAATTGGCAGTTGGACTAAATTTTCAGTCGTTTCAAAAGTTTCCTTTGGAAACTTTTGAAGAATTTTGTTTTTTGTCTTGTCCTCGAGGTGGATACCTCGAAAGTAAGATTCGTTTGGGCATTCATCTGCCCAAACACTTTTTATTACCCGCGTGGCTTCCTTCGCCACGCAGTAATATTCAAACCTCACCTCGACTGCAGGTGAGGTTTTATTTTTTACTTCTTCGGGAATAAACCCGAGAAGTTCTTTAATTTTTTCCAAACCAGTAACTCTGATTTGGAATTTTTTTTCTGCAAACATTTTTTGAGCTTCGGCGCTCATGGCGCCAAGCCCGCTTATTAATAAATTTTCCATTTTCTCCTCCTAAACCTCATCTGTTGCTTGCAAATTCGCCAAAAGGCATGTGAACCAGTCAAGTGTCCTGAAGTTTTTTAACCCTATGAAACCACAAAAATAATTTATGATTTCAACAAGGATGCCGAATCAAAAGACTCGGCAAAAACTCGATTAACCCTTGCGCCAGTAAACCACACTGACTTGTTGTTGACCCATCCACAACCAGGTTTTTTGCTCAAACGATTATAAAAATCGTTTGAGCAAATTTTTCTCGAGAATTTCGAGAATTTTTTCCACGGTGAGTGTGGAATTGGTTCCCTGAGGGGAACCTTTTATGTTGGGTTGCCCACCCCAACCCGGTTCAAGCTGATTCAACTCAGCTTGAACCTTTTCTAAATCCACGTAGCCAGCTTGATACTGACAAATCGTGAATTTCCGGTGAGGATCACCCTCACCAATCCGGAATTCCGGATTGAGGCAAATTACTATTGGGGCACATGAGTACCCCAATTGCGTAGCAAAGCGGTGAGTACTTACCACCACCGCTATTTGATACAGAAGCGGTGCTCCTGATCCTTTTCCTATTTCCTGGCACCAAACCTCGGTGCCAGGAATCCCACAATAGCTGCAAAAATTGTCTCTTCCGATAAGAGTTTCTTTGCAGCTGTCGCAGTCCACAATAGTGTATATTGTGGACTTAATTTTTTTTTCCTCGATCGCGCGGATCATCTCCGCACGCTCGGCTTCAACCCGAGCGCGATAGCCTTCCGGCTCGGCTCGGGTAAAAAGCCATTCCTCCATCCACCCAACGCGGGTGGAAAAAGGAACTTCGTGGTCCGAAATCGCGGCTGCAATAGCCGCGGTTTCCGGAAAATCATTTTTGTCCCACGGTTGTTTCGCCGTGGGAAGCAGTTTCGATTTCCATTCGCCGCACGCGAATTTATCCGCGGTGGCGATCATATCCACGCCAGTATCAAAAAGATACTGGGTGTCCTGGTCTTCCACACCGTGTTGCACGGTGCCGATGTTTGAACGAATGTTCAACACCGCCATCGCCCCGACGGAGTCGAGGTCGGGACGAACCGTCACTAAAGTCGCATCTTTCGGCGGAAGTTCCGCCGTCAGTGCGACTTCGATAGCCGCCACACTGGCGTCACCACCAGTGTGTTGGGGATCAATGTTCCCCAAGTTACAGCGCTCGGCTAGCGCTGCAATAGTTACCTCAATCCCAAGCACGGGATGAGGTGTTATCTCTCCGCTTTCGACGGAGAGATGTGATCCACACATTTCGCAAATTGCGACATGTGTGGAAATTGTTTCCCAAGCATTACCACATACGCAGCGGTAATCAGCTCGAAAAATTTTATTGTTTTGTTCCACTGCTTGCGGAACTTTTTTTGGATCCCTTGGATCCAAAGTTTTGAATTTCATTTTTTCTCCTATTCACTTCTGTATCTTGTTTGCTCGCTTATTCAGCATATGAGCAAATCTTGTGTCCGGTGAAATTTTTTGGTTATTGACCTCCAACCCCAGGAATCTTCTTATTTATATGCCGGAAAAGATACAAATCCGGAAAAAATTAATACTGTCCGTTTTGGTTGCAAACTTCGCAACCAAAACCTTCGCAGTTTGGACAAAGTAAATCGTCCTCACTGCGCGGCATAAACACTGGGGGTGTTGATTCCACCCCCAATTGCTCGGTGTTTATGACGCAAACCATAAACTCCCCCATTCCGTTTTCTCCGCGATCAATATAATTGATCGCAATGATTTTTTCCTTTTGCGGGACTTTTTCAAGTGCAGCAAAAAAACATTCCTTTATGGAGTCACTTTGCGTCTTCGAGACGCCTGTGTATACTCCAAAATTTTTATTTTTCATATTTCTCCTCACTCTCCTCTGTGTGCTTGTCTGCTCGCCGTTAGGCAAATGAGCAAATCTTGTGTCCGGAAAGTTTTAAAAACTACTCGCTTGTAGCGATGAGGTAAAATGCAAGATTTTTACATCCTACCTTCTCACTACAAGTGAGAAGATTAGAGAAATCTATTTTGTTGTCAAAGTAATTATCCTTACCGCAAAACAAGTCTCTCTCCTTTTTGCGCTCCTCGTAAAGCTCCTCACTTCATTCGGCTCCTTCGTAAAGATAAATTGTTGTCTCTCTCCTTCGCCCCGCCCTGAATTTTTTGAAAAATTCAGGGCGGAGTAAATAAAGACATTTCAGATCACAAATGAGGGTTAAGCATTTCTGATCTGCCTATGTCTCGGCAATTCTAAGTTTTCACTTGGATTACCTCGCCACGGTTGTGAATGTTTGTGTGTTTTTTAGCTTCGGTTTGCGGCGTCCACTAAAATTCACTATTCACGGTGCAAACAGATTTTAAAAGATTGTCTCTCATCCCACTCTCTCCTTTTTCCTAGCTTACCGGCCTAGGTGCCTTCCTTCCCTATGTGTTCTAAGTATTGAACCTTATAGAGCGATCAGAGGTGGGAACCAATCTATTGAAATCTCCTTGAATGAACTCTCTCCTTATGTTCTGGATATAGTATAGCATAATTAAACTGTTTTGTCAAGAATACATAATATAAATCTTGTAAATAGCTTAAAGTCCTTATATTTTAAGGATTAAATAGTTATCCACATTGTCACATTTGCATGACAAAACAAAACATACTATACTTAAGTATAGTATGGAAGAAAATATTTTAATTCAAACCGGTCTTTCCGAGGAGCAAGCTCAAACATACCAAGCTTTACTTGAAAAAGGCCCACAAAAAGCGAGTGACCTATCCAAATGGACAGGTATCAAGCGTGGGCTTATATATAAAGTCCTCGAACAGCTCGAATCCATGAGTTTGGTCTCCAAAACTGGTGGCCCAGGCACTGTGGCCACCTTCTCCCCCGCGCATCCGAGCCTGCTTCTGTCCAATATTGAAAGAAAAGAAAAAGAAATAGCTTTCAATAAAGAAATGCTCCAAAGCTCCATAGGGTCACTTGCGTCAAAATACAACCTGATCATAGGCAAACCCAACATTCAATTCTTCGAAGGAGAAGAAGGGATGAAAAAAGTTCTCGACGACACTCTAAATGTTTCCACTGGTACTGAAATATATACATACGCTGATTTGGAAGCTATTTTAAAATACATTCCCGACATAAATGCATCATATTCAGATCGTAGAGAAAAATTAGGAATAAAGAAAAAAGGACTGTTGTTAGATAGTCCCCGGGCACGTGAAGTGATAAAAAATTACCACACAGAGACAACTGATACAAAATTTATACCATATGGGGCTGCAGAACTTGAAACGGTAATGCAAATATACGAAAATAAAATTTCTTACATAACTCTAAAAGATAATTCAATGATTGGAATCATCATAGAAGACCCGCTCATTTATAAAATGCATAAGCTATTATTTGAACATGTCTGGAATATTACAAAAAATTAGAATCCTTAAATTTTTAAGCTCCCGGGATTTAACACAATTTTTTGGCTCGGCACTCCATGAAAATCAAACTCGCCCGTAACTACAAAACCCATATCGAGATATTTCTGAGAAATTTTAGTTCTCGGATCACACTCTGCATTTATAGGCACTCGATGCTCAGCTTCGCCTCTTAAGAATTGACGCATCATTTCTTCACCGATAAGTCCTCCTCCATATTTAGGATTTAAATTAAAAGCACCGAAATGAATTGATTCTAGTTTGCCTTCTTTATTAAAAATATTCTCAAAACGCGCAAACGCTGCAATATTATTTTCATGTTTAACAATATAAAAATGACTATTAACCTCATCAAAAGGATATAATCCATTGATTAGGGCTTCCCTGAATTCCTTCGGATATGGAGGAGTTGTGTAATTGTTGCGATATAATTCCTTCATTTCTTCTAACTCTTCGTTGGTCAACTCATGAGCTTGCGCTATTTCAAGTTTTGTTTTTTCGAAATCTTGGAAATTAATCTTTTTCCTTTCAGCTCGAGCTCGCAATAGTACATTTTTAAAAATAGTGGAAAATGTGATTGCTTCTGTATTCAGAGTATCAAAATTAGATAGAACCTTTTCTATATTATCGTCATTCCAATATTCTTGCGGCTGTTCATTGATAATTTTTAATGATTGTTTTAAAGTTTTATAAGCCTTATTATATAAATCCTGCTTTAAATTTTCGGAACCTTGAGAATCTTGTTTAGAAGCACCTGAATAAAATTTATCAAAATCATATTTTATCTTTTCAGCTGTATCGCAAATTTCTAAAAACTTCCCTAAAGTACGATCAAATGCAGAACGATTTTCTAATTGCACCGAGGAGGCGTTACCTCCACCTTCTTTTATGGTTAAATCTAAAAAGGCATCGATGTTTTGAGGGTTTTCCATACCAGCAACAAATGCTTTAAAAAGCATGTCTCGTTTCATTGAGTTTGGCCATTCATAAATAAACTCCGTTATAGATTTATATGTCGATTCATTGACACTTTTAGAATATTTTTTAAACTTTTCTAAAAGTGATTTAGGTATGAAATATGAATCCACGCCAAAATCTTTAATATTTCTTGAAGGAAATTTTTCTATGTTTTCTTTCTTGGAGCTAGACTTGTCTAGTTTTTCCATGGGTGGCTGATCAAATCGTATATTCATAGTACCTCTATTATATAACTTTTTCCTATTCTAGATAAGTCAGCGCAACCATAGCTAAAACTCCGAGCATAACTGCTATTATTTGGACTATAGAGTATTTTATTTCTTTGGTTTTGTGAAGTTCGGGGATAAGGTCAGCTACAGCTATGTAGATAAACCCTCCAGCCGCAAGCGGTATCATCCAGACCATGGAACCTTCCACCGCCGAACCTAACACAAAAACCAGAGCAGTACCCAAGATAGCAAAAAGTGCAGAAACAAAATTGAGCCAAAGAGCTGTTTTTTTGCTGTATCCAGAGTGCAGTAGCACAGCGAAATCCCCCACTTCTTGAGGGATTTCATGCAATATCACAGCAATAGTTGTAGCTATGCCGACTGGCACGCTCACCAAGAAACTCACACCTATAATAATGCCGTCCATGAGGTTGTGGACTCCATCGGAAAAAAGGATCAATTTGCCGACTGGGTGCACATAGTCATCATCGGTGTCTTCACCGTGATGGTGCCAATGTAAAAACTTCTCTACAATAAAAAAGAGAAGTACCCCAGCGATAACGAGTAGTCCTGTTAAGGTACTATTAGCAGATACTTCAAAAGCTTCTGGAATTAAATGTATTAACGCATCTCCTAAAAGGGCCCCGACCGCAACGCTGATAAATATAAAGATGTATTTTCTTAAAATTTCATCCTTCATGGATAGAGCCAAAACTCCAACAAAAGAAAGGAGGCTCACGACCGCAACGCTGATAAAACTGTAAAGATATATAGTAGTCATATAAGTAAGTTAATTAAAAATTAGATTAGTAATTTGTGGTGCGGGGTAAGGGAATCGAACCCTTGACATCAGTTTGGAAAACTGAAGTTATACCATTTAACTAACCCCGCAATTCCTCCATTATACACAAAAATAATGATTTTAAAAGTGTTTCCTTTTACACTAAAGATAGAAACTTAAAACTATTTTTTTCTTATTTTATAAACATTATTAAACTTTCTCGGAAAATAAAGTTCGCTTTCTTGTGAATTACGATTCAATTTTTTTGAACGATCAATTATTTCTTCCTTTTCCTTATCAAAAATAGGCTGAATTCGAGCTTCCTCGTCTACATCTTCTATAAACTCAAGCTCGGGATTATTTTTTAACCATTTAAGTATTTTGCGTACAGCGTCCGGATGAAATTGCCTATAATTTTCATAGATAATTAAAAATCCATTTGGTTTCAAAATACGTATAGCGTCTGTAATAGTTAGAAGTTTTTGACGGTAAGCAATTTCAGATTGTATATAATTCCATTTTTCTTTACCGTCCTTTAAAGTCCCCTCATGATATCTTAGAATTTCTTCTGCAAATTTATTTTCTTCACTTGGAGATATAAATCTTGTATCAGCTATGTCAGCCAAAACATTACTCAGTATAATTTCATCAACAGACTCATCTTCTCGTGGTATTAGTTTTTTGGATTCAGTGGTTAAAATACCATAGTTTATATGGATCGTGCTGTATTTAGTATTTAGTGGTAAATCTTTTTTATACTGTTTTATGTAACTATTTTCAGAGTTCGCACCAATTTCGATGACTATCTTATCTAATTTTTCTTTATTTTCAAAGGATTTTTCCATAACAATGTCGGGCTGCTGGGAATCGAACCCAGTCTAAACGCTCCCAAAGCGCTTGTACTACCGGTATACTACAGCCCGAAATACAAAATTCGCAAAATATAGCTTTTTGTAGGGGTTTGGCAAGTGTCGACGAGTCAACTTCAGGATTTTTTAAGCTTCAAAAAATCTGTACCGGAAAAAAGTTGATATTTTGTGAATTTTGTATTTCTCCACCACTATATCACAAAATTATATCACTGACTACTTTTACTTTCGACTTATTGTTTTTTAAATCCAAATACACAACCAATAAATCAACTTGCCACTCAATATCATCATCTATATTTTTCTCTAAAAGATACGTTTGAATAGTTCGTGAGAGACGCTTCATCTTCCACGGATGCATATTGTCTTCAGCGTTATATCCGGAAGTTTCATGAGAAACACTTTTAACCTCTATGAAATACAATGTATTCCCCTGCTTTGCCACAATATCTATTTCGCCCCACTTCTTTGTATAATTTCTATCCAAAATTTGAAAACCTTGTTCCACACAAAATTTTACGGCTATATTTTCGCCAAGTTCGCCTATTTTTTGTCTTTCAGATGTGAATACTTTTGGCATGGCTTACTTTACTATAGATGTTTCATGTTTAACATATAATGGTTGTTTCACGTGAAACATGTTATAAAAAATTATGTCTTTTAACAAAATATCCTTATTTAACAACGTATTTTAATAAAAAGGCGTCTAAAAGACAACTTCACTATATGTCCTTTATAAACATTACCAACATACTTATCCACAGTTTTTCATTTTAACCTTATATTGCAAAGTGCATCTAAAAGACAAGCTTTTTTGTGCGGCCAGGGAAAATCGAATTCCCGCTTCAACCTTGGCAAGGTCGTGTTCTGCCACTAAACTATGACCGCAATCTAATTAAAATATACTCTACAAAGCTCAAGCCATTTCAGCATTTTTTTCTTTAAACTCGTGCTCAATATTATACTATTACCAACTCCATATTGCAATTTCCTTTTTTTCTCCTTACCTACTATAACTTGCGATTTATAAAAATTAGATTTGTTTATTCCTAATTTATTAGACCAAATTTCAATATTTTTTTCTATATCATGATCGGGATATAACAATAACCAAAATTTTATTTTATCTCGTCCAATATTTAAAAATTTTTGAGAAAAGCTTATAAATACTATGTGCAGATAGAATTCTGAGTTACTTAATCTTGTAAGATTTCTGCTGGTTTTGTCTCCTTCGCCAGCATAAAGCATTAGTCCTCCCATAAACAATGGATCATTTTTATATATTTCAAACTCTCGTTCCGCATCTTGTTCTACCGCCTTATATTTTTTATCTAACATTAAACGACGGCCAGCGTGTAATTTTTCTAAACGTTCTATGCTTAGTTTAATATTTTTATCCGTATTAGTTTTTTTAATATGCCTTGACCATTCTTCATTTTTGAACCAATCACAAAGAGTACTTCGTGAAATACCGAGTAATTTTTGGATTTCTCTGTAAGTTTTACCCTCTCTCCTTAATTTAAATGCTTGAGTTTGGTCATGTCTCATGATGTGTAAGTATATCATGATGGTTCGCTTTGTAAAATATTAATATATAGTGTATAATTTGTCTTGTTATTAATTAATATTTGCACCCGTAGTGAAATGGATATCATGCCCGCCTTCGAAGCGGTTGTTCCAAGTTCGAGTCTTGGCGGGTGCACAAAGCCAATAAAATGGATACTATCGAAAATTTAATAGATAAGATCCCGAAAGAGGTTTCATGTGTAACACAGACTCTAGAAAGCGCTGGTTTTGAAGCCCATCTTGTGGGTGGCTGTGTTCGTGATCTTTTAATAGGCAAAGAGCCGAAAGATTGGGATGTAGCCACAAACGCTAAGCCAGAGCAAATAATAAAGCTTTTTGATAAAACGATATATGAAAATAATTTTGGAACTGTAGCCGTATGTATACCCAAACAAACCAGTGTTATTCATGAAACATTATTTAGTGATGTTATTCATGAAACCTCTAAATACTTCATCGTGGAAGTAACTCCATTTAGACTTGAAGCAAAATATACTGATTTTAGACACCCAGACCAAGTAACCTTCAGCGACAAAATTGAAGACGACCTTAAAAGACGTGATTTTACTGTAAATGCTCTGTCCTTTAGACTACATGATAAAGGACATAACATAAAGGACATGTTTGGAGGCATAACGGACATAGAAAACAAAGTCTTACAGACAGTAGGTGACCCTGACAAGCGTTTTCATGAAGATGCGCTTCGCATGCTCCGAGCTGTACGTTTTTCGGTACAGCTTGATTTTTCAATTGCGGAAGACACGGGTAGAAGTATTGTAAAAAATTCAGAATTAATAAAGAATATATCCGCTGAAAGAATTCGTGATGAATGTATAAAAATAATTAATTCCAAAAATCCAAGTGGAGGTATTATGCTATTACAAAGATTTGGCCTACTGCAGTATATTATTCCAGAACTCGAAGAGGGCATCGGCTGTGAACAGTCAGGTGAACACGTATATGATGTGTGGCAGCATTTACTTTATGCACTCCAGCATGCTGCAGACAAAAAATGGCCTTTTGAAATAAGACTCGCAGCCCTTTTCCATGATATTGGCAAACCAAAAAGTCGTCGCCTTGAAGTAGGAAGGCCGGGGAAAAAAATGTATACATTTTATGGCCACGAAGTCGTAAGTGCCCGTATGGCAAAAAAAATAATGGAACGGTTAAAATTTTCTCGAAAAGAAATTGAACTTGTACCAAAGCTCGTGCGTAATCATATGTTTTTTTCTGACACTGAGCTCATTACGCTTTCAGCAGTACGCAGGATTATTACAAAAATAGGTACAGATCATATTTGGGATTTGATGAATCTACGCGAATGTGACCGTGTGGGAACAAATAAAAAAGAAACATCATATAGACTCCGGAAATATCATGCAATGATCGAAGAAGCACTCCGAGACCCGATATCTGTAGCTCAACTTAAAATAAATGGTGAATACATGATGAAAGAATTATCCATAAAACCTGGACCACGAATGGGATGGCTATTGAATGCCTTGCTCGAAGAAGTGTTAGAAGATCCATCAAAAAATGAGGTAGAAAAACTCTCAGAAATAGTAGAAGTTTTAAACAAGCTTAACGACAAGGAACTAAAAACGCTTGGAGATAAGGGAAAAGAGAAGAGGGAAGAGTTGGAAGAAAAAGAAGTGGCTAAGCTTCATCAAAAACACGGAGTACGAAAGTAAATTTATGAAACTTCTTGTTGACCCGCCTGCATCAGCTATGCTGAAAGCATTGCGGGTAGGTAGCATTAGGATACTTCAATTTGATAACATTGCTCGCAGCACACTACCTCTTCGCGATCGGGAGCATACGAAGTTTCAAACTCAGTCGCGCATTTTTTGTCACCATGTTGATGATTTTTTAATTCACACATGCAGCTGCGGTGCCATAATTTGCGGGGATTGCGTTTTGACATTCTGTCTTGGTGACGACATTCAAAATCTTTGTGCGGCAAGGGAATATTCATACGCTTGTAAAAATCAAGCTCGGATTTAGTAATCCGGAAATTCTTTTTGCAATCTTTACACACCAACACTTCTTTTATAATATCTTCCGTCACTTCACCTATTGTTTGAGGCATTTCGCTTTCTGTAATAGTTTCTTTATTATATGTACCGCCTGTTTTACTCTGCCAATTAAAACCTTTTTCTTTTGCTTCCTGTTCTGTGATTTTATAATAATCAAAACCAAGTGTCTCGTTAAAACCAAATGGCGAGAGTTCGGGTGGAAAAAATTGTCCATAAGTGCCGTCTTCTTTCATTTGTTCCTCAATCTGTTCTTTAATTTTTAAAAATTCTTCTTTACTATATTCTTTATTTAGAATCATATTCTGACCTTTGCGTATAGCAATACAACCGACAGCACTACTCAAATTGTGGCAATTTTCGGAATATTCTACTTCGTTCGAATAAAATACATACGCACAATTTTTAGACTTACTACACTGAAGTGCTCCCATTATGTTATAACAAAGTTCATTTTTGTAATAAAAATTATTACAGTCCATACTATCTATTGATTCTTCTGTGTCAGCCATATACGAGCAATTTTTAGTGCCTGTGGTATCAAAAACCCTTACGCCATAATAGCAATTGTGTGTGTAGTCGCCAGTCACATTATTGCATTTTGTTTGTGAAGCGTATTTTACAAGTACTTTACTTTTTAGTTCTGCAAATTCTTTTTTGGCTTTTTCCAAATTTTCATAGGTTGAGAAAATCTCATTTTTCTTTTTCTCATATTCTTCTTTCGAGTATTTTACGTTTAAAATAGCATTAGACACGTTTCTACCATTGGTACAAAAGATGCAGTTATTTGAATTGCGCATGTTGTAACAAAATATGAGATCAGTGGAAGACTGACACTGTTCAGAATACATGCAATTAAAACATTCACGTACATCGATACATTCATAACACAGCTCAGAATTGTGAATAAAGGCGCAGTCAACACACTCTTTACATTTTTGGATAAGCCTACTATACATACAATTTTCATTGTACTCTGCAGCAAAAACTAAGTAACAATCCTTGCACTCTGCCGCGCCATTGGCATAATCAGTTCTTACTACGTTGAGGTTCATCAAAGCCAATCGCGGAACTTTTTTTTGTAATTCGATATATTGTTCAAAAAATGTTTTATTCTGATTATAGTCCTGAGCAAAACTTTTTGGATCCCAGGCATCGCTCCACCAGCACGCAGAACAATAAATAGGATAGGGGCTATCTGCGGAATAAAGTGAAATTATATCTTTCTTGCATAAATCACAAGATCTTTTATAGAAAGTCCTTTCGTTTCTAAACGCCAATCGACGCATCACACGACAATCAGGGCAATATAACGGCGGATGAACTTTTATTTGATCGTAAAAAATCAAATCCTCCTTTCGTATTTCAAAATCTCGTTTACACGTTTTGCAATTTTTTTGCATATATTATTTTATACGTCATCAGAAGTAACAATAAAGAAACTACCTAAATTTTCTGGATCACTTATGTTCGCATACAAGTGCGCGTTCCGAGTAAAAATTTCTTGTTTATTTACTTTGTCCGCGAACACCTGCAGCGTGGTTTCTTCACCTTCGGCAAGTATTCGAATACTTCCATCTTTTTTAGTAAACACGACTCCTGCGATACCGAGCTCATTCGCCGCAGACTGTATCCACTTAAATGAATCCAGCTGCAGCATTTCTCCCGATATTCCTATTTCCATGTGTTTAGTCATATATATATTATACCATTTCCTAATCTAACTTTATAAAGCAGAGAAGGAATTTTTTCAAGACTCCTTCTCTGGTCAAAAAATTAGTTTATTCTTTGAGTCGTAAAAATTTTGAAGGACCTAAATCGAGTCTTTTTTGTCAGGACTTCACCAGGTTTTCCTTCATAGTTTTCATAGGACCCAAAATTTTCTTGAATGGAAAGAATTCCATTGGTATCGTTAACCCAAGAAACTATCCCGAGTTTAAACATTTTGATCTGAACTCTTCCTCGTTTTTTTATGTGTACCATTTCTTACCTCCTTTTATGATTAAACATTAAAAATAGTTATTTTGTCAATAAGTGTAGTCATAAAAATAATTTATATTCTCAATATTAACAATATTTATTAGAAATAAAGCATATTTTTGTCAAAAATATTTGACACAATTTATTTTATAAGTATAGTTATTATATGGCTGAGAAAACAAATGAACTAAAAAAGGTTTTACTCGAAATGGATTTTTCCCAAAAAGAAGCCGATGTGTATATTGCTATTTTAACTCTTGGTAGGGGAACAGCCTCGAAAATTGCGCGCGAAGCACATATTTTACGTACTACGGTATATGAAGTATTAAGTTCACTATTCAACAAAGGCCTAGTCACACTTTCCGGCAAAGAGCCAAAGCAAGAATACGTAGCCGAGTCACCCGACAGATTGCAGGAATATATAAAAAGCCAGCTCGAGCAAAAACAAAAAGATTTACAGCAAGCAGAAAAAATATTGATCCCTCAGCTTAAATCGATCCACAATGTCGGCAATCGACCAAAAGTTATGTTTTATGAAGGGACAGAAGGAATGGAAAAAGTATATGAGGACACACTAAGTTCACATGAGGAAATACGCGCATTTGCCACGTATGATGACATGGAGCAAGCACTTCCTGGATATTTCCCAAAATATTTCCATAGAAGAGCTGCTAAAGGTATACCAATCCGGGCAATATTTCCTTTCACAAAAGCTGGAGTTGAGCTGGGTAAAAATGACGCCTCGCAGCTCCGGGAAACAGCTATGGTCCCAGCAGACAAGTACTATTTTTCACCCGAGATAAATATATATGATGATAAAATCATGATAGCCTCATGGAAAGAAAAACTCGGTATCATTATCGAATCCCATGAAATAGCAGATGCCATGAAAAAAATATTTGAGCTTGCCTGGGTAGAAGCTAAAAGACTAGATAAAGATTTGCGAAAAAATTAGTTTAAATCTTTAATTATTTTACTGATGAGCTTGGTACTTATTTGAGAAAAATTAAATAGTACAGCGAGCGTGAAAAGGCCAAGGGAAACATTTGTATTTATAAAAGATAAGAAAATTGCTAATAATGCAAAAACGATGGGCACAAATATACGCACAGTACCTCGACGTATTTCTTGATGACTTACCTCTATGTTCTTTATATGGTTCGAATTAAATACATAGCTCCGTATCACGAACAAACAGAGGCCTATAATAATAGTGTGCAGGCCAAAGATAATAACCGAAAGTTGGTTATTACTATATTGCCCCAGAAGAGAAGTAGAGAAGGGTACAAGTCCGACAAAGAAAAAGAAGATGGCGTTTAAGTTAGTCAAATTAAGATCCAAATTTTTTGCATATACAGATATAAAGAAGTGGTGCGCTCGCCAATATGTGAAAAGGAGAGAGAAGCTCAAAACATAGCTGAGAAAAATAGGAAGTATGTTTTTAATAGCAATGGAAAGTTCTTGGGCATTTCTTGGGTCTATTAAATGAGGAACCTCAATTTCAAATACAATAATAGTCATAACGATGGCAAAAATTCCATCGGCAAGTTGTTCGAGTCGTGCTGGTTTCATAAATTAAATATAACATAAAAATATATGCTAGAATAGCGGAATGAAAATTGGAATTTTTGATTCAGGGCTCGGCGGACTTGTGATTGCTAAATCTATTCGCCAGTTGATGCCACAATATGATTATGTATATCTCGGTGACACAAAACGAGTGCCATACGGCAACCGTTCCGAAGAAACGATCTACGAATTTACAGAGCAAGCGGTAGATTATTTATTTCGCAAAGAAAAATGTGAAATTATTATTATTGCCTGCAACACTATCTCTGCCCGAGCCCTCCGAAGAATACAAAGGGAATATCTTTCAACAAGTTTCACCAATCGAAAAGTGCTCGGAGTACTTATCCCAGCCGCCGAAGAATGTATGCAATTTGAGAAAGTTGGAATACTCGCGACCAGAAGCACAGTAGCTTCAGGAGCATTTCCAAAAGAAATCGGAAAACTTAGTAAAAAGTTACATAAAAGCATACAGGTGTTTCAAAATTCTGCACCTATGCTCGTACCGCTCGCAGAGGAAGGGATAGATGAAAAAGTGGGGCCCTTTATAGAAAAATATTTGAAACCACTGTTGAATAAACAAATAAACGCTCTCGTACTCGGATGTACCCATTACCCATTGTTTAAAAAGGAAATCCGGAAACATATCGGACCTAAAATAAAAATAATTTCGCAAGATGAAATCATCCCAAAAAAATTACAAAGTTATTTAATAAGGCATAAAGAAATAGACAAAAAACTTTCAACAAAAAGAACGCTGAAAATATTAGTTACGAAGAAAACAAAAGTTGTAAAAAAGTTAACAGAAGAATGGTTTGAAAATATAAAACCGAAACTAGTAAAAATTTAAATTTTAAAAAAAAGTCGCTTACCTTAAGTAAGCGACATAATCTCTTGTTCAGTCAAACTTTGAATCAAAATTGAACAGTCTGAATCGTGTTCAAAATTGTGGATTTCAACGTCAAGATTTGTCCAATGAATTGCGGGATAATAATTCATTAGAGAATGAATGGTGAATTCAGAATATTTACCACAGCATCTTGAAATTAATAAAACTGATTTTACTTCCACCCCACAGGAACTCAATATGTCTTGAATAATACAAGTTTTTAAGTCAGGCATTTTTCCAAAAGGGGTAGATTCTAGATAGCTGTGTTCTGACAACATATCAAGTAATAAAGAACAAGGACCGATTAGTATTAAATCGAATGTTCTTAGCCAATTTATCTTTTTGGTGTTTTGAAAATATGTATTTACAAAACTATCCTGAAAATAAGATTCAACTTTCGATACTAATCTTAAGTCCTCTAACCCAAACCATGCTATAACTTCAAAATAAATACTTTCATCTTTAAACATTAATTTTCTCCTTTCTAAAGAACTTCTAACACGATCACTTTACAAGAATATTTAATTATTGTTAAATAAATTGATAATTTGTGTGAAATGTAATTATTTGTTACATTTATAACAATGATAAAAGTAGGTGATAAAATTGAAGAAATAATCAAAGGCGACCACGAAGCACTTTTTTGCTTATCTCGTGGGCTTCTAAATCTTTCGAGTTATGCACGCACGATTCATTTTGAGATAGAAAAAGTAACAAAAAAAGAAGTGAAGCTATCGACTATAATCATGGCACTTTCTAGGCTAAGTAAAAAACTGAACGGAGTGACTCCACTATTACAAGAAGTATGCATTGATGGAATGACCGTAAAAACACCTTTAGCAGAAGTTGTGTTTGAAAAAGGATCATTCACCATTTCCAGACTTTCTGTAATTGAAAAAAATATAAAACCAAAAAGTGATGAATGGTTTAGCTTCTCTCAAAACTCCAAAGCAATTATTGTTATTTGCACAGAATCGAAAATAGATAACGTTATAAAACATATGGGAGTAAAGCCTTTAATTGTGCTAAAAGATTTGAGTGCACTAGGTCTATCTATCAACCCAAGGTATCACGACAAGCCGAATATTACTTTTTCTTTATTACATAAAATAGCAGAGCGAGAAATTCCACTCGATGAAATTTTTACTACTCGAGATGAAATGATATTTATTTTTAGAACAAAATACTTGTCTCAAGTTGTCGAAATTTTTCAGACAAATTAAATCTTACATTAGACCTCAAGTAAAACAGGGCAATGGTCAGAGCCAAGCACTTCGGGTAAAATTTTTGCAGATGCAACTTTTTTCTCTAACTTTTTACTCACAAAAAAGTAATCAATCCGCCAGCCCACATTTCGAGCTCGGGCATTTGCAAAATGACTCCACCAGGTATAGTGACCATTACCTTTTGTAAAGATTCTAAATGTATCCACAAAATCCTTTTTGATCATATTGTCTACTCCTTCCCGCTCTTCATGTGTAAAACCTTTATTGCCCACATTTTCTTTTGGTCGGGCAAGGTCGTCCGGTGTGTGTGCCACATTTAAATCTCCGCAAAAAATGACTGGTTTCTTTTTCTCGAGTTCTTTCATGTATTCCAAAAACGCGGGGTCCCAGTTTTTGTGGCGGAGGGGAATTCGAGACAAATCATCTTTTGCGTTTGGCGTATATACGGTGACAATGTAAAAATTTTTAAGTTCGACAGCGATGACCCTTCCTTCGGTGTTTGAATCGCCATATCCGTCGTCTACAATTTTATATTTTTTTGCAATTTTCTGTGGAATATTTGAGGCAACCGAAATTGGTTTACCGAGAGAATTTTTTATGAAAATAGCCGTGCCGCTATAGCCTTTGCGAATTGCTGAATTCCAATATTCTTCATAATTTTTGAGGTCGAGCGGGCTTTGATCTTTTTGTGCTTTGGTTTCCTGTAGGCAAATAATGTCAGGCTTGTATTTTTTTACAAAAGGCATAAAAAGTCCTTTTTTGTCGACTGCCCGTATTCCATTTACATTCCAAGAAATTATTTTCATATATTTTATCTTTTGCTACGACTACGACTATGGTATTTTTTGTGAGTCTCCCGTAAATGTTTGTCAGTTACGTGGGTATATATTTGGGTGGTGCTGATGTTCGCATGCCCGAGCATTGCCTGGACTGAGCGCAGGTCAGCCCCGTTGCTCAGTAAGTCAGTGGCAAACATGTGTCGCATCACATGGGGAGTGACTTTTTTTGAAATCCCAGCCAGGGTAGCGTGTTGTTTCACGATGCGTTCGATTGATCTTTTTGTAAGCGCTTTCGGTATTTCTTTTTTCTTTTTAATTTTATTTTCAACTTGAATAAAGAGGGCGTCGCTCATGTCTTTGCGGGCTTTTAGGTACGCCCCGACAGAACGCTTGGCGTCTTCGGAGATAAACACCACGCGCACCTTACCACCCTTTCCACGAATCGAAAGCTCCTCGGAGTTTAAATCAATATCGGCCATTAAGGAACAAAGTTCGGACACACGAAGGCCAGTAGAAAATAAAAGTTCGAGGATGGCTCGATCGCGCAAGTCTTTGAGCTCAACTCCTTTTGGAGATTCTAAAAGCCGCTTGAGCTCAAGTGGAGTAATCAAATCGAGTGCTCGCTCATTCACTTTGGCGAGTTCGATACGTTCAGGAGCCATCGACTTCACGTCTTGTCGTGCGAGATATTTCAAAAATGCTCGGAGAGCTATCAAATAGTAGTTCTGTGTTTTTTTTGAAAGTGTTGCCCCTGTAGCTCGATTATTACCTGTGCTTTGCCTGTTCAGCCACAAACGAAACTCGCGTACTGAGGTATCGGTAATGTCGCTCGGATGGTCGGTTTTAATAAAATTTAAAAAACGAGTCAAATATCGATCATAATTTTCGACAGTATAGAGCGATCGCCCTTTTTCGATTTCAGTATGCTCGAGAAATTGGGTTTTGAGTTCTTTGAGCGATGCCATGATGAAGATTATACCAATAATGCGCACTATTGTCGTTAGTATCATATAACCTGAATCCGAAAACCCCTGTGCATAACCAAAAACGCAAAAAAGCACGATACAATATGGAGATTACGAATAACCATATTAAATATCATGCTTTCATTGCAAAGAAATCATATCATAGATTTGTATTGTGTCATTCATGAGTTAGCCGAAAAAGAAAAAAAGAATCTGGGTGGTCGACCGGTCAAAATGACTTCCGTTGAGATTGTCACCATACTCGTCTGGAATGTTTGTGTGTTGAAGCAAAAAACCATTAAAGATATTCATCAGTCTTTGTTGCTGTATCATCAAAATGATTTTAAAAACATACCCAAGTACAGCGCATTTGTTGATGCTTGCCATAGAGCCATACCATTGTTTGAAAAGATTTTAAATATATTACTCGAAGATACCGCTCGCGTTCGCATTGTTGATTCGACCATGCTTCCGGTCTGTAAACTTGTACGAGCTGACCGGCACAAAGTGGCTAAAAGTGTTGCAAAATATGGGAAAAATCACCAAGGCTGGCACTATGGTTTTAAACTACACACAAGTATTGATTTGAATGGGAGACTCGCACAAATATATTTCACTGGAGCAAACATATATGACGCCCAGGTGTTACCGTACATTTTAAATACTCACACAAAAGTTGCAGTCGGTGACGGAACATACCAAGCATCCGTTATGCGGAAAGCTATCTGGAAAAAATATGGCTGTCATATTGTAGCTCCGCCACATCCGAAACAAAACAAGAAAGTACTCACATTGTGGCAGCACAAACTACTTTCCATTCGTCCGAAGATTGAAACAGTTTTTGACTATTTGAAGGAGCATTTGCATTTGGTAACTTCTTTTCCGAGATCAGTGAAAGGATATTTGTTTCATTACTTAAAAACTCTTTTGGGGTATATGTTTTTGGTTCAGTGATGGGTTTTCGGATTCAGGTTCATATAATATTGCAATTTTAGGAGTTTCGTGCTACTATAAACCTATGTTAGCTACAAAGAAAAAACAATCAGTTATTAAAAAACACCAAGTTCACGAGACAGACACAGGCTCTCCAGAAGTTCAAGTGGCTATTATCTCTGTACAAATCGACGAACTTGCAAAACATTTAAAGAAACACAAGAAGGATAATCACTCTCGCCGAGGTCTTATAAAGATGGTTGCAGATAGACGCACTCATTTAAAATACCTAGAAAGAACAAATAAAACTCGTTACAACGCTCTCCTAAAGAAAATGGACTTGGCTTAGTTCTAGTATTTCTCTTACTTTCTATTTAGTGGTACACCCTGTAGTAGAACTTTGATAAAAGTTTCACTACAGGGTACAATTAAGTGATGAACAGCGTTCATCAAAAAAGCCCTTTTATATTTTTTTCTATAGTATTACTAGTGTCGCTTTCGGCCCTTGGTTATTTATATTTTCGTAACTACACTACAAATCCAAATATTTTTTGGGTTGATGCCTCTTTAAAAATCACCACGAACACGGGAGGATGCCCTCCGACGTTCCCATGTTATGAAACGTATTTTTTAAATTACGACGGCACTATTTTACATAATGATGATCCAGCTGGAAAACTCTCGGAATCAAAAACTAAAAATATGATAAACAAAGCTTTTGATTTATATCGAGAAAATAGCTGCACGGCTCTGTATGCTGGCGATGAAACGCAAAATTATGAGCTCAACATTGACGGAAACGTATATGAATTTGGAAACGAGAAAGGGTGCAAAGAAATGCAAGATATTATCAGAGCTATGCAAGAAGCAAATTAATACATAATTTCCGCCAAAGGCGGATCAGCCTCTGGCTGAAAAGAAAATATATGACAGTTATAAAACATAAAGAACAAAGAGTAGGAGTATTCATCGATACTCAAAACTTATACCACTCAGCCCGCAATCTATACAAAGCGCGAGTAAATTTTGGCGCAGTTTTAAAAGAAGCAGTCTCCGGCAGAAAGCTCGTCCGAGCCGTAGCTTACGTGATCACAACAGAAGCAGGGGATGAAAAGAACTTTTTCGAAGCCCTCGGCAAGCTCGGCATAGAAACTAAAACTAAAGACCTGCAGATATTTGCTGGTGGCAGCAAGAAAGCCGACTGGGATGTTGGACTTGCGGTGGACGCTATAAAAATGTCACCAAGGCTCGACTCAGTAGTCATAGTCTCGGGAGATGGGGACTTTGTACCTCTCGTAGAATATTTACAGACCGGAGGAGTACAGGTGGAAGTAGTTTCATTTGGAAAATCTACATCTGGCAAGCTCCGCGAAGCAGTAGATGATTTTGTAGATCTTTCGGAAAATCCTCGGAAATACCTTATAGGAACAGTAAGTCGATAAATATTGAATTTTTACTTTAATTAATATTGAAGGTATAATATATATATGGCAATTGAAGCAAATATTACAAAAGGCACGGAAAGAAAAATAATACCTCCAACGAACGAGACGCCCGAAGAAAAAATAAATAGGTATGGAGATGACATTCAACAGTCCCAAGAAAATTTACTGAAAAAAAAGAGACGACTACAGGAGTTAGAAAAGGAAATACTGAATAATCAGAATACACTTTACTACACGAAAAATCCAATAAAGAAATTACTTCTTCCTAAAAAGAATGAGAGGCTCCAAGAGGAAATAGCTCGCATTTCTTATGAACAAAAAGCACTTAAAGCTTTCATGGAAGACAGAAAAGAGTTGATAGAAATTACGCATACGCAAATGGGTAATAGTACTTTACGGCAACCTAAAGCAGAAACTATAGAAAAAGAAAGCGGAAAAAACCTCAAAGGACATAAAGACAAGACAATAGGCGAAATCATGAAGATACTTGATGTTCAAGAAAGCAGTACACGTGAAAAAGTACGAGAATTATCTGAAAAAAAACAATCAATCTTTAAAACATTCAGTAAGTGGACAAGCAACATATCTTACAATGCTAAGCTGCTTCTTGTCTTATCAGGAGTTGTTGCAGGAGGTAGTTTTGCACTCAAGACAGCGACAGAAAACGATAAAGTAAGTAAACCTAATCCGATGACATATTCTTCAAATCAAAAAACAAATGATCTCGGTAATAAGGTTATAGATTACACTAGACCACAGTACAAAATAGAAGAAAAAGAAAACCAAGATGCTATCCTTAGAAAAGGAGAAGGGCCAGAACACGCAATTAAGAGACAGATTGTGAATAATTTAGAGCTTGCAAAAAAACTCGGATTTAAGGATGGTGGAGATATTAAAGAATTTGCTGAGAAGATGGCACACGAAATATTCAGTGACAGTGGCATAACAAGAAAAAAATTTGCAGTAGGTGAAGTTTTTGAGGTATTAGTTGGTAATACAGGGAAAGCAACATTAAAAGCCAAAGAATCACCTGTAGGGAAAATTAAAACATTAGAAAAAAACAGACTTCCTTCAATTTCTTATAAAGCCCCTCCGAAGCAAAATACATATCGACCCTTTGTGGAAATACCACAAAAACAAGAAATCGATCCCATAAAATTAAAGAAATCAGAAAATGACACCGTAATGACTCCATCCCAAGCCGAGGAAATAGTAAACAATATTACAAATGGAACAATTGTAATATATGGGAATAAAGAATATGAAGTAGGCTTACCCTTGACTGCAATTTATGGAAAAGGAAATTACAGACTACTGACCGGTAAAATAAATAAAAAAAGTGGGATGAAGATATCTAAAGATATGTCTAGAGAAAAGTTATTGAAATTAATACAGTCTGGAGAGATCACACTCAAACCGAAAGCCCCTACATTAAAAAATGAGACAATTAAAAACACTGAGCAAGATATTGAAGAAAAAACAAAAATAGCCCAGAAAAAGCTGACTGAATTTATAATACAAAAAGGATGGGCAGAACTAGTGAAAAGAGGTTTTGATGACATCGGCACAGTAGAAGATACATTCACGGATGCTCAAAAAGAAGAATTTAAGAAATTTGTTCAAACAATGATGAAGCTAGGTTATCGAAAAGCTAATCCTAAAGAAAAAATACAGGAATTATTGGAAGATTGTGTGCGAGTGATTATAGTAGAGCAAAAAGAAGATCAGCTTTATAAATTATTAACCTACACAAGGCAATGAATATAATTCAAGAAAATATAGAAACATACTTTGGTTTACATGAACTTCCGAGCGACCAAAGAGAGGAAATATTGATCCGTGTCGGGAATTTGGCGTACCAAAACATAGTCATCGCCTGCCTAGAAATTATGACCGAACATGAGCAGGATGAATTTAACAAAATTCTAGAGAATCAGGGATCCGTAGAGGAGGTTTCAGGCTATTTGAAGGCCAAAGTTAAAAACTTTGAAGAGATTGCACAAAGTGAGGTAGTAAAGCTGAAAGATAAGATAACCCTTTAAAACAAAGGGTTATCTTACCTGAATCCGAAAACCCCTGTGCATAACCAAAAACGCAAAAAAGCACGATACAATATGGAGATTACGAATAACCATATTAAATATCATGCTTTCATTGCAAAGAAATCATATCATAGATTTGTATTGTG
>JANPIZ010000005.1:0-31410 GCA_031425235.1 Candidatus Nomurabacteria bacterium
GACCCACTTTTCTTGCACTCCAACCACGTTTAACTAGTCGAGCTGCTTCTCTTCTAATCTTAGGCATATTCTTGTTTGTTGTGTATGGCATATACTTGATGATATTCCACCAAGTGGTGCCAAGCTATTGGACCTATACGAGGGGGTTGACTTTTGTCTTGGCTTGTGATACAATATATCTCAGAAAAGGTGGGAATTTCTCCTGCCTTAAACTGTTCTAAAAAAATTAAATCAGGAGAAAAAAAATGAAAAGAATCGTTAGTTTGTTTTTACTTTTCGCGCTTATATTCCCCGTCATCATGACGGCGTCCGCCCCGAACGCGTCGGGACAGACGGTCACCCAAAAAGTGACCATCAACAAAAACTCAAGCCGTTGCACCACGCAACGGAGAAAAAGTTCAAATGTATGCAAGGTGACCTGTGTGCAAAGAGATGAAATTCTACGCCGGCTCGCGCTTCTTGAAAGTAAACCGGCTGCAGAACGCACACCGGATTACTCTCAAAAATTCGCCGATACTCTAAAAGAGCTAGCGGCGGCGGATAAAATCTTGCAAGACGAAATCGCCCGTCTCGACAAAAAAATCGACGACATGGCTACGAGCTTCGACGAAAAGCTCGGGGCGTTGGCGCAAGTAACGACAACGAAGATTACGGAAACCAATAACCGGATTACCGATGTTGAAACAAATGTGGCAGCATTACAAAACCGGTGTTACGGAATTGCCGTGGGCAAAAAACTAGTCAACTCCTGCACCGGTCAAAAAATCAAAACTGGTGGAGGTTTTAGTCTGGTTGACGGAATAAATTTAGGGCTAAACGGCTTAAATTTATTCCTGAACTTGAGGGGAGGTGGAGGTGGCAATAGCGGCGGTGGCAATCCACCACCCGTCGTTAGAACCAATTTACCGACACTGCCCCAAAGACAGTAGCGGTAACTAAAAATTTCTCCTGATTATTTATCTAATAAGTAAGCAGGAAGAAAGTTGAGTGCAACTTTCTTCCTGCACTCTTCAAAGTTTTGAAGAATTTCAAGATTTTGAAGAGTGAAAATGTAAGTTTCCTCTATATATACCGTCATAAGCATGGGTATGTCACTTGACAATATGCTGTATATATGATAGAAGATGGTATTGCTAAAATATTTTATTAACCCACCTGAGTAACTCAGGAGGCTGGAAATTATAAGATTTAATTAAAAAATAAATGAAAAATTTAAAAACACAATTAAAAAAAGGTTTTCTGTTGTTAACTGCATTCGCATTTATTGGACTTTTGAGTTCACCTTTGGTAACTCCTAAGACTGTAGAAGCAAGCGTAGATGCATATTGTACAAGCGCAAGACTAAATGGCCATATTGAGCCAAATGGTTCTCCTACCACTGTATGGTTTGAATGGGGTCCTGGTAGTTCTATTTCATATAGTACAGCTACTCAGACTTTTACTACTCCATCTAATTTTAGCCAAACACTAAGTAATTTAACTGAAAACACTCAATATTCTTATCGAGCAATGGCTTCAAATGCAAATGGTACATCTACTGGTGAGACAATTTCTTTCCGTACAAACACTTGTGCTCCAACTCAAACAAACCCCACTGTAAACCTTACTGCTGATGATTCAAGTATCCCTTACAACAGTTCTACGACTCTTCGCTGGAATTCTAGTAATGCAACATCTTGTACAGCAAACGGTGGAGTAAATGGTTGGTCTGGTAGCAAGAATCTTTCTGGTACTTTCAACACTGGATCTTTGAGCTCTACGACAACTTACAACATCACATGTAGTAACAGCGTAGGTAGTGCAAGTGACTCAGTCACAGTTACCGTAGGAGGTGCCCCTATCGACCGACCTACTGTATCTATCTCAGCAGACGACACAAGCTTGGATTCTGGAGACAACACAACTGTCAGGTGGAATTCTAGTAATGCAGACACATGTACTGGCTCAGGCGGATCAAATGGTTGGTCGGGTTCACGAACTCTTTCTGGTAGCTTCAACACTGGATCTTTGACAAACACACGAACATTCACAATCACATGTAGCAACAGCAGTGGCAGCGCTACTGACTCAGTAACTATTAATGTAAACGATCAAGGTGATCGTCCAACTGTCGACATCCGAGCTGATGATACAACTCTCGACTCAGGTGACAGTACAATAATCCGATGGGATTCTGACAACGCTGATACGTGCCGGGCAAGTGGTGGACGAAATGGTTGGTCAGGTAACAGAAACACTTCAGGTTCTTTTGATACTGGCGACCTTACCGCGTCAACTACGTACCACATCACTTGCACAAACGAATTCGGTTCTGCTGATGACTCAGTGACAGTGCGTGTAGAAGAAGATGAAGACGAGCCTACAGTAAACATCTCAGCAAGCCCCTCTAATGTTTCCTATGGTGGCACAAGTACTGTTACATGGACTTCTCAAAATGCTGATTCTTGTACAGCAAACGGTGGAGTAAATGGTTGGTCAGGAACACGAAGTCGTTCTGGAAGTTTCTACACAGGTCAACTTTATAACAACACAACATTTAGTATCACCTGCCGAAATGAAAATGGTAGTGCAAATGACTCAGTAACTATTTCTGTAGGTAACCAAGTAAACAATGTTCCTACTGTTGTACTTTCTGCAGACTCAACAAACGTAGCTTTCAACGGTGCGACAACTATTCGCTGGAGTACTACTAACGCAACATCATGTAACGCAACCGGTGGTTCAACTGGTTGGTCAGGAACACGCTCTATCGGACCTGGATCTTTCTACACCGGTAGCCTCACTGGTACACGAACATATTCAATGACTTGTAGCAACAGCTCTGGTTCAGCAAGTGATTCTGTAACAGTAAGCGTCCGTGGACAAGTACTTGGTACATCTACACCAGCAAGTGCATACCTTATCGTAAGTTCATCTGTTGATCGTAACCGACCAATCGTACCTACTCTTGATAATACAAACCCATGTCCGGGAGATGATATCAATTACACTCTTACATACCAAAACATCGGTACTGCATCAGTTCGTAATATCGTACTTCGAATAGACTTGCCAGTAGAAGTTGATTTCTTAACTTCAAGCCCAAGTAACCCAAGCCAATCTGGAAACACACTTATATTCAACCTTGGTAGCCTTGGTGCAAATAAACAAGGCAAGGTAACTATCCGAACTCGGTTGCAAGACAGCGTACCTGCGGGAACAAACTTAAACTTCCCTGCTACGATGACTTATGTTGACCCTTCTGGTGCTCAGCAATCAGTATCAGCAGATGTTTCTGCAAACGTATGTGGAGAAGTAGCGGTGAATCAAATCGACAATAATGACAACAATGGTACTATTTCTCTCGGTGCATCAGTATTCGGAGCAGGATTCCTTCCAGACAGTGTTCTCGGATGGTTACTCCTTCTCATATTGATACTTATCCTTGTGGTATTGGTTCGACATTTGTTCGCTCAATCCTTTGCACGAAGAACAGTGACAACATACAATCCTACTAACGGACAAAGTACTACGACAACATTGTAATTACTAACAAAATTAAAAAGCCCTCCAGTTTTTACTTGGGGGCTTTTTAATTTTCATATTTTTGCAGGTATAGTTTTTAGAAAGCCTTGCGCAGGCTGGCGAGCCGAGCAGTTCGCTGGCTGAGCACAGCCAGATAGATTGCTTTATAAAAACTGATACCAAGAAAAATATGCTAAGATGTGTTTTATGGATGAATACCCAATGCGTATAAATAAATACCTGGCCTTGAAAAAGATCGCCACGAGGCGAGGAGCTGATACCCTTGTGGCTGAACAAAAAGTTTTTATTAATGGCAAACGGGCAGTACTCGGTAGTAAAGTAAACGAGACAGACAAGGTAGAAGTACGAGGCGCAAAACCGATTGAGTATAAATATTATGCATATAATAAACCGATAGGTATTGAGACCGGATCACCGAAAGAGGCAGCTGTGGGATTATTCCCCATCGGTAGACTCGATAAAGCTTCGCACGGACTGCTTATTCTTACCAACGATGGACGTATAACTGATCAACTCCTCAGTCCAAAATATTTTCATGAAAAAGAATATGTGGTAAAAACTTCAAATAAACTGCGTGGAAGCTTTAAAGACAAAATGGAAGCTGGGGTAAACATTGAGGGCTACACAACAAAGCCATGTAAAGTAGAAATAGTAAATGATTTTACGTTTCGAGTTATTTTAACCGAAGGAAAAAAACACCAAATTCGCAGGATGTGCTCGGCTCTTTTCCAAGAAGTAGCTGACCTTAAACGTGAAAGGGTTTTAAACATAAAGCTAGGTAGATTAAAACCAAAAGGCTTGCGAGAAATAAAAGGTAAAGAACTTTCTACTTTTCTAGATCAAGTACTTCATCAATCCTGATTTGTTCTACGAATTCTGGAACGTGAGAAACTAGGATCATCGCCCCTTTGTAGTCATTTAAAGCCTTTGCAATAACTGGCACATGGCGAAAATTTATATGATTCGTCGGCTCATCGAGTATGAGAAGTCCAGGTTTTTGAAGCACTAGCCTCGCAAAGGCTACGAGCCCTTTCTGTCCTTCGGACAAGCTACCTATTTTTGTGCGGATAAACTCCCCCGTAATCAAAAATCCAGCTGCCACAGAACGCATATGTTCCTCATCGAGCCTATCCCCTCCGAGGGACATCGCTTCAGCTAAAGATGCATATACGGTATCGTCGAAATTTAGTGTTGAAAAATCTTGCCTATAATATCCGATTCGTATTCCTTCACGTACTTTTTCACCTTCGGCATGGCCTGATGCAAGGCGTTCGAGGAGCGTTGTTTTCCCGATTCCATTTGGGCCTTGTAAAAGTAAATGATTATTTTTATTTAAAGATATTTTTGCTTTATGTTTTACGATTTTACCATTCTTCATGGTGGTAAAAGACGAAATATTGAGTATCTCACCTATTAAGTCAGGTTGTGAAGGTATGGTAAATGGTCGAATAGCTTTATCTTCTTTTCGGACATCAACTATTTCTTCTTCGAGCTCCTCAGCCTTTTCACGCATGCGCTTGGCAACGAGCCGCAGACGTCCTCCTTTATAAGCAAACACATTGGCCTGATCTTTTTTTGCTTGGATTTCTTTTTGAAGCTGCGCATTTTTCATGTTTTCTTTTTCTACTCTTGCTGCAATGTCTTTGACCACGTTGAAATAATTTCCCACGTATTGCTCAATGTGTTTTGTATATACATCGAGGTACAGCACTCCTTCAGTAAATGCATTTAGAAACTCCGCATCGTGGGAAATAACAAGTACTGTTTTTTTATAATTAATTAAAAATTTTGTCAGGTGAGAAATACCAGCTTTGTCCAGATTATTGGTTGGCTCGTCGAGTAAAAGCAGGTCAGGGTTCTGTATAAGTGCCGAAGCAAGCAATAGTCGTGCCTGCTGTCCGCCAGAAAAAGTTTTTACTACTCGGTCATGCACTTTTTCATGGCCTTTCAGATTTACAACTTCTAATACTTCATCAATACGCGGATCAATATCATACACTTTTTCTTTAAATGAACGTTCAAAGAACTCTCGCACGGTGAGTTCGAGTTCATCTTTTGGTATGACTTGTCTCGAGAGTGCGATGTGTACCCCATTCATGATATTAATGGTCCCGGATTCGGAAACATTGACGCCTGTGATTAAGCCAAAAATAGTACTCTTTCCAGCCCCATTTTGGCCCATGAGCGCAAATTTAACCCCGCGACGGAGGGTAAACGACACCTCATCTAAAATAGGATTATTAACCCCCCATTCAAATGAGACTTTTTCGAATCGAACTATGGTTTCCTGAGATTTTGGGTTTATATTCGTATTTCCTTTTGGCATTATCATACACTAACGTATTTGGGCTCAAATAGAAAGCCTGGCTTGTCCCGTCCGCAGGCGGGGTTGACATAACAATCTGTTTTATGCTATTGTTACAGCACACAAGTAGATCGTAGGTCCAATACTATGGACAAAGAAAAGAGTCGATTTCGTAGAGCACTTCTGTATTTAATAACTAAAACAACATCAATGACTGGTACAATAAAAAAGATCACTGATAAAGGTTTCGGCTTCATAACAGCTGAAGGGCTTGGTAAGGATTTATTCTTCCACAGCAATTCACTTGTTGGCGTAACTTTTGACGAACTCCGTGAAGGCGATGCAGTTTCTTTCGAAACTGAAGAATCACCAAAAGGAATGAATGCTACAAACGTACAACGTGCGTAATATTCTTTAAAACTAAAAAGCCCCCAGATGGGGGCTTTTTAGTTTGTATATTTTTATTCTTCTTCTTGAGTAAACTCCTCCCCTTTTGCCCATTTCTTAAATGTATCGTAGTCAGTTTGTCCGCAGATGAATTTTGTTGTTTTGGTATTATAGAAAAACGGCACACCACCACACATATCTTTGTCTATCTCGAGAAGTTTTTTTTCATTTTCCTTGTTGTGCCACACTTCAAAACTCTCAATTTGTATCCCCTCCTCTTTTTCCAGCCGTTCCACTAGTTCACGCATGTTGATGCAGTGCGGGCACTCTGTTCCATAAAATTCGAGTAAATGACTCATGACTTATTTAGTGATTCGAGTGAGGCGAGCTTTCTTTCGAGATGCGTTATTTTTCTTGATTATTCCTCGTTTTGCAGCTTTATCGATAGCCTGAAAAGCTGTTGGAAGCATGTTTGCTGCACCAGCCTTGTCGGATTTGTTTAATTTCTCTATTTTCTTTATTACTTCTTTCATCGCCTTCTTTCGACTATCATTCATAGCCTTTTTTCGAAGGGATCCACGAACTGCTTTTTTAGCTGATTTTGTAATTGGCATATGGATAATATACCAAAAAAACTAAAAAAACACAACTTTATAAAATAATCAACAAGAAACAGAAAAACCGCCCTCGCGATTGGCTTTTCTGCCCGCGGAGCGGAAATTAATTTCTAAACATCGGTATTACTGTATCATCTGTGACGGTATCAGTCGTTCCGTATATCTCCGGTCTAATTACGTGGATAGTGTTAAACCTCTTTCTCCACAATACTAATGCAGGAACAAACAACCTGCCTTTCGAATCATAAAACGCGTCTCGTGGAAACAAGAGTTTGGTTTTATCGCCAAAAGTTTTCTTAAAAAGACCAACTTTTAAAAAAGGTCTGGCGTAGCGAAAATTTAAAGATCGTCGCAAAGTTCCATCTCCGTCTTTAAAAAACCGCTGAAAAAATTCGCCGACGGGTGTCCAGCTCTTATCTGAATCATGCAAAGGGTTATATCTTTGAATTTCAGACAATTCAAGGAGTGAGCTTTCAGGATTCTTTTCCATTAAGTCTTCCCTCCTGAATCTACAAAAATCCCATCCTTCCGGAAAATCTATTCCTTTTTGTGGAATTTTAACTAATCTTGTCATTAACATCACCTCACTTAATTTTAAATTTAAAAAAACAAAAACCTCGAATTTCGAGGAATCTGAGATTGATTATGTATTATAATAAGTAAAAAGTCAACCAATGCTTATTCCTAATTTTCTTGATAAGATATATACATGATCGGCAGTATCAAAGGCACTATAACCCTAAAAACAGACAAGTTTCTTATCGTTGAAACCGGCGGTATTGGTTATAAAATTGCCGTATCCCCTGACGTCTTATCCCGTACATCTAAAACAGGTGGAGAAATATCACTATGGATACACACACATGTGCGTGAAGATTCTTTTGACTTGTATGGTTTTTTGGATTATGCCGAACTTGAATTTTTTGAAATGCTTATCAACGTATCTGGTATCGGACCAAAAGGAGCTCTCGCCATACTCGGCATAGCTTCGATTGAAACACTTAAACGTGCTATTGGAACCGGAGATACCAGTTACCTCACTAAAATTTCTGGTATTGGCAAAAAAACTGCAGGGAAAATAGTAGTAGAGCTACGAGATAAAATGGGTGACATGCAGAGTGATACATCAATGCAAGGTGAGCTCGACGCCCTCGAAGCTCTCAAGTCGCTCGGATATTCACAGGGTGAAGCTCGCGATGCACTTAAAAAAGTTTCACCCGACGCGGACATCAATACAAAAATCCGCGAAGCTCTAAAAATATTAGGTACTAAATAATTTTTCAAGATTTAATTCTTCTGAATAAAAATTGATTTCTTTTTGCTCAGTTTTTTCTTTAATTATGTCTATCGTGGAATTTAGTACCAAATTTACATTTATATTTTTTTGTAAAGCAATTGTATTAATAATAAACTTTAGTCTATTTTTGATATAATCCTTTAGCTTTGTATCTGGAATGTCTGGGATATCTTTAATAATACTAAGTAGCGTTTCTTCATTATAGCCTGACTCACGTATTTTTTTTGATACTTCTGTGAACCAAGCGGCACCATATATAGATTCAGTATGCGCAAGCATACTATTAAAATCAAAGATAAATCGTCGAGCAGATACAGTAATAGTTTGTGCTTGTAAGGCCTCACACCTTAATCCTAAGTTACTTGCACGTGTAGAAATTGCGATATCTTCCCCGGTTTGCAATCGAGGTATACCTCCTATTCTTGCATAACTAGATGCTTTAATAAAATAATTAGGCCCAGTCACAGAAAAACTTTGAAACTCCTTAGAAATACTTTCCTTAACCTTTGTTAACTGTTTTGAAGTTTCAATCAACACTGCCAAATTTTCATGGGTCTTCCAAAATTCTTCAGGTAATTTGCCAACAAGTGATTGATCTATAGTTACTGGCCCGGCCAAGACATCAGCGCCTGTTTCTTTTAATTGATGTAAGGCTTGCACATAATTGTCCTCAGGAACAGTGACTATATCAGCGTCAGTACCAGCTATATAAAAATTGCTATTATCATGTCTTTTTTCATATCTCAGCAAAGCAATATCTGAACCGAGCTTTCTCGCTGCACCTACACCTGCGATTTTTTTATTAAAAATTTTCTCAACGATATGTAAATTATTTAACTTATTTTTCTTTTTTAAATTATTCACTATATCTAAGGTTTTATCTCGAACTTCACCTTCTGGGTAATTCACCACAAGTATTATTTCGTAGAATTTTGAATCTAGCGTTGTTTTATATATTGATTCAAGAGTGTGCTGAATCCCCTGTTCTTCATGGTAGGCAGGAATAACAATACTGAGCTCACATTCTTTTGGTAACTGTTTTAATTGTTCACAAAAATTTTCTAGCTCATAAAAGTAAGCTGTTTCTCCTTGTTTTTCAATGTCTAAATATTTTCCAATAGCCTCCGAGTCACTTAGTAGGTCTTTTTCTTTTTTCAAAATAAGATAAGGATCAATATAGGTAATATCGTCTTTACCACCCTCTTTTTTTATGGTTTGCAAAAGATTTAATTTAGAAGATTTCTCCATATTACACAGTATAGCTTATTATTTTACTGGGAAAAAATAATTTTTGATGCCAATAGTAGTTAAGCTTGCCATATGTACATACGCAGTGTCTCGAGACTTTTTAGTTGGGAACCTATAAATATATCCGTATTCTATCAATATAGATCGCACGCTTGAAAACAAGGAGCCATTGGAGCCGAGCGCAATCAAAGACTGGTCAGGAACAAGTCCTCCGAGTTCTTTCACGTTTGTGCTTGTCATATATTTTTTATGTAATTGTGTGAAAACTTTCTGCGCGAAGGCCACACTTCCTTTTGAATTTACCATTTGTTCCTCAGGCATATATATAACAAAACCTTTATGGATTCCTTTTGTCCAGGCATTTGGACGTGGATAATCATTGAAATGCACGTGAACAACTGCGTCCATGTTATTTTCATTCGCCCATTTATTTATACCGTACAGCTTGATAGCCACTTCTTCGCTCGCATCGTTGTGGGGAGGATTTTCTTTTTCAATAAAGCTTCCTTGTGAAATTTGGTCTTGCCTTTTTTGTTTTGCAGTTTCTTTAAAGTCTATTATGGCATTTCGGTTAAGGGTAAAGTAATCGTCAAACTCTTTCGTATACCCACCGATCTTTCTGGTGATATGCACTTCAAATCTTTTGTCTTTTTTAAGAAGATTATAGATCCGGGTCGCGAGGTTTAAATTCATGTCAGCTTCTTTTACATATCCATACTGAGCACCCCCGACTTCATTGTCATGTCCTGGAACAATCAATATTTTAATAGGTGCTGCCTGCAAAAATCCGGCCGGAGCAAGCAGTATCGCAAAAACCAAAATTGTAAAAAAATATTTTCTCATATACTATAATAATACCATGCCAGAGCTACCAGAAGTAGAAAATTTAAGAATTGGACTATTAAAGGTAATTATTGGCCAAAAAGTAAAAAGTGTAGAGGTTAGAAAACCCAAGCTTATCTCTGGTAAAGGCACTGTACGAACCCCGTCCAAATCAAAAGAAAAGGAGTTTATAGTAGGACTCACAAATGAACGCTTCATCTCTATAGAGAGACGCGCGAAGAACCTTATTTTTACATTCAATCATGGAAAAATCCTATTAGTGCATTTAAAAATGTCAGGGCAATTTGTGTATCAGCCATTTCATGGCTCTACAAGAGTAGACGGTGGACACCCCATAGAACTTTCAGAAAAAGAACTACCCAGCAAGCACACTCATGTTACGTTCGAACTTGAAACAGGAACCCTGTTTTATAATGACACCCGGATGTTTGGGTATTTGTTGTACTACAAAGATCTTAAAGCCTTTGAAACTGAAAAACATTTTGACTTATTAGGAGTTGAGCCCCTTTCGAAAAAATTTACTGTACAGTATTTTAAAGGTGAACTTAAAAAATATAAAGGTAAAATAAAAGCAGTACTGATGGACCAGAAAATAGTTACTGGCCTCGGCAATATTTATGCTGATGAAAGTTTATTTGAAGCCCGGATACAACCCGAGCGAAGCGCAGCTTCTTTGTCACAAAAAGAGATAAATAAATTACACAATGCCATAATCAGAATCCTGAAGCATGCAGTCGCTCTAGGTGGATCTTCTATGGCAACTTATAAACTAATCGATAACAGTAAAGGTAATTATGGAAGAGAACATAAAGTGTACGGCAAGGCTGGTAAAACCTGCCCGAATTGTAAAAATTCGCTAATCAAAACAACAATACAAAGCCGAACAACAATATTTTGCCCCAGGTGCCAGAAATGATAAAATGAAGATATGGAAGAACTTAATAAACCAGCAAAACAAACAACAGAGAAAAAGCAAAAATTAACAAAGGAACAACAAGTTTTAGTTGAAGAAAATGTAGAATATGCTTCTAGCATAGCTAAAAAACTTTTCAGTAAGTTTGTAAAAATTAATCCAAGCTATGAACTAGATGTTTTTATTTCAGCAGCAACAACAGGCTTGATAGATGCGGTTAAAACTTATAATCCTAAAAAGGGTGTTAACTTAAAAACATATTCTTTTCAAAGAATTCAGGGCGCAGTCATAGATGAATTGAAAAAAAATGATCATTTAAGCAGTACTCATAGAAAAAACTTAAAAGAAGGAGAACAAGAAATTAAGTATCGTTATATACCGACACCTGATTCAATTGATGAATCACATAAGAATACTATTTATGACAACAAATTAACTCCAGAAGATCAGCTCTTGGAAAAAGAAATAAAAGCAAAGTTATTAGAAGTAATGAAATCATTAGAGAACGATAAGGAAAGATATATTATTGAATCTATTTACTTTCAGGGTAAAACACAAGAATTTCTAGCAGCAGAATTGGGGGTAAATAAAAGCTGGATATCTAGACTAAAAGATAAAGCTTTGAAAACAATGAGAATACGATTAAAACAGCTGGGTATTAAAGACCCATTCAAAACTGGAAAATAATTTTACTTTTCATCTCTTTTTTTTAAAATTTCTTCAATCATTCCAGTAAAGGTATCTTTCTTTTCTCTAAATTTTATCTTTTGTGTTTCTGTATTCAGAGTAGTTGAAAGTTGAGTGTTTGTAGTCTCCTTAGTTTCTGCTTCATCTTCTTTGTGCTCATTTTTATTTTTTAGCTCCTTTTCCTTCTCATCTAAGATTTCTGAAAAGGATTTTGCGCCTTCTTCACCTCCTTCTTTTCTTTGAATATCTTCGCTCTGATTTGTTTTATCCTTCAGCGGTGGAATATTTTCGATACGATTTATAGGCATATTTAAATTATAACACACCAAACAAAGCCACCCCGAAAGCAACTGAAACATTCAGCGATTCTTTCTTCCCTTTCATTGGTATTTCAGCTATAACATCACATTTTTTTAAAACATCTTTTGGTATTCCAGTTACTTCAGTGCCAACAATAAATACATTTTTGTTTGTTAGTTTCACTTTTTTATAATTAATAGATTTTGCATCTTGCTCTATACCTATTACCTGAAATCCATCCTTTTTCAATTTCGTGATAAGCGAGTGAACAAGCTTTTTTTGCTCCCATGGCACAAATTCTTCCGCCCCAAGTGCTGACTTGGCGATATCCTTCCTTTTTCGCCCAAACCGATCAATCGGTGCTGGAGTATAACCAACTAAATAAATTTTATCTATCCCCGCTGCATCTGCAGTGCGAAACATGGCGCCGACATTCTCAACACTTCGAATATCATTTAAAATGACTATATTTTCTTTAACGTTTTTCATGTTTATACAGTATGCCTTTTTTAAACGTTAAATCAACTTAATTTTTTGATATAATAAATCAATGGAAAATATACCTAAAGTAGAGCAAAATGAAAAGATAGAAACTACACTTTATCATGTAAGTAATTTTGAAGAACTTAAAAATGTTAAAGCTGGAGACACTTTTCTACTTAATCCAGGTCAGCAAAATGCTGAAGGTCTAGGAGTATATTTTTCTCAAGACAAGCCTAGGCACACAGCTGCCGAAGGAGCTGGTAGAACTGGGATAATGGGGGTAGTTGTTATAAAAGCTGAACCTTCGAAGGAGTGGTGGAGATCGAAAGGATCTACAATAAAAAAATTCAATAGACCGAGAACGTGGCACACTTACGGCAAATCTATAATTCTGACTGTTGAAAAAATACACAACGATCCAGATTCCCAATATCCAACATTAGAATGTAGTTGGGAATTTAAAAAATAATAATTTTACTTTAAAAAATTCTTATTACGCATGCTTTTATGGTATGTAATGGCAAATCTATGCGCTTCGCTGTTGGCAAGTAGAATTTTTGATTTGTATTTTGTCGCAAGTATTTCATCACCCATAAGCGCTTTTGGTTTATGGCGATCATCTTTTACTACTGAAACCACGGGGATCGCGAGTTTCAAAGCTTTTAGTGTTTTCATAGCTACGTTGAGCTGAGCTACGCCACCGTCCATAACGATCAAACTCGGGTACGTCCACTCAGTATGTTTGAGTCTTCGCTCCAACACTTCCTTGAGAGCTCCCGTATCGTTTGAGCCGTCCTGGGTTCTAATTTTAAATTTTTTATATTCATGTTTGGCTACCTGTCCGTCCTCAACAACAGTCATAACACCCACCATGTTCTTGCCACCCATGTGGGCTATGTCATAAGCTTCTATGCGAAATGTATCGGCTCCAGTATGTTCGAAATTTTCGTTTTTCAAAAGTGCGATGTCGTTGATATGGGTCAGAGCAAAAATTCTTCGCTTTATTTTATCGGCACGTTCAAATTCCTTATTTTTTGCAAGTGCCATCATTTCTTTTTTAAAATTCAAGATAACCCTTTTTTTCTTGCCTTCAAAAAATAGTTTTAAATTTTTAATATTATTTTTGTAAGAAATTTTTGCCTCCTCAGTTCCCGTATCAGGCGCAAGGCCTATTTGTCTATAGAACGTCGCATTATCACGTTTGGCGGACTGAGCATCAATATACGGGAAAATTGGTCGAATGATTTTCATAGCCTCACGAAGTTGCATTCCATTGGTAAATGGACCGTATGTTGCTTGAAATTGTGTGTTGTGTTTTTCTTCAAGTGCACTCATTTTCAAGCTTCGCTCACGTAATACCAAAACTTTTGGAAAGTCCTCTTTGGTAATACATACGAAATTGAAACTTTTATCATCTTTTTCTCTGGTGTTGTAGTACGGTTTATATTTTTTTATAAGACGTGCCTCTAAGATAAGTGCTTCAAGCACACTGTCTGTTTCCTGCCACTCTACTTTATTTGCACCAAACACCATCTCGACGAGAAGTCGCCCTCGAGTCACAATAAGGTCCGGGCTAAAATAACTTCGTACTCGACTTTTTAAAGACGTCGCTTTTCCAATGTACAAAATCTCTTTGCCTTTTTGAAAAAAATATACTCCTGGCTTATCGAGAAGTTTTAATTTTTTAAAAGATTCAAGTTTCATGTGTTATTTTCTTAAAACTTTTTTTAAATATTTACCAGTGTAAGATTTTGCATTATTTGCGATTTCTTCCGGAGTACCTTTTGCCACCAATGTCCCGCCGTTTATGCCGCCCTCTGGGCCAATATCTATAACATAATCGGAACTTTTTACAATATCGAGATTATGTTCGATCAATACCACTGTGTTGCCTTTAGAAACAAGTTTATTTAAGACTTCCAGAAGTTTTTGTACATCATCATAATGCAATCCTACTGTCGGCTCATCAAGTAGATAAATAGTTTTTTCAGTATGTGGACGGTATAATTCACTCGATATTTTCACTCGCTGTGCTTCTCCCCCAGAGAGCGTCGTCGCACTTTGCCCGAGCTCGAGATACCCGAGTCCCACATCCATCAAAGTTTGCAGTCGGTCAGAAACAGCTGGAATATCTTTAAAGAATGTAAGCCCAGTCTCAACTGTCATTTTTAAAATTTCATAAATATTTTTCTTTTTGTATTTTACCGTGAGTGTTTCTTTGTCAAATCTTTTTCCTAAACATACATCACATGTTACATACACTGTCGGCAAAAAATGCATTTCTACGGCTATCTCACCATTTCCTTCGCAGGCTTCACAGCGGCCTCCTTTAACATTGAAAGAAAATCTATTTGCTTTCCAACCACGCAACCTTGCTTCTTCTGTGGTCGCAAATAAATCGCGGATATGGGTAAACGATCCTGTATAAGTAGCGATGTTAGAACGCGGAGTTCGCCCAATTGGTGACTGATCAATCAAGATAGCTCGAGAAAGGTATTCGGTACCAGAAAAAGAAGCGCAATTGTAAAGTTTCGCAGTTCGATATTTTCTTTCGAGTCGTCCTTGTAAGTTTTTGTATAAAATTTCATACATGAAAGAACTTTTTCCCGACCCAGACACACCAGTAATCGAGGTCATCACTCCAAGTGGCACTTCCACGTTCATATTTTTTATGTTAAATACTTTGCCGCCAACAATTTTTATTGTGCCATGAGCGGCTTTACGTTTTTTCGGAATTTCTATTTTTAACTCCCCACGTAAATATCCAAGCGTTCGAGAGCCACTTTGATTTTTCTTGGCAGTCAACAATTCATCAAGATCTCCGGATACAATAACCTCACCACCATGCACTCCAGCTTTTGGCCCTATGTCTATGATGTAGTCGGACGCATAAATAGTATCCTCGTCGTGTTCTACCACAAGTATTGTATTTCCTAAATCTCTTAAGTTTTCCAAGGTTTTTATAAGGCGATCATTGTCACGTTGATGAAGTCCTATAGTTGGTTCATCGAGAACATATAGCGCTCCCACAAGTCGTGAGCCAAGTTGTGATGCCAGTCGTATTCGCTGTGCCTCACCTCCAGAAAGCGTGTTAGCTTTACGTGAAAGTTGTAAATAGTCGAGCCCAACATCAAGCATAAATTGTAGTCGAGCCTCTATTTCCCGCACTACTGGCACAGATATTTCCTTCTCTTGTTCAGAAAGTTTTAAATTTTTGAAAAATTCATGTGCGTCTTGTATCGAAAGTGACGCAAGGTCTAAAATATTTACTCTTTTTTTCTTGTCTTCTAAAAATACATTTAGGGCTTCAGGTCGAAGTCGGGCGCCCTTACAGTCATCACACACTTCATCACCCATAAAATATTTTGAACCAAGACCGTTACAAGACGGACATGCTCCGTACGGAGAATTGAATGAAAAAAGGCGTGGCTCCACTTCCGGGAAAGAAAAACCGTCATTTTTACAAGCAAACTTTGCTGACATTATAAATTCATCATCACCTATGTGTACAGTTACAAGTCCTTCAGATTCTAAAAGAGCTCGCTCGAGAGCTTCAGAAAGACGCATGCGACTCGCTTCCTTGCTGTCCTTGAATTCATGAACCGCAAAGCGATCAACTAAAATATCGATATTGTGGGCTTTATTTTTAGAAAGAGTTATTTTTTCGCGTAATTTTTTTATTTCGCCGTCAAGACGAATTTCGGAAAAACCTTTCCCGAGTAAATCATAAAGCATTTGATAATACTCACCTTTACGCCCGCGCACGACAGGAGAAAGAATATTGATTTCTGTTTGGTCCCATTCGACGCCCATAACCGACTTTTTATTTTTATTCGTTTTACTCAATGCGTTTATTTTTTCTAAAATAAAATTCAAAATTTCTTCATTTGAAAGTTTCTTAATTTCTTCGCCACACACGGGACAATGAGGATGGCCAATACGGGCGTACATCACACGAAGGTAATCGTATATTTCTGTAATAGTGGCTACTGTTGAACGAGGATTATTAGACCTCGATTTTTGATCAATAGATATTGCTGGTGAAAGTCCCGTGATCTCATCCACATCTGGCTTGGCCATTTGATTTAAAAACTGTCGCGCGTATGACGACAGTGACTCCACGTATCGACGCTGCCCTTCGGCAAATATAGTATCAAAAGCGAGTGATGATTTACCAGAGCCAGAAACACCAGTAATGGCTACCATCTTGTTTCGTGGCATTTCTACATTTACATTCTTGAGATTGTGGGTCCGGGCCCCCGTGACCCTTATTTTGTCTATATTTTTATCTGTTTTCATTGGATTTTAATAAAATGTAACCTACATAACACAATCGCACCCGGCCTTATTTTTAGGGGGTGTAAGTGAATATTAGACTATACATAGTAACATACAAAATAATACTTTTCACTATAGCGAACATTTAATTTTTTCTGCTGAATGCAAACTAAGATAATTAACGAAAGACATTCATTAAAGAAAATAAAATACTATAGTTTTTGTTAGTTAATAAGTATTTATTTTCTATGCGAGTTTTTAGAACTCCAATCTCATCGCGCAGTATAGCTGCAGTTTTACTGCGTTAGGTCTTGCCTAACGCACTCCTATATAATAGCCATTCAAAAATTTCTTCAATAAAAATGGTTTTTGTGGAGAAATATTTTGGAAATACTTTTGTATTTAAAATTTCGTTTTGTGGTCTTTTTATATCCATAAAATCCAAATAGCTAGAGTACTCATATGTATCCAAATAGGTTTTAGCTTCTTTTATATTTTTAATCCCCTTTTCTTTCCAATCTTTTTGAATAAGCTTGATTGGATTTAAGTGAATATATGAAAATATGTATTTTAAATATTTATCGGTATCTAAATATTGTGATTTAAATTTGCCTTCAAATAACCCTCCTGTTCTTTCATATTTCTTATTGTAATACATAGAATATGCAGTACTTAATTTTTGCATAAATTTACTTATGCCATTGTCTTCCTTTTGGGTAATGAGAACATGAAAATGATTTGGCATAAGTGTATATGCTCCTATGTTAACTAACATATTATTTCTTTCTATTTCATAGACATTGAAATTATGATCCCGATTTAAATCATAAAGATTAAAGCTTTCACTTGTATTTGAAATATAGAGTAAAGAGATAAACCTCATATAATCTTCCTTGTCATGAAAAATTCTTTGTTTACTATTACCACGATTATAAATGTGATAATACTCACCTTGAACAAAATTAACTTTACGAATAGACATACTTACATGCTAGCAAACATGAGTGCGTTAGGCAAGACCTAGCGCAGAGATAAGCTTAGGGGAAATTTAAGAAACATTTTTATATTATTTATGAAATCAAGTAACTATTTAATATCGTGATGTTCCCCTTCTAAAAAATTTTATCTATAATTATTTTTTCCTCTGACATTCCTTGTATACCTATATCTTTTCTGGATTAGTAATTCTATCTACTGAACGATCAACCAGTTTACTTGTAAACCATCTTACTTGCGATTCAAACTTCACTTCTTCTTTCTTTTCTTTCCCTGCTACTATTTCGTTCATTTCAGGAAGTTTAGTGAGTAATTCCTGTAGAAAATCTTTTGGAGTTGATGCAATCGTAGCACCTAATTTTTTTACTAAAGATCCGATTTTATCCAGAGATGCTTCTTTCTCTATTGTAGATTTTAATTTTGTTTTTAAGGCCTCAAATTGATTGTCCATTTATAATGTATATTATAAACTAGTCGTCTTTTTTATCCAAACGAGTTCGTAAAACTCCTATTTCATCTCGCAAAATTGCTGCAGTTTCGAAGTCGAGTTCTTTTACGGCTTTGTTCATTTCTTTCTCTTTTAGCTTTATTATTTTTTCATATACTAAACTTTCTCGTTCCTCATCAGACAAGAGCATGTTTTTTATTGAATCTGACTCATTTTTACCCTTATTGCTTTTATCTTTTGCGAATGCTTTTTTGAAAAGTTCCACGTCAAGCGCGAGTTCGGCATTGACTATTTTCCCATGTTCACTTTCAAGCTCTTCGGTGATGTCTTTTATCTTTTTCATTATCGTCTGCGGAGTGATGCCGTGTTTTTTATTGTATTCAATTTGAATATCGCGACGACGCTTTGTCTCATGTAAGGCGTATTCCATGGAGTTAGTCACTCTGTCAGCATAGAGAATAACTTTTCCTTCAGCGTTACGTGCTGCGCGTCCGATAGTTTGTATGAGTGATGTTTCTGAACGTAAAAATCCAGCTTTATCAGCATCGAGAATACCAATGAGCGCTACCTCGGGCAAGTCGAGCCCTTCACGAAGCAAGTTGACTCCAACTAATACATCGTACTCCCCTTTTCGAAATTGAGTGAGGATTTTAATACGATCCATTGTTTTTATGTCGCTGTGTAAATACTCGGCTTTTATTTTTTTTTCTTTTAAATATGTCGACAAATCTTCGGCCATTTTTTTAGTAAGCGTAGTTGCCAGCACTCGAAAACCTTTTTTTATTGTTTTTTCCGCTTCAGCTATAAAATCTTGAATCTGCCCCGAATAATTATCTTTTTTATTTTCGGTAACAGGTCGTACTATTGTCTCAGGATCTACGAGTCCAGTCGGGCGAATAATCTGCTCGACTATTTGCTTGCTTTGTTCTCGCTCTCTGTCGCTCGGCGTGGCACTCGTATACACAACTTGGCCAATGCGTTCTTTAAATTCATCATATTTCAGAGGCCTATTGTCTTTAGCCGACGGTAAACGAAAACCATATTCGACAAGGGTATTTTTACGTGAAGCGTCCCCAGCATACATTCCTTGAAGCTGTGGCAAGGTCACATGTGACTCATCAATAATGGTTAAAAAGTCCGGAATATGCTGAGAGGGATATTCCGGATTTTTTTTATGAGGAAAGTATGACAATAACGTTTCTGGCGGCTCTCCTTCGTGTTTACCTGATAAATGCCTCGAATAGTTCTCGATACCATTACAATAGCCAATTTCTTTTATCATAGCTAAATCATAATTAGTCCTTCGTTTGATGCGTTCTGCTTCGAGTAATTTTCCTTCTTTTTTAAATTTCTTGAGTTGAACTTCGAGTTCTTTTTTGATATCCACGATCGCTTTTTTTCTTTTTGAATCTTCGGTAATAAAATGTTTTGCAGGGAATACAAAAATATTTTGTTCTTCTTTGATTATTTGCGAAGACACGGGATCTATTTTTGTAATTTTTGATATGGCGTTTCCTAAAAATTCTATTTGGTACATGATTGTTTCAGATACAGGCATAAACTCTACTCGTGCACCAATCGAACGAAATGTTCCTGAAGTAAGGTCAACATTGGTTCGCTCAAAATGAATTGCTATAAGTCGCTTCATGAGGGTCATTCGATCGAGCTTTGAACCAATTTCAAGTTTGAGGTTTGTTTTTTCGTATTCCTCAGGACTTCCCAATCCATAAATACATGAAACCGAAGCCACAATAATAACATCCGGTCTGGTAAGGAGGGCTTGGGTGCTCGCATGACGAAGCCTGTCTATCTCTTTATTTATCGAAGCGTCTTTTTCTATATATGTGTCAGATGCAGGCATGTAGGCTTCGGGTTGATAGTAATCGTAATAAGAAACGAAATAATGAACCGCTGCATCGGGGAAAAATTCCTTAAACTCTTGCGCGAGTTGGGCAGCAAGAGTTTTGTTATGAGCTATAACAAGTGTCGGTTTATTGTGCTCTTGTATGACGTTGGCCATGGTGAACGTCTTGCCTGTACCTGTAGCGCCGAGGAGCGTCTGAGCTTGCATATCAGCTCCGAGGCCTTGTAAAAGTTTTGAAATAGCGTCAGGCTGATCTCCAGCTGGCTCCCACGATTTATTAAGTTTAAATATATTTTTACTCATACTTTTTTAGTATTTCGAAATGTAACACAAACCTACATATAAAACTATTCTTTAATTTTATCGTTCTTGATTTTTGGAGTTTTATTTACAACTGAATCTCCGTGATCTATGAGGTATACTTCCTCCATTGGATCTCCGTATGCACTATATGCACTAATAACTATTTTATATGCGAGAGCTGAACTTATTATTGTAAACAAGAGAAAACATACTAATGTTAAATTTATTCTATGCATGTATCTATAATATCATTTTCCCCCACCTACACCAGCTATGCTGGAGGCATTGCGGGTAGGTTGATTTTCAACGCTTTTTGATATATATTTGACTGGTTACATATTGCATGCGCCTATAGCTCAGCTGGTAGAGCAGATCCCTTTTAAGGATAAGGTCGTTGGTTCGATTCCAACTGGGCGCACAGATTTTTTAAACCTTATTTTACAAGTGCTATCTCAAACATCCCGATTTGGAGTTAGAACTTTTCTATTCCGGTTTATTTTCCTCAATGATTTTCTTTACCTGTTTATCAAAGTCAGATTCTATCTTCTGATGTTTATTAAATTCCTTATATTCAGATACGGCCTTTGCATCAGCATCTGCTTTTGAAACATATCCTTTTCCATCAAGAATCTTGTATTCATTAAAGGTTAAGAACTTATTAACGCTTTCTGCGAACTCTTCCATAGTAAAGGTATTGCTTCGAGCTACAAGTCCTTCAATATAATCAAAGAATCCGGTAACTGTTCGCTCAAGTTGCTTGATGTCATTTTCTGCTAAATAATTTTTGGCAATTATAACGTCTGATTGTAGTATTCTGCCTGTCGGAGATTTTTTCCACGTAGTAAGACCCATATTCGGCAGTGTTGCATCTGACTTACTATAAATTATTTCTGGTGCTGTTTTACCAGTAATTGCAAAGTGAAATTTATTTTGAACCATTGCATAAAATTCATGCGTGATAAGTGAATCAGGATCATAGTCAATACTACACTCAGCAAAAATATCAGTTATTTGTTGATAGATACGACGCTCGCTCGCACGAATGGAACGAACGCGCTCGAGCAATTCTCTAAAATAATCTGCGCCGAATAGTTTCTTTCCTTGTTTCAAGCGTTCATCGTCAAGAGTAAATCCTTTAATAATAAATTCACGCAACACTTGAGTTGCCCAAATACGGAAATGTGTGGCCTGTTTTGAGTTCACTCTATACCCCACAGCAATGACTGCGTCAAGGTTATAATGCTGGGTATCATACTCCTTGCCATCAGCCGCAGTTATCCGGAAAATCCGGACAACTGAATCCTCCTTTAATTCCTGGCTTTTGAAGATATTTTGTAAATGTTCACTAATTGTGCGAATATCGGCAGCAAAAAGCTCAGCCATTAATTTCTGTGTCAACCACACCATTTCGCCCTCTATACGAACTTTAATTTTAGGGTTGCCTGTCTCAGCGGTAAAAATAAGAAACTGAGCAGTAGTATTTTTTTGTGGTATATTATCTTTGTCCATAATTTTTATATACATTGTAGTTTAGCAATAAAATGAGTTTTTTACCAACTTCTAACCACCGCGAAATGATCCACATAAAGGCTCCGAATAGCGGTTCTGACGTGGTATAATTGGGCGCACACTAGAAACTCTCAAGTAAAAACTGCTCAAAGGCTATCTCAGCATCACGTCCTTTACTCCTCGCTTCAGGTAACAAATACGGTAGTGTGGAGATCAGAGCTTGTAACCGTTCTTTAGAAAAAACTCTAAAATTATTTTTGAGAAGCATGTCTTTCATTTTCCAAAACAGGACACCGACAAGCTCTTCGAGCCCTACTCCTTTTTCCACTGCTTGCCTATAATATATCCAAAGTTGAAGCTTGTCTTTAGCTTCAAAAGCATTCGCGAGCAAAAAATTATTAAATTTTTCTTTTTTTTCTTTTGGTAGTTCGAATATATGTGTTTCAGCTTTTTGTTTTTTAAAGGCATCAATAATGGGTTTGCCGAGTTTTCGCTCAATAAAAATAAAAGAATTCCCCGAATTCTTTATTTTTTCTAAATTTTTTAAAATAAATTCCCGCGCCTCCTCTCTTTCTAAGATGTCAGTGAGTACGAGTGCAGATTGAGTAAAAAAAAGGCCCGCCCCGGAATAAAAACTTTCTAACTGAAAAGGGCTGAAATTATTTCTATTGAAAAATATTTTTTCGGTGTCCGTTCCAATAGATTTTATGAATTTTTCATAATCAACAAGTTTCTTTTTTGTATCATCTCCAGTAAAAAGATATATCATATACTAAAATTTTACAAGTTTTTTATATTCTTTATATGCCTCACCGTATTTTTCAATGAGAATATTGTCATGTTTGGTTACAAACAGTAACCTAGCAATAAGTAAAGACATAATAGTAGAAACTATTACGAAAAATGCATTTGTAATAATGCCAAAACCAAGCATAAGGAGAAATAAACCCCATTGGGTAGGAAATCGAGTGTAGGCGTATGGACCTCTCCTAAAATGTTCTTTCTTTTTCTCTGTAAATTTTCTTAAGTCACGGCCAGTTTTCTGCGCCCAGATTATAAGTAAGGACGAGAAAACTAAAAAAAACAGTCCAACAGGCACCATGAAAGAATCTGAAAAAATTTTAACCTTAAACACAAAATCGAGTGTGACTCCAACTAAAAATAATACTAAATATAGCGTATAAGAATGGGCTAAAACCCGATGGACTTTATTTTTATAATGCCTTTCTTCTCTTGATTCCATATAGCCAGTATAGCACAATTAGGCCTATTATTTTACCTCACTAAAATTAATACCGACGTTATAATGAACCTCAAGTGGAACATCCGTTTTATAGCGTAAATACGACTTTCCAAGGACACTTTCCATAGCTTCTGTGATAATTTTACTGGCCTCGTCTATCACGCTGTCTTCTATTTCATACACAAGCTCGTCATGGATCTGAAGAACAAGATGCGCCCGAGGCAACAAGCCGGCTTGTTCTAACCCTTCATATGCATAGCGGGCGGCGAGCTTTATAATGTCGGCAGCAGTCCCCTGCACGGGCGCATTGATGGCGGTTCGTTCGGCCATGTTTTTTAAAAATGGAATGCGAGAATTAATATTTGCAAAACTTCTTTTTCTCCCAAATAAAGTTTCAGTGTAGCCATGTTCGGTAGCAAATTTTTTTACTCCTTCTAAATAATCACGAAGTCCCGAAAACTGATTAAAATAATTATCGTAAAATTTTTGTGCTTCAGCACGAGTTCCGCCTAAGTTTTTACGTAACGCCGTCACTCCCATACCATAAATAATACCAAAATTAATAACTTTGGACTTACGACGCATTTCAGCATCAACCTTATCTATCGGCACCCCAAAAACAAACGATGCTACGCCTGCGTGAATGTCTTCCCTGTCGCGGAAAACCTGTGTCATTTTTTCATCACCAGAGAGTATGGCTGCTACACGAAGCTCTATTTGACTATAATCAAAAGCAACAAGTTTATGTCCTTTATCAGCTATAAATCCACCACGTATTCTTTTACCAAGTTCAGATTTTACAGGCAAGTTTTGCAAATTTGGATCCTGTGAAGAAAATCGTCCAGTTGCAGATCCGTTTTGCAAAAACTTGGCATGAAGCCTGTTGTCGCTTCCAGCCATTTGGGGAATAATGTCGATATATGTAGAAAGTAATTTTTGTAATTCCCTATAAGCCAAAATTTCTTTAATAATTGGATTGTCTTCCTCGAGCTCCTCGAGTACTGATACTTTTGTAGAAAATCCACCGCTGGCATTTTTCCGTGTTGATTTTCCTTGATTCTTAATGCCCATCCTCTCAAACAAAACTTCACCAAGTTGTTTTGGAGAGTTTATGTTAAATTCCACGCCTGCTATGTTATGTATTTTAATTACAAGCTTATCAAGCTCGGTGTGATATTCTTTTGATAATTCAGTAAAATATTTTTTATCTATCATAATACCGTGGTCCTCCATTTCCTTAACCACGCTCATAATTGGAAGTTCTATTTCGTTGTATACGGTGTCGAGCTTCTTTTCTTTCAATTTTTGAAAAATATATGTGTACGCAGCGTCAAATGATTCCCCGCCTGCACCAGCTATACCAGAGGCATTGCGGGCAGGAGTTTTTGCGAAATGTAGTATATCTTCTAAGTGTGGAGTGGTTATTTCAGAATTTATGAGCCAAAGAGCAATCCCTGCTTCTTTTAATTTTATTAAGTCGATGTCTTCGCTCTTTTTTTCTTCTTCAGAAAAGCCGAGTGTGTCGGTGTTGTGCTCACTACCGCTTTTTCCAAAAAAAGTTTTAAGTCGAGAAAACAAACTTCGAAACTCATATCGAACAAACACCGCTTCTATTTTTTTTAAGTCCGCATGCTCCCAAAATGTTTGGGTCGGAATAGTACATGTTATGGGCGCATCAGTGCGAATGGTTGCAAGGGTTTTTGAAAAGAGCGCTTCTTCCTCATTTTCCTTTAAAAGCTCGATCATCCGAGGACTAATACCTACTTTTTTAAATACACTCTCGTCTTTTTTTAACTTTTTATATATTTCCTCAATAGTTCCAAAATGTGTGATCAGTGTTTCGGCAGTTTTTTCACCAACACCCTTGATTCCAATGATGTTATCGGACGGGTCACCTCGAAGTCCTTTATAGTCGGGTAAAAATTTGGGGGCAAAATGAAATCGCTCTATTACTTTTTCTTCGTCGTACAAAATAGTATCTGTGATTCCTTTTTTCAAAGTATATACTTGTACCTTTTTATGATCCACGAGCTGCATAGTATCCATATCTCCAGAAGCAATGATTATTTTTATATTTTTGTCTTTTTTGTATTGATGGACAATTGTCCCTAAAATATCATCGGCTTCGAAACCTGGAGCGTCATACATGGGTATATTAAATGCCTCAAAAATGGAACGTGAATTTTCCAATTGCACGACCAGGGCATCATCTGTTTTTTTTCTACCGGCCTTGTATGCATCGTACACTTCATGGCGAAATGTTTTTTGAGGTAAATCATAACAGGCGATAATATAGTCAGGCTTTAGATCGGTTATTATTTTCATAACCATATTAGAAAGACCGTATAAAGCTCCGGTAGGCATGCCGTCGGATGATGAAAAGTCCGGCAACGCATGATAGGCGCGGTGAATTATAGCGTGGGAGTCCAGTAAAACAAGAGTTTTTTGACTATTTTTTTCCTTAACTTTATTCATAGGTGGTATTATGAAAATAATACCATATAAGTTACAATACTATACATCATGCAGGATTTTGATGACACAACAGAAAATAAACAATTAGAAGAGTTACATAAACAGGAAGAGGAAGAGCTGGTGGCAATGCTTGCAGAATCAAAATATAAACTACCTTATATAGACCTCTCCCGTATTGGTGTAGATAATGAGGCCCTCCGAGCAATACCTGAAAAAGATGCCCTTCTTATGAAAGTTGCCCCTTTTAAACTTTTTGGTAAAAATATTTATATAGGAGTGCGTTCTCCTGGTGATGACCTTTTGGGAAACTTAAAAGATTTAATGGAAAGACAAAATCTTGTCCCTACTTTTTATATGGTAAGTAGTGCAAGTTTAAATAAAGTGTGGGAAAGATATAAGGAGATTTCAATGGCAGAAAGTTCTATGATTGGAGGCTTAGATATTTCCGGGGAAGTGTTACGCGAAACCGCAAAAAGCATTCGTCACATACAAGACATTGAAAAACTCATCAAAGAAACACTGGAAGGAAACAAAATTCACAAAATTTCCAGATTACTTGAAATAATTCTTGCGGGTGCTATTTCCATAAAGGCTTCTGATATCCATATTGAACCAGAGAAAGATAGGAGTAGACTACGACTTCGTCTTGACGGCGTGCTCCAAGATATAAATTTCTTTGATCTCGATGTATATCACCTATTAAACTCTCGAATAAAATTACTCTCACAGATGAAGCTCACCTCAAAGATTGCTCAAGATGGCCGTTTTAATATTATGGAAGATGGTGAGGAAATCAGTATTCGGTCTTCTTTAATACCGGGAGCATATGGGGAGGCTATCGTCATGCGTATTTTAGATCCAAAATCTATTCAGGTTGACCTCGAAGAACTCGGTATTGAAAAATATCTTTTTAGTATTATCGAAAAAGAAATCATGCGACCAAATGGTATGATCTTGGTGACAGGCCCAACAGGTTCCGGAAAAACAACTACTTTGTATGCATTTTTACGTAAAATATATTCTAAAGAAATAAATATTATTACTATAGAAGACCCAGTAGAATATCACCTGACTGGAATTACCCAAACTCAGACTAATGAAAAGAAGGGATATAGTTTCCCTGAGGGATTACGTTCAGCCCTACGCCAAGACCCAGACATAATAATGGTTGGAGAAATTCGTGATGGAGAAACAGCCGAAATCGCAGTACAGTCTGCGCTCACCGGACACATGGTCTTCTCTACCTTACATACCAATAATGCTGCAGGCGTAATCCCCCGTCTTATTGATCTTAAGGTTAATCCCAAAATTTTAGTTTCAGCATTGACGCTTTCTATAGCTCAGCGACTGGTACGTAAACTCTGCACCTTCTGCAAAAAGGAAAAAACTCCCACCGATGCAGAAAACACTACTATAAAACTGGTCATGGATAGTATAAAAAATGAAGGAAAAAGTCTTTCAAATTATAATATAAACCCTGATGCAGCTTTTAAAATATACTCCCCTGCCGGCTGTGAAAAATGCAATATGACTGGATACAACGGGCGAATGGGAATTTTTGAAGCGATAAAAACCGACGAAGCTATTGAAACTATAATTCCACAAAATCCTAGCGAACGTGAGATAAAAAAAGTAGCCCGAAACCAGGGCACACTTTCAATGCGTCAGGACGGAATAGTAAAAATATTAAACGGTATCACATCGTTTGAAGAGGTTCTGAGTGTGGTAGATTTAAATGAAGAATAAAGATATAATTCCTATTATATGAAAGAGTCTTTTGAAGGATTACATACAAAAAACGAACCCAAAAAATCTATTAAAAATATTATAAAGAAAATAGGTACAGCAGTAGTTGTTTTTGCTTCTTTATCTATACCTGTTGGTTCCCCCCAGAAATCCAGTAGAACTTTTACTTCACTGAGTAAAAAACCTGAAGCAGTATCAACCCCTAAACGAAACATAATTTCTCCTGAAAAAAACATTAAAACACCTGAAACAAGCCAGACCTCAAAAATAGAAGGAATCATCCCGCAAAAAATCATAATAAGTGAAGTTGAAAAAAAGGTTTTCACAAAGGAATATTATGAGGAGAGGTTTGTAGTAGAATTTCAAATAAAAGACAAAGAACCCATTAATGTTGTTTTTAGTTTTGGTGAAAAACTAGAAAAAAATGACATTAGTGACGGAAAAAAATTCTACGAAGCCTTAAAGGGGGCTCGTCCTGAAGAAGTTAATTTTACTTTAAATGACAATATAATTAATAGAGTTAAAATAAAAGGAGAGGTTGTTTATGAAAATTAATATAATTAAATTCTTTGTTATAATAAATTTATGGATAGTATTCGGGATAATTTTTACAACGACAACTTTTGCTCAAAGCAGTACCACCCAGAACGTGAATACGACCTCTACCTCAAGACGAACCGCGCCTATTCCACCCGCTAGTGAAATATCTAAAATACAAAGTTGTTACCAGTATATTTTGTCTGCCAGTCCAGAGTTTCCAAGTGGTATCCAAGGTCTATCACAAAAAATCCCAAATGGTGTTGCGCTGTGGTATGAATGGGGTGTAAATAATACAACTTACACAAATAAACTTGAGAAGAAAAAATGGACGTATAAAGAAATAGCTGATGAGCAAGGTAATATATTAAACCCTCCAATTAGTAAAGAGTGGATAATAAACCTCAATCCTGACACGGTTTACTCTTATATCCTTGCTTTTGAAGTCCCTGCGGGAGGTGAACGCCGTCAAGCTTTTACAAAATTTAGTTATCCAAAATTTTTTAAAACTAACAACGGCTTTACATGTCTAGGTGAAGGAGAAGAATTATATTTCAAAGAATTAGATACCTTGACCAGCTTAGCAATGTTTAACCCAACAAAAAAAATTGTTTCAGCGTATAGTCTAAAAAATGATCCGGATGCTGTTCCACTTTCATTGGTACCCTCTGGAACAATAATATCTAAGCCCGCGGGAACATGTACTGCTGGGATGGTAATGTCAAACAGTGGTGCTTTTGTGTGTGGTAGTATCGTAAGTCAATTTAATGCTATGGTTGATGCTGCAAAGCGAGATGGAATTACTCTAAAATCGGGAGCGTATTCAGGCATTAGAACTCGAGAAATGCAAATAGATATGCGAAAAAATCGTGCGTGTAGAAACGATAATGAGACCATGTGCCCCGGAGGACAAATAGCAGCCGTTGGTGCTTCTAATCATGGTAATGGTGAAGCTGCTGACTTTGCCTGCTATAGTAATGGCAGATTAGTTAAACCCTTTTCGGAATCTTCTTGTTATACCTGGCTCACAAAAAATGCATCAAAATTTGGTTTTTATAATAATTTACCTAAAGATAGAGTCCACTGGTCTCGAACTGGAAAATAAAAATGAAAAAATATATATTATTTTTATTTGTTTTCGTTTTATTAATTGGATCTTTTACTCCATTCATTCGATTGCAAGCAGTGATGCTTGAAGATATAGAATACAGAGAACAAGAAGAAAAAGTAGAAGAGACAATTACTATTGATTTGAGTGAAGAAGAGTGTGTTTTACCTCAAGTGAAAAAAGATGGTGTATGCACAACACCGGCAAATCCAGTAGTGGTATCTCCGGCAACAAAAGCGGGTGGAGAAACAGAGGGAGATTATGTTCTCCTCGAACCCCTGCCCTGCCCAGACGGAGCCCAAGGATGCGAGGCGGGAAAAAGTTTAACTAAATTTGATACAACGGGCACCGGGAAATTAGGTGTGTATCTCAATTGGGTCATCAACCTCTTCATCGGCCTCTGCGCTGTAGCAGCTGTGGTAATGCTTGTTATAGCTGGTATAGAGTATTCTTCCAGTGAACTCATATCTACTAAGGCTGCTGCTATTGAAAGGATTAAAGGGGCTATATTTGGACTTGTGCTTGCTTTAACCTCTTGGACTCTCCTATATACTATTAATCCTGATTTGTTGAATAGTGATGTGGAGATGGGTGGGGTGACTTTAGGGGTGGTGGATGAAGAATTTAATGTAACAATTGGTCCTGGTACTATTGTTAATGATAAAGTTGTCAAAATTCAAGCAGGCGGTACTACAGCATGCAAAGGAGGATTAATCAGTACAGGTAGCGATGTACCCTTTGCTAGTATAGGCACAAAAATATGCTCAGATTTATTAGCAGAGTTAAAAATTATTTATGGTACATATAAAAATTTTAGAATATCCTCTAGGGGAACTGTAAGAGGATCTGGAAGAAGTAACTGCCATTACATGAATGGAACTAATGTAACAAAAACATGGAAAGGGGGCTCCCAGAGTGGTGTAACCATAACTGAAAATGGAAATTGTGCTGACATAGTCGTTACTAATGTAGCTACATGGGATAGTTTATGTATAGCAATGGCAAGCAGGCCAGGTATTTTAAACTTTGTAAATGAAACTGAAAGTACAAAACATAAAAAATGTGAAGAGATACAACCTTATAGATATCAAGGTGGAACTGGACCTCATCTTCATGTTAAATATATAGGTGGTGGAGGAAGTACAAATAATAATGGTACAGTGATCACCCCTACTGTAATAATAGTGCCCCAACCTTAGTCAAGTAAGATTTTTATTTATATAAAAAATAAAAAAACATTAATCTCTAAACAATCCTTTCGGGGCTGAGCCCTGAAAGTAATAAATTATTATAGGATAGTTCCAGAAAAATAAATTTAACCAAAACGTCCTACGCAAAATCATATAACCGGTGGCTGATTGCTTAGAGATTAATGTCTTCTTTTTTAAATAACGCGTCCCCTCTTGACTTCATCTATTGTACTACGTCTAAAGACCTGTATATACAATAAAATGCTATAATGTGTATAGAAGTGTGTATAGAATGTTGATAAACACACTTTTCCTGTGGACTCATATAATATAGCATAATCTAAATATAATGTCAAGTGACAATACACAAAAAAATACTGAACCTAAACTTGGGAAGTCTGACGACTCCTTCCTCGATCAAGCCCTCCGTCCTGCACATTGGGACGAATATATCGGCCAAAAACACATAAAAGACAATGTGAAAATACTCCTCGATGCCGCCAGCGGTCGTGGACATATCCCTGAACATATTTTATTCTATGGACCACCAGGGCTCGGTAAAACTACCCTTGCTCATTTGATCGCTAAGGAAACCGGGCGACAAATGAAGATAACTTCTGGTCCAGCCATAGAAAAAGTCGGTGACTTAGCTTCTATTTTAACGAATCTTGCTTCGGGAGATATTTTATTTATCGACGAAATCCATAGATTAAATAAAATGGTGGAAGAAATACTTTACCCAGCTATGGAGTCTGGCGTGCTCGATATTATTATCGGTAAAGGTCCTTCGGCGAGAACTATCCAGCTCGACTTACCACCTTTTACACTCATCGCGGCAACCACTCGTGTAGCCCTTGTGTCCTCTCCCCTTCGCTCTCGGTTCTCGGGTGGAGTGTTTCGACTTGAATTTTATTCCAATGAAGAGATCGGGCAGATTGTGGATAGATCAAGCAAACTTTTAGATATTGAACTTGAAAGTGAAGCTCTCAAAGAAATAGCGAAACGAAGCAGATTTACTCCCCGCACTGCAAATTATTTCTTAAAACGAGTTCGTGATTTTGCGCAGGTAAAGTCTGGAGTGGCGACCAGGTCGCCAAGTTTCCTTGGC
>JANPIZ010000006.1:0-109411 GCA_031425235.1 Candidatus Nomurabacteria bacterium
GACCCACTTTTCTTGCACTCCAACCACGTTTAACTAGTCGAGCTGCTTCTCTTCTAATCTTAGGCATATTCTTGTTTGTTGTGTATGGCATATACTTGATGATATTCCACCAAGTGGTGCCAAGCTATTGGACCTATACGAAAACATTGACAAATTAAGATAGAAATGCTATTCTAAACATATCATTCTCACTATTATCTAATCGAGACTGACGATTGTGGAAATCATCTATGACTTTTGTGTCGCGGGATTGATGGCCATGACACAAAAAAATATATGATAAACAAACGCAGTTTCGTGCGTGGCGGAGTTTCTACTTCTTCACGTTCACATAGTCGATCTAGTACAGCAGCACCAGCTCGAAGAGCTGTGAGCGCACCTAGTCGCAGTTTCGGTTCACGACCACGTTTTGGTGGTAGTCGACCAAAAAGCAACCACCGCCAAGGCGGGGCAGGTAAACGATCTCGAGGAGAACGAATCGATTTTTCAAGGTTCATAAAGAAGGGGATTTACGTCGAAGAAATACCATATGTATCGAAACATACGTTTTCCGATTTTCCGTTTAATCCACAATTACATAAAAATATTGCCCGAGCTGGGTATATTCACCCACGTCCAATCCAAGACCAATCCATACCTACCATACTAAAAGGCAAGGATGTGTTCGGTATGGCTAATACTGGTACAGGAAAGACAGCAGCATTTTTGTTGCCACTTATTGAAAAAATTTCAAAAACTAAGGGTATGAAAAAGGGCGAGACAGTCCTTATTATGGCTCCGACTCGTGAGCTTGCACTTCAGATAGATGACGAGTTCAAAAAGCTCGCTTTTGGTTTCGGGATGTTTTCTGCTCCGTGCGTAGGAGGTTTACCTATTAGTAAGCAAATCCGAGAAATAAAAATGGGAGTGTCATTCGTTATTGGTACACCGGGGCGTCTTCGTGACTTGATAAATCAAAAAGTGCTAGATCTATCAACATGTCACTCTGTAGTGCTCGATGAGGCTGATCGTATGCTCGACATGGGATTCCGTGATGACATGGTGTATATAATAGGAAAGACCGCAGAAGAGAGGCAGACCCTTTTCTTCTCTGCTACACTTTCACCGGAAATTAGAAAACTAACAGAGAAATATTTGAAAGACCCAGCGTTTATTTCTGTCATCTCTGGGGAGACAGCTAAAAACATTGATCAAGATGTAGTGAGATACAAAGGAAAAGATGAACAGATGGACCAGCTTCACGACATCTTAAAAAAAGACGGCTCCGATAAGGTTCTCATTTTCAGAGAAATGAAACACAGCGTAGATACCCTCGCGAAAGAGCTCGCCCAAAGAGGATTTAAAGTAGGGGGGATTCATGGCGACAAGAGAAGCCGTGAACGTATACGTATTCTTGATTCATTTAAGCAAGACAAAATAAATATTTTGATCGCAACTGATGTGGCAGCGAGAGGCTTGGACATCCCAGACGTGACCCATGTGATCAACTTTGATGTGCCACAGACATACGATACATATATCCACCGCATAGGCCGTACCGGTCGCGCTGGGAAAAAGGGAAGTGCGCTGACATTTGTACCTGCATAAATACTAAATAAAAAACCTCACTTGTCGTGAGGTTTTTTATTTAGCCTGGATAAGTCCAGCTTTGAGGAGGGTAGCGTAAGCGCCGTTTTTGGTCATAGTTCTCATACCTCTTGCGGTAACTTCCACAATGACAGATTTGTTTAATTCAGGTATAAAAAGCTTCTTCTTTTGAAGATTTGGGTATTTGCGTTTCTTGCCAGTTGGGTTGAATTTAGTAGCACGAGTACGGTTTGAATATCCGCCTCCGACCACAGAACCCTTTTTTGTTATTGCACATATTTTCGGCATATTGGGTTTTATGTTATCATTAAATCTATATGAATGCAACCAATGCCATATTTTACGTAGCGATACTTATCATATCTGTCGTCATCCATGAAATCTCTCACGGTTTTATGGCCGAACGTTTTGGCGACAAAACAGCCCGTTATGCCGGGAGACTCACATTAAATCCAATTAATCATCTAGACTTACTGGGTTCTATCATCGTGCCAGGGTTCTTGATACTTACAGGAGCGGGGTTTCTTTTTGGTTGGGCGAAGCCAGTGCCATATAATCCAGATAATCTGAGCAATAGAAAATGGGGGACGATAGCAGTAGCGAGTGCGGGAGTGCTCGCAAACTTTTTCATTGCAATTATTTTCGGAGTTGTGCTTCGTTTTACCATTGATCTTGGGTTGCCTCCGGATTTTTATTTTATAATTTCAGCGATTGTTATGGTGAATCTGGGGTTGGGGATATTTAACCTCGTGCCACTTTCGCCGCTTGATGGCTCACGTATATTTACCTCGCTTCTGCCTCAATCTTTGTATCAAGTAGGGCAATTTTTTGAAACATATTCCATTGTTTTACTTATTGTTTTCGTTATGTGGTTTTCTGATTATTTGTCTCCAATACTGAGCTTCCTCTTTGGTCTCATCACTGGTCTTGCCCTGTAGTAGAACTTTGCGATGTGCAAAGCACGCATCGCGAGATGCTTCGCAAAGTTTCACTACGGGGTTGCAATTTAGATTTAAAAATAGTATATTAATCCCACGAGTCCTATAGGGGCTATTTTGTTTGCCCAATAGAAATAAAGAGGAAAAATAGAAAAAGATGCCAACAGTAAATCAATTAATAAAGAAAAATAGAATCAAAGTCCGAAGTAAGCACAAAACAGTGGCTTTGGCTAAAGGATTTAATGTTTTGAAAAACAAACCGGTTTTTTACCCGTCTCCATTTAAGCGTGGTGTATGTACCAAAGTTCTCACTACTACTCCAAAGAAACCGAACTCAGCGCTTCGAAAAATAGCCAGAGTGCGATTGACCAATGGTATGGAAGTGACTGCCTATATTCCTGGTGAAGGGCATAACCTCCAAGAACACTCAGTGGTGCTGTTGCGAGGAGGCCGCGTGAAGGACCTTATCGGAGTTCGATATCACATCGTTCGCGGAGTACTCGATACACAAGGAGTTGAAAAGAGACGACAATCACGTTCTCTCTATGGTAACAAGAAGCCTAAAGAAGGAGGAAAGAAATAATTTTAAAATACAATGCGAAGAAAAGTAAAAAACCGAAATATCGTAAAACCAGATTTTATCTACAACTCAGAAAAACTTGAGAAGTTTATTAATTACATCATGTGGTCAGGCAAGAAGGAGACAGCTCGAAAGGTTATGTATATGGCCCTCGACATAATCAAGGAAAAAACAGGCAATCCAAATCCACTTGAAATTTTTGATCTCGCGTTAAAAAATGCTGGCCCAGTGACTGAAGTTCGCGCAAAGCGTATCGGAGGTGCAAATTATCAAGTACCTCGCGAAGTTCGCGTGGAAAGACGCTTAGCACTCGCAATGCGTTGGATTCGCGACGCGGCTCGTGGCGGCAAAGGTAAGCCAATGCACATCAAGCTTGCTGACGAACTTATCGCAGCTTCTAAAAATGAAGGTGCAGCTATCAAAAAACGAGACGATACTCACAAAATGGCTGATGCAAACAAAGCCTTTGCTCACTTTGCTTGGTAAACCCGCACACTTAATATTGTAAGTTAGCAAGTCGTTAGCAAGAACTCGTTAGCAAGAACCGTTCTTGCTAACGACTTGCTAACGAGAATAAAAATAACTAGACAAGACTTAGTCGTTTTTATAATGATTTAAGCTTGTAGAAAGTGCTTTAGGCGCCATCTAGATAAGCAATAATAGTTCCTGCTAGGGTTGACTTTTGTTAGTTAAAAGTATATGATATAGTAATATTAAATTATCATATAATTATATAAAAACATGACTACAATATCTGTACCCATAACAGGGGATTTAGAAAAATTCATAGAAAGAATGATTAAAGATGGAAAAGGCTCAAGTAAGGCCGATGTCGTTCGACGTGCCTTACGTGAATATGAAGAGAATGAAGCAGTGGAAGCTGTGCTCCAAGCTCAAAGAGAGCCAACCTTAAGAGGAGACCTTAGAGAGCTTATGAAAAAAATTAAATAGTTTTATGATACAAGTATCATTTAAAGCAAAATTTATTAAACAAGTACACAAACTTGAAAAAGCGTTAATTGAAGAATTGTTTGAAAAAATTGAATTATTTAAAGACAAAAATAATCATAAAATTTTAAAAGTGCATAAACTCCACGGAAGATTTCATAATTGTTATAGTTTTTCTGTAAATTATAAGACAAGAATTGTTTTTGAGTATGTATCGATTAACGAAGTCGCCTTATTAGCTATTGGGGATCACGATATTTATAAATAAAATTTACGCTAGATTTGATAACCGAAGAAGAATTTCAAAGTATTAGGAGGGCTGGTTTCTCTGGACTTGAATATTCTAAAGAATTTAAATCTCATAGTGGGTATTCTCACAATAATTTAAAGTATGTGGGCGCTAACGCTGATAAGAATTTTGAAAAAGATTTTATTAGGGCAAGAACGGTTCTTGCTAAGGGGTAAAAGCGATCATGTTCTATTTGGTCTTTTTTGGTGAAATTTACGTTTGCAGAAAATGGGTATTTGGTATAAAATTTAGATATGAAAAAGGTGGTGAAAAAAGTAAAAGCTACATTGAAAGAGGGAACTGTATATTCTACTCCAGAAATGAAGCATTATTTAGGTGCACTTAATGAAATGCACGGAGAAACCCTGAAAGGGATAAGGGAGAATTTTGTCCTTGTGAATAAAAAGCTCGATTTGCATTCTGAAATGATCGGGGTTTTAATGGAAGATGTTTCTGATCTAAAAATAGATGTATCTGAATTAAAGACTGATGTTTCAGTGCTTAAAACAGACGTATATACTCTAAAGTCAGATATGAAAATAGTTAAAGAAGATTTATCTAGTATAAAAGGAGACTTAAAGAAAAAGGTTGATTATGATGATTTTCTTTCTTTAGTGAAAAGGGTACAGAAATTAGAGGCAAAATCATAAGTATCTTTTTGGTTTGCAAAAACACTGAATATAATGTATATTATTTCAAGCGCATAAGGCGCTTTTTTATTATCTAAAATATTAAGTTAATTATTTATGGAACGAGACTATCCTTTAGAAAAAGTTAGAAATATTGGAATTATTGCGCACATCGATGCTGGTAAAACAACCACTACAGAACGTGTGCTTTTTTATACTGGAGTATCCCACAAAATAGGTGAAGTGCACGAAGGAGAAACCACTACTGACTGGATGGAACAAGAACGCGAACGCGGTATCACTATTACGTCTGCAGCTGTAACTTGTTTTTGGACGCCAACATATGCAGTTAAAGACGGGAAAGCAGATAAAAATAAAAAACACCGTTTTAATATTATTGACACTCCTGGGCACATTGACTTTACCGTAGAAGTAAAGCGTTCACTTCGTGTACTTGATGGAGCTGTAGTTGTGTTTGACGGAGTCGCTGGAGTTGAACCTCAATCTGAAACAAACTGGAGGTATGCGGATGAGGCGAATGTTCCACGAATTTGTTTTATCAATAAACTTGATCGAACGGGTGCTTCATTTGAACATTCATACAAAACAATTTTAGACCGACTTACAAAAAAGGCAGTCCGCATGCAAATACCTATTGGACTCGAAGAAAAACACGAAGGAGTAGTGGACTTACTGGAAATGAAGGCGTATTACTTTGAAGGTGAGATGGGCAGCACTGTGATCCAAAAAGAAATCCCTGAGGAACTCAAAAAAGAAGCAGAAGGCTATCATGCTGAGCTTATCGAAAAAATAGTTGAGACAGATGATGTCATGATGACTGAATACCTCGACGGAATAATTCCAGACAAGGAAATCTTAAAAAAGACTCTCCGTAAGGCAGTTATCGGGAACATTATTTTCCCTGTGTTTGCAGGGAGTGCACTCAAAAACAAAGGAGTACAGCTCGTGCTCGATGCTGTCGTGGATTATTTACCAGCACCGACAGATATTCCTCCGGTTCCAGGTGTTGATGTAAATACTGAAGAACCAATACTTCGAAAAGCGTCTGATTCAGAACCTTTTTCTGCCCTTGCCTTTAAAGTTGCAACTGATCCATTCGTTGGACAGCTCATATTCTTCCGAGTATATTCGGGTACACTTGCCTCTGGTAGCTATATTTACAATCCACGAACAAGAAATAAAGAAAGAATTGGCCGAATTTTGCGTATGCATGCGAACGACCGAGAAGAAGTGAAAAAAGTTTTCGCGGGAGAAATTGCAGCAGCGGTAGGACTAAAAGATACAATCACGTCCGATACTATTTGTGATGAAAACGCTCCAGTTATACTTGACAGAATTGTGTTCCCTGAACCAGTTATTTCACTTCGCATTGAACCAAAAACAAAAGCTGACCAAGAAAAAATGGGTATGGCTTTAAATCGACTTGCGCAAGAAGACCCTACATTCAAAGTATCAACTGACCAGGAAACAGGGGAGACTATCATCGCCGGAATGGGAGAACTTCATTTGGAAATTATTGTGGATCGTTTGAAGCGCGAATTTACAGTGGAAGCAAACGTAGGCAAACCACAAGTAGCATATCGAGAAACTATCAATGGCAACGGTGCCGCTGAAGGTAAATACATCAAGCAGTCAGGCGGACGCGGAAACTACGGACACGTAAAGATAAAGGTAAAACCAATGCAAATGTTGACCAAAGAAGAGGTGGCGGATTTACCAAAGAACGTCAAACGCTCAGAAGCATTTGAGTTCGTCAACAGCATTAAAGGAGGTGTTATTCCTCAGGAATATATTGCTCCATGTGAAAAAGGATTCAAGGAAGGTCTCGATCGTGGAATTTTGGCTGGCTTTAAAATGGTGAATGTCTCTGTAGACCTGTGGGATGGAAGTTATCACGACGTGGACTCAAATGAAATGGCGTTTAAAATCGCTTCATCTATGGCAGTGCAAGACGCATGTCGTGCTGCAAATCCTGTAATACTCGAACCTATGATGAAAGTAGAGGTAGTAACACCTGATAAATTCATGGGAGACGTAACAGGAAACCTTTCCTCAAAACGTGCGCTTATCGAAGGTATGGAAGACAGAGGTATGAACAAAGTTATCCGAGCCATTGTGCCACTGTCTGAGATGTTTGGATATATGACAGGCCTCCGCTCTATGACAGAAGGCCGCGCTTCATTTACTATGGAATTCTTCCGTTATGATATTGTGCCGAACAACGTGGCTGAGACTATTATTGCAGCAAGGAAATAAATTTCTCAATTAAATATTTGCTTTTCAATTTCCTCCGTGTTTGTATAAACATAGGAGGTTCTTGCTTTATGCAGGTTAATAAAAAATTCTTCAGCTTAGAAATGAGTGATTGGTGGGAAGATTTCAAAGCTTCATTTAGTAACCCTAAAGGGTCACCAGGACTTACCAATATTCTATTTTGGTTTGTATTTGAAGTTCTTTTAAAAATTTTATTATTAATAATCTTTTTAACACTGTCGGGATTTTCATTTATAAAAAACCCGAGAGGATTTTTGGAAAAGGAAAAAAATTAAAATGGACCATAGCTTATTGCTTGTGGTTCTTTTTGTTTGAAACTCATTAGTAAATTTATCACATAACGAAAGGCGGGCGTGAAATATCCGAAGATACTCCACGCCTTAATTGTGGCTGAAACCACAAAAAAATTAATTTGGAACAAAATTATACACGATGACTCCTGTCACTTTGACAGCTTGACCTGACAAAAGTGTTGGGCTGAATTTCGAGGAACGAGCTGCTTGCACAGCTGCAGCACGCAAAAGGGGATGCCCACTTACAGCACTTGCCGAAATGACATTTCCACTTTCATCAATCGTCACCTGAATATTGACCGCGCCACTCACCCGAATCGCTCGCGCCGCCGCCGGATATGGCGGTTTGACAAGATTTGTCGCCTTACCGTTAACAACGCCACCAGAAATTATTTTCGGGACGGGTTTTTCCGTCGGCTTCGGAGTTGGCGGAATTGGAGTTGGCGTTTTAACCTGAACCGTTGGTTCAGGTTCGACATTTCCATTTCCCGAAGGTTGCGTCCCTAAACCTTTAGGGACTTCGTTGTACGACTCATTCGGATCAAAACGACCTTTGTTTTGGTCGCCAATATCAAAATTTGCCGCATCTGATTTTTTGAGAGGAGGAGCTTTCAGGATCTCGCCTTTGGTTTCCTTAGGCGGTTCCTTGGTTTCCTCCATGGTCGCTATTTTTTCAACGACCGTTGGTTTGTCTATTTTTACTTCCTGTTTTTGCTCCGGTTGTTTTTCCGGTTCGGGTTTTGGCGGCGGTACTTCTTCAGGAAGCGCTACCGGTGCAATGAGACTGGAAATTTCTATCTCGCCCGTTCCCATACTGTATTCCTTGTTGAATAGACTGTAGGTCCATCCACCAATCAAAACAACAACCATCAAAGCCAAAGTTCCCAATAAAAACTCACTTCGTCTGGTATTTTCTTTAGAATTTTCTCTCGATTCGACTAATTGATCTAACATTTTTATTACCTCTTTTGTTTTCAAAAATCTAGTCTTTAAGCTATTGTTTCATATAACAATAGCTCTTCTGTCTTTATAATACATATATTTAAAATTGCCACAAGGTATATGAAATATATTGATTTGACAATGTTTTTTAATCTGTTAGTATAGTACATAACTGCACTTTTGCAGTTTTTGTTTTGATTTATCAAGCATTATTAATAATATCGCCTTACATGTAAAGGCATAAAGTTAGTAACCGAGCCTTAGTGACTGGTTATCGTACACTGAGTTTTGGCTATTAGCCCTAATAAAAATATGGCAGAAGAATTTAAAAGAGACAAGCCACACGTAAATGTGGGAACAATCGGTCACGTTGACCATGGTAAGACTACCTTAACAGCTGCAATTCTTAACGCTCTTAACTTAAAGGGTAACAAGGTTCGTATGAAAAAGGTGGGTGATATCGATAACGCACCTGAAGAAAAGGCTCGTGGAATTACGATCAACATTTCTCACAACGAGTACGAAACTGACGCTCGTCACTATGCCCACATCGATGCTCCAGGACACGCTGACTATATTAAGAACATGATCACAGGTGCCGCTCAAATGGATGGTGCTATCCTTGTAGTTGCTGCTACTGACGGTGCGATGCCACAAACACGTGAGCACGTACTTCTTGCAAAACAAGTTGGTGTGCCAAAAATTATCGTATTCTTAAACAAGTGCGACATGGTTGACGATAAAGACATGATCGACTTGGTAGAAGAAGAAATCCGTGAGCTTCTTACCGCTCAAGGTTTTGACGGTGCTGGGGCTCCAGTTATCCGTGGCTCTGCTCTTAAGGGTCTTGAAGCTACATCAGCAGATGATGAATGGGCAAAGAAAATTATTGAACTTACAGACGCACTTGATACATACATCCCAGTTCCTGAACGAGATGTTACAAAACCTTTCCTTATGCCTGTGGAAGATATCTTCTCAATCGAAGGCCGAGGTACAGTAGTAACAGGAAAAATCGAAAGAGGTGTAGTAAAGGTGGGTGAAGAAATCGAAATCGTAGGAATCAAAGATACTCAAAAGTCTACAGTTACTGGTATTGAAATGTTTAACAAAAACCTTCAGGAGGGTATGGCTGGAGACAACGCGGGAATTTTGCTCCGAGGTCTTAAGAAAGACGACATTACTCGTGGACAAGTTCTTTGTAAGCCAGGCACAACTACACCACACGATAACTTTACAGCTGAAATCTATGTATTGAAAAAGGAAGAAGGTGGAAGACACACTCCTTTCTTTAAAGGATACAAGCCTCAATTCTACATCCGAACTACTGACGTAACAGGTGACGTAACTCTCGCCGAAGGTACAGAAATGGTTATGCCAGGAGATACAGTTACTATCACAGTTAAATTAGTTACTCCAGTTGCGCTCGAAGAATCACAGAGATTCGCAATCCGAGAAGGAGGCAAGACAGTCGGTGCAGGAGTTGTTACTAAAATCTTGGGTTAATACGAAATATAAATTCAGTTAAAAAGTTCTTTCATGAAAACAACAGATACAAAAGAAAAAAAGCCAACCACCGCCGTTGGCGGGGTCCCGCAGAAAGCGGTAAAAGCTAAAGCTAAACCTAAAGCTACAAAAAGTTCCTCTAAGAAAGGATCGGCTGCTCGAACAGGAGACAAAGACAACATTGTTCTCCGTATTCGAGTGCGTGCATATGAAAGTAAAATTATTGATGCTTCTGTGAAACAAATCATCGATACTGCTCTCCGCTACGATGCTGTTGTAGTTGGCCCTGTACCACTCCCGACTGAAATCAAAAAGTATACTGTCAACCGTTCAGCTTTTATTTACAAAAATGCGCGGGAGCAATTTGAAATTCGAGTACACAAGCGATTAATCGATATCATAAATCCATCACCGAAAACAATCGAAGCCCTTACCAACCTATCACTTCCATCTGGGGTGGATATTGACGTAAAGATGCTATAAGAATAATACAACGTTATGAAATTTATCTTAGGAACAAAAGAGAATATGACTGAATACTTTACCGAAGACGGTGTAGTTGTTCCTGTGACTATTGTTCGTGCGGGGCCCGTGACAGTCACTCGAGTTTTTTCCAAAGATACTGACGGATATAATTCGGTGCAAGTTGGTTTTGGTACACAAAAAGAAAGCCGAGTGAGTAAAAGCAGCGCTGGTGCCATGAAAGGTGCATTTTACAAAACTCTTAAAGAATTTAGAATGAAAGGTGACGATACATCAGAACTCAAAGAAGGAGACAGTGTAGACGTATCTGCATTTGCTCCAGGAGACAAAATAGTTGTTTCTAGTATCTCAAAAGGTAAAGGATTCCAAGGTGTAGTCAAGCGTCACGGGTTCAAAGGTGGACCACGAACACACGGTCAAAAACACTCTGAACGAGAAGCCGGAAGTATTGGAGGAGGTCTTCGAACACACGTACCAAAAGGTATGCGCATGGCTGGACGAATGGGATCTGACCGAATAACTCAAAAGAATTTGAAAGTAGTTTTCGTTGATCAGGAAAACAATATTATGTTAGTAAAGGGTGCAATATCAGGTCGCCGTGGAACATTAGTTGAAATCATCAGTAAATAATTTTAATATCATGCAAGCAAAAATCTACAACCAAAAAGGAGCTGACGCTGGAACTATAGATCTTCCGGAAAAGGTTTTTGCTGCAAAGTGGCGAAGTGACCTCGTGCACCAAGTGGTGGAGAGCATGCGTTCAAACAAGCGTGCTGGAACTGCTGATACTAAAGGCCGCGGCGAAGTACGTGGAGGAGGAAAGAAGCCGTGGAAACAAAAAGGTACTGGCCGCGCTCGACATGGATCAAGCCGTTCACCAATATGGGTAGGCGGAGGTGTAACTCATGGTCCACTTGCGGAAAAGAACTATAAACGAAAAATCTCAAAGAGCATGCGTGCGCAGGCGTTATTCTCAGTACTTTCGCGAAAACTCAAAGATGGTGAAATAATTTTTGTTGACACACTTCTTCCCTCTGACATTAAAACAAAAACTGCGGTGGAAGTAGTAAAAAATATCGCAAACGCTGCAGGTGCTAAAACACTCATAACTTCTAAAAAACCAAAGGCGCTCACTGCTCTTTTTGGACGAAGCGAAAAAACAGAGAAGAGTTACCGAAACATACCATCACTCGATATCGTATTTTTGAAAAATTTAAACCCACTTGATGTGCTCAACCGAAAATATCTCGTCATAGAAAATCCAACCGAGGCAGTAAAATTTTTAGAGTCCAGAGGTTAATTTGAGTTAATTTAAAATAAAGCAATGAACAATTTAAAGATAATTAAAAATCCTAGAATCACCGAAAAAGCATCTTTTGCAGCTGAGCAAAATGTGTACACTTTCAATGTGTCTGCCGGAGCAAACAAGACAGAAATTACAAAAGCCATTTTTACTTTGTATAAGGTAAAGCCCGTAAAAGTAAACGTACTCAATATTCCTCGAAAAGTAATTTTTTCAAGAGGCAAGAAAGGTGTACGTGGAGGTGGACGAAAAGCATTAGTGTACTTAAAAAAAGGTGACAAAATAGAACTGATATAGGACGGATACGTAAATTAATTTTATGAAAAAATACAAACCTACAAGTAAATCAAGGAGACACATGACGAATATCAACTATCGTGATATTTTGACTAAAACTACCCCTACTAAATCACTTACTCATGGATTCAAACGTTCTGTCGGCCGTAACAGCCAAGGTCGCATCACAATGCGTCACAAAGGAGGCGGACACAAGCGTCTGTTCCGAGAGATAGACTTTTTATATAACAAAAAAGATATTCCAGCGAAGATAAAATCTATTGAGTACGACCCAAACCGTTCAGCGTTCATCGGACTTGCTGTGTATAAAGACGGAGAAAAAAGATATGTCATATTGCCAAAGGCGGTAAAGCCAGGAGATGCGTTTTTGGTATCTGAAAAGGCTCCACTTACACCAGGGAACCGACTACCACTTAAAAATATTCCAGTAGGAACATTTATTTACAATATCGAACTCAAGCCAAATGGTGGTGCAAAGGTAGGACGATCAGCAGGAATTTTTGCCCAAGTAGTTGCAAACGACAAAGGCTACACTAACATAAAAATGCCTTCATCAGAAGTACGAAAGATAAATGAAAAATGTTATGCCTCTATCGGAACTGTTTCAAACGAAGAACACTTTTTGGAAAACTACGGTAAAGCGGGACGAAGTCGATGGAAGGGTATTCGACCAACTGTCAGAGGTACTGCCATGAACCCTGTTGACCATCCATACGGAGGAGGTGAAGGAAGACAAGGACGAGGAACGAAACGACCAAAGACTATGTGGGGTAAAGTAACCGGAGGACGAAAAACAAGAACTCCGAAAAAATACTCAAACGTATTCATCGTATCTCGAAGGAAAACTGGAAAGAAGAAATAAAAACTAAAAAACACTCTACTTTGGTAGGGTGTTTTTTTGTTGTACTTATATAAAATATGTGGTATGGTAAGAGTGGATTGTGGTTTGATCCAAATTTAATTTTTAGGAGATAAGAAAATGTCACAGAACAAACAAATCCGACAAGACACTCGTCGGATAGTAACCATGATGATGGGGCAACCAGTTGCTCCATTCAAACCGAAGAGTTTTTTCTCTTTGTATCTGTTGGTTCAAAAACAACGAGGAGGACGGGCTGGTTATGAAACAAAAAACCCTCGCGTCTTCTCGTAAACAAAAACCCCGCGCGAAAGTGGGGATTTATTATACCCGAAAAAAGTTTTCAAAAATTAAACGACGACAGCCATACAAAAAAAGGTCTGGTCGTCGAAACCACTAATCGCTGAATCTTCTCTGTTCGGCAAAACCGAGGCCAAATCGCCAACATCGCGATTTGGCCTCAAACTATTTTTAGTGGAAAATTCCTGGTATACTAAGCTGATGACATGGGCGCTCAAAAGGCAAATTTTATATATATTAGTTATCGTTTTATTTTTTGGAAGCATTGCTTTTTCCATACTTTATCCAAAACTCACTAAACCTCCCACTTGTACAGATGGCAAGCAAAATGGCACTGAAACAGGTGTGGACTGCGGCGGCACGTGTGCCAAGGCATGTCTCGAGCAGACTGACGATGTTTCAATAGTGTGGTCACGTGTGTTTAAAGTGGTGCCTGGTCGTTATAATGCAGTGGCATATCTCGTGAATCACAATAAAAACACAGCAATTGAAAAAATAAGTTACCGATTTCGTTTTGCAGATTCGAATAATGTGTACATTGGTAAACGTGAGGGCTCGACATATGTGCCGCCGACAGGGAACTTTGCAGTATTTGAGCCTGCGATCGATCTCGGTAGTTCTGTCCCAGTATTTGTGAGTTTCGAATTTACACAAGCACCTCAATGGGTTTTTGTGTCGGAAGATAAAATCAAACAAGTAAAAACTATTGTATCTAATATTAATTTAAATGATACTGAAGTGCCTCCTAAATTATCAGCTACCATTAAAAATGATTCATTGTTTACTATTCCTGACGTGAATGTGATAGCCATACTATATGATTCTTCGCACAATGCGGTATCAGCAAGTCGCACATATTTAGAAGTTTTAAATCCTGAGGAAAGCAAAGCAGTAAATTTCACTTGGCCTGAAGCATTTTCAGGTAAAGTTGTCGCCAAAGAAATCATACCGATCTATAATATTTTCAGAGCAAAATTAAAATAAAATGGCCGAACAAGTAATAAAAAGAATAGACTGGCTTTTAGTACTTTTTATATTTCCTATTGTTGTATCAGGACTTGTAACAATGAAAAGTTTTACTGCTCAGGAAGGGGGTAGCATTTTTTTCAATAAACAAATTATTTGGGTTGGCATTTCATTTGCAGTTTTTTTTGCATGCTCGTTTATTGATTTTAGATTTTTGAAGCGTACCGACGTACTTGTGTCAATATTTCTCATTGTTTGCTTTATGTTGCTTCTGCTTTTTATTCTTGGACATGTTTCGCATGGCGCAAAAAGTTGGTTTAGTTTGGGCCTTTTTTCTTTTCAACCTGTTGATACCGTAAAACTCGTGCTCGTGCTTATTTTGGCGAAATATTTTTCGAGGCGTCATGTGGAAATAGGGGATCTTAAACATATTTTTATATCAGGATTCTATGCGTTTGTGCCACTCCTGCTTGTGTTGCTTCAGCCCGACTTCGGCTCGGCTATGATTATCGGGCTTATTTGGCTCGGGATGGTGTTGGTTTCAGGTATTAAAAAAATGCATCTCCTGTATGTTTTTGTGTCTGGAGCACTTATATTTTTATCATTATGGATATTCGTGTTTGCTCCGTATCAAAAAGCTCGTATTATGAACTTCGTTAATCCACTCGCTGATATTCATGGGAGTGGTTACAACGCACTCCAATCAACCATTGCTGTCGGTTCCGGACAGATATTTGGCAAAGGGCTCGGATTCGGTACTCAATCACGATTGAAATTCTTACCAGAAGCTCAATCTGATTTTATTTTTGCGGCCTATGCAGAGGAATGGGGGCTTGTGGGTGGTATACTCATTCTCGTTTTGTATGGACTGGTTATATGGAGAATACTTGATGCAGCTTCTCTCGGGGCGACAAATTTCGAAATGCTTTTTGGTATGGGGATGGCGATATTTTTCATGACTCAAATATTGATCAATGTGGGTATGAATGTGGGACTGATGCCGATCACAGGGATACCACTGCCATTTATGAGCTATGGTGGGTCGCACCTACTCACCGAATTTGCAGGACTCGGCATACTTATGAGCATGCGTCGGTATGCCCGTATCGCCCATCGAGACAAGATGAAAAATGAATTTTTGGGGATGGAAGGAGGTACACTGTAAAAAAAATTACTATTATAATTTGAACATTCATGGAGATAATCGATGGCCGAAAATTACATAAAGAAATATTAATCAAAGTAAAGGACCAAGTAGCCGAACTACCCTTTGTTCCCGTTTTTTGTGATATATTAGCAGGGGATGATCCGGCCTCTTTACAATATGTGCAAATGAAAACCAAAACTGCCGAATCCATAGGAGTTAAATTTCACAGTGCAAATTTTCCTGTAACTATTACAACTGATGAACTTATAAAAGAAATAAAATTTTTAAATGATATAGAACATATGTGCGGAATTATCGTTCAGCTGCCGCTTCCAGCTCATCTCGACCGCCAAGCTATTTTGGACGCTATTGATCCACTGCTCGATGTGGATTGTTTGGGTAGTGTTGCGAGCGGAAAATTCTATAATAATCAAAATAACATTGGTTTTCCAACAGCACTTGCTTGTATGGCGATTCTCGACACATTGGACTTACATCTCAGTGAAAAAAATATTGTTGTTTTAGGACAAGGTCTTCTCGTGGGCAAGCCCGTAGCCGCACTTCTTAAGTTTAGAGGGGTAGGTCCACACTTAATTACTCGACAAACAGAACGAAAAGAAGAATTAATAAAAAATGCCGACATTATTATATCTGGTATGGGTCAAGGTAAATTTATAACTGGTGATATGATAAAAGTGGGCAGTGTATTAATAGATGGGGGGACATCGGAATCCAGTGGTGGCATTGTGGGTGATGTTGATCTCGAATCAGTTAAAGATGTGGCAGGCTTCGTGTCTCCAGTGCCAGGTGGTGTTGGGCCTGTGACCGTCGCTATGCTTTTTAATAATGTATTACAAGTAGCGAAGGCTTTAACGCTAAAAAATTAAGTGAATAATCAGATTTTTTATTTTTTGCATAGTGCTACGGGACAATCAGCTTTGTTGGATTATGTAATTTTATTTTTTGCTGTGTATCTTCCGTACCTTGTTATTTTATGCGTCAGTATATTTCTATTATTTCACCATGAAGTTTTATTGTCAGCGAAGCCATTTCAAGAATTCAAAAAAAAATGGGAAGAAATTCTCATTGCATTTTTTTCCGGTATAACTGCCTGGCTTCTTGCGGTAGTTTTCAAATTTTTTTTTCAAACAGTGCGGCCATTTGATGCGCTGACACAGGTTCAACCACTTTTTTCACCACTTGACCACTCTTTTCCCTCGGGACATGCTACATTTTTCTTCGCACTCGCGTTTTCATTATTTTTTAGCCATAGAAAAGTGGGGTATATATTTCTATTGTTTGCTTTATTAATCAGCATTGCTCGAATCATGTCAGGGGTGCATTTTCCCATAGACATTCTAGGTGGCCTTTGCTTAGGTTTTATTATTAGTTATTTATTCAAAAAAATATGAGTATGTTCCATACGATAATTTTAGGCATAATAGAAGGAATTACTGAATTTTTACCAATTTCTTCGACTGCACACCTGGAGATCACTCAGTATGTTTTGGGCATAGTTACAACCAATTTTACAAAAAGTTTCGAAATAGCCATCCAGCTTGGGGCGATAGGGGCTGTTGTATTTTTTTATAGAAAAAAATTAATTTCATCTTCTTTTTTATATTATCGAAACATCGCTATCGCTTTTATTCCTACGGGAATTATTGGTTTTGTGTTATATAAAATTATAAAGTTATTTTTATTAGGTAATGTATTTATAGCTGTTACTATGTTATTTCTCGGGGGGTTGTTTATTATCTTTTACGAACGTAGGGTTTCTCAAAGAAAAGAAGCCAATTTTTTAGAGGTAAACGAACAAACAATCGAGACTCTTTCCATTAAACAACTTACTGCGATAGGTACTGCACAGGCTTTAGCGGTTGTTCCCGGGGTATCTCGTTCAGGTGCAGTGATCATCTCCGGACGCATGCTTGGTTTGTCAAAAAAACTTATTACCGAATTTTCATTTATTCTTGCGATACCCACTATGCTTGCCGCAACAACCTACGATTTACTTCAATCAGGTTTTAACTTTTCATCTAATGAGTGGGGAAGTGTGTTGTTGGGGATGGGTATTTCATTCATTGTAGCTTTAGGAGTGATCAAATGGCTTTTAGCATATATACAGAATCATTCTTTTGCTGTGTTTGGCTGGTATCGAGTTGTTTTCGCTTTATTACTCCTTAGCATGTACTTAATTTTCTAATGTAACTTGAGATTTCTAAAGTTGCATATTTGCAAAAAAACGTATAGAATAACGGGACATTTATGTGGAATACATTTAAAAATATAGTTATATCAAAGATGTTCCAAAGGTCAGTACTTGCGCTTATTATGCTCGCAGTTGGTGCTGGGATAGCGTTTTTTGTGTATAAAACAGAGCCACGACTCAATAAAAATTTCGAAACCCAAAAATCATTTTTCAAAAATTTTCCATTTCGCCTCGGACTTGATTTATCAGGCGGCACTCACCTTATCTACAAAGCTGATGTAAGCGCTCTTCCTGGAGACCAAGTAGACGCCTCTATGGATGCCCTTCGCGACATTATTGAGCGCCGGGTAAATCTTTTTGGAGTTTCTGAACCAGTAGTGCAAGTGCAACACGGGAGCGTGATCTCGGGGTCAGGGGAGCAACTTATTGTAGACCTTCCAGGTATTACTGATGTTAAAAAGGCGACAGAAATGATCGGGCAGACACCACTCCTTGAATTCAAGATTGAAAGATCTCCTGATGAACCAATAAAAATTAACAATTCAAATATAAAAGATGGAAAGGTTGACCTAAGTGGTTTAGATATCGAGCCTTTTGTTGCGACCGAGCTTACTGGGAGATATTTAAAAAAGGCAATACTTGAATTTGATCCAAATACACGTGAACCACGAGTAACTTTGCAGTTTGATGAAACCGGAACAAAACTATTTGCCGAAATAACTAAAGCAAATATTGGTAAAAGTGTGGCAATTTATCTCGACGGTTCAGCAATCTCAACTCCAGTAGTTAGGGAAGAAATACCAAATGGACAAGCTGTTATTTCTGGAAGCTTTACTCCGACTGAAGCCAAACAACTCGTAGGACGTCTTAATTCTGGTGCACTTCCTGTACCTATTACACTTCTCTCAACACAAACCATTGGTGCAACACTTGGCGATAGCGCAGTGCATGCAGGTGTGAAAGCTGCTATTATTGGATTTATTTTTGTCGCCCTGTTCCTCATTTTTTGGTATCGTCTACCGGGACTTGTTGCGACCGTTTCACTTTCTATTTTTGTGGCGATTATTTTAGCGTTATTCAAGCTTATGCCTGTGACTCTTACCGCTGCAGGTATAGCGGGGTTCATTATATCGATTGGTATTGCAGTGGACGCAAATGTGCTCATATTCGAACGAATTAAAGAAGAGCTGCGTTCTGGTCGAACCATCAACGATGCTGTAAAATTCGGATTTTCTCGTGCATGGTTTTCGATTCGTGATTCTAATATTTCAAATTTTATTACTGCACTTATTTTATTCTGGTTCGGTACTTCACTTATAAAAGGATTTGCATTAACGCTAGGAATGGGGGTCCTTGTGTCCCTGTTCACTGCTATTACTGTCACTCGGATTTTTCTTAGAACATTATCATTTATAGGTGAAGGTAAAGTAGCGAGATTTTTGTTTAGTAGCGGCATCAGTAAATAAAAAATATTATGTTTATTGTAAAACACAAAAAAATATTTATAAGCATATCCATAGTCCTTGTAGTACTTTCACTTCTTGCACTCGCTATATTTAGGCTCAATATTGGTATTGATTTCAAAGGTGGCGCACTTTCTGAAGTGAGATACGCAACGAGTCGCCCCGCTCAAGCTGACTTAAATGCACCTCTCGAAGCACTAGAGATAGGAATGGTGCAGCTTGAGCCAATTGACGATTTGGGCTACATAGCTAAAACTCGCGATTTGACCGACACTGAGCATGCTGCATTACTCAACGTGTTATCACAAAATGATCCGAGCTCACTTACTGAAGTAAGTTTTAATTCTATCGGCCCATCAATCGGCAGGGAACTTACTCGTAAAGCAATTCTTGCTATTGTTTTGATTTCACTCGCGATCATTGCTTTTATTGCTTTTGCTTTCCGGAAAGTTTCGAATCGGGTTGCGTCTTGGAAGTATGGAGTTATTGCTGTTATTACTTTACTCCATGATGTGACTATCCCCGTGGGTATCTTTGTAGTCTTGTCGCATATATACGGCATTGAAGTTGATGCTTTATTTGTTGTTGCTATTCTTACAATTCTTGGGCTTTCTGTATCTGACACTATCGTTATTTTTGATCGTATTCGAGAAAACCTGGCTACCGACTCTAAAGAAGAATTTAGTCAGATAGTGGGTAAAAGTCTAGAAGAATCATATGTGAGATCTATTTCCACTTCTCTCACTGTTATTCTGGTGCTTCTGGCGCTTGTATTCTTTGGGCCTGTTACGACAAAATATTTTGCACTTATGCTTACAGCTGGGATGTTTTTTGGAACATACTCATCAATATTTCTTGCTTCTCCACTTCTCGTTTGGGTTCAGGAATGGCAGACTAAAAAATCTTAAACCTTTTTCTTTACACTTAGCATGATATAATTATCGTATGTTTTACGATATGAGGGTTCGTTCGCGCCCCACTCCACTTTTAATAAAAAATAAGAAGCAAAAATTTTCAAAAATTATCTCTTTGGGATTGATAGTATTTTTGGTTTTTTCTTTGTTTAACTATCGTTTTTCGGTTAGTGAAGCTACTCATAATGAAGTAAGTTTTGCGACTAAGCAGGATTATGCAGTGGGGACAGTGTATTACGACAGTAATAATGGACCGGTAAGTACTGACTTAAATGGGGATACATATCCAGATATAGTGTCGGTTGATTACAATACCCTCAATGCCTCTGTTTTACTTAACGATGGTGATGGCACGTTTGCTGCTCCGGTGACATATGCAGTTGGAGAAAATCCTATGAACATTAAAACAGCAGATTTTGATAATGACAACGATATCGACATTGCAGTTCAACGGGAAGATCGGCATGTGTCCGTACTGCTTAATAATGGTAATGGTACATTTGCCGCCGCTAGTATCTATAATGTTGGTGTTGCTGGTAGTACTTTTGGAATCACTGTAGGTGATTTTAATCAGGACGAATTTGTGGATATTGCCACAATGAGTAGCGGGACACAAGTAGTGTCTGTATTGATGAACAATGGCGATGGAACGTTTGCCGCCAAGATAGATTATAGTATTGCCGGAGGCGGTTTCCCCTATGGAGAAATGCAAAGCCGAGATGTTAATAATGATGACTACCCTGATATCATTTCCACCCAAGATAGTAAAATATCTGTACTACTTAACAACGGCGATGGCACGTTCGCGGCGGCTACATATTTGACTATCACGGGCACAACCTGGATTTTGGTAGTTGAAGATTTCAATAATGATGATTACCTCGATGTTGCCATTGATAATTCTGATTTGAATATTTTTATCAACAACGGTGATGGCACGTTCGCTCCAAAGGTCACTTATGCAGTGGGAGCTAGTATTTCTTATATAGAAACAGCAGACTTCAATAATGACAGTTACTTAGACGTTACATTGTCAGCTCATCCTCTTGATAAAGCTGCTGTACTGCTTAACAACGGCGATGGCACATTTAGCGCAGCCGTGCAGTATACTACAGGTACCCGACCTGAGTCTGTTCAGACCGGTGATTTTAATAATGATGGCAATGAAGATATTGTCACGGGCAATAGTACCGCAGACTCTGTGTCTATTCTTTTGGGAAATGGCGATGGAACATTTGACGCAAAGCAAGATTTTGCAGTTGGCGATCAACCATACGGGCTCATATTGGTTGATGATTTTGACCAAAATGGACAAGTAGATATTGCTACAAATAATACAGGAACTCCTGATTCTATTTCAATACTTTTAAATAATCTTGTTTTACCCACTATAGAATTTAATACAGCTACAGGCTCGGGTGCAGAATCAGTCACCAATCCAGCTATCTCTGTAGAACTCTCGGCAGCGTCTGACGCCGACGTAACTGTTGACTACGAAGTTACTCAAGATACTGCTACAGGAGGAGGAGTAGACTACACGTTAGCAAGTGGAACAGCAACTATTACAGCTGGAAATACCACAGGCACTATACCTCTTGTGATAGTAGATGACAGTGATGTAGAAAGCAGCGAAACAATAGAGATAACTTTATCTTCACCTACATCGGCGTTGCTTGGGGCAGCAGACACGTTTACATATACTATTACCGATAATGACGTAACTCAATCTCAACAAAGTAGTTCTGGATCATCATCTCGAGCCATAATTAATTTCAAAGCACAACAAGCATTGCTTGTTGACCCAACTTCTCCAACCCCTACAGTTCCCATTAATCTTTCACCGTTACCAACAACCCCTAATGCTGCTCCAGCACCCATACTTACTAGAATTCTAAAAGAAGGGATGAATGGTCCCGATATTAAAGAATTACAACAATACTTGAATACTCATGGGTTTATATTGGTAAGTACCGGTCAAGGTTCTCCTGGTAATGAAACCATCTACTTTAGGGCCAAGACCAAAGCTGCAGTTATGAAACTTCAGGCGGCATATAATCTTGCAATTGACGGGGTAGTGGGAGTTATGACTCGGGCGTTGTTAAAATAAAAAAATGAATGTAATAAAAATTCGTTTATGCTATAATAAATAGATTATGATGTACATACTTATAGTTTTAGGGCTTATTGTTTTGTGGGGAATCTTTATTTATAACGGTTTTATTACTCTTGTTAATCGTGCCAAAGAAGCGTGGGCAGATATTGAAGTGCAACTTAAAAGGAGATATGATTTGATCCCTAATTTAATAAATACCGTAAAGGGCTATGCAGCTCACGAGAGTGGCGTGTTTCAAAAAGTGACAGAAGCTCGTTCTCAGGCGATGCAAGCGAACACACCCGCAGAGCACGCGGAATCAGAAAATATGCTCACGGGTGCGCTCAAGAGCCTTTTTGCTGTATCTGAAGCGTATCCAGACTTGAAAGCGAATCAAAACTTCCTTGCTTTACAGCAAGAGCTTTCTGATACGGAAAATAAAATTCAAGCCGCGCGCCGGTTTTACAATACCAACGTCCGTGATTTGAATATAAAAATGGAATCATTTCCTTCAAACATGCTCGCTGGAATCTTTGGTTTTGCAAAAATGGAATTCTTTGATTTGGCTGACAATGACGCAGCGCAAAATCCTGTCGAAGTGAAATTTTAGGCTAATTTTATTTGAAAGTTTTAATATGAATCTTTATACACAGCAATCAAAAAATGTAACTAAAACATGGCTTCTCATGGCTATATTTTTTGCCGTGGTTGTGTTGTTTGGGTGGTTTTTTAGCTTTTATTACGGTAATCCAAATATTTTATATTTATTTATTATCTTCAGCGTAGTTATGAATGTTTTTTCTTACTGGTTTTCAGATAGGATAGTATTACGACTTGCTGGAGCGAAGGAAGCAAAGAGGGAAGAATATTTTGATCTATATACAAGTGTAGAAAATTTGTCTATCACTGCAGGCTTACCGATGCCAAAAGTGTATGTAGTAGAAGATGCAGCTCCGAATGCATTTGCGACCGGTAGAGATAAAAATCATGCTGTAGTATGTGCGACTACTGGGCTTCTTGCTATCTTAGACAAGGCTGAACTCGAAGGGGTGCTAGCTCACGAGCTTTCACATATCGGCAATCGAGACATGTTGCTCTCGACTGTCGTCGTAGTGTTGGTTGGTTTTATCACTATTCTTGCTGATGTTTTTACTCGCGGCCTAATTTTTGGCGGCAATCGAGATGATAATAAAGGGGGTGGGGTATTAGTGATTGTCGGAATTGTTTTATCCATTTTAGCACCGATTTTTGCCTTACTTATTCAGCTGGCAATATCTAGAAAACGAGAATTTTTAGCAGATGCTTCAGGAGCACTCCTTACTCGTTACCCTGACGGGCTTGCACATGCGCTCCGTAAAATTTCCGAACACAGTCAGCCGATGACACGTCAATCAGGCGCTATAGCCCACTTGTACATAGCTGATCCAAAAGGGAGCAATATGTCAAAAGTTGCTAAAAAAATAAGTGGCTTGTTTGCGACACACCCTCCAACAGAAGAGAGAATTAAAGCACTTATTGGTTAAGAAATTTAAAAATCAAACTTTTAGCCGGTACAGATTTTTTGAAGCTTAAAAAATCCTGAAGTTGGCTCGCCGTCGCTAGCCAAACCCCTTTAAAAGCTTATTTTTAAATTTCTTAGAATTTTGCTATACTGCAAGAATGGACATTAAAGATGTGGAAAAACTGGCAGACTTGGCTCGGATCGAGCTAACAGACCTAGAAAAAGAATCAATGTTGAGAGACATGAAGGGTATTTTGGAGTATGTAAAAGTCATAGAAGGAGTAGAGGTGCCTGCCCGCAGTGCTTTCAGCATAGCTGATGCAGGCGGGGAAGATATAACCCCAGACTATACAGTTCATAATGCTTGGCGAGAAGATGAAATCATGCCGAGAGATTTTTCATACGATCTTGTGGTGGACCAGTTCCCAAATAAACAAGACGGATTCTTGAAAGTTAAAAAGATTTTGTAGTAAAAATGTCATGATTGATTTAAAGAATTTAACAATTGAAAAAGCTCATAATAATCTAAAAGATGGAAAGTATACATGTAGAGAATTGGCTGAAGAATACTTGAAGGCCATTGAGCAAAAAAATCCTGATATCAATGCATACCTTGAGGTTTATGCTGATGTATTGGAGCAGGCAGATGAAGCAGACAAAAAATTTAAAGATGACACAGCTACAATACTTACTGGCATACCATTTGCAATCAAAGACAATATTTTAATCAAAGGTCATATAGCTTCTGCGAGTTCAAAAATTTTGGAAAATTATAAAGCATCATACGACGCTACAGTTATTAAAGATTTAAAAAAAGCCGGAGTAGTTTTTCTTGGTCGCACAAACATGGATGAGTTTGCCATGGGTTCTTCGACTCAAACTTCTGCTTATGGGGTGACCAAGAACCCTATAGATACATCGAGAGTTCCTGGAGGTTCTTCCGGTGGCTCAGCTGCTGCTCTGGCGGCCAATATGGCACTTGCTGCACTAGGCACTGAAACATGTGGTTCTGTCAGGGAGCCTGCAGCCTTTTGTGGCTTGGTAGGGTTAAAACCTACTTATGGAGCAGTTTCTCGGCATGGAATTATAGCCATGGGCAATTCACTCGATCAAGTTTCTCCATTTGGAAAAGATGTACGTGATACAGAAATAATATTTGATCTTCTTTCAAGATATGATAGGGAAGACAGCACTTCAGTGCCTGAAAATTTAAGAAAAGTAGAGCATAAAACTAACACTAAAAAAATTGGTGTACCTTGGCATCTATTTAAGGAGGGAGTTGATCCTGAAGTCGAGGTAAATTTTAAAGAATCTTTAGAAAAATTTAAACAAGCTGGGTACGAAATAGTCGATATTGAATTACCTTATTCAAAATATTCTCTTGCAGCATATTACATCATCATGCCTGCTGAAGTTTCCACAAACCTGTCGCGTTTTGATGGTATCCGGTATGGGTATAGTGCTCCTGGGAAAGATTTACTCGAAGTATACAACAATAGCCGAGGGCAAGGTTTTGGAAAAGAAGCACGAAGGCGGATTTTACTAGGCACATATGTGCTTTCCCATGGGTATTATGATGCGTACTATAATAAAGCAATAAAAGTACGAGAAAAAATAAGACAGGAAATACTGGAAACGTTTAAGAAAGTTGATTATATTCTCACACCTACTGTTCCCATAACTGCATTTAAACTTGGAGAAAAGATGAATGACCCAGTGGCTATGTACCTCTGTGATATATTTTCAGCACCTGCAAACTTAGCAGGGGTACCGTCCATCGCTCTTCCGTCCGGTATATCAAGTGAAGGTCTACCACTCTCAATTCAGTTCATGGCTCCTCATTTTAAAGAAGACGCACTTTTTGAAGTAGGTAAAGCATGGGAGGAAATTCGAGAAAAATAAAGTTATAATATCAATATATGGATCCAGCGCAATCTTATGATAATAATGATCTCATTCAAGGAACATTCTTGGATTGGAAATATTTTGATCCAGTGTATTTGTTTAATAACGGGTATGCTTTTTTTCAAAGTTTATTTTCTTTTTCTTTCGGTATTAGTGAGGATGTACTTAATTTGTACTATTTTATACTATTTCTTCTCGCTATATTTTTTATGTTTATTATTGGGTATTGTTTGGTGCGTATATTTGAAATCCGAAAAAAGGAGCATCATCATGTTGAACATGAGATAGCTGAATATGCGCACCATCAGGCAGAACGTGAGAAAAAAGCTCAAGAAGGAGAAAACATATCTACTAATCCAAGATGGGTGCAAACATTGCAGTATTTGTTTTCAAGTAGTCCTGGAGACTGGAAGCTTGCTATTATTGAGGCGGATTCGATGCTCGATAGCTTGCTGGATCAAATTGGGTTTCATGGCGAAAGCCTCGGTGAAAAGTTACGTATGGCTAATCAGGAGAATTTTAAGCAGCTCACAAAAGCGTGGGAAGTTCACAATACTCGAAATAGAATAGCTCACCAAGGCGCTCTGTATGAAATTTCACAACACGAAGCAAAAAGAATTATTGCAATATATGAAGGAATATTTAGTGAATTTGGATATATTTAGGCCTGTAGTAGATTTTGGCGAAACTTCTAATGAAGTATCGTGCTGTGCACATCGCCAAAATTCACTACGGGGTGTGTTCTTGTTGCGGGAGGCCGAATCGAACGGCCGTCTTAAGGTTATGAGCCTTACGAGATACCTCTTCTCTATCCCGCTATAATTTGTATATATTACATCAAAAATAAGATTTTGGCAAATAGTAATCTATGACACTGTTGTTTTGATTTTTAGCCTAGTTTATAATATATCTGTAGTAGGGTTTTGAAAAAATTTCACTACGGGGTATAATATATACATGGATACGTTTTTTCAAATGCACACATTCTTTCTAATATCATCGGTCGGATTTATTATTATTTTCATACTTGCCGCTATATTTCTATTTTATTTAATTACTACAATATATTCTCTCCGGAGGATCGTTCTAAAGATAGAAAAAGGTATAAGTAAAATAGAGGGCACAACAAAAGACTTGTTGGAAGATATGAGAGATAACGTAATATTTAAATTTTTGTTTGGTAAACGTAGACGTCGCAAAGAAGAATAGAGAGCAGATTATTAATCAACGTAATAATTAATATTATGAAAAAAACTATAAAAAAAGGAATGTCTAGTACTAAGAAAATGGCAATAGGAGGAGCAGCGGTTTTAGGAGCAGCAGCTGCAGCAAGCGCGGCGGGAGCATATTATTTACTTGGACCAAACGCGAAAACTCATCAAAAGAAAGCTAAGGATTTAATGGTAAAGATAAAGAAGGAAGCTATGAGCGAATTCAAAAAAGCTAAAAAAGTCGGCACTCCAGTGTACAACAAAGCAGTCGACATGATTTCTCAAAATTACGCAGAGCAATATAAGGCTCACGCGAAAGATATTAAAGCTATTGCATCAAAACTAAAAAGTGAATACAAAGATATAGAAAAAGCTGCCAAAGCATCAGCAGAAAAAACAGTGAAAAAGGTAGTAAAAGCTACAAAGAAAGTAAAATAAAAATCTTTGTTAATTTAAAAAATCCGTAAGATATGCCACATAGGCATGTCTTACGGATTTTTTCTTTTATCTTTTACTTGAATCTTTTCTCAAGTAATCGCTTGATTTGACTTTGATCTGTATATTTCCCAAAAAATTTATTAGGAAATACCTCGGTCGTTAAGTGGATGATTGTTCTGAATGGATTTTTCCATCGCGGGCAATTCTTATCTATGTCCAATTCCAAAATCCATCCTTCTTTCTGGCGAACCTGGGTGATCTGTAGCGAAGGACCTTTCCCGAGATACCGCCAACTTCTTATGGCGTCTTTGTGCGCCCAAGAAGATTGGAACATGTCCCTAATCCAATTTTTCTTGTCTGAATTTAAGATATTGATAATCTCACCCTCAGAAAGATCGTATGCATACACACGATCAATTTTTTCCTCAAATATTCTAATTTTATCTAAAAATTTTATTTGTTCAAGATAAAACTCAACATTTTCTTTAACCGTAACCGAGTTAATTTTTTCAAAGTTCTTTTTTTTGTTTTGCTCTACAAAAGCTTGTTGAGCTAATATTGTATTTTCGCTACAATATATAAAAAGAACGAATAAAAATATGATTTTTTTCATTTTCCTCCTTTTCAAATAACTTAAAAATAGTCTACTTCGTAGACTATACAGTATATAACCCCTAGATGCTAATTTATAGCATGATGACTAATAGTAGAGATTTTATGTGAATTACAAGAGCGAACACAAGGCTAAACTATGATAACTTGTGCACAATACGAACAACGTTTTGCTTGTATAGGTATTTCACTAATACATTCACTGCATTTTTTTGTCGTTGGTTCTACGATTTCGTTTTTCTTTGATAAGGCTATCAGTTTATTCATTGGTTTAACTACAAAAAAGAAAATAGTAGCAGCAACTAAGATAAAAGATATAAGGCTGTTGATAAAATGACCGTACATGAATTTACTGTCGTTGATAGTAAATGATAAACCGGCAAAATCAGGGACCTTGGCTATGGCAGCGATAAGGGGAGTGAGTAAATCAGCAACCAGCGCAGCAACGATAGTACTAAAAGCTGCACCAATCACGACACCGACAGCCAGGTCGACTACGTTGCCTCGTAATAAAAATTGCTTAAATTCTTTTAACATAGATTTTTTTTATTAATTAATAAAGCGGGCCACTCGAGTTAAGTACCTACAGGTGCAATCAGTGTAAGGGTATTTTACCACTTTTCTCTGGGGCTCGCTGAAGCACTCGAGTCATCCGATAGAAAACATCTAAATACAAAAAGCGTCCCCCACGTAATGACTATCAGAGCAACGAAATCCACGAGCCACCAATAAGAATTCTGTAACTGTATGACGGCATTTCCAGTCAGTGTTATGACTAAGTAATCCTGTAGCAGGAGGTAGCAAGGTAGGAGGAATAGAAAAGGAAGAAGCCACTTCTTTTGGTATGAGCGTAACCACCAGTATATGAGTGGGGCTGCTCCGCCAAGTACTAGACTCACGGCAACGTACAGATCGATTGGATACCCAAGTACTAGACCAGGCACGGCATACTGCCATATTCCAAAATTCTGCTGAATAATATCGACTATTAAATTTAAGCCGCCAGCGACCCAGCACAAACTCAACGCAAGGAAGATAATCTTTTTCGGCGGCTTGATGAGCTTTACCGCAAGAAAGATAGTGCCGATCCCAATCGGTATGAGTAGAAAACGAAAAATAGTAATGAGGTCCATGGGTTATCCGATACTTAATACTTCGGGCGGAGAGAGCGAGATTCGAACTCGCGGTCCTGTTTAAGGGACGACGGTTTAGTAAACCGTTGGTTTAAGCCACTCACCCATCTCTCCATTTTGTAAAGCAATTTACTTCTTCTCTTTTAATAAGTCCCTGATTTCGATAAGCACCCTTTCTTGTTTTGATAAATACATATCTTTATTTTTCGTTCCGTACTCTCTGAAAGAATTTATAGCTTTAAATAAGAAAAATACGCAGAAAGCAATAATAATAAAATTAATAGTTGCCTCAAGGAAGCTACCCACCTTAAAACGACCCAGTGTAAGTTCTTGGAACTCTATGATTCCAAGCAGGGGATTGATTGCTGGCAGGGCGATATCACTCACAAAAGAAGCTATGATCTTTTGAAAAGCTGCACCTATAACTATACCGACAGCAAAGTCTACGACGCTGTTTCGCATAGCGAATTTTCTAAATTCTTGAACTAAATCAATCATATGCGTATTCTAGCGTATATTTGCGTTTTAGTCACTATACCGTGAAAAAACAAAGGAAATATGCTAAAGTAGGTACGTAATTAATTATTTAATTGATTACATAAGGAGCCGTGTCAGAGTGGTCTAACGTACCTCTTTGCTAAAGAGGCAGGGGCTTCAAAACCCCTCGGCGGTTCGAATCCGCCCGGCTCCGCAGGAAAAAAGCCATACTATGGCTTTTTTAGGATTCGAACGACGGAGTTTAAAATTTTTAGTAGGAAATTTTACGAGTCGGTGCCCAGACAAATTTTTTGTGTCGACAAAAAATTTAGTCGAGGGAGAAATTCCGTCCGGCTCCGCAGCTCGAAACCCAGTATTTCTATGAAGACAGAGAAATTCCAAAAAACTATTTGGCAATATTACAAGAGTAATAAACGTGACCTCCCGTGGCGAAAAACTCGCGACCCATATAAAATTCTTGTTTCAGAAGTAATGCTTCAGCAAACTCAGGTGTCTCGCGTAGAAGTAAAATACAACTCATTTTTAAAAAAATTCCCCACGGTACAGCTTTTGGCGAAAGCTTCAGTAAAAAGTGTACTCAGTGAATGGCAAGGGCTCGGATATAATCGTCGGGCATTGTTTTTAAAAAAATGTGCTGAAATAATTGTGAAAGATTTTAATGGAAAGTTTCCAAAAGATATTAAAACATTGTGTACATTGCCGGGTATTGGTCCAGCGACGGCAGGTGACATCGTAGCCTTTGCCTGGGATACTCGAGCTGTTGTTATCGAAACAAATATTCGGTCGGTGTTTATACATTTCTTTTTCACAGAGAACAAAAAAGTGCATGATAAAGATATATTACCTCTCATAGAGAAAACACTTCCAAAAAAGAATGTTCGAGAGTGGTATTATGCATTGTTTGACTATGGAGCATGTTTGAAAAAAAATTCTAATCCAAGCCGTAAAAGCGTTCACCATACAAAGCAATCGAAGTTTATAGGATCTTACCGTCAAAAAAGATCTTTGGTACTGCGGCATATTTTACAAAACCCTAAAAATAACACGTTGCGTACACTCGAAAAAGTTTTACTATACGATAAAGCTACATTGAAGGAAATTTTAGGTAGTTTGCAAAAAGAAGGCTTTCTTCAAAAGACAAAAGGCAGTATATATAAGATTGTTTAAATTGTATGCTATTATATTTCCATGAGTTTTTTAGATAAACTAAAACAAAAAATATGGCATTTTTTGTATAAATTTTTCCCGACTGTACAAAGTTTTTTTGTACGATTTCATGACCAAGGTAGGCAGCGATACCATATCGGCTGGTTAGCCCCAGGAAAAACCTTGGAAGATTTAAAACAACACTTACATGAAACATGGGGGTTCGGGAATCATTTCGTAGCCTGGCCCGACGCAGGGCAGGTGCTTAGTTGGAGAAAATTAGCCGATTTTCAAGATCAATATCATGTGCGGGTTTTTGAAGACGGCGAAATACGGGGACATTATGAATATACTCCCGAAGCACATCCGATAGCTCATTTTGATGAAAAAGGTGAAACATTTCGAAAGGATGATTTCTTGAAATTTTTAGGCGAATTTGTGACTGATCAAAAAAACCCTATGCATTTAACAATCGACCCAGATGCCTATAATCCAGATTCTGAAATTTCTTTTGAGGGTACGAAGTAAACTCTTTCTTGGCATACTTTCTAAAAAGCACACCTGCAACAAGTTTACTTTATTTTAGATTCTGGCAAAACAAGGTCCCATAGTTTTCCAGCTACATTTACTGGTTTACCAAAAAGGGGATAGTGATGAAGATCAATAAATGGTAAACTATTGCATTCGATAATGCCACAGTGTTGCTCCTCCTTCCAGGATTTCGTAATATCTTCCATTATAAAATCAACTCCGATAAGGGGATCATTCAAAAACTTTCCGACATGCTCAAGCATGGCTTTATTTTCTGGGTGGGCAATCTCAGTTACTTCGGTGGTTGTGCCGCCACAGCCACGGCTTGTCTTTTGTGAAAAGGTTACTATTCTTCCTTTTTCCGGTATATCGGCAAGCGTTATGTTTTGCCGTTTTAGTTCTTCTTCAGCTTCTTTATCTATTTTTATTTTATGAAATATTGGACCACCGCGCTCTGGTCTTTTATTTTCTGCATCTAAAAGCTCTTGCACTGTATGTATGGTGTCCCCGAGTACTTCTGGTTGGTCACGCTTGACCACTCCTACTAGTTTCCCGTCTATGAGCGTGCCTCGAAAAAGAAATCCACGAAGTTCTTCCTCAATGATTACAAGAGGTGAAAGCTTTTTAGCTTTCTTGAATCCAATTTTCAGTTCATCTACTGTATTCATGTGGATCATAGTGTGGCGACTGCGGGAACCCAAGTTTGGCTTGGTTATAACAGGTTTTGTGATTCGATTAAATATGTTGAGCGCTCCGCGCCACGTAAAAGCTATCCCTCCATCAGCAACAGGCAAGCCTTCTTTCTTGAATTTTGTTTTCATAATACCCTTGTTGTCCATCCATTTGAGAGCGGGAGATGTTTGTGTGGTTGGTCGCGGTAGTCCATCGAACAGGATTACTTTCTTCTTTTTACCTTCTCCGTATTCTGCGACAAAGCTGTTGTCGACAAAACCTAAATGAAATTCTCGCATTCGTATTCCACGCCTCTTGGCTTCTTCCCAAAAACATCGGGTACGATAGCTGTCTTTTGCTTCTGGCTCATAGGAAAAACGGCCTAGTTTCAAGAACACCATGAGATTGAAAAAAGGCAAGGAAAGGTAATCAGCTATCCTGTCAGCACTATTTTTAAAAATCATTTCCATGAAATTAAAAAAAGGCTCATCGATCCAACCCATAACAACCGAAGTATAGGCAACAAAATGGCTTTCCTGAGCCGGCTCACAATCTTTACAATGTTTCATGGCATTCAGTATACCAGTTTTGTTTTTGGATTAAAATGGTAGTATTAAGCAATGGAGAAATTTTCAGTAAAAAATAAGCTCGAAGAAAATGAGTCTAAAAGTGGATTGAATGAACTTTTCGCAGCATTAGGTTGTGCTGATTTAGAATCTTTTTATAAAAAATACCAACCATCAATTTTAAAAAAGTTTACTAATCTTGCCATAAACGCAGGGCTGCATAACCCTCAAGTTATCGCTGAGGATTTAACAAGTGATTTTTTCGTAAAAAAGCTAACAATAGAAAAAGTTAAATTCGATAAAGAAAAAATGGTAGACGAACATGGAGCTGAAGCATTTGTACATAGAATAGCACGGAATTATTTTATTGATTACATTAGAAAATATAATATAACTGAAAAAAAAGGGTTTTCAACAGAAGAAGAAGGTGTTCCCGAACCCAGATCTTGCAAATTAAATCCCTTAGAGGAGTTAGAGCTAAAGCAAGATAAACAAATTTTAACTCAATCATTCAATATACTCCCAAATAAGATGAGAGCAATCTTAAAGGCTCGTTTCATAGAAGATCTAGATTATGTAGAAATCGCCGAAAAGCTGGGGATACCCTTAGGGACAGTAAAAAATAATATTAATCGGGGTAAACTTCTGCTTAGAAAAAGAATAAAGAATCCAGCACTAATTAAAAAAATAATTTTAACGAAAGAAAATCCCATATCTCAACCTAAAGATATTAAAAAAACACTCTCTAATAAGTTAACTTCTAAAAATACTATTATAAAAAATAATTTTCAACAAGATTCGATTTCACTAAAAGTTAATAAAGAAAATATAGAAAAAGAGGAAGAAACACACCTATCACCAGCTTCAATGCTAAGTATTAACCCAGAAGAGTTTAAGAGAATTAGAAATAATTTATCAGAACAGCAAAACCTAGCACTCCAACTGATTTACGAAAAAAAGATTTACAATGATATAGAAAAACTTGCAGAAATATTAGATTGTGAGCCTGAAGAGGTTGGACACATAGCTAAATTAGCGAGAGAAAATTTTGAAAGAATTCAGAAAAATGAATCTTTATTGAAATCTTAATGAGCAACCGTAAAAGCAATGACTTTTCTTGCCCCCGCAGCCTTGAGGACTTTTTTCGCTTCAGATAGCGTGGCACCAGTGGTGAGGATGTCGTCTATTAGTATTATATTTCTTTTGTATACTATGTTTTCTTTACTAGCTTGTATTCCGAACGATCCGACAATGTTTTGCAAACGTTCTCGGCGGTTTCGAATACGTGCTTGATGTTCCACATCTTTTATTTTTATTAAGACATCATTTGCGAGAGTAAAATTTATATTATTATCAATCTTTACCAATTCTTCCGCTATTAACTCAGCTTGGTTGTATCCTCGCTCGCGGTACCTCTTTTTTGAAAGAGGAATAGGTATAAGGAGTGGCTCACGAAAATTTTCCATAATACTTAATTCCGAGAGTTCTTCTATAATTTTGCCATAGAGCACCTGAGCAAATGTGTGGCCGAGTTGTTTCTTGTTTTTATATTTTAAAAGCCACAAGGCTTTTTTGACGGGAGGATGTCGGTAGTCGAACAGAGGTGATACCCATGGCAGACCCTCGCGTTCGGCGGCCGGCGAATCAGCCAAACATGGAATACATAGGTAGGAACCTCGCTCCTTACAACCCATACAATAGATAGGAAAAAGAGTATCAAGCGCTCCAGATAGTATAGTGTTTAAAAAAGTCATATATGTTATACTTTAATAGCATTTTAGCATAAATTTTACTTGAAAAATGGAATGATACATGCTAAGTAATATATGGATAATCCTTTTAAAAAAATTTTTGGCGATATAAGTAATCTCATAGACAATACCTCAAAAGATAGCGCTATCGGTGTCGATATTGGTTCTTCGGCCATCAAAATAGTTGAAATAAAACGAAAAGGTAGTAAGGCTGTACTCGAAACATATGGGGCAATAGCACTCGGCCCTTATGACGGTCAAGATGCGGGTCGGGTCACAAATCTTCCCATTGAAAAAATTTCCGAAGCCCTAAGTGAAGTTTTAAAGCAATCAGGAGTTACTACTTCCGAAGGTGCTTTTTCTATTCCCGTTCAGTCCAGCTTGATCTTTACGATTAGCCTACCTTCACAAATAAAAAAAAATGATATGGATAATATTGTTTCTACTGAAGCTCGCAAATATATTCCAGTGCCAATCGGAGAAGTATCAATAGATTATTTTATTTTGCCAAAGAAAGAGCCTTCTTTTGAACAAATGAATAACCCTGATTTTGCAGCTGTGTCAAATGAGAAGATAAACGTCTTGGTAGTGGCCACGCAAAATGACGCAGTTTCTAAATACCGCTCTATTGTTTCTGGGTCCAGCCTTAAATCGTCTTTTTTTGAAATTGAAATATTTTCTTCAATTCGTTCAAATTTTGAACATGAGCTTTCACCCGTGCTCCTCATGGACTTTGGTGCATCACGGACTAAACTTTCAATAGTGGAATTTGGTATGGTAAAAAGTTACCACACTATCGAGCGCGGCGGAGCTGACATCAGTGATTCAATTTCAAAAGGCTTGAGTATTCCGTTCGCGGAAGCAGAGAAAATGAAAAAAGAATTTGGACTTTTTGGCAATCCTACCGAGCAAAATCTATCTGACATTATAAAAATTCATATGGACTATATTTTTTCTGAAGCGAATAATGTTTTGTTAAGCTACGAAAAGAATTATGATCGGATTATTAGTAAGGTAATATTTACGGGAGGCGGAGCCCTCATGAAAGGACTTCCGGAAGTGGCTGCGAGTAATTTTAAGGCTGACATAGAGATAGGACATCCTTTTTCAAAAATAAACGCGCCGGCTTTTTTAGAAAAAGTTTTACTCATCATGGGCCCCGAATTTGCTGTGGCTCTCGGCCTTGCCTTGCGCAAGTTGCAATAGGTGAGGTAATAAAAAGATGAACCAAGAAGCATTTCAACAAAATCAGCAGGAAGAACGAGAGATCCAAGAAAAAGTTGAATCTATTATAAGTAATAATTTCACTTTCAATAAATTTTACACTCCAAAAGAAATTAAAGAACTGTTTGGTTATGAGGTTACAAAATTAGTAAAATATTTAAATAATATGGGCGTCGCAGCGAAGGAAGTACCAAATGGTACTATAATACTAACTGACACAGAGGCAAAGTTTGAAAAAAAATCTGAACACATAACAAGTTTTTCTAAAGAAGAAGAATGGCATACAGTCAACTATTTAAATAGTCTATATCACAACGAACCATTTGAGGCTGAAAATTTATTTCCACTCATAAAGAAAAATGAATCTTTTAAAACTCAAACGCTTAAAGATCTCAATGCCCTTCTGGAATCCTTGAGAAAAGACGGGATGTTAGAAATTTATGGTGATAGTTATAAGGTTTTTCCTAGGTGGGATATCATTTTTAATGATAAATGGGGGAAATAAATAAGAAAAGTATTGAAAACCCGGTAAAGTTATACACAATTTGCTTCATTTAAATTTTCTTTTGTAATATAATATAAGAAGCATGGAGCAAAATTTTCAAACATCCTTTATACCAAAGAAACCAATGGTGAAAGAGTACTCAGCAGGTCCACGACCTATAGGTTTGTTGACCATTGTTTCGCTTTTTATTTTGTTCACGGTTCTCTTAACTTCCGGTGGTCTTTATTTTTATAAAGGCATAATGACAAAAAAAATTGCAACTATGAAAAGCGATCTTGAACGAGCCCAAAATCGCTTTGAGCCGGCAAAAATAAAAGAACTTCAAATTTTAGATAAACGCCTTACCTCAGCCAACCAAATTTTATCTAAGCATATAGCTATAAGTCCTATTTTTGAGGCACTCCAAGAAGTCACCATGAAAAGTGTTCGCTACACTAAGTTCGGTTACGACTTCGGTGAGGGTAGGGATGCCAAAATAAATATTAAAATGTCCGGAGTTACCTTGGGCTATAGTTTCCTCGCATTGCAGTCTGACCTCTTTGCGACAAACAAGAATTTTATTGATCCCGTATTTTCAAATCTGGCATTGACTGAAAATGGTAATGTTACATTTGATTTAAATTTTTCAGTTGATCCAGCATTTGTCGATTATAAAGTTATGCTCTTAACAAACGAACAAGAGAATAACGCAGAAAACATAGAACCAATCACACAATAATATGACCAGATTTATAATGCCGATTATTTTCATAGCAATTGCAGTCACTGGTTTTTTGATGTTCACGAAGCCTATATATGAAGACATAACGGTCCTTCGAGCTGACGCAAGTAGTTACGACGAAGCCCTTAGTAATTCTAAAGCGCTTGAAAATGAGCGAGATAAACTGACTTCAAAATATAACGCGATCAGTAAAGAAGATTTAGACAAACTGCAAAAGCTTTTACCAGACAATATCGACAACATTCGTTTGATTTTAGAAATAGGTAAGATAGCATCTCCCTATGCCATGGTACTGAGAGATGTAAAATACAATGCAACAGAATCACAATCAAGCGCTGGAATGGTGGCGCAAGCGGGAGGAGCGCAAACGCCAACGCAAAAGGACTATAAAATTTTAGATATGGAATTTTCTGTCACGGGTACGTACAGTAATTTTATTAATTTTACCAAAGATCTCGAAAGCAACTTACGAATCGTAGACATATCCTCAGTTGTCTTTTCCTCAGATGGAGATGCAAAAAGTAACCCATCTGGAGCATACAAGTATAATTTTAAAATTAAAACATACTGGTTAAAAAGTTAAAATCCAATAATAATACAATGCTAAAACCCAAAAACATTATAATATTTGTAGCCATCGGAGCAGTACTTGTTTTGATCTATATATTTTTTATAAAACCAGCACCGGAAGAAGCTGGGCTCGTTTCAACCTCTACAGACAAAAGCGGAATAACTGGAAGTCCAAACACATCAGGTGAAGATTCTCTTGGTGCTAAAAATTTCCTATCAATTTTACTGAATGTAAAGAACATAAAATTAGATGATAGTATTTTTTCTGACATAGCTTTCAGCACACTGCGTGATTCTAGTATTATTCTTACTCCTGATGGCACCGAGGGGCGACCAAATCCATTTGCGCCGATAGGTATCGACAAAGCTACGCTGCCTACTAATGTTCCTACGACTTCTTCTGCCGCTTCCTCAAATCAGCAACTGCCTTCAACATCCACCTCCACTCCATCGCTCGGAGCACCAAGTGTTGTAAACTAATATTATGAGTTTTCTAGAAGCATTAGCACAAAAGGCCCTCATAAAAGAGAGCCAAATAAGCGAAATTAAAATTCGCGCCAACGAAAAGTATAAAGGAGATATCTCTAAAGTTTTATTGGAATTAGGAGTCCCAGAGGAAAAAATTCTCCAAGAAAGGGGAAAATATCTTAATATACCTATTGAAAAAGTAAATATCAAAGAAATGGTTTTTGATCTTCTGAAATACATTTCCGAAGACTCAGCCCTGCATTATCGTTTTGCCCCAATTGCACTTGTGGACGGAGTGTTGCATGTAGGCGTGACTGATCCCGAAAATGTGCAAGCTATGGATGCACTTCAGTTTATCTCCACAAAAATCGGCCTGCCCTTTAAAATTTTTTTAATATCAGAAACTGACTACCAAGCTGTTCTTGATGTATATAAAGGTATGTCAAACCAAGTCGCCGACGCGCTTGAAGAGCTTGATGAGGGAGAGACATCTAATTTAAATAAAATAAGCCAAGAAAATCTAAACAAAGAGATAGATAATATAAAAGGGAGCACCGAAGAAAAAATAGTCGAAGACGCTCCAGTGATAAAAATAGTGGCAGTTATATTACGTAATGCGATCGAAGGAGGAGCTTCTGATATCCATATCGAACACACAGGAGAAAAAGTAAAAGTTCGTTTTCGAGTCGATGGTGCTTTGTATACTTCGATTATATTACCTATCAATGTGTATAGTGGAGTTGTTGCTCGTGTGAAAATTTTAGCCAAGCTCCGACTTGATGAAAAACGAAAACCACAAGACGGAGCTTTTAGTGCAAACATAGATGAACACAAAATTGATTTTCGTGTCTCTACGATGCCAGCATATTATGGGGAAAAAGTAGTTATTCGTATCCTTGATCCAGGGAAGGGGGTTAAATCCTTGGATCAGCTCAATTTGTCCGACGCCAATCTGAAGATGATTCGTGAAGCCCTCTCCAAGCCATACGGCATGATACTTATCACGGGTCCTACGGGTTCCGGTAAATCGACTACTCTGTATTCAATGATGAACGAACTCGATCGTGAAAAAAACAATGTGGTTTCACTTGAAGACCCTGTGGAATATCACATGCCTGATGTAAGTCAGTCGCAGGTTATGCCGGAGATCGGGTACACTTTTGCGGTAGGTCTCCGCTCAATAGTGCGTCAAGACCCTGATATTATTATGGTTGGAGAAATTCGTGACAAGGAAACAGCTCAGCTTGCTATACAGGCTGCGCTGACGGGGCATCTAGTCTTGTCGACCTTACATACGAATAGTGCCATAGGTGCTATTCCTCGATTGGTAGATATGGGAATTGATCCGTACCTTATCGCGCCGACACTTATCATATCAATAGCGCAGAGACTTGCTTTACTGACGTGTGAAAACTCACGCAAGCGTGTGCCAATGGATCCAAGTATTAAGTTGCAAATGGATGAACTCACAAAAGATTTACCTGATCAATTTAAGAAAGAAATTATCGAGCTTGAACGTAAAAATGAAATGTATGAAATAGTTCCATCGGAGGATTGTCCTTCGGGTACGCGCGGCCGAGTAGCAGTGTTTGAAATGTTTACTGTTGATAAAGAAATGCAAGCAGTTATTCTAAAAAATCCTACTAATGAAGCTATTTATGAAGTTGCCCGCAAAAAAGGGATGCTGACAATGAGAGAAGACGCCATGCTTAAATCTCTCCAGGGGCTCATACCATTCAAAGAAGTATATAATTTTAGCAATGAGAGTGAATAATATTTTATATTAACCACTTGCACGGCTGGCATGTGTTTAAAGTTATCCACACTCCCTCCTTTTAATACTGATTTTAATGGTTCATTATATAGTGTACTACCAATATGGAAGGAGAAAAGAAAAAAATCTTAATAGTTGATGATGACAATTTTCTTTTAGATATGTATGCTCTCAAATTCAGCCAGAGCAGTTTTGAGGTTTATACTGCTCCGGGTGGCAAAGACGCCATTGAAAAACTTCAAGGAGGACTCGCGCCTGATGTTATTCTTATGGATATTATCATGCCAGAAATGGACGGTTTTGAAATGCTCGAAAAGATAAATAATGACAAATTATCACCTCACTCAATAAAAATAATATTATCTAACAAAAGTGAACAACAAGACGTAGATCGAGGTAACTCTCTTGGGGTATCGGGATATATAGTTAAGGCAAACTCTACACCTCGTGAAGTTATCGAGCAAGTTGAGCATATTTTAGCGAGCAAAGTTGTAACTACCTAAACTGTACTTTTTTTGTAGCGTAAACATTCTAAACGAGTTATAATAACTTAGTATTAATAATTTAAATAACTTCTAATAGGATGGATTATAAAAAAGTATTTGAAGATCTTGTGTTAACCATCATTAGGGAGGGTGGTTCTGATTTACACATAGGAACGAATCGCGTTCCTATCATTCGCGTGTCGGGTGAACTTATTTCTCTCGTCAAGCATCCCGTATTGACAGCCGAAGATATGTTTGGAATTTTGAATGTTATTTTAGATAAAAAAAGAGTTGATGCATTTGTAGCCGACCAAGAGCTTGATTTTTCGTATGATTTTCGCGGGGAAGCCCGCCTTCGAGGTAATGGATTTTTTCAGAAGGGTCTCATCAATGTTGTGTTTCGTCTTGTGCCAAAAGTAAAAACCCTCAAAGAATTACACCTTCCTCCAATACTAGAAGAAATTACTCGTAAGAAACAAGGATTTTTTCTCGTGGTAGGTCCAGTTGGACAAGGCAAGTCGACGACATTGTCGGCCATGGTGAATCTTATCAACAATGAACAAGCTCGCCACATAGTAACTATTGAAGATCCTATTGAATATATTTATACACAAAATAAATCTATCATCAATCAGCGAGAAGTCGGCATTGATACAAAAGATCCTCACGAGGCATTAAAGTCCGTTTTCCGTGAAGACGTCAATGTCATATTGATAGGAGAAATGCGTACACCAGAAACAATAGCAACTGCTGTAACAGCCGCAGAGACAGGACATCTCGTGTTTTCAACATTGCATACTAATAATGCAGCACAGACTATCGACAGAATTATCGACTCATTCCCAGGCACACAACAAGATCAGATACGTACTCAACTCTCCTCATCGTTGCTTGGCATTTTTTCCCAGAGACTTATTCCTCGAGTTACGGGGGGCTTGGTACCAGCATATGAATTACTTTTAAACAATAATGCAGTATCAAACTTGATTCGTGAAAAGCGCACACACGAAATAGATGTAGTGATTGAAACAGGAATGGAATCTGGTATGGTCGACCTCAACCATTCATTAGTTGAGCTTGTCCGTGCCGGAGAAATATCAATAGAAAATGCTCGTGAGTATTCACTTAACCCTAAAGGGCTAGATCGTATGGCGTAATTAATTTAAAATAATAATGTATGCTATTTAAATATAAAGCAGTAGATGAGACAGGAGTAAATAAGGAGGGAGAAATAGATGCGCCAAATCGTGACACAGCGATCAGCGGACTTCAACATCGAGGACTTGTGGTTATTTCAATCAAAGATGAAGATGAGAAAAAATCAGTTTTTGAGATTTCTTTTTTTGACAAAGTAAGCACAAAAGATGTCGTTATTTTGTCGAGGCAAATCGCTACGTTGTTTGATGCGCAAGTATCAGCTCTTAAGGCATTTACTATGCTTGCTTCCAATACAGAAAAAAAACTTTTAGGTCGCAAGTTGACTCAAATAGGGGATGACCTCCAGGCAGGTGTATCTATTTCTGGAGCTCTCGCTCGTCACCCAGATGTGTTTTCTGATTTTTATGTAAACATGGTGAAAGTCGGCGAAGAAACAGGAAAACTCAACCAAGTATTCTTGCATCTTGCTGAGTATTTAGATCGTCAATATTCTCTTACATCTAAAACACGTAACGCACTTATTTACCCTCTGTTTGTTATCATTACATTTTTTGTAGTTATGACACTTATGTTTGTAGTTGTGATACCAAAGTTATCAACTATAATATTGGACTCTGGTCAAGACGTACCTTTTTATACCAAAATCATTATTGGCGTTTCAGATCTATTTGTTAATTATGGTTTCATTGCTCTTATTTTCTTAGTATTTTTGGGTGTATGGATGTGGAGGCTTTCGACGACAGACAAAGGAAAGGTGTATCTCGACAATGCGCGCCTGTCTATACCTGCAGTTGGCGATCTATACAGAAAATTATATCTTTCAAGAATAGCTGACAATATGGACACAATGCTTTCATCGGGAGTTCCTATTCTCCGAGTGATTGAGATTACTTCAAAAGTTGTCGGGAGCCATGTGTATCGAACACTCCTCGAAGACGTATCTGATAAAATAAAAGCCGGTTTGTCCATCTCGGCATCATTTGAAAAGCATTCCGAACACATACCGGGTATTATGGTGCAAATGATAAAAGTTGGGGAAGAAACAGGATCACTCGGCTCTATCTTGAAGACACTCGCTGAATTTTACAAACGAGAAGTCGATGGCGCCATCGATACCCTTGTCGGACTTATCGAGCCGGTGATGATCGTAGTGCTCGGTCTTGGAGTAGGTATTTTGCTCGTATCAGTATTAGTACCTATCTACAACCTTGCCGGAGGTATTAGCTAAAAAGGGTGTGGATAACTTATTTGCACGTAGGGTATTATCTGTATGGTATAATTACAGTATTAAAAAACAAGTCGAATTGTTACAATTATAAGTTCCGCCGAACGCGGACAAATTATCAATAATAAAATTATTATGAAAAAATTGAATTTAAAAAGAGGTTTCACACTTATCGAACTTTTGGTTGTCGTGGCTATCATTGGTATCTTGGCTTCAGTAGTTTTGGCTTCCCTCAACACTGCTCGAACAAAGGGTGCTGATGCGGCCGTGAAAGCTAATTTAAGCGGTATACGAGCACAAGCTGAAATCGTTTACGACGGAGCAAGCCCTCAAAGTTATGCTGCTGTGTGTGCTAACGCGAGTGTTGTAAGTGCCGGTGCTGCTGCGGCTAATGCTGGAGGGGGAACTTTCGTGTGCAATAACCAAGCTGCAAGCTGGTCCGCTGCAACTGCTCTTAAATCTACGAACGTAGTGAGCGGTTCATCAGGAGTAGATTATTGGTGTGTTGATTCAAATGGAAAGTCTGCTGTTCAAGATGCGGCGTTGGCTGTCGGAGCTGCAAACGTCTGTTCATAGAAACTATTTAGAATCCTTATATGGTATTGTCAAAAACCACCCTAAAAAGTGGTTTTTGTGTTTTGTATATTGTATAATAATGATGAGCAAATAAATTATTATTAATTTCCGCCCGAGGTGGATCAGCCACGGGCTGAAAAATTATTATGAAAAAATTGAATTTAAAAAGAGGTTTCACACTTATCGAACTCTTGGTGGTCGTAGCTATTATCGGTATCTTGGCTTCAGTTGTTTTGGCGGCATTGAATAATGCCAGAAGCAAGGGCGGAGATGCAGGGGTGAAAACTAATTTACATACAGTTAGTACACAAGCAGGACTATTTTATGAAAACAACAATCTTTCATTCTTACCAAGCGGTGGTTCTGATCTTAATCTTGGTCCTTGCCCGATTTATTATGAAAGAGGATCTAGCATGGTTGATACGGATAAAAGTATAGCTGATGCTATAGTAGAAGCAACTCTGAGGGGTAATAATACAAATGCATGTTACAATTCCGGCTCTACCTGGGCTGTGGCTGTCGGCTTGACATCAAGCGACACTGCTTCCTGGTGTGTGGACAGCGAAGGTTCTTCCAGGCAAGTTGATCTAGTTCCAGAGGAAGCGATAGATAAGGTTGCTGGGGTTTGTAATTAAATTAAACATACATGATCTTTATTCTTACAATCATCTTTTTTACCCTCGGCCTTATCATCGGCAGTTTCTTGAATGTTGTAATTTATCGTATGAATACAGCACGGTCACTCGGCGGCCGAAGTGCCTGCATGTCATGCCAGGGCGTTCTCGCCTGGTTCGAGCTCATTCCGGTTTTTAGTTTCTTGGGTTTACAAGGCAGATGCCGTAATTGTAAAACAAAAATATCCATCCAATATCCACTTGTCGAACTTGCGAGCGGACTTGTTTTTGCAATTATGTTTTATAAACTTCAAGGTATGTTTTTTGCGAGTATACCGACCTTCATTCTTTTCTATACATACTATGCAGCGATGTTTTCGATTTTAATAGTTATCGTAGTATACGACTTAAAACATAAAATAATACCAGATATCTTGTCGTTTATGTTTGGGGCATTGGCCTTCTTTAGTTTGTTTATTTTTACCGCTAATGGCGTTATTTTGCATGTACCTAATATGTTACAGTTGCTGAGTGGATTTTTGATCGCTCTACCGTTTTTCTTGTTATGGGTTTTTTCAGGTGGTAGGTGGATGGGGCTCGGAGATGCAAAATTAGCTCTGGGGCTCGGATGGTTCTTGGGTCTCTCTATCGCTTTATCGGGCATCGTTATTGCTTTTTGGGTAGGAAGTATCATCGGTATTGGTCTTATGTTTTTAAAAAAAGGGTATGGAATGAAAAGTGAAATACCATTTGCACCTTATTTAGCGTTTGGAGCGTTCATCGCATTTGTTTTTCAATTTAATTTATTTCAGATTTATTTTTAATATGAAAAAATGGCTAAAAAAAATTAATACACAAGCAGGGATGAGTTATGTTGAGTTGATCGTGGTAATGAGTATTTTTTCGGTGATATCCGGAGTTGCTATCTATAACTACGGCGCATTCCAAGGAAAAGTCGATATAAAAAGTTTAGCACATGATATTGCACTGAAAATTGTTGAAGCGCAGAAATCTTCTGTGGCTGGGAAATTACCGGTGTCAGTATCAGCAAACTGGAAGCCATCATATGGAGTTTACTTTGACATCACAGCCCCAAAGACTTTTATTTATTTTGCAGATTTAAACAATGATAAAATATATAACGAGCCTGCTCTCGATACAATAGCTATTACCAAAGGTAATTATATTTCTTACATAGCAAGTTATTCCAGTTCTACTCAAAAACTTAGTCCTATTATGACCCCGCTCTTTGTAAGTTTTCAAAGACCGGACTCGAGCGCGATTTTCACTTCTTCAAACGGCGTTCCACTCAGTGGCTTTGATTATATTGAAATTAGAATTCAGTCGCCTCAGTCCTTAACCGCTACCATTAAAATATTTCCCTCAGGTAGAATTCAAGTAAATTAGTTATGAGAAAAGTAAATTTTAAAACAAATACTGGCTTTACTATTATAGAAACAATGATTGCGGTCTCTCTCTTCCTTGTTGTAACAATTGCTGGGATGGGAGCTTTGTTAAATGCAAATTTACTTCATCACAAATCTCAAGGACAAAGAGAAATCATGGACAACTTAAGTTTTATAATGGAAGATATGTCTAGAAATCTAAGAACAGGGTCCAATTATCACTGTATTGATGATGGCGATTTTAAGACTAACACTATAAAAGATGCAAAAAGTTGTTTTGCTGGCGGCGCAATAGCTTTTGAGTGGCAAGATGGTAGCCGACTCGATACGAATGATCAATGGGTATATAGCATTGAGACTAGAGATGGTGGTCAAACATATAATATTTACAAATCCACAGATAGCTGGGCAGGTGGTGGAGCAAATTCTGTCCAATTAAATCCTCCGCAAGTTATCATAAATCCCGTTTCCAGTTTTTCAGTGTTGGGTGCCGAGGCACCAGACCCGACAGATGGAAGCGGCAATCACCAGCAACCATTTATTACTATTACATTAGTAGGCACGATACAACACCAAAATACTGTTACACCATTTTCATTACAAACCTCAGTTTCCCAAAGAGCTATTGATATTTAATAATATGAAGTCTAAATCTTTGAAAAAATTTAATACAAAAAAAGATGGGTTTACTTTGGTTGAAACCCTCGTTGCTCTTTTAATCTTCACTGTTTCCATATTGTCAGTCATGTCAGTGTTAACATCAGGCATTTCGAATACAACGTACGTTAAGCAAAAAACAACTGCCGGGTATTTAGCACAAGAGGGCATAGAATACATCAGAAACATGCGTGACACGTTCGCTATATATGATGCAAGCGGAGCCCAAACTGGCTGGACTTCTTTTGTTGATTATTTATTAGGTGCATCCTGCGATAGAGCAGACGGATGTTATTTTAATAATTCCGGGTTGGACTATAACGACCCTTCTCAGCCAATGACTAGACTCATAGTTACTGGTTGTAATGGTAGTTGTCCAAATCTTAAATATGACCCCCAAACAGGTAAATATGACTATGCTTCGGTATCTGGTGTCGACTCTGGTCTTTCACGCAAAATAAGCATAACTCAAATTGATGCCAATGAAATACAAATTTCTTCAACAGTGTATTGGCAACAAGGATCAGGCAGTTATAATATAACATTTACCGAACATTTATTTAATTGGGTAGAATAAAATGAAAAAGATAAAATTAAAACATAATACAGGTTTCGCTATTCTTTTTGCAGTTACGCTTTCAGCGATTGTTTTGTCGATCGCCCTCGGTATTACCAATATAGCTTTCAAAGAACTCAAGTTTGCTACTTCTGCAAAGGCTACAAATGATGCTTTCTTCGCGGCTGATACAGGCATCGAGTGTGCGCTTGTGAATGATAAATCTAGCACGAGTGTCTTTGTTGATGGGGGTCCTGGGGTAATTAAGTGTCTCGGAGCGAGCATTGCTCTAAGTGGAGCTTATCCATCGTGGAGCTTTGTTCTTTCTAATTTAGGTAATTCAGGGCTCGGTTGTAGTACGGTCAATGTTTCCAAAGATGACGCGACTGATCCTAATAGTATAATTACTACTATCACCTCTAAAGGTTATGATACTGGGGGGAATATAGTGGATGAATGTACCCCATTCTTGAATACTGTTGAACGTGAACTTGAAACTACGTATGTCACTAGTTCTTCTTCAACGGAAATCCCAGCAGGTAATTCAGCAAGTTTTGTCACCAACGATAGTGCCACAATGGGGAATTGGATAGGAGCCTATGGGGCAGATGGGTATAATATTTTTGGTGGTACAGAAAATTATCCTTTATATGTCAGCGTTGTTCCGTCGGGAAATGCAGGTTATGTATGGGAAGATCCAACGAGTGACAAGCGAGGATTATATAAAGATGACACAGGAAATGAACGCATTGCAGCTACCTGGTATTCAGGAACGAGCTTTACACTGGATGTAGATATTACTGATGGGCAAAGTCACCAGGTGGCAGTGTATATGGTTGATTGGGATAGTTATGAAGGCCCTCGACAAGCCTTGATTGAAGCGCTCGATGGTGATACTCTAGAAATACTCGACAGTCAAACTCTTACTGACTACGTTGGCGGTAATTACTTGGTCTGGAATCTAGCAGGTCACGTGGTCTTACGGTTTACAAATACAGGACCAGCCAATGTTGTAACCAGTGGAATATTCTTTAATTAAGTATACAGACAATGGATAACAGAGAGGTCGCGAAGCGAATAAAAAAATTAAGAAAAGAAATCACACGATTACGCAACTTATATCATATCGATAATGCGCCACAAGTAACTGATGAAGTATATGATTCTTTGACTCGGGAGCTGAAAGATTTGTTGCAGAAATATCCAGGATTTAACGACAGTAATGCACCTGAAAATAGAGTAGCAGGAAAGGCGCTCGATAAGTTTATTAAAGTAAAACATGCGACTCGAATGCTTTCTTTGAACGATGCTTTTTCATATGAGGAGTTATATGACTGGAAAAAGAGGGTACAAAAACTTGTACCAAATCAAACATTTAATTACTTTTGCGAAATTAAATTTGATGGGCTGGCTGTCTCGCTTATATACGAGAACGGTGTATTTATTCGAGGTGCGACACGAGGTGATGGATTTATAGGTGAAGACATAACTCAGAACTTGAGAACTATACAATCAATTCCTTTGAATTTACATAAGCCTTTTCCTGATTTTTTGGAAGTTCGAGGAGAAACACTTTTAAGTAAAAAACTTTTTGCAAAACTAAATCTTCAAAATGAAAAGGATGGCAAGCCATTATATGCAAACACGAGAAATGTAGCGGCGGGCAGCTTGCGACAGCTTGATCCGAAATTAGTAGCACAGAGGAAGCTCGACTTTATGGCATATGACGTACTTTTAGATTCTTCTTTTGTTAGAACTCACTCTGAGAAACATGCACTGCTTGGAACTCTTGGATTTAAAGTTGAAAAACGGGAAGCTGTATGTAAGAACATAAAAGAGGTTATAAGTTTTATTGAAAAATTTGAAAAAATCCGTCCGGACTTTCCGTATGGTACTGACGGTATTGTTATATCTGTCGATAATCTAAAAGTACAAGAAATTCTCGGCGCTGTGGGTAAAGCTCCCAGGTATATGGTTGCCTTTAAATATGCAGCTGAAAAAGCAACAACAATTGTAAAAGATATAAAAGTAAACGTTGGAAGAACGGGAGTTTTGACACCTCTCGCTATTTTCAAACCGACGACAGTTGCAGGTTCTACTGTGTCAAAAGCAACCTTACATAACATGGATCAAATACAGCGTTTGGATTTGCGGATAGGGGATACTGTGGTTATCGAAAAAGCAGGTGACGTGATTCCTAAAGTTGTCGAAGTTCTTGTAAAGATGCGCACGGGAAAAGAAAAGAAATTTATGATGCCAAAATCGTGCCCTACATGCGGTGGACTCATTGATAAAAAGAAATTGCCTACACAAAAATCTGTCGCATATTATTGTGCAAATACAAAATGCCCGGCTAAAAATGAACGATATTTGGAACATTTTGTAGCTGTGTTTGAGATATATGAACTTGGGCCAAAAATACTGCGTCGTTTTAAAGACGAAGGATTGATTACTGATGCGGCAGACATTTTTACGTTACAACGAGAAGATATAGCACTCCTTGAACGGTTTGGCGAAAAGTCTGCAGAAAATATAATCAATGAAATAAAAAGTAAAAAGAAAATCTCATTATCACGATTTCTATGGGCGCTCGGTATACTACACGTCGGCGAGGAAACCGCACGTGACCTTGCAATTCATTTTGGAACTTTAGAAAAATTAATAGCTGCAGCTCAAATAAATTCAGAAGAAATATATAGTATAGAAAACATAGGGCTCGCAGTAGCAAAAAGTTTGCATGATTTTTTTAACGACAAGAATAATTTAACTTTTCTAAAGAAATTAGAACAACATGGAGTAGTGGTGGAAAATGCGATTAAGAGAAAAGCAGGTAAACTTACGGGAAAGCAATTCGTGTTGACAGGCACACTCTCGCAGATGTCACGCGAAATAGCTAAAGAAAAAATAATTTCTTTAGGCGGGAAAGTAATTGGTTCTGTGTCAAAAAACACTTCCTATGTAGTAGCGGGAGTTGACCCAGGCTCAAAACTTAAAACGGCAGAAAAACTAGGGGTGAAAGTCCTAAACGAGGAAGATTTCTTGGCTATAATTTAAGATAAAAAAATTGACGCTGGATGTGCATTCATTATGAAAACATTTGGGAGTGCTTTGATCATATATTTATTTTATCACTTTACTAATAATCCATTTGCGGTGCCTGCGAGTTAAATACCCGTGGGTCTAGTTCATTAGTCAACTTATATTTTCTAGCGATTTCCACTAAAACATTGTCGGCGTCCTGTTCGGATTCGAAAGAAGAATAATTATCAAGTATTTCTTCTCCTGGCTCAATGTCTTTAATGGCTACTGTCACAACTTCTTCTTCGTTGTCTCGATATTCTGAAAGCACGTTTGGATCATCTGAATGATTGAAATATTTTCCGTTGTCCGAAGATAAGCAATACGATTTACTTTTATCGCTTTTCCAAGAATATTTATAGATATAAATCTGAAGAAGTTCAGGGAATGTAAGAATCTGCTTTTTGGTGAATTTTTGATCAAAACCGGGAGTGAATCTCCAAATTTCTTTTCCTTTAGAAATGAACTCGTCCGCAAAAAGACCAAGACCATGAATATTACTCTCTTTAACTTGTGTCTTTACGAGCATCATATAAGTTCAAATCCCTTTTGGGTTAACTTATTTTATCACATTTTAATTTGAAAAATAAGCCTAAAGTAGCACGCATCTCGTGCTACCTGTTGATGGCGGAGGGTAGTAGATGAGATTATAACCTTTTGGCAGACTGACAGCGAGCGTTTCTTTATACCAGGTCTGTCCCTAGAGACAGTCGAACTGGTATAGCATAGGTTTGTATCTAGTATACGTTCTAGTACCAAACAGTATCAAAATACACAAGACCACACTTAAACGGGCGATGCCCCTTCTTTTCGTGCTACTTTACTGAAAACCAGAATCGGTTGGTGGGTGTTTTCCTTTCAACTTTTCGCGCGATTGGGGGGATACCCTCTCCAAATTTGGATATTTTACCCAAAAAAATTGTCGATACTTTCATCCTGCTGTCTAGGCTGGGTACGTTTGTCCCAACGGAGCTTCTCGGCAAGTGCGGAGACATCTCCTTTCTCAATTGCCGAATCCAGGAACTCTGGGAGTTTATCCAGGCTCACCACATCAATCAGAAAGTACTCATTGACTCCATTACGGTCTTTGTCGGTGTAAGCGTAGTTGATTTCTATTGTAAAAGGTTCAGTGATTGGTACTGATGTGCCATCGCCGTTCATTTGAGTGGCGTGGAACTTCTCGAAAGAATTGACCACAATAATTGGATACGGTACACGTTTCAATACGCGGTCTATGTACCCGTTTTTACTGGGAACGATTTTGAGATCACCGCTATTGCGATAATAAATAGCACCATTGAGCACCTGATTGATGGCTTTATTGATTACTTCGTTATCTTCGTTTTTCTTGGAGCCAGAAGCCCAGAGCTTTGCGACTGGCGTATCAGTATAGTAGTGATGTTTCGTAATCTCTGTGTTCTGACGAGGATCATCCATCCCTGTGTCTCTCATTATGCGCTTGGTCGCTCGTTCCATATCCTTACCTTCAAACCAAAACACTACGTCTTCATTGATATATTTACACTCAACAAAAAGTCGCACATTGACCGTGCCTAGCCAGTCGTGGATAAACTCGTGTACGTCAAACTTCTTCTCGGCAATGATGTCTAGTTCACGAGGTTTATCAGTAAAATTGTCGCTGTAATGAGGGCTTACAAGTACGCTCCACTCTAATTCGCGGAGTTTATTTACTACACGTGAATGAAAGGAGTTTCCACTTTTCTCAATTATCTCTTCTATGTTTGTCATAATTACTTCAAGTCAAAAACATCCCATCCTTTCATTGAGGTGTTATATGAGTAGGTTTTGCTTGTGTTGATTTTCCAACTGCTCGCGTCTTTCACAGCGATACCACCAGCAACCCCCTTTTTTCCTTTAAGCCATTCTTGGAGGGCTTCGGCTTTGTATTTAGTATCATTTGATTCGGCTGTGAATCCTGCTTTGGTATCGACAATCAAAACTTTTTCTTTGGTCTTTATAATCCAATCGGGATAAAAGAGTTTCTCTTTATTCTCATCGGGATTGTAGTAAGAGATTGAGAAGTATTCACTACCAGCGTCGCCGTTCTTATGCCACCAAACAATACTTTTGTTCTTCGGGGATTCAAGGAAATCAATAAAGTCTCTTTCGTTTGTAGTACCTAGTGCTTCTTTTTCAATCCAGAACGGTTCCATCGCGGATTTCTTTGTATCAAGCACGTCGTATTGATCAGTGAAAAATAAAGCTTCTGGCGGTGTTTGAATTTTCTCAATACGTTTTGAGCGTGCAGATCGCTTTCGCACTTCTTGCTCTCGAAGGGGGCGATACGCTAGAAGCGCATCTCCGATAACTGGTGCAAGGACGCTTGCAGGGCTAGCCAAATCGCTCACAATCACCTTATAGGCGTCTGCACGGGAAAGCTTTAGTTTCTCCATCAGGTAGATATTGAGTGCGGTTTTGAGCTTACCCCACGAACGCTCTGGTGCGAATTTACGATTTTCATCAGTTTGCCCAGCAACGGTTTTGAAACACAGCAAGTTGTACAATCGCTCAAGATCATGGCGAGACATCTCTTCGTCATGACTTCCACCTTCTTCTAGTAATTCTTTAGTGAAGTTGTCGTAGTCATCAATCTCAACTCCGACAATCAAGCCGTTAGTAACTCTCGTATTCAAATCCATTTTCTTGGTATCTAGTTTTTTATTCGCTACTTCTTTGAATGTTGTTTGGAAAGTATCACCCAAGTCGTTGTAGTCGGCGCGAGCCATAAAGACAGATTCCAGCGTAAGAGGTTCGATACTTTTTTTACGGTAACTGCCGTTGATTGCTGGTCGGTTGTCAGTTTTTGATTTTGCGTACTCCGCCAAAACCTCATTTCGTTTGTAGTTTGTGTATAAATAACCACGATTAAGTTCTGGGTTGGCAAAGTGTGTTCCAAGTGGCATACGTAGAATGCGTCCAACGGTCTGTATCGCAAAGGTTGGATTCTTTATTTCACGGAACATCACCAAAACTCCTGCACGTGGACAGTCCCAGCCAGTCGCCGCCGCCTGCTTGAACAGCAAGAAGGACACTGGAGAGGTGTGCTTCTCTAAATCCTCAAGATTCTCTTTTTCTTTAGAGAGCCAGGTGGCAATTTCTTTGCTCTTCACACCCTTACGTTTTAGATACTCCAAAACGATTGTCTGCTTATTTGTGTCAGTAGTTTCCTTACTTACCTGATCGTCGTTAGGAAGTTGGATCAACACAAGTGGATTTACCTGAACACCAAGATTTTGGTATAACTCCACCATCTCTAGGCGTTTGGCATACGCAAGCTCTAAAAGCATTTCATCCTGATCCAGTTTCTTGACCGTCTTCTTCTGTAAATCTTCTTCTGTCTGGAAAACGATTTTCTCTTTGATGAGTCCTGCCTCAACCACCTCGCTTCGCTTTACCTCTACGTATCCCGCAGTATCGGCGCGGGTAGGTATGTACTTTGGTGTTGCAGAAATGCGGATAGTTATTTTGGGCTTGATAAGTCCTTCCACAACTTCAAGTGCAAGATCAGTATCAGCTCCAATATGTTCCTCATCAATAATGACTACGATCTTACGTCCTGCCTCATGTGTTTCGTTGATAAAATTATCGAACGTTAGACCTTGTTCGTTATCTCGTCGGAGTTTTCTGCTTTCCTTGCTTCGCCCTTTGATTTTTTGCCAGTTTATAAAAAAGACATCGTTCTTGTGAAGTTTCTCTCGTGAGAGATCATTTAGATCGATCAAATCTAATTCACTTGCTCCACCGTAATATTCAAAAAGTTTCTTCTTGCTTTGCTCATATGAATCTTCACTAAAAGAAAACCAAACAAAAGCAACATCATTACCCTCAAAGCGTGGATCGCTAACTATGTCACGCAAAAATTGCGCCATCATTATTGTCTTCCCTGAACCAGTTGGTGATTTGAAAACAAGAGGAATATTTTGATTCGGTAATTTCCACAGATTCAAAAACTCATTTTTGAGCTGGGAGATTGCAGTTTCTTGGAATGGTTTTAGCGCAAACATGGTTTTATGATCTGTTTATTTCCTTATAAACTTCAATGATTGGTTCAGGAATATCTTCGACCCTGATATTTGCAGTGGAATATTCTCCTTTGTATTCGTTTTTGCCCCAACTGAATATATATAAAGCTGTCGGTATATTTTTCTTTTCCAACTTGGCGATCAGCTCGGCGAGTTTAGTTTTGTCTTCCTTGAAATATATAGCCATCTGTTTGCCCTTACCTTCAAATATTTGCCACCAATCGTTCTTTTCTACTTCATTGAGTACATCCTCACGCACAGCAATCATTTCGCCTGCTTGGTAGGTGATTTTGATTTTTGCTTCATCGGAGACTTTATGAATTTGCTCGATGTCTACGAGGTCAGTTTTGTAGTAGGAAAGGTTACTTGGTATACCTGCAACTTTTTCGTTTTTCTTGTTTTTGTATCCTTTGATAACCGCTTTTATTCTTGGATAACAAACTGACTCCGCTATTCCACCCTTTCCATCATTGTTGTTCTCGTTATTAGTGCAGACAATAAACTTACGGTTACCGCCATCAATTTTATTCATTTCCAAAACAGCATGTCCTGTCGTTCCAGAGCCAGCGAAAAAGTCCAGAACAGTTGCGTTAGGTCTATGACCGACCACGGCAAACAAACAGTCATAAACTGTGTAGAGAGATTTCGGAAAATCAAAATCACAATTTGGCAAAATCTCTCTCAAAAGTTTTGTTCCAAAAATATTGGCATTATATTTTCCATCCGTCCAAACAGTTTTGTAGTTGAACATTGTTTTTGTCCTAACAATATCGAGAATTTTTCTGTTTCTATTTTCTACTACTGCCAGCTCATCCTTGATACTCTCCACGGTTTGGCGAGCAAAAACCCACTTTCTTTCATTGCCACTTGGGTCAATAGGGTAAATCTCTGTTACCCCGTCTTTACGTATTACATTCGCTGATTTCGGATGGAAAGAGTCAGGACTCACATCACCAAAACCAATAATCTTTCCGTCTTTTACAAAAATTGGATAGAAACAGTTTTTTGCATCTTCTCGCAAATGATTTCCCGTTGAAACATCACGCAATGGTCTAATATCTGGATTGTCTGTCCTGTCCTGTAACCCAATTAGCGTTTTATTCTTTGGCACTAAAAATATGGCGTATTCGTGCGTGGAGTGGAAGTTATTTCCTTGCGTACCTCCAGGGTTATGAATGATTGTAATTGGGTACTGGTCGTAATTAGGAAAAATCTGCTCTATCAAAACACTTAAATGAGCTTGCTCATTATCGTCAATTGCACAAATAAGCACACCGTCATCTTTTAGTAAGTTTTTCGCCAGATTTAGGCGGTGACGCATGAAAGAAAGCCACTTGCTGTGTCGATACTCATCATCCCCATCTACATAGTCATTATTATATTTCCAGTTTCTAGCGCCAGTATTGTATGGAGGATCTATGTAGATGACATCAATATTCTTTTTGTGAGTGTAGTTGAGAACTGAAAGCGCAAGGTAATTATCACCCTCAATCATCAAGTTGTTTGGATATATCTCACCCAAATCAAGTTGGTTTTTTGTGACTTCTTTCAGAACTGGTACTTGAGTTTTTGATTTCTCAACAACTTCTTCCGTCTTATCCTCAAAAACAAGCCCCAGATTATTTTTTTGGAGTTTTCTGATTTGGGACTGCAAGTCCGCAATTTGTGTTTTCATTTCCTGTTCTGACATAATCATTTTTTCTTTTGCTTTTTGATGTTAGAACGTGAATCAATAAAGCGTTGAAGATCACTCTTTTCGACTCTCCAGTATCGAATTTTTGTCGCACGAAGTTGTTTACTGTGTATATATCGATACACAGAACGTTCACCAACGCCCAACTCTTTTACCACTTCCTGTAATGTCAGAAATGTCTTCTTCATGGATAATCACAGTTTAGCAATTTGGAGTCAGAATGGCAATTTGTGTCATGTTTGATTTTTAGCTGTGGATAACTCTTTGTATCTATTTGTATCTAGTTATATCTATTTATATCTCTTACCATAGACATATTTTTATAAAACAAATATCATTAAGTTATCCCAGGGTGAGGCGATAACTTCATGAATCACCCCATGCTTTCGTAAGACAAAGCATCGCGTCGGGCGAAGGGAAACCCGCTAGGTAGGAACCATTGAGAAGCTACCATTTCACCTCACTTTTTTGTGAGATGCGATGGTAGCTTTTTTAGCTCTCAAAGCATCCAACAAAAAGTCTGGCGATAAATCCCTGGAATTTGCGAAGCCCGTTGCTGGCTTTGTAGGTCGCCTTCCAGGGATACCTACCAAGCCAATAGCGGGCTTTTATGTTGAGCACAGAAGCACTACAAGAATTCAAAGAAATATGGAAGCAAGAATTTGGAGAAGAAATCTCTGATGAATTCGTTATGGACGAAGCAGTAAATTTGCTCACCATGTTCAATGCTATCTATCGCCCAATCAAAGAAGAATGGCTATCAGAAATAAATTATGAAAGAACAACAGAAACCAAGACCTTATAACACATTGCCTCGCTTTCTTGCGGAGGATTATTTGGATAAAAAACTCACTCGAAGTGAACTCATTTTACTTCTATGGCTACGCTCAATTGCAGATATATTTGGTGTAACTACAACCAGTGCATCAACGCTTCGAGATGACATGTTCCCTGGTGTTGAAGTAAATACAGTTGAAAAACTTCTGCTGTCAGCAAAGAAGAAAGGTTACATTGATTATCCAAATCACCAGGGACGCAGAGGCTCCATCCGAATTCAATCAGACGAATGGCTTATAAGAGGCAAGGGTGTTTTAAGAATTACAAAACTCTCCAATCCTAGTGAAGTCATAAGCGTACCCCAAAACACAGGTGAATCTGAAGCAGAAGTAAATCATAAGTTAGGTGTTGTAAATCAGAAGTTTATTGAGCAAAAGAATCAATTAACTCAAAGGTTTTCTATAGTTCCAACCGACCATGCAATCACAAGTCACCATAACGAACACGAATATGAAAATAAGAAAGAGAATGATACATCTGGATCGACTTTTAAGGGAACGTTAGTAAATGACTTTAATCCAACGAACGGTGAGGGAATACGACTGAAAGAGGTAGCTTTGGAAATCGGTGAAGAAAACATAAATACTTTATTAAACGAATCACGAAAACCACGAGGGATGTGGGTTATTGAAAAAGCCTTCGAAATATACGAACGCGATAAGAAAGACGGTAAACGTATATCGAATCCGCCTGCTTATTTGATGGGCGTAATTAAAAAGATCAGAGCAAAGATATGAAAATGTATATTCACAGTTATCAGCTTGTCAGGTTTTGTCAGGATGCTATAATTACTATGCGTCCTACAAGTCAGAGTATATGCACAGGGTATTTGCCTTTTTATGGCTCCAGATGTGAGCAAAGAGGGGCGACTATCCTCCGCATCTGGTTGCCTTGTGCAATTCAGACTTGTGGGACGCAGGCTCTGGTCGTCCCTCTTTTCTATTATGGGGACGCCAATAAATGCATGGCAACCCCACAAGACAACAAAAAGAAAATAAGTCCGTGGATATATTTCCTCGGCATAGCTTTCCCAATAATTTTAATCCTAAAAGGGCTGGAAGATTTTTTCCCTTTCATTACTACCGAATGGTTCTTTGTAATTGCCTTCCTCATATTTTTTATAATCATCGGCAGAAAATAATATGACACCAAAAAACCAACCATTAAAATATATTGCTTACACTCGTAAGAGTACTGTTGGGGAAGACAGGCAGATGCTTTCTCACGAAGACCAGGAGGCAGATTTGAAACGAATGGAAGAGAATGAGCACTTGGATGTGGTGGAGAGACATACAGGAAAAGAAAAAGGTGAAAGCCAATCAGCTCATAAACGTGGACGACCTATCTTTTCTCATGCAATGAAACAGATTGAAGCTGGCAAAGCGAATGCCTTGCTGGTGTGGCACCCTAACCGCCTTGCTCGTAATGCTTTTGATGGTGGCTGGATAATTACAGCTATGGACGAGGGTAAACTGCTTGAAGTAAAAACAGCCAACGGCACTTATCGCAATACTTCTAATGACAAGTTTATGCTCCAGTTGGAGTTTGGTATGGCGAAGAAGTCGTCGGATGATAACGGCGATGCTGTGAAGCGTGGTATTAAAACAAAACTCGCAATGGGATGGTATCCAGGCTTCGCAACGCTGGGTTACTTAAACACAAAAAACTTTGAAGAAAAGGGTCAGAACAAAATCCTTAATGACCCAGAAAGATTTGATACAGTGAAGCAGATGTGGCAAATGATGCTGACAGGAAATTATACTCCTCCACAGATACTGGAAATCGCAACAAAAGAATGGAACTTAAAGACACGAGAAACGAAAAGAAATCCTTCAAAATATCTCTGTCGCTCAACGATCTATAAGATTTTTCACAATCCTTTTTATTCAGGTTGGTATGAATATCCAAAAGGCAGTGGTGAGTGGCACAGAGGTAAACACGAGCCAATGGTAAGTGAAGAAGAATATCAACACGTGCAAGCTCTGCTGGGTAACAAGACAAGACCACGACCACTTGCCCGCAGATTCGCATTCACTGGGATTATGCACTGTGGTAATTGTGGAGCTTCAATTACAGCAGAGGAAAAAATCAAAAGACAAAAGAATGGAAACGTTCACCGCTATATTTATTATCGATGCACGAAACGCATTGATGAGAAGTGTCCTCAAAAAACTATCGAGCTTTCACTACTCGCTCAACAAGCAGACCTCATCATTCAAGGTCTAACTATCTCTGACAGATTCAAAGACTGGGCAATAAAATATCTCCACGAAGTACGACAGAACGAAGCGCAGAGCAACGAGCAGGTTCTCGCAAAGAAACAGACTCGTTTACTAGAGATAACCAAACAATTAGACAATCTTCTACTTCGCCTCACGTCGCCTTCTAACGCTGACGGAGGATTGATTAGCGACTCTGAATACAAGAGCGCCAAAGGAACTCTCTTGAAGGAAAAGAACGCCCTGGAAGCTGATCTACAGGCACAAGGTAAAGCTATAGAGCGCTGGCTAGAATTGAGCGAGCGAACATTCAACTTCGCACGTTACGCGAGCCTCTGGTTCCTTAAAGGCGACCTGGAGACGAAGAGAGCCATCTTTGCATGTCTAGGTTCGGACTTCATCCTCAAAGACCAAAAACTCAATATAACGCTTCATAAACCATTCAAATTCATCTTCGATAACCTCGAAGAAATAGAAAAAGAATTGGTTGAGGTTAGAACCTCTGAAAACCAAACAAACACAAGACAAAAGGTTTCTTTTGTCTCTAACAATCTACTAGGGCGGAGGCGGAGAGATTCGAACTCTCGATACCTTTCGGTATGCCACCTTTCCAAGGTGGTGGAATAAACCGCTATCCGACGCCTCCGTGCTCTTTTAATTTACAGTATTTTCAAAAAAAAGCTAGAAAAAGAAAGCAGGGAATGTTACAATTCAAGCATGTCAATTCGCAGACTCGATATCACACTTATACATTTTTTTAGAAAGGTTTCTGTCCCTGTAGCTCGGTTTGGTTTATTCGTAATTTTCTTTTGGTTTGGAGCTTTGAAAGTCGTAGGCCTTTCTCCAGCGAGCAATCTAGTTCAAAATCTTTTTGAGCAGACTATTCCTTTCATGAATTTTTCTACTTTCATTATACTTTTTGGTTTGTTCGAATGTTTGATTGGAATACTTTTTCTTTTCCCCGGTTATGAACGCATTGTCATACCACTTTTATTCATACATATGGTTACGACCTTTATGCCGCTGTTTCTTTTACGCGAAGTTACCTGGATTAAATTTATGGTTCCGACATTGGAAGGCCAGTATATAATTAAAAACCTCGTGGTAATAGCTGCAGCGATAGGTATAGCAGCTCACTTACACCCACTTTCTAAATCTAAATATAGTTAACGTGGATACTCTCTTTAAAAAAGTCACTATTTTAAATAAAAAAGAAGGGGAGACTCCACTCGAAGCTCTCGAGCGTTTTCGTCGATTACATAATAAGGGAAATAAAAAATCTAAACCCACAAAGATGACTTATGCGGGTAGGCTCGATCCGATGGCGAGCGGCCTTCTTATTCTACTTGCGGGAGAAGAAACAAAAAATAAAGAAAAGTATTTGGCGCTCGACAAAGAATATGAATTTGAAGTTCTTTTTGGGTTTGCTACGGATACATATGATATTTTAGGTAAAGTAGTAAAGCAGGATTTCAGAATAGCCACGCTCATAAAGCAAGATTTAGAAAAATTAATACGAGACAAACTGAACGAATTTACTGGTACATTTATCCAAAAGTATCCAATATATTCTTCAAAGACAGTCAAAGGTAAGCAGCTTTTTGAATATGCACGAGCCGGGGAAGAAGTAGATGTGCCGGAGAGGGAAGTTTTTGTAAAGCAATTTCAATTCTTAAAACTAAGAAAAGTAAGCGCTGCTAAACTTTTGGTAAATATAGATACGAGGATTAAAAAAGTAAAAGGCGACTTTAGGCAAAAGGAAATTTTAAAAATTTGGTATAAAAAACTAGCCACAAAAAAAACCAAAGAAGCATCAGATTTTTTTGTGGCGAGTTTTAAAATAAAATGTGGTAGTGGCACGTATGTGCGGGGGATAGCCAATAGCTTGGGTGAAAAAATGAATATTCCTGTTCTCGCTTTTTCTATAAAAAGGACAAAGGTCGGCAAATGGAGTACAATAACTATATGATGGCTCAAGAAGTTTTAACCATAATATTCGGAGTTTTAGTTGTCGGCTTTTTGATAGCCGACCTCGGTTTTTTGAATAGAACCAGTCACAAGATAGGTTTTCGTTCAGCCCTGTATCAATCCATCTTCTGGGTGGTTATTTCACTTACCTTTGGTGCAATGATTTATATATTTATGGGGCAAATTTTGGCTGTTGAATTTATCAGCGCCTATGTTACCGAAAAGATGCTTTCAGTTGATAATCTTTTCGTGATAATGCTCATATTTAGTTATTTTAAACTTGAAGAAAAATACCACCACCGGGTTCTTTTTTGGGGGATACTAGGAGCGATAGTATTTCGTGCCATTTTTATTGTATTAGGTGCATATATAATAGGTCAGTTCTATTTTGTCCTGTATATTTTTGGTGCAATTCTACTCTATACGGGAATAAAGTTGCTTGCTGACAAGAAGGAGGAACACATTGATTTTAAAAATAGTAAGGTTGTTAAATTTGCTCACAAAATACTTCCTTTTACCGATAGTCCTCATGGGGGGAAGTTCTTTTTTAGAGAAAAAGGGAAGTTTTTCTTTACTTCACTTTTTATGATCGTGCTTTTAGTAGAGGCAACCGATATCGTCTTTGCTGTCGATTCTATACCAGCGGTGTTTGCTATTTCCCAGAATCCATTCATTGTTTTTACTTCAAATATTTTTGCGATTTTGGGATTGAGAGCACTTTTCTTCCTTTTGGAAAATATTTTACACCGATTCCATCATTTACAAAAAGGCCTAGCTGTAGTGCTCATTTTCATTGGACTTAAAATGCTTATTGGTATATTGGGGATACATATTTCCTCACTCATTTCTTTTTCAGTTATAATGTTAGCTCTGATATTTTCAATAGTTCTCTCCTATATTTTTCCGAAAAAGATTTAAATTAGTTTATGTATAATATGTAATATGTTTGTATCTAATAAGGTGGAAAAATCATTCGAATCCGAATATGAAAAATTAAATAAAGCCCAAAAGGAGGCTGTGGATACGATCGATGGACCAGTCATGGTGGTTGCGGGTCCAGGTACGGGTAAGACTCAGATATTGGCACTACGTATCGGTAATATTCTACAAAAAGGCGCTGCATCCGCTGACAGTATTTTGTGTCTGACTTTTACTCGATCTGGAGTTAAAGCAATGAAACGGAGACTCGAGGAATATATGGGGATTGATGCAAACAATGTACATATTTCCACATTTCATTCTTTTGCAAATGAGCTTGTTGAAAAACATTACACTCTTTTAGATTTTGAAACTATCCCAAAATTACTGGAGGACGACGAAGCTGTGTTTCTCGTAGATGAGATAATGCAAATGAATGTTTGGGACTATTTACGCCCTCGCTCAAACCCCACAATGTATTTCAACGATCTAAAGCAGCTGATTTCAGTTTTAAAGCGCGAACGGCTAACTCCAGAAGAATTTTTGTCTTGTGTTGAGAGTGATATTAAGAATCTAAAAACCAGCCCGGATAGTATATCTACTCGTGGTGAGAGCAAAGGCAAAATAAAAAAAGAAGTTGAAAAAAAAATAGAATCTTTGAATCGCACTCGCGAAGTAGTTTCATTTTATCGAATTTATGAACAGGAAAAAAAGGAACGCGGCCTGATGGACTATGATGATGTTTTAGAATACGCGGTTCGGCTCGTAGAAGAACACGAAGACGTACGCGCTGATATATATGAAAATTATCTGTATGTATTGGTGGACGAACATCAAGATAGTAGCGGAGTGCAAAATAATTTCTTAAAAGCCGTATGGAAGGAAACGGAGAAGCCAAATATTTTTGTAGTCGGGGATGACAGGCAGCTCATATATGCTTTTTCCGGTGCCAAGCTTTCATATTTTGAAGAATTTGCGAATTTTTTTGGCAAAGCCAAGCTTGTCACTTTGGTAGAGAATTATCGTTCGACACCCGCCATTCTCGCTCTTGCGGATGACTTACTAAAGAGTTCTATTACAAAGGAAAAATTACATTCGAACACAAAAGGGCAAGAACGCATCTTACTCGAAGAGTATAGCTATCCGAGGGATGAGATCATAGGCGCTGGTCTTTATTTTAAAAATAAAATTGAAAAAGAAGAATATAAACCACAAGAATGTGCTATTTTGCTCCCAAAGAATTTTCAGGTAAGGAGTGCTATGGAAATATTAAGCAATTTAGGTTTACCTGTCTCTACGGGGAAAAGCACTTCACTTTTTAGTGCTAAAGAAACCCATTCTTTTTTACGAGTGTTAAATATTATTAATGACCCTTTTAATTCAATTCTTATTTCAGAATCCCTTTTAGATAATACGAGCGGCGTACAAACTTTCGAGGCACATAAATTTTTAAAAAATAACAAAGCTGAAAAAATCACCTTAGAGGATCTGGTAAATAGTGGAACACACGATGGGCTTTTTGCATCAGAAAACGAAATTTCTAAATGGGGGAAATCTCTAAAAGCTTGGGTGGAATCACAAAATGATAAACTATCAGCCATAATAAGTAAAATAGGTAATGATTTTTTGATTAATAATTCTAAAAATCATGATGAGCTTTTAAGGCGAGTTGAAATAATTCGCAGCTTTATTCATTTAGCTATAATGTTTGAACAAAAAAACACGAGAGCGAGCTTGAAAGATTTTCTAGAATACTTAAAAAGACTCGAGACCTATGGGAACCATATACATATAGCTACATTTGGCGCCGAGAAAGGCATAGCGGTGATGACTCTACATAAATCAAAAGGCTTAGAATATAAAAGTGTTTGGGTAGGGCATATGAATGAAGATGTCCTCATGTCAGAAAAGAAGAACGGTTTTACACTGCCAGAAAAAGTAAAAGAGCATTTACACGAGCGTGATATAGAAAATGCGAAGCGAGAATTGTACGTGGCTATAACTCGCGCTAAAGAAAATTGCGTTATTTCATATGCAGCTGAAAATTATAATGGTAGAGAAATGGATTTGGCGCAAATCATACGAGAACTTCCCGAAAACCACTTTTTGAAAAAGAGTAAAGAAGACACTGAAGCAGAAATATTTAAGGGCAAAGAGGGTGTTAACATATTTACGTCTTTTCAAAAAGTAAAAGAAAGTGAGACATTAGAAGAGATTAAAAATTTCGTAAAAGATAACTATAAAGATAATAAAGTTTCTGTATCTCTTCTTAATAATTTTTTTGAATGTCCCTGGAAATGGTATTTTAGAAATTTTTTGAGATTACCAGAAATAAAGGGGGCTTCACTCGCACTTGGTTCAGCGGTGCACTCTACCATAGAATTTATTTTAAAGAGTAAATCAATACCACAAGAGTCGGAGATACAAGACAAGATACTTTTTGAACTTACACGAGAGGGACTTCAAGAAGAGAAAGAACTAAAAATAATTTCCAAAGAAGCAAAAAATGCTGTCAATAATTGGATCAATAATTATTATAAAAATATTGAATCCAACTATAATTCGGAGAGATCTATCCAGTTTAGAGACCCGCACTACAAAGATCTTCTTATGTACGGCAAAATAGACCTCACCGAGAGGAGTCCTGATGGAGATATAACAATCACTGATTTTAAAACAGGGAGACCTCGGACAAAAGGAGAGATAGAAAAAATAGGTGAAGATGGCAGACTGTCTGGATATATGCGCCAGCTCGCTATGTATTCGTATTTAGTAGCAGGGGTCGAAGGAGGTAAAAAGGTTTTTCTATCTAAACTTCTTTTCTTAGAAGTAGATCCTAAAGATAAAAATTCTATGTACTCTACGTTTATAGAAAGTGAAAAAATAGATTTATTAAAAAAAGATATTGGAGACTATGTGGAGAATTTGGAAAATGGAAAATGGGCAAACCTAGAGTGCCATTATAAATCCTGGGGAAGCGGCAAAGATGAATGTGAATATTGCGCTCTTGCGAAGAGGATTATTTAGAAACTCCTCGGTCCATTGTCGAGCCAGCCGAGATAAAAACCTATAGAAGCCAGAATTATGATTATAATGATTAAAAACCAGTCTATCTTTTTCATTCCTAAACTATAGCACAATATTTTTTGCTTGTAATTTTGCCTTTTTGCCGCTAAGATAGTTTTATGACAACTGAGCAATATCAAATAATTCTTTTTTATAAATATGTGCATCTCGATGACCCAGAGGCAGTTAAGATGTGGCAAAAGGAATTATGCATGCGGCTCGGAATGACAGGTAGGTGTATCGTTGCAAGCGAAGGAATTAATGCAACCTATGAGGGTACGAAGGAAAATATAAGGCAGTATATAAAAGAACTACAAAAGAACTCTAAATTTAAAGATATCCATTTTAAATTGAGCGATGGTACAGGGAATGCCTTTCCAAAACTTTCCGTAAAAGTTCGCAACGAAATTGTGTCGCTCAATTTAGGTACGTGTGATATCGACCCAAATGAAATCACTGGCATACATTTGAAACCAAAAGAGCTGCACGAGTGGATACAAAACAAAAAAGAATTTTATATAGTTGATATGCGAAATGCCTACGAACACAAGATAGGGCATTTTGAAGGTTCCATTTTACCGCCGATCGAAAATTTTCGTGATTTACCAAAAGTTGTCGAGCAGATAAAACATTTAAAAAATAAAACCGTGCTTACTGTGTGTACCGGCGGAGTACGTTGTGAAAAAGCATCCGGATTTTTGATCACTCAAGGATTTACAGATGTGTATCAGCTCGACGGCGGCATTGTCAGCTACATGGAACGCTACCCAAATGAAGACTTCAAGGGTAAGCTCTATGTGTTTGATGGACGAGTAGCTATGGGTTTTTACACAGATGATGCAAAGCATAAAATAGTCGGCAAATGCGATGCCTGCAAAGAGCCATCAGAAAATTACGTAAATTGTTCAAATCCAGTGTGCCACAGGCATTTCATTTGTTGTGAGAAATGTTTAAAAAATGAAGGTAAACCTGCCCGCAATGCTTCTAGCATAGCTAGTGCAGGCGGGGCTTTTTGCATAGGTGGATGCGTGCTTTCAAGACACGGACGAAAAATTAGCCCCCTCGAGGTGAATTTGGTATAGTTATGTATTATAAGTTTATATTTTTATTATATGGCAGAAATAGAAATACATGGTAAAAAAGTAAAATATGATGAAAGCAGCGACTCAACAAAGTACGCTGTTAAGTATTTACAAAGATTAGATAGTAGTGAAGCTAAAAATTATTTTAAAACTGCAGAGAGAGATAAATACTCACGATTTGAGACACCAGACAAGCCTGGGGATAGTAGTATAGAGCATAATATGACTTTAGAATATGATGCGAGCGAAGGGGAGTATAATCTTAGAAAAAGAACACGACGCTAATTAAATTAAAATTCTTATTAATAATTAAATATTAAATAATATTATGTCAGACGAAAAGGAGGTAAAATTAAAAATTGGAGAGCATGAGATTAATCAAGACCATCATCCTCATGCGTATGCTGCAATAAAAGGGATGAGTGAGACTATGCGAGAACAACTATTTCACAATGCTCACAATTCAGGACACGGCGGTATTTTTAACGTACACATAAACGGAAAAAATTTTGAATATAGATTATCAAAAAATGGAGAAATTCACCAGGCACACCATAATTAATGAAAGAAGAAAATAAAAAGGGAACAATGCATCCGCTTTCAATAGTAACAAGCCAGCTTGTTGATATTTTTATTGATCTTGGTTTTGAAATTGCCCTAGGTCCAGAAATTGCAACTGAGTATGACAACTTTGATTCCTTGAATGTTCCAAAAGATCATCCTGCTCGAGACATGCAAGACACTTTTTGGTTAAAAGATTCACCAGGAAAAGTATTGAGAACCCATATTAGTTCAATGCAAGTACCGTATATGAAAAATAATAAACCTCCATTCAAGATGATTTCTCCTGGCAAGGTCTTTCGAAACGAAGCTACTGATTCTACACACGAGATGCAATATAATTATATGGAAGGATTAGTAGTTGCGGAAGGTCTTTCTGTGTCACATTTAAAAGGTATTTTACTTGAATTTTTAAAAAGATTTTTTGGTGACAGTGCAGATATAAGGCTGCGTCCCAGTTTTTTTCCTTTCGTGGAACCGGGATTTGAGATTGATGTATGGACGGGTAAAAAATGGATAGAAATATTAGGTGCAGGTATGGTTCATCCAAAAGTTTTAGAAAACGGGGGAATAGACCCAAAGAAATTCAGTGGTTTTGCGTTCGGGATGGGAATAGATAGAATTATGCTTTTAAAGTATGAAATTCCAGATGTGCGACTTTCTTATCAAGGAGATTTACGCCTTAATCAATTCAACTAAAATATCAGCATGAAAATTTCTTATAATTGGCTCAAATGGTATATTCCCGATGCACCCGATGCAGAAAAACTTGTAGATATTTTGACATTCCATGTGTGTGAAGTAGACGGTCTAGAAAATTTGCCCAATGGAGATGTTGTGCTTGATTTAAAAATCTTACCAGATCGCGCACATGATCTACTTTCGCATCAAGGAATAGCTCGGGAGCTTGCTTCACTTTTAAATATAAATTTTGTAGATCCCCGTCCGAACGGAGATTCATCCGGGCGGGCAACGCCAAAATACAAAATCCCCGAATCCAAACCCACAAATTTAAAAATAAATATTTTAACAAATAAAGACCGCAGACATGTGGGCAGAATAGTTCGTAATGTAAAAGTCGGACCCTCACCAGAATGGGTGGTGAAGCATCTCGCATCAATAGGACAGAGAAGCATAAACAACATAGTAGACGCTACAAATATAACCATGTTTGATTGCGGGCAGCCGACACATGCTTTTGATTTAAACAAAGTTGAAGGTGTGGAGCTAAATATTCGAGATGCAAAGGCTGGAGAAAAAGTGACTTTGCTTACTGGAGAAGAAAAAGAATTGAAAGAAGGAATGATAGCTATATGTGATGGAGCAGGAAATATACTCGATACTGGTATAAAAGGGGGCAAACACGCAGAGATAACTACGAGCACAACTGACCTTATCTTAGAAGCAGATAATTTTGACCCAGTCTTTGCAAGGAAAACTGGGCAGGCTTTGAATATCGTTACAGATGCAAGAAAACGTTTTGAAAATGATTTATCACCAGAGCTTGCACCATTTGCGATGATGGAGCTCTCGGCTCTTATAGCCGAGATGTGCCCTGAAGCAACCTTTGAGGAAATTGTAGATACCTATCCACAAAAACAAAAGGAGCAAAAACTTAAATTTTCACTTGCAAAAATATCAAAGATTTTAGGGCTCGAGGTTTCTGTGATTGAAGTAGGAAATATTTTGGAGAGATATAAAATTGGATACAAGAATGAGGGCGATGAATTTGAAATCGTTGTGCCTCCTATGCGCCTCGACCTAAACATCGAAGAAGACATGGCTGAAGAGATGGGGAGAATTTTAGGATATGATCGAATACTGGGAACAATACCAAAAGTACCTGCCCGCAATGCCTCTAGCATAGCTAGTGCAGGCGGGAATGAAACATATGCCAAAATTAGAGCTGCCAGAGCTAAATTAATAGAGGATGGCTATAGCGAAGTCATGACGTATGTATTTTGCGACAAAGGGGAAGTGGAAGTGATGCAAAGTGCTTCTGATAAAAAATTCCTGAGGACAAATTTGAGCGATGGTATAAAGGAAAGTTTGAAGTTAAATAAACTAAATGCTCCATTTTTAGGATTGAGTGATGTGAAAATTTTTGAAATCGGCACTGTGTTTTTGAAAGACAAGCCTGCCCGCAATGTCTCTAGCATAGCTAGTGCAGGCGGGGAAGAAATGCGAGTGTGCTACGCCAATAAAAAAGAAGTAAAAGAAATGACCTTAGAGGAATACTGCAAAGCCGAGCCTGATGCTTTTACTCAGGTCCTCGGTTCCCCGGGGGCCCAACCCCGGCCAGACCATGAGCAAAAGCACACAGGCTCGGCTTCTGAAAAATTCAACATGTGGTCATTGTTTCCATTTATCGCGCGCGATGTAGCGCTATGGGTACCTGCCCGCAATGCCTCTAGCATAGCTAGTGCAGGCGGGCCTGAGGGAGTCTCGAGTGGGGAAGTGCTCGAGATCATAAAAAGTGTTTCCTCCCCACTTATTGTCCGAGGCCCAGAGCTTTTTGATGAATTCAAGAAAGATGGCAAGATTTCGTATGCGTTTAGGCTGGTTTTCCAGTCGTATGAGCGTACTCTGACTGACACAGAGGTAAATGAAGTAATTGCTCAAATATCCAATAAAATAAAGGAAAAAGGCTGGGAAGTTCGATAAATAAGTAACCGCTTTACATATATTTTCTATATGTTATAATAGATAGGTAAGCAAATAAAAGCTAATTTCCTTGCTCCGTAAGGAAATTAAGACCTTCAACCGAAGGCCTATTTTATTTGTATTAGTTCTTAATTATTTTGTTTTCTGGAGGTGTTTTTTGAAAGATAGGTATGAAGAAGAAGATCTTCGTAAATATAAGGAGTACGAAGAGGTAAAGAGAGGAGCTGGTGGGAAAGAGAATAATCTCGGAGAGGAAGAAAGTTTTCCCTCAGGATATGATTCTCGTTACGAAAAAAAAAGGGCTAATTTTTCTGCACCAAGGAGAGTTACATAATGTCTCAAGAAGGTCAAAAAAAAGCGAGGGATTCAAAACCCCCGCAGCCAAACGAGGCTCCGAAGCCTAAAGAAAAAAAATCGGAAGAATATCATCACTATTCTGAAGGCTCTAGCGGAGCCTATGAAAAGTGGGGTGCTCCTATTTTATAGGGGCAAAATCGAACAAGGGAAGGAAAATCAATCAAGGTTAAAAGCTGAAGCGCAACAAAACGCTTCAGCTTTTTCTACTTCTACTTATCCACAGTAGGCTTTACATATATTTGATACATGATAATATAAAAATATGACATTACAGGTAAGGAAAAATTATTTCTTTAAGCAACTCATTTGTCCTTCAACCCTTAGAAGGCTGATATTTGCGCTGTAAAAACTCTCAAAAACTTACAACCCAAACACCAGCCTTCTAACGAAGAAGTCTGGTGTTCTTTTTATGAGGGTTTTGATTTTTAAACCCTTCGTTCTTTGGCACCCTTGGTTTATTTACAACCAAGTTTACCCATATTGGAAAATATGGGACTTTCTCGGAGGAGAAAAATGCAAAAAAATAACTTATCTGATGACTCCGACTTTGAAAAAACTTTAGAAGACTGGGACCGCTTTCGCGACACCCCCGGTGATTTAAAGCCTAAAATTCGGGAATTCTATTCATCAACTGATGCAAAAGTTGATGACTTACGTAACAACTTTCCTGTAATTGTGGAAACACAAGAAAAAGAGAAAAAACCGAAACGTCACCGAGGCGATCTTCGATCCAACAACTCTCGTTTTGTGAGAGGCGCTACTGGGTAAGAAGCAAAAAATCAAAAAAGAGAAAAATCGAATAAGGGAATAATTTTGGGGCGGTGTTTTACACTTAGCCCCAATTCTTATTTTATACATAAAACTCTCAAATTTAAGCGTGGTTTTCACTAGTAAATAGATAATATTTCTGCTACCCTGTAGTAGATTTTGCTAAGGCAAATTAAGGATAATTTGCGAATTTATTCATTAGGAAAATTCACTACAGGGTGCTATAATACACATAATTATGGCAAAAGAAAAAGACGACAAAGACACTAAAAAAGCCCATGTTTACGGGGCTTCTGACATTTCTGTACTAGAGGGCCTCGAACCTGTACGCCGCCGCCCCGGCATGTATATCGGCACCACCGGGCCAGAAGGGTTGCACCATCTCGTATGGGAAATTTTCGATAACTCTCGCGATGAGGCAATGGCAGGACGATGTTCACGTATCGAAGTAGCCCTACTTCCAAATGATTATATTCGTGTCGCTGATGATGGGAATGGTATCCCCGTGGGCATTCACCCGAAAACAAAAGTATCCGCGCTTGAAACAGTCATGACGGTACTTCACGCCGGCGGAAAATTCGACAACAATGCTTACAAAGTTTCCTCTGGGTTGCACGGAGTGGGTGCTTCAGTTGTGAATGCTTTGTCAGTGCATGCAAAAGCTATCGTGCATCAAGATGGAGGCATTCATATGCAAGAATACAAGATCGGTAAACCCCAAGGTAAAGTAAGGCAAATAGGGAAATCAAAAGAACATGGAACCATTATCTTGTTCCAGCCCGACGGCACTATATTCAAAGAAGGGACTGCGTATGATTATCATAAAATCATCAACCATCTTCGTCAGCAAGCGTATCTCGTCAAGGAACTTTTGATTACTGTTATTGATGCACGCGAGGCGAATCCAGAAGAACTCGAACAGGTACTCGAGAAAAATTATTGGTTGAAAGGCTCGGCATTAAATGTACCCGATCATTCTTTCTATTTTGAAGGCGGACTTATATCACTTGTAAAATATTACAACAAACTTCAAAAGCCAATTCAGAAAAATATATTTTATGTTAACAAAGAGATTGATGATGTCGGTGTAGAAATAGCTCTCCAGTACGTGGACGATATTGTGGACCGCATTATTCCATTTGCGAATAATATTTACACTCGAGAAGGGGGTACACATGTGACTGGTTTTAAAACCGCACTTACTCGAACGGTAAACACCTACTGCAAGAAAAATGAAATGCTCAAGGAAGCCGAAGGCGGCTTTACTGGCGATGATGTGCTCGAGGGGCTCACCGCGGTCATATCAGTAAAACTTCCCGAAATTCAATTCGAGGGGCAGACAAAAGGGAAGCTTGGGTCTATGGAGGCTCAAGGGGCGACTGCGACCGTGTTCGGTGAGGCTTTTACGGCTTTCCTAGAAGAGAATCCGGATGATGCTAAATTCATCATCAACAAGTCAATTTTGGCCCTCAAGGCCCGTAAGGCAGCCAAGGCAGCCAAAGACTCCGTGCTTCGTAAAGGAGCACTCGAAGGTATGACTTTACCGGGCAAGCTCGCTGATTGCCAAAGTAAATCGGCGGCTGAATCAGAGCTATTCATCGTGGAGGGAGATTCGGCAGGGGGTAGCGCCAAACAAGGGCGCGACCGCCGCACGCAGGCCATACTGCCACTTCGGGGAAAAATATTAAACGTAGAACGTGCTCGTATCGACAAGATGCTTGCTTCCAAAGAAGTAAAGTCACTCGTTATTGCTATGGGTACATCGATCGGGGACACTTTCGATATCGAAAAAATGCGTTATCATAAAATGATCATAGCTACTGATGCTGATGTGGATGGCTCACACATTCGTACACTCCTCCTCACTCTTTTTTATCGATATTTCCGACAAGTTATTGACGCGGGATATGTGTACATCGCTCAACCACCACTTTATAAAATAAAAAAAGGTAAACAAATTTTTTACGCTTACACTGACGCAGAAAAGGAAAAAATAGTCGGTAAGGGTGCCGAGGTTGCAGAAATAGAGGAGGTAGAAGAACCCACACAAGAAGAGATCCTTGAAGACGAAAAATCACCTGCCCGCAATGCTTCCAGCATAGCTGGTGCAGGCGGGAACAAGTTCCACATACAACGCTTCAAAGGTCTCGGAGAAATGAACCCCGAAGAACTTTGGGAAACAACTATGGATCCGGCAAATAGAGTGCTCAAACAAGTGAACATTGAGGACGCCGAAGAAGCAAATAAAATATTCGACGTACTCATGGGCTCCGAAGTTCCTCCTCGTAAATCATTTATTCAGTCCAATGCGAAACTCGCTGAGATCGATATCTAATTTATTATTTAGTCTACTTTTAAAACTAAAACTATATAATTTCACCTTTTCTCGATCTTATTATTTTAAGATTCTTAGGATCCTGACCCAAAAACTTTGCCAACTCTCTTCTTCCTCGAGACACCCACGTTTTTGCTGTTGATTCTGGAATGTTCAGTTCTGTTGCTGATTCTCTAGGTGATAATCCCCGGAAGTCTCTTGTAAGGGCTTCTTGGTAATTTTCGGGCAATTTTTTAAATGCTTCCATGAAAATTTCCTTTCTTTCTTTTTCTATTATGAGATCTTCAGCACTTTGTCCTTTCTCAGCAATATCAAAGTGATCTTCTATATTTTCTGTACCTCTTCCGACAAGATCTCTGTTAGCTTTTCTAAGATAGTCAACAACAGTGTGTCTTGCTATGCTTGCTAGCCAAGTATGTAAGTTTGATTTATTTTGATCATAATTTGTTGCACTTGTATAAGCTTTAAAAAGTGACTCATTCGCAAGATCTTCCGCTGCAGAAATTTTATTTGTGCCACCAAGCATTTTGTTACATATTTTAAGTATAAAAGTTCCTTCCGTTAAAATTTGTGCTTTTATTTTTTCCAGATCCTTATCTTTTGATGTTTCAGTCTTTTGTTTGTTTCTATTAAATCCTTCCATAATTTATTTTTACTTTTAATTTCTTATAAAATTTTTTACAGCAAATCTTCCTTAATTTATATTTCTTTAAAACTATCTCCAGCCCATTTTCCAATACCGAGACTTAGGAATATTGACAGTACTAAAAAATAAACTAAAGAGACAACCCATTCATTTGCATTGATATTGTGTGAGTATAATATACCCGGAATCCAACTAGCGCTTCCCCAAGCATGACCTACAAATGCAAAAATGCCTAAAGGCAAAGAATATTTACTTGGAAGTTTGAATAATAAGAAAGCCAAGATGCTTATATACACAATGGATCCTATGATAAAAATTATTGGTCCGTGCCCGAGTAGTGTAATCAAAGCAGCTTCGTTGGACTTAGCGTAATTTTGCCAGTATTCTGACGGTTGCCCAAGCAATGTAACTATGTGATCAATTACATTTGGTAATAAAACTGCGATGACAAATATACTTTTTGATTTCATTTTATCAATAAATATTAAACTTGTTGGGCAGGTCTTCTCGGTACAATTATTGCAGCAATAAGATAACCAACCAGAGCAGGGAAGAATGCTGTCAGTATAGCTAATAGTATATAAGCCAATCTTAATACCGTTGGGTCTGTGTCGTAATATTCACCTATTCCGCCGATTACTCCAAAGAATACTTTATTTGTATCGCTTTTATATAATGTTTTTTTCATAGATTATTTTTTATTTTTAATTTTCTAAACGTTTTCTTAATTCTTCGCGACCTCTAGAAATACTGCTTTTAACAGTATTTAAATTCATGTTTAGTTTCTTTGCTATTTCTTCATAACTCATCCCTTCACTTCTTAACATAAGAGGCATTTGATATTTTTCAGGTAAACCTTCAAAAGTCTTTAATAGGATTGCGCTTTTTTCTTTCTTTAATAAAAGTTCTTCTGGATTAAGGTTTTTATCTTCAAGGTAGTATAAATCATCTATATTAGCTGCTTTCTTTGATTTAATTCCAATAGGATCTGATTGAATTCTACGAAAGTAATCCGTTATAACATTTTTAGTAATAGTTGTTAGCCATCCGTTTATATCTTCTCCTTTCTCCTTTTTTAGTTTGTCTGCATTTCTGTAAGCTTTATAAAGTGCTATATTTGTAAGTTCTTCCGCCATTTCTGTTCTATTCTCTTTATACAAAATTCTATAACATAATTGTTTTATAAAAGTCTCACTCTGTAAGATTTTTTCCTGAAGTTTTTTTATATTATCTTCTTCGGAATTATTAAATTGTTCGTTAGTTTTATTAATTCCTTCCATTTTATTTCTTATTCTTAATTTCTTCTTTCCATAAATCAATCCACTCATCAAGTTTTGAAGGTACCAGCGATCCTTCCATCTTCATGTCTCTCATTCCAACACTGATAGTTTCAGTTTCTATTTCTTTATCACCGATGACTATCCAATACGGGATTTTATTATTTTTTGCATCACGAACTTTTTTGCCGAGGTTTTCATCGCCATCATCAAATTCGGCACGAATATTATTTTCCTTTAATATTTCAAAAACTTTCCGTGCATACTCGTTGTGATTTTCACGTACTGGTATGATTTTCACTTGCACAGGGGAGAGCCAGAGAGGGAATATTCCTGCAGTATGTTCTATATACACGGACAAAAATCTTTCTATAGAACCCATCAGAGCAAAGTGGATCATCACAGGTGTTTGCGGTTTACCATCGCTATCTGTATATGTTAAACCGAAACGTTTTGGTTGCACAAAATCCAGTTGGGGGGTAGCAAGCTGCCATTGTCTACCGAGGGCATCTATAGCCATGAAATCTATTTTTGGACCATAAAAGGCCGCTTCCCCAGGAGCTTCAAAATAATCAAGGTTATGCTTTTTGGCCATGTCTAATATAATTCCTTGAGCTTTTTCCCATAATTCTGGTTCTCCTAAATATTTTTCTGGGGTTTTTGGGTCTCTAAAAGAAAGTCGTGCACGGATTTTCATGCCAATAACTTCATAGAATATTTTAGTAACCTCAATCAGTTGCGCATATATTTCTTCAATTTGATCAGGCGTGCAAAATGTATGACTATCGTCTTGGGTAATGCATCGAACACGAGAAAGTCCTAAGAGTTCTCCAGCTTTTTCATCTCTATATACAGTTGTTGTTTCCATATATTTAATAGGAAGTTCTTTGTAGCTATGCGGTGAACTCGCATAGATCTGTTGATGATGTGGACAATTCATAGGTTTCATAACTAATTCATCAGATGTTTCCTGACTTTTTACTAAAAATAATTCACCGCCAAATTTATCCCAATGTCCTGATGTCTTGTATAAATCGTTTTTAGTAATATGAGGGCTCCATACTTTTTGCCAACCTTTTAGAGACCGCAGAGACTGAGAGTATTCATTCAGGAGTTCTCTTAGTAATGCACCTTTTGGTGTGAATAAAGGTAAGCCTTTTCCTACTTGCTCAGAAAGAGTAAATAAATTCAACTGCTGTCCCAGCTTTCGATGATCTCTTTTTTCCGCTTCTTCGCGTTGCGCTATATACGCATCAAGTTCACTTTTTGTTTCAAAAGCGAGTCCGTAGATACGGGTAAGCATTTTATTTTTCTCATCTCCTCGCCAGTAGGCACCAGCTACACGATCGAGTTTGAAAGACATAGGGTCGATTTCTGTCGCAGGATGCTCGAGGTGTCCTCCGCGACACAGGTCAGTAAAACCTCCACAAGTGTATGTGGTTATTTTTTCTCCGCGCTCTGCGATTTCATTTATTAGCCCTTGCTTGTATTCATTTTTGAAAAAGTCGAGTGCTTCATCCTTGCTGATTTCTTTGTGTGTGAATTCTGTCCATTTTGGGAGGATTTTTCTCATTCGATCTTCAATTTTCTTTAGGTCTGTATCTGCGACTTTTTCTCCACAGAAATCTATGTCGTAGTAGAAGCCATTTTCAATAGCAGGCCCAAGAGTGAGTTTGATTTTATCAAATTTATATATTTCTCCCACAGCCGCTGCTAATAGGTGAGCCAGTGTATGCCTTAGATGCTCCAGTTTGTCGTTTTTGTCCATAAACTCAATACTATCACTTTTTATTTCTTTTCTCAAAATTTCCTTTGTTGCTTTTTTACTTATATATGCTAGTATAGAACACATTATGGTAGTACGAATGAGACATACAAAATCGCATACGAAAAACCGCCGTTCTCACCACGCTTTGGTGAGTACGAGTTTTACTAAATGTACAAACTGCACGGCTTTAAAGCGACGTCACACTGTGTGCCCGACTTGTGGATATTACCGTGGTAAAAAAGTTTTAGACTTGGTAAAAAAAGTAGAGAAGAAACAAAAGAAAGCTAAGGCTAAAACAGCAGCAGCTAAATAACAAGCAAAGCGAGTAGGCTCTGAGCACTAGGCTTTAGTTATGTACTAAAGCGGAGAACTTAAAACCTAACGCCACACAAAATGGCAAATAGGCACCTTTCAAGATCAATAGTACTTCAAACACTTTTTGAGTGGGATTTCTTGCCGATTGAAAAAAAAGAAAGTGGAACTGTGGGCGAAGAGATAAAAGAAGGCCTTAAAAGAAATTTAAAAGAATTTGGTCCTGGCCTTGAGGATGATGTGTTCGTGTTTTCACTCATGAATGATATATTGAAAAATCATAAAGTGATTGATGAAATAATAGAGAAAGCAGCACCTGACTGGCCTATCGATAAAATATCTATTGTTGACCGTAACATCTTGCGTATTGGGTTGCAGGAACTCCTGTTTGGCGACAGGTCCCAAGTGCCTCCGAAGGTAGCTATCAATGAAGCTATTGAGCTCGCAAAAACATTTGGTGGCGAAAATTCGAGCAAGTTCGTAAATGGAGTGCTCGGTGCAGTCTATAAAGAAATAGGTGAGCCGGGTAAGGAACAAAAAAGTAAGGCACGTGGTAAAAAATCTGATGAACCCGTAGATATAAGTACATTACAAGTGGAAGAACTCGGCGGGGCGATCGTATATTCCCAAAAAGATAATGATACAGTGTTTGCTCTTGTTCATGATGTATTCGGCTACTGGACTCTATCGAAAGGAAAAATGGAAGAAGGAGAAAGTGTCGAGGAGGGCACTAAGCGAGCACTCAAAAAAGAAATAGGTTTAGACATAACCCTCGAAGAGAAGTTGGGTGCAAATGAATACGTCGCTTCACATCCTGAAAAAGGAAAGACATTGAAACGAGTTACCTACTTCCTTGCAAAAAGCGATTACAAAGAGCTCGAACTTGAAAAGTCCGGCGGACTCGATGGGGCGAGATGGTTTCCACTCTCGGCAATAGCTGAACTTCGGATGTATGGTGACATGATCCCAATCATTGAAAAGGCTGTAAAGATTATAAATTCCAAATAATTACAAAAAAATGATAAATTTTTCAGATTTCGAAGAAAAAACAAAAGTATTTTTTAAAGATAAAGATTTACTCAAACAAGCTTTTATTCACAGGTCATACATAAATGAAAATACAGGAACCAAGCTTTCACACAATGAACGACTCGAATTTTTGGGTGATGCGGTGCTCGAACTTATCGTGACTGACTTTTTATATAAAAAATATCCTAGCTACACTGAAGGGGAACTCACTTCGATCCGTTCAGCGCTCGTGAATGCTATTATTATATCTGAAGTAGCAAAAAATGCTGGAATGAATGATTTTCTACTCCTTTCAAAAGGTGAAGCCAAGGATCATGGCAAGGCGAGGCAGTACATACTCGCCAATACATATGAAGCGTACATCGGAGCTTTGTACCTGGATCAAGGATACGAGGCCGTCAATGTGTTCTTGAAAGAAAATTTGCTTCCAAAAACTGACGAGATAGTAAGGAAAAAATTATGGCGCGATGCAAAAAGTTTGGTACAAGAAAAAGCTCAGGAGTTCGTATCAGTTACACCGCAATATAAAGTAATGAGTGAATCCGGACCGGATCACGACAAGCATTTTACCGTAGGGATATTTTTTGGTGGTAATAAAATAGCCGAAGGAAGCGGTAAATCTAAACAGGAAGCTGAAGTAAAAGCAGCCGAAGCAGCGTTAAAAGCAAAAAACTGGCTTGATTAAATGCTATAATACTACGGTATGCGATTAAAAACTCTTGAAATAAACGGATTCAAATCTTTTGCCCACAAGAGTGTTTTAGAGTTTGAAAGCCCTATCGTTTGTATCGTCGGACCGAATGGCTCGGGTAAATCAAACGTGGTGGAATCATTCCGCTATGTACTCGGCGAGCAATCAATGAAGTCCATGCGCGGAAAATCAGGTACCGACCTGATTTTTAAAGGATCAAAAAATCTATCAAAAGGCACTCGTGCTACTGTGACCGTACATTTTAACAATAGTGACAAAGTTTTTAAAGTAACCAACGACAATGGTGAAAACATTGATCTCAACTACGACACCATAAGTGTTGCTCGACAAGTTTTTCCTGATGGGCTAAATAAATATATATTAAATGGCTCAGACGTACGGCTGAAAGATATTCACAATCTTCTTGCTTCAGTAAATATTGGTTCCTCCGGGCATCACATTATTTCTCAAGGTGAAGCGGACAGGATATTGAACGCAAATCCAAAAGAACGCCGTGAGATGGTGGAGGATGCACTCGGACTCAAGGTGTATCAATATCGAATAAAAGACTCAGAGCGTAAACTCGAACGAACAAATGAAAACATGAAAGAGGTGAGCATGCTTCGCCGTGAAAACGCACCACATTTAAACTTTTTGAAACGTCAGGTTGAAAAAATAGAGAAGGCTCGCGATATGCAGCTCGAGCTCGCGGGACTATATCGAAGATATTTAAAATACGAAAGTACCTACCTCGAAGAGGAAAAATCAAAACTTGACCAGGAAAAAGAAGTTATTTCGAAGGAGCTAAAAATTGTAAACGATAAAATCGCTGGAGCAGAAGCAGAGGGTAATATACAAGGAAGCAAAAAAATAGATGAACTCCGCACACAAGAGAAAAAAATAAATGAGGTTCGAAGTATAAAAAATGAAATGGAGCGCAAAATCGGACGCATCGAAGGTATGATCGAAATGGAGGAACATCGCCAACGTGAGGCGCCCGAAGCTATAGTGATGTCGCCCGTTGAGGTAAAAAGTATTTTAAATGAAGTCCATGGCTCTATAGATGAGGCAATTTCAAAAGAGCATATTTCAGAAATTCGACCTATTCTTGAAAGAATAAAAATTATCTTAGATAGATTTAACAAAAACAAAGAACTCAAGGATACATTTAGTGACACGGTAGAATTAAAGAAAAATCGGCAGGAAATTCTCATTGAGATGGAAAAAATCGAGAGAGAGGAGCAAAAAATTACTGATTTTGCGCGAGAGCTTCGAAGAGAAATAGATCAAGAATTAGAAGTACTTCGTGACCTCGAACGCGAAAAGTTTACCTGGAAAGTGAGACAGCAAGAACTTGCCTCAGCCTTAGAACTCGCTTACATAAAAGAAACAACTTTAAGAAACAGACTCGAAGCTTTTGAAAACGAAATAAAAGAAGGGGTGGCATTGATTGGGCAGGAAATATTGTTGTACAAACAACACGCACCCGAGAACGAAGAAATGCCTGAGGACGGAGAACTCAAGCGTAAAATTGAACGTATTAAAATTAAGCTTGAAGACGCTGGTCTCGGCAATGGGGCTGACATAATGAAAGAATATAACGAAGTCACTGAACGAGATGCATTTTTAGTAACAGAACTCGTTGACCTAGAAAAAAGCATCGAATCGCTACAAGCACTTATCGCCGACCTGAAGGAAAAAATTGATGTGGAATTCAAGGAGGGTGTAAGTAAAATAAATGTAGCGTTTCAAGAGTTTTTCTCTCTTATGTTTGGGGGAGGACATGGAGCCTTGTCAGTCGTAACTCCGCAAAAGAAAAAGAAAAAAGTAAGTGATGAATTTGACGGAGAAGATGATATTGAGGATCTTGAAGAAAATGAAGTGCCGGAGCAAGGTATCGAAATAAGTGTATCACTTCCACATAAAAAGGTACGAGAATTGCATGCATTGTCGGGGGGAGAAAGGTCGCTCACATCTATAGCGATTTTATTTGCCATGTCACAGGTGAATCCACCACCTTTCCTTGTTCTCGATGAAACAGATGCTGCACTCGACGAAGCGAATTCTCGCAAATATGGTGACATGTTGGAAAAACTTTCCAAGCATTCTCAGCTTGTCGTTGTGACTCACAATAGGGAAACAATGTCGCGAGCTGGAGTGTTGTACGGAGTGACAGTCGGAGCCGACGGAGCCTCGAAGCTATTGTCAGTGAAATTTGAAGAAGCGACCCAGATTGCAAAATAAATACTTATGCCAAAAGAAACTTTACCAAAAATAGAAGATAGACAGTTTGCCGCGTATAAAGAGTATCACGCTCTTTTAAAAGAATTAAATGAAATACAAGAAAATAATGATAATTATTCAGAAAAAAACGCTCCAGAAAATTTCCCCAACTATGGTGTTATTGAAAATATAAAAGGAAAATCTATATTTAGAGGATTAGACGGTAAAAGAGGGGTAGCAGAATTTTGCTTTGGTAAGCAAATGAGCACAAACGACCAGGAAGGCAATTATAGGTATGTATCTCAAGCGACTTTTGACACGATGGTTGAAAAACTAAAACTCGCTTTATTTTTTCTTGAAAACAAAAACAAAGAAGGAGGGGATAAAATTTTATTGGGATAGATGTTGTTTTTCTCTAATTTGGTATAATAAACTACATGAAATTAATACTTGGTTCTTCGTCACGATATCGAAAAAAACTCCTTGAAAATGCAGGGTATACGTTCGATGTTGTTATACCTCATGTGGATGAAAAGGCTATTAAAACAAATAACCCTTATGAACGCCCCCTTATTCTTGCTCGTGCTAAAGCAGATGCAGTATTGCCTCTGGTCACAGAGCCCGCTCTCATAATAACTTCCGATATTGTTGTGGTAGGAGAGGGTAAGCTTTACGAAAAACCAGAGTCCAAAGAAGAAGCTCGAGAAATGCTTCAAAAATATAGTAACGGTCTTAATCCCGAGACAGTGTGCGCTATCGTGGTGACCAACACCCAAACAAAAGAACGTTTTGAAGGAGTTGATATTGCGAAGGTATTTTTTAAGCCATTTACTGGGCTCATGATTGAAGAATTTATCAAAGAGGGTAGTCCTCTCGAACGTGCGGGAGGTTTTGGTATTCAACATCCGATCATGCAGCCTTACATTCACAAAATTGAAGGTACAGAAGAAAGCATCTCTGGGATGCCAATTCATCTATTGAAAGACTTGCTTGCTAAAGCGGGATACTAGGGTATTTTAGGTATTTCTTGAAATTTTACTTTTTCTTCTTTTCCTTTTATGACTTGGTCAGGCTGAAAAGCTTTATTTAATTTTACAATATCTTTACGAGTAGTCATACTGCCGTCTTTATTTAATTTTATATTAAGAAGCATGCCTTGCATGGTGTTTACGCTGAAGCCTTGATCAAAAATAAAATTACCAAGCGAGTAGGCTATGTAGCTTTGTTTATAGACTTCGGTGTCTTGTATCACGTGTGGATGTGCTCCGATTACAAGTTTAGCGCCATTATCAACAGCCCTATGCGCGAGGTATTCTTGACGAGCATTGTGTTTCGTCTTGTATTCATCACCAAAATGAAATGATACAACGAGGTGGTCAACCTGCCTTGAAGCGTTTTGGATGATTTCGTCAAATCGTGGGTTGCTCGCAAGAAGGAGACCAGCTTGATCGGCTGTTGCTTGCATAGAGTTTGGTCCGACATCTGAAAATCCGAGGAAGCCGATTTTCATGCCGTATTTCTCTATAATTGTAGGAGTTTCTGCATCTACAGCATCGTTGCCTCCACCTGTGTATAAAATTTCGTTTTCTTTTAAGGTTGCGAGGCTGTCAGCATATGCGAGGCGACCCCAGTCACCGACATGATTATTTGCTACTGACACGATAGTCATACCGGCACCAGCGAGCGCTGGGACTACTGCTGGATCCATTCTAAAAGAATATAAGTTCTTTTGATCTGCGCCTTGGTCTGATGCGGGACCCTCTAGATTTGCGAATACAATATCGGACTTTTTGAGTACGGATAGTTTTTCAAATAATGCTGAGTAGTCGTTGCCAAAATTTTTGACGACTGAATTCCGTACTCCACGGTCAAGCATAATATCACCTCCAAATGTGAGGGTAACAAAGGTGGGGTCACTAATGTCAGGGATATTTATTTTTTCGGCTACCCAATTAGTAGTCGCATCTGCTTCACCTCCATAGTAAATATGCTTTTTTAAGTATTTTATTATATTTTCTACGTCTCGCTCTCGGTCTTTGCTGCCAAGAAGGGTGATAGCAATAGGACGCAATCCTGTTTGACCGAGAGGCAAATTAAATAGTGATACCACTGTTTGCTTGGCTGCGTCAGTATATCCGCTTTTACCTCCAACATATCCATCATCGCCAAGAAATTGCGAAATATTGGACCAACTATGTTTTTTGTTTACAAAACTTCTTTTACCGGTGATGTCGAGTATGTCTTTGTTATTGGTTCGCAAATATCCAACGAGTCGAAACATGTCGGATGCCGTGGATTGATTGTTGCTCGAAAGCCCACTTGGGTCCTGGAAGCGCGTCGAAGACATTTTTAGATTTTCGGCAACTTGGTTCATTCTGGAAATAAAATTATCACGTCCAAAATGCTCTGCGAGTACTTCAGCTGCGTCGTTGCTCGACTCAAGGAGGAGGGGATACAAGAGGTCTGTTGTTTTTATTTTTTCCCCAGTTCTCAACCCTCCATTTTTACCGAGTGCCGAAAGGGCACGATTTGTTACGGTTGCTATGTTGTCAGGGGTATTTATTTCTTTTGTTACAAGAGCCGTCATGAGTTTGGACATGGAGGCTATTGGATATTTTTGGTCTTGTGATTTTGCAAGTATTACCTCACCAGTATTGAGATCACCCACTATATACGACTGTGCAGAAATTTTTGGTTGAACGGTAGTATTTTTATTTACATAATAATACTTTGAATGTGTAACTTCTTTTAGAGGAGCTACGAGCTGGATTACAGCCGCTTGGTTGCCTAGAGGATCGAGTTTTTGTCCTCGCAGGAACGCCATTGTCGATGAAGTCAAAAAAACACCGATACAGAGCGAGAGTATCGTCCACGCAATAATTTTAGTTTTTGTTCTTAAAAATTCTTTCATCTCGATTCTACTGTACTACGCTAGAATATAATCTATAGTTTTTCTTTCTAGGTCAACTCGTCCTACTTTTATTTTCACACGGTCACCAAGGCGATACCTTTTTTTCTTTTTTTGCCCGACGAGCTCAAAAGCTTTTTCATTAAACACGTAAAAATCGTCTTTCATATCTCGTACTTTTACAAGCCCTTCACATTTTGTTTCTACTTCTTCTACATAGATACCCCATTCAGTGATACCGCTTATTATGCCCGCGAACGTTTCACCCGTACGCTTACTCATGTATTCAACTTGTTTGTATTTTATGGATGCGCGCTCAGCATCTGTGGCACGTTTTTCTTGCTCAGAAGCTACTCGAGCTATTTTTTCAAATTCATATACACTACCTTCTTTTTCTTTCTTGTGAGCTAAAGCATCGAGCAGAAGTCGGTGTACGATAATGTCAGGGTAACGCCTAATAGGGGAAGTGAAGTGAGTATAGTAATGAAATGCGAGACCATAGTGTCCGATATTTTTTGTTGAATATATTGCCTTTGCCATTGACTTGATGACTGCACGTTGGACTACATCAGCCTCAGGTTTACCTGCGAGGCTTGCGAGCAAGGTATTAATTTGATGTGTGGGTATGAGTCCGTCGACAAGTGACACTTTATACCCCAGGCTTTTTAGAAAAAGTACCAAGTCTGCCATTTTTTCTTTACTTGGTAGATCATGCACTCGATAGATAGCTACATGTTCTTGTTTCTTGGTAGTTTTTTTATCCCCAGTAATACGCTTTGCGACGTTTTTGTTTGCCAGGAGCATTAATTCTTCAATCAATCGATTTGAGTTGCCACGTTCTTTTTTTATAATATCTATAGGAACTCCGTACATATTGAGCACAAACTTTACTTCTTCTTGTTCGAGTGAAATTGCTCCTTCTTTGAATCTTTCTTTTGTTAATTTTTTAGCAATATCGTTCAATATAGCGAGTTCTTTATGCAGAGGAGATTTTGTATTTTTTATGGAAACTTCGGCTTCTTCATATGTAAACCGTTTTTGTGAATGTATTACCGTGCGTCCATACCACTCACTTTTGACCTGGGCATTTTTATCTATAATGAATACAGCGCTCATAGTAAGTCTGTCTTTGTTTGGAACGAGACTACATAAGTCATTCGACAATATCTCTGGAAGCATGGGTATGGTTCGGTCGACGAGGTACACTGATGTGCCACGACCACTCGCTTCGTGATCGAGTGCGCTGCCTGGGGTTACATAATACGAGACATCAGCAATGTGGATACCCACTTCATACTCATCTTTTCCAAGTTCTTGAAATGATATTGCGTCATCGAAATCTTTTGCGTCTGCAGGGTCAATAGTAAAAGTGAGAACTTTTCTAAAATCCCGCCTATCTTTATAATCAATTTCTTGTATTCCGCGTTTTTTAATTTCTCGTGCTTCGTTTTCAACTTTGGTCGGCAGCTCAGCATCAAAACCTTTTTCCATGGCAATCGCATGCATTTCCGCACTGTTGTCACCAGCTTTTCCGAGTATTTTTACGACGCGCCCTTCTGGGGCCTTACGAGCATCTTTCCATGATACTATTTCTACAAAAACTTTTTGCCCTACTTTAGCTTTATTCAAGCTTTCTTTAGGGACTAAAATATCGGTGTACATTTTTGTATCATCAGGTTTCAAGAACAATAGATTATTTTCTTGTTCGAGCACCCCAGCAAAGCTCATCTTTGCCCGAGAGATTATTTTGGTTACTTCGGCGGTCTGACGTCCGTGACCTTTTGGATGAAGGAGTATTTCTACTGTGTCACCATGGAGAGCAGTGTGAAGGTGTTTGAAATCAACCTCCGGGTCGTTGCCCTTGTTTTTGTCTTCACTAATAGCCACATAGCCTGTACCTCTCGAAGAAATGGAAATACGACCTTCAACGCGAGAGGTTTTAGCAGCCCGTTGTTTCGTCAAAGTCTTTTTTGTAAATTGTTTTTTCACCCTATAAATATAGCATAAAATTGCAATAGATTTTAGCAGGGGTTATTATTGTATATATGTCTATGGAAACTATTAGTACGGGCAGGACTCTGGAAGAATACACAGAGCGCGTATTTCCAGAATTTAAAACAAAAAGCGAATTACTTGATTATCTAAATGGTAAGACAATTGTTGATGTTGGAAGTGGTTTAACTCATAAAAATCCTTATTCATTAATCAACGAGGGGTTAAGAGATAAAAATCGAAATATAAAATATATCAATCTCGAACCGAAATTAGCCGGGAAAGGGGACTTTAAATTTACATTTAAAGATAAACTAGCGGAGAAGAGTAGGGTATTGATTGAAAAATTAGATAGGCAAGAGTTATTTAGATTTCCTGAAAAGCCAGCAAAGAAAATGTCGGTAGCGGCTATGGCAGAAGAACTACCATTCGGAGATTCATCAGTTGATATTTTGCTATCAGTAGGTCTTGTTGGTTATTGGATAACTGATTTAAATGACTTAGAAAAAATAATTAAGGAATTTTCACGAGTATTAAAGCAAAAAGGCGAAGTAAGAATCCACTATGTTAAACCAGAAATTGTGGAACCCTTAACTCAGCTAGCAAAAGTTTGGGATTTTAATGTGGGGGCTAATAAGTATACTGGTTTTGTTAAGTTAACAAAAGCAAATCAGTAATTTCTTCTTAACCTACTAAAACACCTATATTTGACAATGCTATTTTAATGTTTTAAATTACAGTGGGAGGTACGAAAATGCAAAAAACTGAAAAAACCAATGAAGGAATTTCATTGGGATGGGCAGCGATAGTCTTTTTAATTTTTTTAGCAATGATAATTTGGATTATTTATGAAACAATCCAAATTATCCAATCAATTGCTTCTTTGTTTCTTTCTCTTTTGCATTAAAAAACAAATGAGAAATCAATAAAAGCATCGTTTTGCAGGCCTTCCTGTAAACGATGCTTTTTACTTTTTAGATATGTAAAATAAAGCTAAAATAGGAAAAATTTTTAATTTTTCAAAAAACGTGATATATTTTTTTGAGAGGTGAGTATATGAAAAAAACAATACCTGTGTTGGTGTTCACGGGGACACTAACCACTTGTTTGGTGCTATTTGTGGCGGTTTTAGTTCTTTTTGCATCATAAGTTTAAAAAGGAGGAAGAAAAATGGACTATGAAGACGAAGATTGGGCTGTTGAGTCCGAAGAATCCTCTTTCTCTTTGGGAGGATTTGATTCTTGGATTTCGTTATTTTTTGTAGTTGTGTTTCTATTTTTGTTTGTGACCGAGGTTTATCCTTGGTTTGCTAAAACAAAAATTGGCGTAATTTTCTTTAATTTTATCTACTGGATTTTTCATAAAATCCAAACTTTATTTTTATAATAGCGTTGCACTAGTAGGGAATTCCCACAAGCAACGCTATTTTTTCGTCTATTTACAATTATTAGTGTGGTATTTTTAAAGCGGAGGTAAAAAAATGAAAAAAGGGTTATCAAATTTATATGGGAAATCCTAATAGCAACAAGTCCACTTATTATCGCTTTAGTTGTAATGATAATTCTCTGGATTATTTTTTTTAGATAATTTTAAAACTTGGGCGCCGTAGTGAGTTTCTCTCACTACGGCACTTTTTTGTTTCCTCACTAGATATAAGCTTTATAATTTGCCTTTTTGGCAATCTGTGTTACACTAGAAAAATGTTAAAAATAAGACTTCAGAGAATAGGGCGCAAGAATGATCCGGCTTTTCGGGTGGTTTTGACTGACTCAAAAAACAGTACAAAAAGTGGACGCTTTTTAGAAATACTCGGCAGTTACAATCCAAAGATGGGTGTAAAGACTTTGAATGGGGATAGGATAAAACATTGGATGAAAAACGGAGCACAATGTTCCGATACCATGCACAACTTTCTCGTGCACGACAAAATAGTAGAAGGTAAGAAGAAAAACGTACTTCCAAAGAAAAAGCCGACTGAGGCACGAAAGGCCTTGAAAGCTAAGAAATAATTTTGTACAATTCAGTTAAGCAGTTATCCGTCGCACACTGCAATGATTACAAGAATTAATAATTAAATAATATTATGGAAACAGAAGCAGATAAGATATTTCTAGAATACGTAGTGAAAGCTCTCGTGGACAATCCCGCAGACGTGAAAATTGATAGGACTGTCGACGAAATGGGTGTACTTATATCACTCACAGTGAACCCTGCTGATATGGGTAAGATCATCGGCCGAATGGGGAACACAGCAAAAGCTATCCGAACACTTCTTCGAATCATCGGAATGAAGAACAATGCTCGAGTAAATTTAAAGATCAATGAACCAGAAGGTGGCATGAAGCCTGAATCAATGCATCACATGGCACCCGGAGCAGCAGCTACTCCAAGTTCATTCAAAACAGTTGACCAAGCCATGGAAGACTTGAAAGGACTTTAGAATAGGCTCCAGGCGTTAGGCACTAGGCTTTAGTAAAAAACATCCCTTTCCAGGGGTGTTTTTTTATGGTATAATTCATAAAGTTTCAAAAACTTGCAATTTTGTGGGTTTTTGACAATTTTGTTATTTAAAATAAAGGAGAAAAATTAATGTTAAAATTAAAAACTGTTTTGTCTATCGTTTTTTTGTCAGCTCTGTTTGCACAGGTACACTTTCTATTAACTCAGCTTCTGGGTTATGGGAAGTTTGTTCTGTACAATCCTAACCATAAACTGGACTCCAGTTTGTGGTTCACTAAAACAATTATTTTAGTTTTAGTAATTGTTTTAGTGAAAACGTTAAGAGAGAGATTGGATTATTACAAACCAAACTCTGTTCTTGCGTCAGCGTTCGCTGGTATTCTTGGTTTTTCTCTGGTTGTAAGTTTAGTACAATCAGTGATTTTGGGTCAGGAATACTCGACAACGGTGTCGGATGTCACTATGACCAGGTCAGCACTCATTGCCCATGTCTTCGTATCTCTTATGGTATCTTGGCTTGGTATTTTGTTTAGCTCTGACTCTACAGAAACCGAAACTGAGGAATAACCTTAAGCCTTTAGTTTCTAAAATAAAAAAGCACTGACTAATCGAAAGATGGTCGGTGCTTTTAAAATTTCAAATACTTACTATCTATGTTATAAAGGATTTATGCGTCCCGTTAGAGATCACTTATGTTTTATTACACGTATATCTTAAAAAGTAAGAAAGACGGTAAAATCTACACTGGTTATACAAAAGACCTACGGAAGCGCCTTATGCAACATAACAAAGGTTTATCTACATATACAAAAGGTAGAGGCCCATTTATTTTGATATACTACGAAGCGTGTTTATTGGAAAGTAAAGCAAAGTCGAGAGAGGAATTTTTAAAATCGGGAATGGGCAAGCGTTATTTAAAAAATAGATTAGGCGCTTCCTATCTCTAACGGGATGAGATTTCATATAATTACAATTTTTCCAGAGATGTTTGACTCTTATCTACAGGAGTCTATTCTCGGGCGGGCGCTGGGGAATAAATACCGACGTAAAGTTGAGGATGCGCGATCTAAAGGATCGGCAAAGATTTCAGTGAAATTTTATAATCCGATAAGCTTTTGCAAACCAAAAGAGCGTGTGGATGCTCGGCCTTATGGAGGTGGTCCAGGGATGGTCTTGCGCCCAGAATTTTTTCTCAAAGCATTTTCGAAGATAAAGATCAAAGATAAAAAGAAGACAAAAGTAATTTTATTTTCTACCTCCGGTAAAAAATTTGAAACAGCGTATGCAAAAAAATTGGTAAAACAAAAGTATACAGATATCATTTTAATTTCTGGTCGCTATGAAGGCATAGATGCTCGCGTGCAGAAAATTCTCAAAGCTCAGGAAATATCAATAGGGGATTATGTGCTCACGGGCGGTGAATTACCGGCGATGATATTAATAGATTCTATTTCACGCCAAATCCCTGGAGTTCTTGGAAAATATGAGTCCCTCGAAGAGGAAAGAGTGTCGACAAGCGAAGTATATACAAGGCCTGAAATTCTAAAGTATAAAAATAAAAACTACAAAGTTCCAAAAGTTTTACTCTCTGGGAATCATAAACTTATTGAAGACTGGAAAATAAAAAACAAAAAACCTAACGAATCTTAATTCATTAGGTTTTCTAAATATTTTTCTTTTAATAGACATTTTAAATGTCTTCATCAAACATTTTTTGTACATTTATATAGAAAAATTCAGTGCATTTAGAGCAAAGCGGTTTTCCATTTAACTTAAAATCAGCAACTTTTTTTTGAATAATTTTACCTGTATCACTGTTTAGTTCGATGGACTCAAAACCATCGGCAACGATTTCGGTAAGAATTTCCTGAAAAAGGACACTATATTTTAAATCTTTTCCACATTTTCCACATTTGTGTGGAGTAGCTATTTCCTCCCCAACTTCAGTTGTTAAGTAAATTGTTAAGTCCCTAGAGTTAAATTTCACACTATAGGGAGTGCTGCAGCCATCATTCGTAAAGTCCATAAATTCTCCTTTTACTTTTTATTTGTTCTAGGTACGGACATATGTGTGTGCACATTACCTATTAATATTGACAAAGATCTATCCTACTGGTGATTCTATATAAAAATTATTTAAATAACAAGTTAACTTGATAAGCTAGATTTGACAAAAAGCTCAAAATAAGTATACTTGAATTTGATTCACTGATTGAGTTTTGGATGCAATCTCCTTTATTAATAACTAAGTAATTTTAAGGCTGTAAAGGCTTTTTTGTTTATTTATGCAAACTCAATCAAACAAATTCTCAGTGCCAAAGAAGTATTTTTCTCGATACAAGAAGCCTCTTGTTAAATTTCCCGATCTTATTGAGGCTCAACTAAAGAGTTTTAAGTGGCTCGTTGAAACAGGTATCGGTGAGGTGTTCAAGGAATTTTCACCCATCAACGACTATTCAGGTAAAAAATTTCAACTCGACTTTACATCTTTTTCTCTAGAAGAATCTAAATACGACGAGAGTCATGCAAAAATAAACAAACTTTCTTATAACGGAAGCCTCAAGGCAAAAGTAAAGCTTACAAATAAAATTTTAGGAACTGTTAAAGAACAGGAGATTTTCATGTCTGAGCTTCCGCTCATGACTTCTCACGGTACGTTTATCATCAACGGAGTTGAACGCGTGATTGTGCCCCAGCTTGCTCGAAGTTTCGGAGTATTTTTTACTGGGTCTGAAAGTAAAGGCAATAAATATTTTGGTGCAAAAATAATTCCCGCTCGTGGAGTGTGGATTGAAATAGAATCTGAATCTGACGGGGCTATTTATGTGCGCATCGACAAGAAACGAAAATTCCCTGTTACCACACTTCTTCGGGTTCTCGGTTACGATACAAACGAAGCAATAATGGCAGCTTTTGGAAGTGACGAAACACTTGCTGAGGCAATGAAAGCGTGTTTAGCAAAAGATACAGCAAAGTCTTTAAGTGATGCATACATTGAAATATATAAACGTCTTCGCGATGGTGACATGGCGACTGCTGATAACGCGAAAGAATTTATAAATTCACTCTTCACAAAAGAGCGTTATGACCTTTCTCCTGTCGGTCGTTTTCGTTTCAATCAGCGTTTCGACAAAGCTATGGATGTGAAAGAAATGGAACGTCGAACTATCTCAAAAGAAGATTTAGTCACCGTAGTTACTCATATTGTTACCTTAAACAACACACCAGGAGCTCACTCCGACGATATTGACCACTTAGGTCAACGGCGTGTGCGTTTTGTTGGTGAAATACTTCAACAAAAAGTACGTACTGGTATGATGCAGATCAAGCGAAACATACAAGATCGTATGTCTATTATAGATGTAGATACAGCCATGCCGATAGCGATCATAAACCAACGTCCACTCCAGGCTCGTATTAAAGAATTCTTCACAACCAACCAGCTTTCACAATTCATGAACCAGGAAAATGTACTGGCTGAGCTCGAACATATTCGTCAACTTTCAGCACTTGGGCCCGGCGGTCTTACACGTGAACGTGCTGGACTTGAAGTTCGTGACGTTCACCCTTCGCACTATGGCCGCGTGTGCCCGATCCATACACCAGAAGGTCCAAACATCGGACTTGTGTTACACCTTTCTACCTATGCGAAAATAAATGAATTTGGAATTATTGAAACTCCTTATATAAAAGTAAAAGCTGGAAAAATAACTGGTGAAGTGCAGTACTTAAATGCCCTCGAAGAGGAAAAATATAACATTGCGCATGCTGGTATTCCATATGACGAAAATGGAAAAATAACTGAAGAGCGAGTAGAAGCGAGACTTAAAACAGAACCTGGTACTATTTCTCGCATGGAAGTTGATTTTATCGATGTTGCTGCGAACCAAGCTTTTTCAATCGGCACGTCACTCATTCCATTCTTAGAACACAACGACGCCAACCGAGCACTCATGGGATCAAACATGCAGAAGCAGGCTGTGCCTTGTGTATTACCAGAAGCTCCACTTGTAGCAACAGGGGTAGAAGAACTGGCATCACGTGATTCAGGACGGCTTATATTATCTGAAGAAGAAGGAGTCGTATCATATGTTGATGCAAAAAAAGTAACCGTTGACGGAAAGTCGGGCAACAAAAAAACATACGAACTTGTTAACTTCATGAGAAACAACAACTTCTCTGTGTTTCATCAACGCCCCGCGGTGAATATGGGTGAAAAGGTCAAAAAAGGAGATGTGCTTGCCGATACTAGTAGTACAGTCGGAGGACAAATCTCAATCGGACAAAATATTTTCGTAGCTTTTCTTTCCTGGTCTGGATCCAACTATGAAGACGCGATCATCGTATCAGAAAGACTCGTAAAAGAAAGTAAATTTACCAGTATATATCTTGAAGAATTTACATGCGTGGTTCGTGACACTAAGCTTGGGCCCGAGATCACAACACGTGATATACCAAACATAGGTGAATTAAAACTGAAAGACCTGGACGAAGATGGCGTCGTGCGTATTGGCGCTGAGGTTCGTGAAAACGATATTCTCGTCGGTAAAATTACTCCAAAGGGCGAAACAGAACTTACTCCAGAAGAAAGGCTTCTTCGAAGTATCTTTGCGGAAAAAGCTCGTGATGTAAAAGACACTTCACTTCGAATGGAACACGGCAAGCGTGGACGTATTATTGGTGTGAAAATATTCTCTCGTGACATGGGTCATACACTAGAAGCGGGAATTATCAAGAAAATAGTTATTGAAGTCGCACAAGTAAGAAACATCTCAATCGGTGACAAACTTTCAGGACGACACGGGAACAAAGGAGTTATTTCCATTGTGCTTCCAGAAGAAGACATGCCGTACACAGCTGACGGTAAACCAATCGACATCATACTTTCACCACTTGGTGTTCCTTCACGTATGAACTTGGGACAAATTTTAGAAATGCACCTTGGTTTGGCTGCCCACACTCTTGGCTATCAAGCTATTACTCCACCATTCCTAGGCGCTCGACAAGAAGAAGTTTCGGAAGAATTAAAAAAAGCTGGATTACCAGAAAACGGACGACTCGAACTTTTTGACGGAAGAACAGGAGAAGCATTCAAACAAAAGGTGGCGGTAGGATATATGTACATGCTCAAACTGCACCACATGGTAGAAGATAAGATTCACATGCGTTCTATTGGTCCCTACTCTCTTATCACTCAACAACCGCTTGGAGGTAAAGCTCAAGGTGGAGGACAAAGATTCGGGGAAATGGAAGTGTGGGCACTTGAAGGCTACGGTGCATCTTACACGCTCCGAGAAATGCTCACAATCAAATCTGACGATATTGCTGGTCGAAGTGCGACATTTGATTCTATTATCAAGAATGAGACAATCAGACCACCAAACTCTCCAGCTTCATTTAATGTCTTGTTAAATTATTTACGAGGACTTGCGCTCGATGTGAACTTAATGAAAGGCAAGAATAAACCAGAATAAGTTCAACATGCATAATTAATTAACATACAAAACATATGAAAACATTAAACACAACTGAATTTGATCAAATAGCTCTCCGGCTTGCGTCGCCAGAACAGATCCAAGAATGGTCTTTTGGTGAAGTGACCAAACCAGAAACGATAAATTATCGAACAGGCCGCTCCGAGAGGGGTGGGCTTTTCGATGAGAAAATTTTCGGCCCAGAGAAAGATTATGAATGTTACTGTGGTAAATACCGTCGTATTCGATATAAAGACATTATCTGTGAAAAATGCGGCGTGGAAGTAACTCGCTCTATCGTTCGACGTGAACGTATGGGTCACATCGAACTTGCCACACCAGTGTCACACATTTGGTTCCTTCGTGGTGTACCTTCTCGCATGAGTATTCTTCTTAATATTTCTGTTTCTGACCTGGAAAAGGTTATTTACTTTGCTGGATACATTATTATAAAAGTTCATGAAGAAGAAAAAAAATCAATTATTGAAAATCTTGAAAAAGAGTACAAATCTAAGCTCAAAAACTCGAGTGACGATGAAACAAAAGAAAAGTTAAAAAATTTGCTTTCAATAACAAAGAAAGAAATTACTGAAATTTACGAAGGTAAGGTATTGAACGAAATTTCTTTTCATCACTACTCTCTTAAATACGGTACTTGTTTTGAAGCAAATATCGGGGCTGAAGCTATCTACTCTATTTTCAAGAATTTAGATTTAAATAAATTAAAGGCTCACACTGAAACCATGCTTGAAAAGGCGAGTGCAGTGGAAAGAGAAAAATTACAAAAAAGACTTTCTTTAATTCGCGCGATGCTGTATGCGGACATTCGCCCTGAATGGATGTTCCTTACTGTTATTCCTGTGATTCCACCAGTGCTTAGGCCTATGGTTGCACTCGACGGAGGACGACACGCGACTTCTGACTTAAACGACTTGTATCGCCGAGTGATCAATCGAAATAATCGTTTAAAAAAGCTAAAGGAGATAAACGCTCCAGATGTTATTTTACGTAACGAAAAAAGAATCATCCAAGAAGCCGTAGACGCTCTTATTGATAACTCTATCGCCAAACAAAATGATTCGACTGCGATGAGTCAATCACAGCGCCGACCCCTTAAATCACTCTCAGACAATTTGAAATCAAAACAAGGTTTGTTCCGTCAAAACTTACTTGGAAAGCGTGTCGATTATTCGGGGCGTTCTGTTATTGTGGTTGGTCCTGAACTCAAGCTCAATCAATGCGGACTTCCAAAACACATGGCTCTTGAACTTTTCCGACCATTCGTTATTTCAAAAATATTAGAAGCAGAACTTGCCTTTAATATCCGCGGAGCAAACAAGCTTATTGAAGAACGCGAAGCGGTCGTGTGGGCAATTCTCGAAGAAATTATTCAAGGGAAATATGTGTTACTCAACCGTGCACCAACACTTCACCGTCTTGGTATCCAAGCTTTCAACCCTATTCTTATTGAAGGAAATGCTATTCAAGTGCATCCGCTCGTGTGTGAAGCTTTCAATGCTGACTTCGACGGAGACCAGATGGCAGTATATGTACCGCTTCTAGACGAAGCTCAGGCTGAAGCAAAAAACTTGATGGCTGCAAACAAAAACTTACTTAAGCCACAAAGTGGAGATCCTATCGTACACCCAAGTAAAGATATCGTACTTGGAAGTTACTGGATGACAAAAAATATGACAGGGGAAGAAGGAGAAGGAAAATATTTTTCAAATCCAAACACTGCCATTCTCGCGTTTGAATACGGCGCTGTGTCGTTCCGTGCAAAAATAAAGGTTCTCTCGACAGATCGACCAAAATATAAAAAATTTGAGGGAGGACTTTTTGAAACATCGGTTGGGAAGCTTCTTTTCAACAGTATTTTGCCGAGTGACTTCCCATACGTAAACGATGAAATGACCCAAGGCCGACTTTCTGCTTTGCTTGACGAACTTATTATGCGATATGGAGTTGATAATACTCCACCTATACTCGACAAGATAAAAGCCTTCGGATTTAAATACTCGACTGTGTCTGGTACTACCTGGGGACTTGATAACGTAAGTGTACCTTCTGAGAAAGCAGGAATTATTAAAAATAGCAGAAAATTAGAAGAAGAAATTTTATCGCAATGGAACGACGGATTACTCTCTGGAGAAGAGAAGTATCAGAAAATCATGGAAGTATGGACAGCAGCTAAAAAAGAACTTGAAAAAGTATTACCAGGCACTCTCGACATTAATGGTTCTACATACGACCTCTTTACTTCAAAAGCTCGAGGTACTATGACATCACTTGCCCAAATGGCTGGAATGAAAGGTCTTATTCAAAATAACCAGGGTAAAATTCTTGAATTTCCGATCATTTCTTCGTATCAAGAAGGTCTGTCTCCGCTTGAATACTTCATCACGACTCACGGAGCTCGAAAAGGTGCATCCGATACTGCACTTAACACTGCGAAAGCAGGATACCTTACACGAAGACTCGTAGACGTAGCCCAAGATGTGGTTATTACCGAAGAAGATTGCGGTACTAAAGAAGGTAAAATAGTTACTGCAGAAAATATTTCTGGAATAGAAATTCCACTTTCAAAAAATATTCGTGGACGTGTACTCGCAGGCGATCTTAAAGATAAAGATGGAAAAGTTGTTTACAAGAGAGGATTCCTCATTACTAAAGAAGAAGCGCATATAATACAAGCACTTGGGGTAGAAGAAGTATTTGTACGTTCTCCGCTTACCTGTAAAACAGTGCACGGACTTTGTGTCATGTGCTACGGGCTTGATCTTGGACGAAACCATATTGTGAACCTTGGAGAAGCTGTCGGTATCATCGCTGCCCAGGCTATTGGTGAACCGGGTACTCAGCTTACTCTTCGTACGTTCCACGCAGGAGGTGTGGCTGGTACTGATATCACTACCGGGTTACCGCGTATTGAAGAAATCTTTGAAAGACGAATCCCAAAAAATCCAGCAGTTGTTTCTGAAACAGACGGTGAAGTTATTTCGATCACAGCAACAGATGGTGAAGAAAAAATTATAAAAGTGTTGTCTGATTCTAAGGTTGATGGCAAGAAAAACGAAATGGAGTATGCCGTTCTTTTCCGAAGAACTCCAATAGTAAAAGCAGGGGATGCGGTTAAAAAAGGAGATCTACTCACTGACGGTTCAGCGGACATTGCTCAAATATTTAAATTTGGGGAAAAGGAAACTGTTGAAAAATATATTATTCGCGAAATCAACAAGGTGTATGAATTGCAAAATGCCTCCATTTCCAGGAAGCATACTGAAATTATTGTACGTCAAATGTTTTCACGCCGAAAAATAAAGGATGCGGGTGAGACGAATTTTTCAGCAGGAGATATCGTCGAACATACTACATTTATAGAAGAAAATGCTCGTGTCGCTAAGGTCGGTGGACAAGAAGCAAAAGCCGAGACCGTAGTGCTCGGTATCACTGAAGTATCTCTTCGGACCAAGAGCTGGCTTTCAGCTGCTTCATTCCAAAACACTAACAGAGTGCTCATCGAAAATGCTATTAAAGGAGGAGTTGATTCATTGCGAGGACTAAAAGAAAACGTAATTATTGGAAGACTTATCCCAGCAGGTACGGGGTTTAAGAAAAAAGTTACTGAGTAGTTTGTAAAAAGTTAAAAGTATGAATTCTCCCGTTATTAAAATAAAGGAGAGCTTACCGATAGAAGAAGTTATTTCTTCTTATATAAAGTTAGAACCTGCAGGCTCTAACTTTAAGGCAAAGTGTCCCTTCCATAACGAAAAAACTCCAAGTTTTTTCGTTTCACCAGGACGGGGGAATTATTACTGTTTTGGGTGTAGTGCATCAGGAGATATATTTACATTTGTGGAAGAGTTTGAAGGCCTCGACTTTAAGGGTGCTTTAAAACTATTAGCGCAAAAAGCAGGAGTCCCTCTCGAAAGTTTTAACAAAGAGGAGGATAAAAAAAATCAAAGCGAAAAAGAAAGGTTATATCAAGTAATGGAGGAAGCTGCAGCGTACTTTGAAAATAACTTAAAAGAAAATTCTGAAGTTGAAAAATACTTGAATGTTCGGGGACTCGAAAAAAATAGTATTATAGATTTTAGGATTGGGTTTATACCGAACGATTGGCGCTTGCTGTATACACATTTACAAAAAAAAGGTTTTAGGGATGTGGATATTGAGCGGGCTGGATTAATAAAAAAAACTGACAAAGGGTTTTACGATAGATTTCGTGGTCGCATTATGTTTCCAATATCGGACTCAAGCGGGAGGGTGATAGCATTTTCAGGTAGACTTTTTGTTGACGATGAAAAATCGGCAAAGTATTTAAACAGTCCAGAGACGCCAATCTTCAGCAAATTCTCTGTACTGTTTGGTCTCGAAAAAGCCAAGGAATCTATTAGAAAAAATAATTTTTCGATTCTAGTCGAAGGACAAATGGACTTAGTGTTATCACATCAAGCAGGATTCAAAAATACTATTGCAACATCAGGGACTGCCTTATCAGATATAACGGTAAGCAGGGAAAATGTGCTTTCGAACCTTGGGTTAGTGCGCCGACTTTCGGAAAATATCGTGCTTGCTTTTGATGGGGACAAGGCTGGTTTCAACGCCTCACTTCGCGCTGGGAAAATCGCCCTTTCTCTCGGCATGGATGTGAAGGTAGCGGGGATGGAGAAAGGTGCTGATCCGGCTGATGTGATATCAAAAAGGGGAGTGGATGCTTGGAGAGAAGCCATAAGAAATTCAAAACATTTGATCGAATTTATGCTTGAGAAGGTGTTGCTTGAGGCGAAAGGTGACATACGTAAAGCTGGAAGAAATATTAAAGATACAATATTGCCTTTCGTAAGTTCAATAGAAAGCTCCATCGAACAAGCACACTTTATAAAAAAAATATCCAATGCGTCATCTATACCGGAGCAGGCACTTAAAGATGATTTGAAAAAAGTCGTTGAAGAATTAAGTGACGAGAAGAAAGAAATAGAGGAAATAAAAAATACTGGAAGCAAAATATTCCGAAAAGACTATATTGAACGAAAACTACTTGGAATCATGTTGTGGCAGAAGACACTTCCTAAGCATAATATCGATATAGCAACAACAATCGAGCGAGTGGGTCGCATTTTAAATATAAGTGGAGATGAGTTTTTGGAAAAAGGAAATGCAAGTAAAGAGGATCTTATTTTCGAAGCAGAAGTTTTTTATGGAGCAAGCACAGATTTGCAGAAACATGTCACTGAACTAATACTGAATCTTGAAGAAGAATATTTAAACGAAGAACGGCTCAAAAAAATGCAGGAATTACATACACACGAAGAAAAACGGGACATAGAAAAAGGACGAGAAACATTACAAGCAATTAGTGAAATTAACAATAAAATACAAAATATTAAAAATAGTCGCACATAGTAAATAATCGGAATCAACAATGCCAACGAAAAACAAAAACAAAAAAATACAAACAAAGAAGAAAGTTATAAAAAAGGCCCGCCTTGACTCGGCGAGGCGGGCCAAAAAACCTACAAAAAAAGTAGCTGTAAAAAAGGCTAAAAAAGTAAAACTAAAAAAGCAAAATACAGAAAAGAAGCCGAAAGTAAAAAAAGTAATAAAGAAAATAGCCAAACTGGCTCCAAAAAAGAGCAAAGCTGAAAACAAAGAACAAAAATTAAATCGACTTTCTGACGAACTGATAGAAAAAGGGCGTAAACGAGGCTTCATAACATATGACGAGATTTTAAAAGTTTTCCCTGATATCGAAAATAATATTTTGTTTTTGGACGATCTATATGAAAAATTTGGACGGGCGTCTATCGATGTATTAGAGGGTGGCAATTTGCTTGATCTTGATGTGGATATTACCGATAAGGATCTCAATAAAGGTTCCATGCATGACTCCATTCAGATGTATTTGAAAGAAATAGGACAGTACCCCCTCATTCGCGCGGGTGAAGAAAAGGACCTTGCTAAACGCATTGAACACGGTGACGAAGAAGCAAAAAATTTACTTGCGCGAGCAAACCTTCGGCTTGTTGTGTCTATTGCTAAAAAATACGTAGGACGAAGCGCCAATTTGAATTTGCTCGATCTTATCCAAGAAGGAAACTTGGGGTTGTTTAAGGCTGTAGAAAAGTTCGACTGGACAAAAGGATACAAATTCTCGACCTATGCGACATGGTGGATTCGTCAATCTATTACTCGAGCGCTCGCTGACCAAAGCCGAACCATTCGTATTCCCGTACACATGGTGGAAACAATTTCTAAATACAAGCAAGTCATGCGACGGCTTAGTCAGGATTTAGGCCGTGAACCGCTTGCTGAAGAAATAGCAACAGAAATGGACGTCCCTGTCGAAAAAATTCACATTATTGAAAAAATAAGTCAAGATACAATTTCACTCGAGCAACCAATAGGCGACGACGACGATAAGTCAACATTGGAGAACTTTATACCTGATGATAAAATTTTACGTCCAGACCAAGAGTCATCTCGTCGAATACTTTCTGATCAAATTCGGGAAGTGCTTGATGAGCTTAATCCAAAAGAGCGAAAAATTCTGGAAATGCGTTATGGGTTGCTCGATGGGATTCAACATACTCTCGAGCGAGTAGGGGAAGAGTTTGGTGTGACTCGTGAACGTATTCGTCAGATTGAAGCCAAAGTACACGAAAAACTTCGTCAACATGAAAAGATATCTCGACTAAAGAATTACTTTGATTAATTAAAAAATCCCCGTAACGGGGATTTTTTAATTTCAGATCTAATCTAATTATTTTAGAGCAGCATCTATCTTCTGTTGCACAGAAGCGAGTGGCTCAGCTCCAGCTATAGTATTTACTATTTTACCATTTACTAGAATATATGATGCAGGTGTTCCGTCTACTCCTACATGTAAGCCATCATTTATATCTGCTTCAACTTTTGCTACAAATTTGCCACTTGAAAGGCAAGCAGTAAAAGCTGTAACATCAAGCCCTACCTCCTTAGCTATCTTAGGGAGTTCCTTTTCATCCAAGCCATCATTTGATGTGGTTACCTCAAAAAGCTTATCGGTGTATTTCCAGAAAGCTTCATTGCCGCCCTGTTCCCAAGCGCATTCTGTGGCGACTGCTTCATTCATCGCTTTTTGATGTAATGAGGGGATAGGGTAATGCCTGAATACCCACGCTACATCTCCATTATTATTGTCTACAATTTGATGCATTGTATTATGAAAAACTTTACAAAACGGACATTCAAGATCAGAGTATTCTACTATCACCACTTTAGCGTTAGAATTTCCTATAATATGTTCATCAGGAGAAACAGGTCTTATTTCTCCAAAATTTTGCTGATTATTCCGTGGGTCAACTCCTGTATATGCCTCATTTCGATCGGAGCTTCCTTTTAGTAGAATAGCTCCCGCAATGAGAACGCCAGCTATTATGATAGCGCTTACGATTGGCATTTGATTGTTATTTTTTATAATAACTTCTTTATTTTCAAAGGTATTTTCTTCCATTGTTTTAATATTAACATAATAATGGGTATATTGTAGCATTTTTTTATCGAGAATAGTATAATTGATATATTAATAAAATAAGGTAAAGGTCTTTTTATCAACTAACGTATTCTACGAAAGTAGATTTAAAAATATATGTGTAATTGCAATTGTGGTCACAAGGGGATGTGTACAGTATCTATGGTGGTTAAAATATTGTTAATTGTCGGTGGTTTGAATTGGGGATTAGTCGGGATTGGAATGTTTATAGGTAGTGATTTAAACATAGTCGGGCTTATTCTCGGTTCAGTGCCAGTCGTCGAAGCTATTGTATATGTTCTTGTGGGGGTTGCAGCAGTTGTGAAGCTTATTGGTTGTAAGTGTGCAAAGTGTGTGTCAGCATGCACGTGTGACGTAGGATCTAAACCAGAGGGTAGGGTGAGTGCGGGTATGTAGTTGGTTCTGCGTACTTGACTAAAGTATTCTTTAGTGTTATTTTGCATTTTTGATTAAAAAATGCTATATTGTATAGCATAATGGCTTCCATTACCAACGTGATATTTTATATATTGATATTTACCTCTGTGTACGTGCAGGTGTTTTTCTTAGTTACTTTTCTAGAAAATCGCAAAAAAATAGTGACTCGAAACGGAAAAATCTCTCTCGATAAATACCCAGCTGTGACTATTGTCGTACCTTGTTGGAACGAAGAACGTACTGTGTATAAAACTGTGCGTTCTTTGATGAACTTAAACTACCCAAAAGATAAACTTGAAATATTTCTTATTGACGATGGATCTACAGATGGGACATGGGATATCATTCGTAAATTTGAAAAATACTCCAATATTCGAGTATTTCACAAAGAAAATGGTGGCAAGTTTGCGGCATTAAATTTTGGACTTGAACATATGACTACCAAATTTTTTGCCGCACTCGATGCCGATTCATTCGCTGATCCAGAATCCCTCGTCCGTATTATGAGTTCTTTCGAGAAGGACCCAAATATTATGGCTGTAGTCCCTTCTGTTACCGTATATAATGCTAAAAATTTTATTCAAAATGCTCAAAAAGCCGAATACCACATGGGTGTGTATTTCAAAAAAATGCTTAGTTTTATGGGGGCTATCAACGTAACTCCAGGACCTCTGACTGTCTTTAAAAAAGGAGTGTTTGATAATCTCGGGCCTTACAAACATGCTCACAACACCGAAGACATGGAAATAGCATATCGAATGCAAAAAAATCGCTATATGATAGAACACTGTAGTGATGCGTATGTGTACACCAATACCCCAAAAACAATCCGGACACTGTATAAGCAACGACTGCGTTGGGTGTATGGATTTATTAATAATACGATAGACTATCGAAGCGTATTATTCCGAAAAAAATACGGCAATTTCTCTGTATTTACCTTACCTATGGGTGCACTGTCCATTATATCAGTCACGTATCTGTTCGGGAGAATAATTTACTCAGTCGGAGATTTTTTATATTCAAAGTTTGTAGTATATCAAACTATTGGCTTTAATTTTAGTGGTTCAAAGTTATTTTCTCAGTTTGATCCATTTTTTATAAATATGAAATTTACTTTATTTTTAGTAGTCGTTATATATGCCACCGTTGTGTTTTCTATGATCTTTGGAAGGCGCATGTCTGAAAACAAGTGGTCAGTATCTTTGTCGATGTTGTATTATTTCCCCATATTTAGTATTCTTGCTCCACTTTGGCTTGTAAAAGCAATGTACCAAACCATTACTAATAGACGCCCGCCCGCCTGGAGATAAGCATGACTACTATCGATTGGAAAAAATATATAATTGTGTTTTTTATTACAGTCGCACTTTTTTTAAGCGCGAGTTATTTGAGTAATTATTTTGGTAGTAAGAAAATCGATCAAATTAAAACAATTCAAGATAAAATAGCCATTGACATACTTTCCTCAGAAACTCAGTTTTCTTTACTTTCAGAGCTTTCTTGTAACAACATAGCTGACGCTGCGTTTTCGAGTGAGCTCGGAGAACTTGGGCAGAAGCTCGAATGGGGACAGGAAAACTTAGGGAGCGTAGAAGAAGTTACATACTTGAAAAAGTATTATTCACTCCTGCAGATCAAAGACTATCTCTTGTCAAAGAAAATTTCAGAACGCTGTAAAGTAAAATCGGCATTTATATTGTATTTCTATACTACTGCTGAAAATTGTAGTGTATGTGAAAGGGAAGGGCTGGTGCTTTCAAGCCTCCGCGACAAATACCCTGAGCTTCGCGTGTATTCATTTGACTACAGTACTGATTTGTCGGCGGTTAAAGCGATGTTGCAGATTTATAAAATAAAAGACACAGAGTTGCCTGCGCTCGTTCTTGACGACGAAGTATTGACTGGTTTTCATAGCGTAGAAGAACTCGAAGCTAAAGTTCAAAGCTCGTTCAAACTACAGGAAGTAAAACCTGAAGACACTGAAACTACAAGTAAAAAGAGTTAATAACTATCTAACCTGGAGCCGGAAGAGGGATTCGAACCCACGACCTTCGCTTTACAAAAGCGTTGCTCTACCAACTGAGCTATTCCGGCTATTAGTATCTTACTTTCAATATACGACACAATTAATCTCATTGCCTGCTCGGACTTTATCCGCCTCTGGCGGGAACTGAGCTATTCCGGCTTAATACTTACTATCCTAACACGTTTACATATTTTTTTCCTCTTTTTTAACTTGACGGGTAATGTCTTTAATCTTGCGTCTGTATCGGTTGGTCATTTTTAACAATTTTGAATTTTCTATCTTTTCTATAAGTTCGCCATTTGGATATTTTTTAAAATGCAGGTTTCGCAGTACGTTTTTCATATCTTCGATCATATTTTGGAAAAAGTTTTTTGTTTGGATTAAAAACCGTATTATGAACACAAGGGCGACATGCTCCAATTTTTTTATACTTTCCCCGAGAAAGTTCTTTGTTTCTTCAACATAAGGCACTTCAAACGAAGCATTGTCAGGGATCGAGCAATTTCCATTTCCGAGCACCACTAATTTTCTAGCAATCATAAAAATGATAGAAACAAGTGAGGTAAAAAATATAATTAAAATAACATATATCATATGTATGTTTTATATAGAGTAACGTTTTACGTGCTTGATTGCCGCACCATTTTTTTGCAGTAATGCACCTACTGTTTCATCTCCTTTAATATATACCTGATCAGCTAATGTTTTTTCCTTAAAGTATGTATTTATTTTACCATCGAGCATTTTTTTCTTAATATCTTCTGGTTTGTCGATAGTGGCTACTTCTTTTTCAAAAAGTTCTTGCATTGCCTTTCGTACATCTTCACTTATCTCAGACGCATTCATAAATTCTGGTTTCATGGCAGTGATATGCATAGCAATATCCTTTGCAAGTTCGGTGGTACCTCCTGTCAAACTTACGATAACCCCTGATTTGTTATTGTGTACATATGTGCCCACCACATCTCCTGACACTTCATAAATGTCTCCAAGTTGTATATTTTCACCAGTTTTTTGGATAATAGGATCTATAAGGTCTTTTGCTGCTGCCTTTGTTTTTTCGATACCTTCCGCTAGGGCCATCTGCGTGAGGTTTTGCAATAGATTTGTGAAATCTTCATTTCGAGATACGAAATCTGTTTCGCAGTGGAGGGCGAGCAATAGTGCCTTACCTTCGGCACTTTTAATACATACTGCGCCATCCTTAGCTTCACGGCTACCTTTTTTTACAGCTATGTCAGAACTTGTTTTTTTGAGAATAAGAATTGCCTTTTCCATGTCACCCCCTGCTTCTTCGAGCGCATTTTTACATTGCATGACTGAAATACCAGTCGTATCCCTTAATTCTTTTATAAGTTCTGTTGTGATTTGTGTTGCCATATGATTAAGTATCTTCAGACGTAAAGACTGAAGTATGTGTTTTAGTTAATAGTTATGCTACTTCTTGTAATGCCACTTCTTTCTCTTTTGCAAGAGTACCTTTTTTGTATGCGCTTGCTATTGCTTGTGTAAAAAACTTGATCGATGGTATTACTCCGTCATTTGCTACGATAGGATAATCGATACCTCGAATATCTGAGTCGGAATTTACGAGCGACACGACAGACACATCCGTTTTTTTAGCTTCTGTGGCCGCGATGTGTTCGTGTTTTGCATCTACAACAAAAAGTGCGTCTGGAATTTTTTTGAGACCTAAAAGTCCTGAGTAGTAGCGTGCAAGCTTTTCCATTTTCTTTGCGAGCACAACGCGCTCCTTTTTTGTATATTTTTCGAGTTCACCCATAACACTATCTTTTTGATATGTTTCGAGTTCAGCGATTCGTTTCTTGATTTCAGCGAAGTTGGATATTGTTCCACCGATCCATCGTTCTACTACGTAAGGCATACCGAGAGATTCAGCCACTTCCTTTACAGCAGTTTTTGCTTCTGGTTTTGTGCCTACGAAAAGTACTACTTTGCCCGCTGTGCCTAGATTTTCCATGAACTTTGTAGCTTCATCGAGTAAAGCACTTGTTTTTTCAAGGTCTATAATATCACCCTTATTCTTTGTGGTATATATATATTTAGAGACCGAAGGGTGCCTTCTAGTCTTACTATATCCATAATGCGCTCCGGCCTTGAACATTTGTTCGACGATTGTATCGTTACTGTCCTTGGTTGTATTTCCTTTTTGCATCTGGGTATTCTAGCAGAAAGTACCTCTTTTTGCAAATCTTAAGGTGTTGTATTGTGTTCTTTGACCAAAAGGCTTTTTTCGGGTAAGATAAGGTCTATGAGACAATCTAACCTTTTCACAAAAACCCGCAAAGAAGCTCCATCTGATGAAGTATCCAAGAATGCCCAACTCCTTATTCGTGGTGGTTTTATAAATAAAGAAATGGCCGGTGTGTATAGTTATCTTCCTCTTGGGTTGCGAGTTTTTAAGAAGATTGAAAATATTATTCGAGAAGAGATGAATGCTATTGGAGGACAAGAAATTACTCTTAGTTCCTTGCAAGAAAAAGAAACTTGGCAACCTACGGATCAATGGAATGATGAAAATGTAGATGTATGGTTTAAAACAAAATTAAAAAATGAAACAGAGCTTGGGTTTGCTGTAACCCACGAAGCACCGATAACAAATATGCTGAAAAATTTCCTACAGTCATATCGTGATCTACCTCAATACATATATCAATTTCAGACAAAATTTAGAAATGAAACTCGAGCTAAAAGTGGGATAATGCGTTGTCGTGAATTTGTGATGAAGGATTTATATTCTTTTGACGTGGACGAACGTACACATTTGGAATTTTACGAAAAATCAAAAAAAGCATATAAAACAATTTTTGAACGTTCAGGTATCGGGCATCTGACATATCTTACTTTTGCGTCAGGCGGCATGTTCTCGGCGTTTTCTCATGAATTTCAAACTTTGACAAGCGCAGGAGAAGACACGATATATGTTGATGAATCAAAAGGTATTGCTGTAAATAAAGAAGTTTATAATGACGAAGTACTGCAAAAGTTAGAAATTAATAAAGAAAATCTCGTAGAGCACAGAGCAGTAGAAGTAGGGAATATATTTACACTTGGCACGCGTTTTTCTGATGCTCTTGATTTGAAATACCAAACAGAAGATGGCCAAAAAAAATCTGTATTTATGGGTTCGTACGGCATTGGCCCCGGGCGATTGATGGGAACTATTGTCGAAGTTTTATCTGATGATAATGGTATTATTTGGCCAGAATCGGTAGCACCATTTAAGATTCACCTGTTGTCTCTCGGGGAAGATGAGGCTGTGCTTACGGAAGCTAATAAAGTATATGATGCCTTGGTAAAAAATAATATTGAAGTTCTGTTTGATGACCGCACTGGATTATCAGCTGGAGAAAAATTTGCCGATGCCGACCTTCTCGGTATGCCATGGCGCGCCGTGGTGTCACAAAGGAGTATTAAGGAAAACGGCATTGAACTTAAAAAACGTACACAGGAAAAGGGGCAGGTCGTAACACTAGACGAACTACTAAAAACTCTAAATGGGAGCGTGTAGCGAATTGCAATTATGTTTGAAAAATTCTACAAATTAGTTTCGAATGATATTGGTATTGATTTAGGTACTTCAAACACACTTGTGTATTTGAAGGGTCACGGTATCGTGATCAACGAACCATCGGTCGTCGCGGTAAATGTGAAAACAAATCAAATCCTCGCCGTAGGTACAAAGGCTAAAGAAATGCTTGGTCGAACACCAGCCCATATCAAAGCAATCCGCCCACTTGTGGACGGAGTGATTTCTGATTTTGAAGTTACTGAAGAGATGCTTTCATATTTGATAAACAAAGCAAATAAAATTTCCAAAAAATTAGCTCGGCCGCGCGTAGTAGTGGGTATACCATCAGGGACAACAAATGTTGAATCTCGTGCAGTATATGACGCTGCTCATTCTGCGGGCGCACGTGAAGTATTTCTTGTTGAAGAACCAATGGCCGCCGCTATCGGCGTACGACTTCCAATAAAAGAAGCAGTCGGTTCCATGATCATCGATATTGGTGGGGGTACCACAGATATTGCGGTTATATCACTCGGTGGAATAGTTAAATCAAGAAATCTAAAAATAGCAGGTGATAGACTCAATAATGACATCATTACGTACATGCGTGATGAATTTAAAATATTGATTGGCGAAAGAACAGCTGAAATGGTAAAAGTAGCTATTGGTTCCGTACTTCCAGGAAATTACATGGAAACTCAGGTGCATGGACGCGACATTTTGACTGGACTACCTCGGGTGGTTATCGTGACTGATTCTGACATTCGTGAAGCACTTGCAGTATCGATACGGGAACTTGTCGATGGTGTCAAAGATATGCTCGAAAGCACTCCGCCCGAAATTTTATCGGACATCATGCATACTGGTATTACTCTCTCTGGTGGTGGTGCCCTTATACCTGGACTTGATCAAGTGTTGCAAAAAGTTCTCAAGATTCCTGTCTATGTAGTAGAAGACCCGCTTTCTGCGGTAGCTCGAGGCACAGGAGTAATACTTGACGACATTGATTTTTATAAAGAAGTTCTCATCAGTAATAATCATGAACTACCTCCTCGATAGAAAAACAAAAAGAAGTAAACCGATAAAAATAGTAGTGTGCGTGGTGGTGGTGATTATTTTATTTTATTTCCGTACTGGTATTTTTAGTGGATTATCGTATCTAAGCGCGACAGTATTTCGCCCCGTGTTAACTTCTGGCAATAATGTGGGAGGAAAAATTAAAAGCATTGGTGCATATTTCTCATCTAAAAATTCATTATATAATGAGAACCTAAATTTAAAAGCTCGCATAGACAGAGATACTGCCGACAGAGCAAACTACGATTCAGTGATAAAAGAAAATGCCGACTTAAAAGAAATTTTAGGGAGAAAAAACGAAGGAACTCCTCTTATTATTGCTGCTATTTTAGAAAAACCAAACCAAAGTCCATACGATACAATCGTGATAGATATAGGGAGCGATAGTGGGCTCATGGTAGGTAAAAACGTGTTTGCTTTAGGCAGTATACCTATCGGACGTGTGGCGGAAGTATATCCACGTATGTCAAAAGTAATTTTGTTTACTAACAGCGGAGAAAAAACCGAAGTGATCATTTCAAGTAAGCCTGCCTCGACTGATGTGAGTCAAGGCGGGAATGTGTTTGCAGAGCTTATAGGTCGTGGAGGCGGAAATTTTGAAATGGTGTTACCGCGCGATATGATTTTGTTAAAAGATGACCAGGTTGTCTTGCCTGGCATTACTCCATATGTTGTTGGTATTGTTAAAACAATAATTTCCGACGAACGGGAAGCATTTCAAAAGGCATTACTTGTAGCCCCAGTAAATATCCAAAGTCTCAAGTTTGTAGAAGTAGAAAAATAGTACTCATGAATTTTAAAATTGAAAAAAAATTAAAAGGGAGCCTCGGGCGGGTAGGGGTGCTTAGTACTCCACATGGAGACATACACACTCCAGCGTTTGTCACCGTAGGAACAAAAGCTACGGTTAAATCCATAACGCCCGAACAAGTTAGGGATTCTGGTGCTGAAGTTGTGCTTGGTAATACGTATCATTTGTACCTTCAACCAGGGGACGAGATAGTGCGGGACGCGGGAGGTATCGGAAAGTTTATGAATTGGCACGGTCCGACAATGACTGACTCAGGAGGATTCCAGGTTTTTTCTTTGGGTGCCGCGTATGGGAAAGACATTTCAAAAGTAACCAAAATTACCGATCCATCACTTCTGATACCAGAGCGTTTTGATGATTCAGATGCTCCACGACTTGCGAAGATAGGGCAGGATGGAGTTTCTTTTAAATCGCACCTCGATGGAAGTATTCACTATATTACTCCAGAGAAATCAATTCAGATCCAGCATAACCTCGGCGCAGATATTATTTTTGCATTTGATGAATGTACAAGCCCGGCGGAAGATACAAAATATCAAGAAGAAGCTCTGGAGCGAACACATATGTGGGCGAAGCGCTCATTGGAAGAACACAAGAGATTGTGTGCTGAAGAAAAAGCTTCTCTTGCGGGGTCGCTGTCTGAATCTGTTGATTCAGCGCTGCCTCTCGGCTCGTCAGCCTGCGAGACACCCCGCCAAAGAACTTTTCCCTCAGCCCTTTTTGGTATCGTGCAGGGTGGGCGAGATGAGAACTTGCGAAAGAAATCTGCCACTTTTATCGGGCAGCTAGATTTCGACGGATTTGGTATCGGTGGAAGCTTTGCGAAGGAGGATATGTCGACTGCAGTTAAGTGGGTGAACGAAATATTGCCGGAAGAAAAGCCACGACACCTCCTTGGCATAGGGGAGCCAGAGGATTTATTTATGGGTATCGAAAATGGAGTTGATTTATTTGATTGTGTATTGCCGACGCGTCTCGGACGAAACGGTATGATCTATACAAAAAAAGGGAAGGTAAATATCACCAACACAAAATATCGAACTGATTTTAATCCGATTGAAAAGGATTGTGAATGTTATACATGCAAGAATTATACATGCGCTTACATAGCTCACTTGTTCCATGGCAAAGAAATGCTTGCAGGAAGCTTGGCTACAATGCACAATTTGCACTTCATAGTAAATCTAGTGAAAAATATCCGTGAGTCTATTCTGGGTGACACTTTTTTTGATTATAAGGAAGAGTTTTTAAAAAAATACTCAAAATAAATTATTGACAATACGATGTATATATAGTATTAATTCTATTAGAAGGAGGGCAAAAATATGCCTAAAAAAGAAAAACCTTTTGGCCAAACAGCCGATAGGGTTTACGCACTTTTTATGTTTCCATTATTATTGTCAATGGTGCTCATCATGGCAATTATTTTTGGTTCAATAATTAACGGTGTAATAAATTATTTTCAAGGAAAGTAATTTATTACAAAGGCCGCTGTTTGAGGATTTAATTCTTTAATGGCGGTTTTTTTCATATCACTTTCTAAATCTATGCAGTTACGTATCCTAACCAATAGCTTCACACCACCTGCATAGGAATTAAGTAATTAATTCCTCCGTGGACTCGTTTGTAATTGTAGTATTGCAAATACTTTTTCAATTCGCAATTAATCTTCTTCACATCATTAGGTAAATGATCT
>JANPIZ010000007.1:0-15937 GCA_031425235.1 Candidatus Nomurabacteria bacterium
CTTTTGCCACATCTATTAACCTCACTTCTTTCTTTATTATGGGCAACACCCACCTCAACCTCTCTTCTTTAATCGTTTTAACCATATGTATACTCATTCCTCCATTTTACGGAGAACCGCCATATGTGTGTGCACATTACCTAAATTCCTTGACTTTAATAGTAGCTTGTGATATAATCCACTTGGATGAGAGTGTGGAAAATTATTTCTTCACTTGAGTTACTTAAATTTTTTATGGAGAGAAAAATGAAAAATATTTCGAAAAATATGAAAATAGTCGCTTTGGTTTTTGGGGCGCTCTTGGTTATTGACTTTGTGCTACTGGGGTTAAGTAGTTTTTCTACTGACCTAAATCAGGTCGAAAAACTTACTGGCAAGCTAATCGTCGGTAACCTCATCGTTTTAGCGGTCTTAGGAGTTTACTTTTTGGTCAAATCCAAAATTAAGCCTGTAAGAACATAAATAACGATATTGACGTGACAAATCAAAAAAATGCACTCGGAGACTTAAGTCGAGGAGTGCATTTTTAATTTAAGCTGGAAATTTAATGGTTTTCTGGTAAGATAGCTTTATACTTGTCCCGTACTAAATTTTTGATTACACGGGACATAAAGATAAACATTATTATTAAAATTTTAGTACTGGGATGGACCTAAAACATATTCGAAATTTTTCAATTATCGCACACATAGACCACGGCAAAAGTACCTTGGCTGACAGAATGCTCGAGATCACTCATACAATTCCCGAACGCAAAATGCGAGATCAAATGCTCGATACTATGGAGCTCGAGCGAGAGCGAGGTATTACGATCAAGATGCAGCCCGTGCGCATGGAATACACATACCAAGGGGAACCCTTGGTATCAGGAAAATACGTTTTAAACTTGATCGACACTCCAGGACACATCGACTTTTCCTATGAGGTGTCTCGGGCTCTAAAGGCTGTGGAAGGCTCTATATTGCTTGTAGACGCTACTCAAGGCGTCCAGGCTCAAACACTTACTACTCTTGCGTTAGCTCGCGAGGGAGGGCTTAAAATTATACCTGTATTGTCCAAGATAGATTCGCCACTGGCTCGAGTGGAAGATATAAAAGAAGAAGTTGTGAAGTTACTCGATTGTGACGCCGATGAAATTTTACTCGTTTCTGGGCGTACAGGGGAAGGGGTCGCAGACCTTTTACAAGAAATTATAAAAAGAGTTCCCGCCCCAAAGGAAACATATACCGACGAAGGTGCGACCCGAGCACTTGTCTTTGATTTTAAATATTCAAATCACCGCGGGGTGATAGTATTCGTGCGATTACTTGATGGTAAAATCAGGAAAGGAGATAGTTTGCTTTTTGCTGTTTCAAAAGAAAAATTTACCGCCCTTGAAGTGGGAACTTTTTCACCTGAGGAAACGCCCCGGGATTTCCTCGCAGGAGGGGAGACAGGGTATATCGTCACAGGTATCAAGAAACCTGGTATTGCTTCGGTGGGTGATACGATAACCATGGTTAAAAATCAACTCCCTCCTTTTCCAGGGTACATGCAGCCATTACCTGTCGTGTGGGCTTCAGTATTTCCTGAAGATGCTGACGATTTTGCTGAATTAAAATTAGCGCTCGGTAAACTCAAGCTCTCAGACTCAGCTTTTTCATATGAAGAAGAATCTTCAGGGTCTCTCGGTAAAGGGTTTCGCTGTGGATTTTTAGGGATGCTTCATCTTGAAATCATCACTGAGCGCTTAAAGCGAGAATTCAATTTAGAGCTTGTCATCACCACACCATCTATTACATATGAAGTATTGATGCGAAACGGAAAGAAAGAAAAAGTTTATTCCCCATATTTTTTTCCAGATGATGCCAATGTACAGACAGTGTTTGAACCCTGGGTGAGCGTGAAAATAATCACCCCATCAAATTATTTAGGCTCAATTATGCAACTCTTATTTGACCACGAAGCCGAGATAGGAGAGACAGAAAACTTCGGAGACAATAGATCCTCAGTATCAGTAAAAATGCCCCTCCGTGAACTTATGCGAAACTTTTTTGATGAATTAAAAAGCACTTCTTCTGGATACGGCTCTATTTCTTATGATATTGCTGATATGCGAGAAGCAAACGTTACAAGGCTCGATATGATAGTCGCTGATGAAGTAGTGCCAGCTTTTTGTAAAGTTGTTTCAAAGAGGAGAGTCGAAGAAGAAGCAGAAAAATCAGTAGAAAAATTAGCGAAACTTTTACCCAGACAAATGTTTTCATTGAAAATACAAAGCAAAGCTTTGGGACGTATTATCTCATCCAAATCTCTTTCAGGAATGAAGAAAGATGTCACGCAGCATATGTATGGGGGCGATATTACTCGTAAAATGAAACTTCGGGAAAAGCAGAAAAAGGGCAAGAAGAAAATGAAAGAAAAAGGAAAAGTAAATATTTCCCAAGATGTGTTCTTGAAAATGATGCGTACCGGAGAAAATTAAAAATTTATTGGAAGAATGGTGAATACAACAATATCATACTGAGTATGATGAGGATGCTCACGAACGCCCATACAAACTGCACCTTCTTTTGATGTTTTTTATTGAAAAGCATAGTATTATTATACTAACACATTATGCGAGATTTTCAACAAAAAAAGAGGTGGCGAAGTGTTCTTGAGTCCTGGCCGGTTTTGATACTGTTAGGTCTTTTATTATTGTTTTTTGCATGGGGTATATTTAGCTTATGGGGTAGAATGCAAACAACCGAGGAAAATAGACGACTTGCCGAAAAAAAGCTTGTAGAGTTGCAGAAAAAGAAAGAAACCTTCACTCATGACGTGACAAAGCTAAACACCCAAAGCGGGATAGAAGAAAGTATTCGCGAAAAGTTTCCAGTGGTAAAAGAAGGGGAAGGTTTGATCGTGGTGGTAGATGAGAAAAAAACAGAAGAAGCTATACAGGAAGACAAAGGCGGATTTTTTTCATTCCTTTATTTTTGGCGATGGTTTAAATAATTACTTTTGTGCGGGATGGGAGAATCGAACTCCCGTTTAATCCTTGGGAAGGACTCGTTCTACCACTAGACCAATCCCGCATATACTAAAATATATTACCATTTTGACTACAAGACAAGTGTGCTATAATGTACAATCATTAGTAATTAATTTTAAATTTTATGATAAACGAAAACAAAGTAGTAACAATTTATTCAACCCCTACCTGCCATTTTTGTCATATGGCCAAAGAGTTTTTTAAGGAAAACAATATAGCTTATACTGAACACGATGTCGCGAGCGACCTGGAACAACGCAAACTTATGATAGAAAAAAGTGGTCAGATGGGTGTACCCGTTATCATTATTGGTGACGAACTTACAGTAGGTTTTGATCAATCAAAGGTAGCAAAACTACTAGATATCGCCTAGTTGCAAATAAAATATAAAATAAAGCATAACAAATAAAAACTCCTCTTACCTAAGAGGAGTTTTTATTTGTTATGCTAAGCTTTTTCTTGTTGGTTTAATTTTACGGCAGCCTCCGGAGTGGAAACTGTTCTACTCATAGTAAATAATTTAATGAGGCCCACGGCAATCATAAAATAAACAAGCATCGCAAGTAATGTAGTCCATTCGAATACATTTCCATTTACTCGAGAAATGCGAAATACATTTAAAAATGGAGCTGCAAACAAATCACTTACTCCATAGATAAATCGAGTAAATCCTGCAGATCTATTTGCGGCAAGTAATTTTAAGATAAAGCGAAATAGTAATAATATTTCTACAAAGCCCAGGATATACCATACAATTTGAGTTCCTCTGTATAAAGGTTTCGTGGTAGGTGAATTAAATGAATCCATAGTTATTCTTCTTTTTATATAATAATGATTCGACCCATTGATCGCGTACATATATACGTAGACGTTATAAGTCTTATTTTATTACTAAAATATTTACCTAGTGTCCTCGGCAGGAATCGAACCTACAATTACTCCTTAGGACGGAGTAGTTATATCCATTTAACTACGAGGACATGTAATATGTATAACTTATACAATTTACCATACAAAATTACGCTTGGAAATCCATCTCTTCTTATGGTATCATTTTCTTATGGGATTAATGGATGAAAAAGAGCCATTTTTGGGCTCTAGTAAAAATGAGGATAATTCACAAGATAAAGAATATAAGCGCCTAAAATCGCTCATTTTGTCGGGTGGTTGCCGGACAAAGGATTTACGAGCTGCACTAAAAACCGATAAAGTTACCCAGGAACAGTTTAGTAAATTAAGTATCGAGCTTGCAGAGAAATTTGAAAAAGAGATCGGAGTTGACCAGCTCACTAAAGTTTTTAATCGAGCTTTTTTAGCTCCTCAGCTTGATTCATTGAAACAAAATTTAAATTACAAGGAAGTAGGGGAACAAATGCAGGTACAGGCAGTGATGGTTATTTTTTTGGACCTAAAAAAGTTTAAAGTTTTAAACGATACGTATGGTCACGCTGTTGGGGACAAGGCTTTACAACTTGTGGCTAAGCGCCTAAAAGAGAATACAAAGTTTTATGATATGGTCTGCCGAGTAGGCGGTGATGAATTTCTCGTGGCGTTACCGATCTATGACAAAAAGCAAACTCCTCAATCTTTGGAGGCAATCTTTAAGAGAATTCAAAACAAATTACATGAAAATTTATCTGTGAATGTCGATGGCAAAGATATTTCTTTCGAGATTTCGATGGGCTATGAGGTGTTACATAAAGGGGATGATACGACTGCAGAAGAGTTGCTTAATAAAGCTGACAAAAAGATGTACGAAGCTAAAAATGGGTCGCAAGAGTAACTTTGATTTTTTAAGTATTTTTTGATATTATCTACCTATGTCACCAGAGGAAAGAGAGCTCTTAAATAAGAGCCTTACTCTTGCGGAAGAGAATAATAAATTGCTTCATTCTTTGGTGCGAGGAGCACGTATACAGCGTATTTTGATGGTTGTATACTGGGTGTTTATTATAGGTTCTGCGGTAGGAGCTTATTACGTTATACAACCATACTTGGGTGAATTGATAAACATATATAGTAGTACCGGAAATGTGTTAAATACTTTACAATAATATAATGCTTGGATAGCTCAGTTAGTAGAGCATTCCCCTGAAGAGGGAAGGGTCGGCAGTGCAAATCTGCCTCCAAGCACCAAAATAAAAAACACCTCGTATCTGAGGTGTTTTTTATTTTAACATATTAGATCGATTTTACTTTTACACTATTTTTCTTATCCTTATCTACTTTTTGCATCTTTACGGTGAGCAGTCCATGTTTTTCGGTCGCTTCGACTTCTTCCGGCTCTACTTCGGAAGGGAGGGATATGGTTCTCGAAAATTTACCCCAATAAAGTTCCTTTGTGAAATAATTTTCTTCGTCTATCGTTTGATTTTCTTCTCGTTTACCGCGAATTGTAATTGTATCTCGTCCGATAGTAAGCTCTAGATCTTCCGGACGTACTCCAGCTACCATTGTTTGTACCATTATGTGTTCACGGGTTTGGTATACGTCTATAGCGAGTTCAGCTTCATCTTGTTCTTCCTCGATCCAGCTACCACCTCCTTGGTTAGGACTATGAGTTTGATTTTTTGAAAACTGAGGTACTTCCTCCTCCTCTTCTTTCATGCTGATACTTCCAGTTAATCTTTCAAAAAAACTTCTTTTTTTATTATTTTCCATAATTTTATTTTTGATTCTGGTGAATCACGTCGTGCAGTGTCCATTGAAGCGCGACGCTATTAATTATTAAATTTAAACCATTCTTCGTAGTTTTTCAAAAAGTAGCATTACCACGATAGTCACTACCCACAAGAAACCAAAAACTTTAAGGAAATCAGTTCCGTCATTTCTAATTATAAAAAAATTAAAGACACTATGCAAGGCAATAGCAAAAAATAAACCGACGAGTATGTGCCATTTTTTTTTAAATCCCCGTAAATGGAGAGCTACGCCGAGAGCAATACCTAATATTCCACTCGACACGGTATGAAGCAGGGTCGATCCGAGGAATCTGAGCTGTCCCGTGAGCAAGCTGACAACTGTCGAACCGCTTGCAATCGGCTTTATTAAAAATAAAGCATTTTCAAGTGCTGCGAAGCCGAGTGCGGCAGTAATCATATAGATCGGCCAGTCTATCGGCTCATCAATTTCATTTGTTTTATAGAGTATTACGATAACTGCGAGGTATTTCATTATTTCTTCAATCGCTGCCCAGCTCACCAGTCTCCAATTCGGATTAGTTACATACATCTGAATCAATTTTTGAAGAGGTAGTACGCATAATACAGCCACCATACCCATGATAAATACCACAGTGAGCACAGCTTTTGGCTCAGGTTTATTTTCTTCTTGTTTGAGCCAAAACCAAAGCCATAACAGAGAAGGCAATATGCCACCCATGAAGGCTATCGCTAAAGTTTTTGGATCGTTAAACATATGTATTTACTTTGTCGGCCATTTTTCTACCATTAATAATTTTTTGTCTTCTTTTTCTTGCATGAGTTGCCAGATTTCTTCTGTGACGAACGGCATGAAAGGGTGGAGTAACTTTATAGAGTTTATAAGTATATAATTCAAAGTTTCCCCATAATCGGTTTTACCTTTAGATTCCTCGATAATTTCATCAGCAAACCGATGCCAAATGTATGCATATAATTTTTCAGCTCCTAAATAAAATCGATAATTATCCATATCGGTAGTTACGTCTTTTGCAAAATTTTCCCATTCTTCTATTAGTTCTTTTTTTACTTCACCATTTTTTTCCATAGAAAGAACATATCGTGTAATATTCCACATTTTATTTGCAAAATTTTTGTATGCTTTTACTTTTTCTTCTTGTAGTGCCAAATCTGTTCCTGGTGTATTTCCGACAACGAGCGCCATTCGAAGCGCATCGGTGCCATATTTATCGGTGAGAGTGAGAGGGTTTACCACATTACCTTTTGATTTACTCATTTTCTTACCTTTTGGATCATTTACAAGACCGTGGAGATATACAGTATGAAATGGAACTTTTTTTGAAAGATATAAGCCAAATATTACCATTCGGGGAACCCATTTAAAAATAAGATCGTGCCCTGTTTCCATCACATCAGTAGGGTAGTAAGATGTGAAATCTTTACCATTTGGAAAATCGGTTGTCATGAGCGGCCATTGCCCCGAAGAGAACCATGTATCGAATGTGTCGATATCTTTTACCCATCCTTCACCTTCGGGTTTTTCTTTACTTGCAATAGATTCATCACCTCGGAACCAAGCTGGTATAGATATGCCCCAGACTATTTGCCTCGAAATATTCCAATCAATAGTATTTTCCATCCAATATTTGAATATTTTTTCGTAATTATCAGGGATAAACTTTATCTCACCTTTATGTACGGCGTCCAGTGCCATTTGCCCAAGAGGTTTCATTTTTACAAACCACTGGTCTTTGATTTGTGGTTCTATGACGGTAGCACATTTATAACATTTTTTTATAACATTTTTATAGTTTTCATCTAGTCGTATGAGCAATCCTTTTTCTTTCAACTTATCTACGATTTTAGGGCGTGCTTCTTTTATTTTTGTTCCCGCGAACTCACCTGCAATTGGTAACAATTTACCATCCCAACCTATTATTTGCTCCATATCCAAATTATATTTTTGAGCTAATTCAAAATCTACCTGGGAATGCCAGGGAGTGATAGTCATCACGCCGGTGCCGAATTCCATGTCTACTACCGCATCTTTTATGATCGTAGCTTCAATTGGACCATTGATCCACTCTAGCGTTATTTTTTGCATATGATGCCAGTCCGAGTATCTTGTGTCCTCTGGGTGCATGACAACGTATTTGTCACTAAACTTTGTTTCTGGTCGTACGGTGCCTATTTCAAATGGTCCGTATTTAAAATAATAAAAAGGAGATACTTCTTCAGTTGATTCTGTTTCCACTTCGGAAAGGGAAGTTTGATGTTTGAAACACCAGTTGATTGCTCTTTTGCCACGGTATACGAGCCCATCATTCCACATTTTTATAAATGTATCTTGAGTTTTTTCTATAACATCTTTATCAAGCGTAAATTTTTCTCGAGACCAGTCACATGAAGCTCCCAATAAACGAACTTGAGATTCCATGTTTTTTTTATTTACCAAAGTAAAATCTAAGATTTCTTTGTATAAATCTTTTGGATCCATGCCAAACCGTGACCTACCTTCTTTTTCCAGTTTTTTTTCATACACTACTTGAGTTTCAAATCCTGCATGGTCGGCACCTGGTATCCACAACGCTTTGTAACCTTGCATTCTTTTATAACGAGTCATAATGTCTTCAAGGGTAATAAAGAGCGCGTGACCTGCATGCAAGTCACCATTTGCGTTTGGAGGAGGCATGACTATGGTAAATGGCTCTTTTCGTTCACCTGGCAGATTATCAGGGTTAAAAAAACCACTATCTTCCCATAGTTTGTATATTCTTTCTTCGGTTTCTTTTGGATTGTAGGGCTTTAATAGCTTATCGTTCATGACCAAATAATATCATATTTTAATGGCTTTTGGCGACTTCTACAGCTTCACGTTACCGTCAGCTTTGATACTGTGCAGTGGCGGCACTTTCTTTTTATTTTTAATATATTCAAGATATCCAGCTATGCCTATCATAAGGGAATTGTCGCCAGTGAGTTCTTTTTGCGGCATGAGCAATGTTATTTTTTTTCCTATCAACTTTTTCATTTCTTTTCGCAAGTGTTCATTGCACGATACGCCACCACCTACAATAAGTGTTTTTATTTTATATTGCTCGATAGCTTTTGCAGTTTTGTATATCAGGCATTCTATAGCGGCGTTTTCGAATTCGAGTGCGATTGCTTGTTTCATTTCCGTGGTTAATTTTTCAAGTCCACCAAGGTCGCGGATTAAATACAACACGGCAGTTTTCAATCCAGAGTAAGAAAAATTGAAATTTTTACTATGAAGCATCGGGCGTGGCAGAGCCACAGAAAAACTAATTTTTCCAGGGTCGCTGTCTACGCGTGCTCGCGTAGCGCTGCCTCTCGGCCCGTCGGCCTGCGAGACACCCCGGGAAAATTGTTTTTTTGTGGCTTGTTCTCTCGCCATGTCAGCAAATTTTGAAATCTCTGGTCCACCGGGGTAGGGTAGGCCGAGCATCCGAGCGACTTTGTCATAAGCTTCACCGACTGCATCATCGAGTGTCTCACCGATAATTTCATATTCCATCCATTTTTTACTTACAATGAGTTGAGTATGACCACCGGAAACAAGGAGCGACAAGAGCGGTGTTTTTAGTGCTGGTATTTTAAATGTTCCTTTCCGTTCTCCTTTTTTATTTTTCTTCACTTTTCCAAACGAAGACATGATATGTCCTTCCATGTGGTCGGTAGGCATAAGTGGTACGTTCCACTTTTCGGCTAAATTTTTTGCAAAGGTTATACCTTCCCATAAACACATTTCGAGTCCTGGGCCATAGGTCACAGCGATGAGGTCCACAGGAGGCTTTACTTGGCGACCAGGTCGCCAAGCGGCGACATGGTCGCTTATTTTAGCTTGTTTTAAAACTTGCTCGAGAAGAATAGGTAAGTTTTTCGCATGCTCGCGCTTGGCGAGAGCAGGGTAGACTCCTCCATATGGAATATGGGCTTTTATTTGGGAATTTGAGGCGTCAGCCAATAGCTTAAAAGAAGCATTTGTCATGCCTCCCGTTGCTTCCATGATTGTTACGCCGGTATCGTCGCAACTTGTTTCAATGCTCAGTATTTTCATAAAATGTCGCCTGATTATACACTAATTATTTTAATTTTTCTATTATGGTATAATGTATATATTAACAGTATATTTATCTATATTTTTTATGAATACAAAAGAATTTTTTACTAAAACTTTAAACGATGAACAGAAAAAGTTTCGAGATGTGATCGAGGCTTTACCGGAAGATCAATTTTCACACAAAGTTCATGACAAGGCTCGTGAGGCAGGGAATCTCGCAGCTCAGCTTGCAGCTCAATGGGAAGCAATATCAGGTATAATTTTGACTGGAGTTCCTGCTTTCAATGCTCATTCAATGGAAGTGAAAAGTAAAACCGAGATGCTCGCTAATTTTGATGCGGGATATGCAGAACTTTTAAAAAATGTAGAAAGTATATCTCTTGAAGATTGGGAAAATGGAATGGGGGTTCTCGACATGGGTCCAAATGGTAAGTGGGAAGATAAAAAATACAACATGGCGTGGGGTTTTCTATTTGATGCGATTCATCACCGAGGTCAACTTTCTACATACCTGAGGGCTATGGGAGCAAAAGTGCCATCTATCTATGGTCCTAGTGCGGATACGCAGTAATAACCACAAAATAAAAAAGCACCATTCGGCGTTTTTTTATTTTGTGGGCGGTACAAGAATCGAACTTGTCACCTACTCAACGTCAATGAGTCGCTCTACCAAATGAGCTAACCGCCCGTCCAGTATTTATAGCATTTTCCATTAATTTTTCAAATAAACAAAATCATTTTACTTATAACTCTGCTATCGCAGAATTTTAAGTATTTAATTTAATATTATAACTAAATAAGTTTTTCTTTTATACGTTCAAGTGCGAGAATAAATGCTCCCATGCGAAGATATGTATTATTTTCTTTAGCTTTTTTTAGTATACTTGAGGCAGCATCATTCATGAGTGGTTGTAATTTCTCAAATACTTCTTTTTCACTCCAGTGCTCGCCCTTTAGGTTTTGATCCCATTCAAAATATGAAACTGTGACACCTCCAGAATTGGCTAAAATGTCTGGTATTACAGATATACCTTTCTTGAACAATATTTCATCTGCTTCAGGTGTTATAGGCCCATTAGCAAGCTCTAAAATGGCTTTGGCGCGTAGTCTATCTGCATTTTTGTCAGTTATGACATTTTCAAATGCAGCGGGTATTAGTAGGTCACATTCCGTTTCTAAAAGCTCTTTGTTTGTAATGTTTTTACTGCCTTCGAAGCCCACAAGCGATCCAGTAGTTTTTTTGTGTTCTAAAAGTTTTTGAATATTTATTCCATCCAGTTTATAAATTCCTCCTTTCGAATCTGAAATTGCAACAACTGTATGTCCATGCTCTGTAAATATTTCTGCGGCGTTGCTACCCACATTGCCAAATCCTTGTATTACCACATTGCATTTTTCTGGTAGCTGTAATTTTTCACGCAGTGCATCAAAAATATAAAATCCTCCAAGGCCTGTAGCCGGGCCTCGGCCCTCTGACCCTCCTTTATCAACTGGTTTGCCAGTAATAACTGCCCCCGATGTATCACCAGTTATTTTGGCATATTCGTCGTTCATCCAGTTCATAATTTCTGGTGTTGTGTTTACGTCTGGCGCTGGTACGTCTTTGTGTGGCCCTAATATATCCGAAAGTTTTTGGACCCACCCTCGTGAAAGCCTTTCCAGTTCTCCTTTTGATAATGTTTTTGGGTCGACGGTGATGCCACCCTTACCTCCACCCATCGGTATATTTGCAACAGCACATTTGAGTGCCATCCAAAAAGCAAGAGCTTTTACTTCATTTATTTCAGTGTCCTCGTGATACCGTATTCCACCTTTATACGGTCCAAGGGTATTGTTGTATTCTACTCTGTACCCTTCAAATATTTTTAACGACCCATCGTCCATTTTTACTGGTATAGAAATCCGTATATCTCGATCGGGAACTTCTAATCGAGCAATAAAATCCGTATCAAAATTCTTGATCGCAGTGACTTTTTTCAGTTGTGCCATCGCGTTTTCAAATGGGTTTTGCATATATAAAGTATACACCTAACATTTTAGGCTGCAAATTTTTCTAGTACGGCGAGTTCCGCGTATGTATTTGCTCCGAGGGCTTCATGAGCTTCTATCTCGACTGATTCCGTTTCCACATTAGTATCAGTAGCTATCTTAATGAGGTCTGTTAAGTAATATTCTTTTTGCGCATTCTCATTTTTCAATGTTGCGAGATTTTCCCACATCCATGTTGCATCAAAGCAAAAGTAGCACGGGTTTACTTCGGTTATTTTTACTTCTTTGTCGGTCGCATCTTTAAATTGGATATCTTTTACTATTTTCCCAGTTTCATCTCGGATGATTCGTGAGAAATTTACGAAGTTAATTCGCCAATCTTTAAAGTCTGGCAGCTTCACCGTAGCTATTGTTATTTTTTTACCTGATTGTATATGAGCATCATTTAATTTCTTCACCGTGTCCGAACTTACAAATGGGTGATCGCCGTAAAATATTATTATATTTTCTGCCTTATTTTTTAAATAATCCTTTGCGAGGTTGACTGCATGCCCAGTACCGAGTTGTTCCTCTTGGTTTATATAATGATAGGGTTGCCCTTCAGGTCCGAGTTCTTCGATTACGAGTTCTTTTTTATACCCGACGATAATAGTTGGGTTTGGGTCGATGCCTGATTTGTGTATTGATTTGAGGAGACGCTTTATCATCGATATGCCCTTCACTTTTGATAAAACTTTCGGTAAATCACCACTCATCCGGGTGCCTTTCCCAGCAGCTAGTATTATTATCTTTGTTTTGTTTTGCATGTTTTAAAAAGTATACCCCGTAGTGAAATTTTTACAAAATTCTACTACGGGGTATACCCTAAACTTTTCTTTTCTCAATTTCCTTTAAAACTTTTGGTATTTTCTTAAAATCTGCCATTAAAGTCTCTCGCATTGAGCCATTGTACAAAGCTGCAGCGGGGTGGTATAGCGGGAAGAAATATTTAATCGACATGCCCTTAAAGGGTTTCACAAGGAGCTTACCATGAGCATTTCCTATTTTTAAATCAGGAAAAAAATTATTCATCGCGTGCCGACCGAGAAAAATAATAAGTGAGGGTGAGATTATTCTAAGCTCTTCAAGAAGCCAGGCTCGGCAGGCAACTTTTTCTTCGGGTAGAGGATCGCGGTTGTTTGGTGGACGATATTTTACGATATTAGTAATATAAATATCTTCCCGGTTTAGTTTTATTGTTGCGAGCATTTCATTCAAAAATTTTCCTGCAGCACCAACAAAAGGACGACCCTCTTTGTCTTCTTGCTTGCCCGGTGCTTCGCCGATGAAAACTATGTCGGCATCGGCACTGCCATGTCCCGGCACTGCCTGAGTAGCTATGTTTTTGAGTTCACATGCGCACTCTTTCATCCACTTGTGGTGTAAATTGTTGAGTTTTAATTCCTTTTTCATTGTTACAATATATCAAGATAATTTTAAATCCCAAACTTCTATTTTTTAAGGAATTTTTCAGCAGCCTCGATATCCTCAGGCCTATTTACTGTTTCCCATGATTCAAATTGAAATGCTTTGAGGGGGTAGGTGTCAAGATTTGCAAACAATGTATGCGGTAGCCCAAGTTCACCATCGCGGGTGGAGATAGGAATAAATTCAAAAACTTTTTTATCGAGGATGTTAAATCCGTTGTAAAATAAACCCGAAACATTTTTGCTTTCTGTGTCGTCATGTCTTTTAAATCCTAATACCTGATCATTTTCAATCTCTAAGTCGAGGTATCCTTTTGGCATTACTTTTTTTGAAATACCAAGACCAATCGTTTTTTGTTCGATAGCATTTTGAATGTCTGAATCTTTTAAAAGATCATCGCCATTTGCGACACAGAAAAGTTCATCTTCTTTTATGTTTAAGTTTTGGCAAGTCAAAAGGGCATCCATGGTGCCTTTTTGTTCTTCTTGTATTTTGTATGAAACGGCATGTCCGAGGTATGTATTCTTGAAGTATTTTTTTATTTGCATTCCGAGATCATTATTTACTACAAATGTAATGTCAGATACATGTGGTAGGTAAGGCGCAACTACATGTTTGAGTAATGGCTCACCGAGTATAGGCACCATACCTTTTGCTGTTTTTTGTGTGATGGGAAGGAATCGTTTACCCTTACCCGCTGCGAGGATTATAAGTTTCATAGATGTAATTTTATTTTGGAAATGTTGCGGACAGTTCGTTGGAATTATAAATAAGCGTGCCGAACTCACCATAAGTGTAAGTGTGTCCACCGAGAGTTATTGATGATCCAGCAACTGTAGGGTTTGCGTTCGGGAAAGAGGCATTGAAACCAACATTGAACAATGTCACCAGGACTTCGGGTTTATGTGACACATCAAAGCCACTCGCCATCCACTGACTTTGTATTTCTTTTATAAACAAGGCAGTGTACAGGTATGAATAATAATGATTTTTTTCATCAGTGAGCCTATTGTAGAGTTCTGTGTCAGGGTTTACATCGGTAGGGTAGGCAATCAAAGCGGACGCCTCAGGGCCTGGATAAAATGGGCTTGTGGGATCATTCGCGTATTGCTCGATTTTACGTGCGGTCTCTTGTTTAATACCAGAAACTCCGAGTGAAAATTTGGACAATGATACGAGTATTTTAAGGGGTTCAAAATACTTTTTGAAGCTTTCTCGATTCGAAGTGAAAAATCGTATTTGTTCTGGAGCCACAGTAGCGACGATTAGGCGAGGGGATACACCTACTTCAGCTGCAGCTTTATTTATAATCGGCGCATCTTTTTTAAATGCTGCCCTCAATATTTCCCATTGCTTGGTTTCATTCCAATTACATTTTGATTTCTTTGCATCAGTGCAGTCTTGTATAATTTCAGTTTTAGGGATATTCAACGAAGTATTACGCTCAGCATTTGAACCCCGAACATTAAGTAAGCCAAATTGCATAGCTATGAAAACAAAAATAAAAATAAAGCCGATAGTGGCAAATATGTAGACGATTATTTGGAATGTTTTGCTTTTTGTAAAGTCGCTTAAAAATTTCATACGAGCCTTATACTAGCATAAAAATTTAATATTGAAAAACAAAAACCCCTGAATTTAATTCAGGGGTTTTTACTAGTCAGAAAGTTTTATTGAGCTGGAGTTTCAGTAGCAGGTGCGTTTTCTGCTGCTGGTTCTGTAGCTGGAGTTTCTTCTGTCTTTGCGCATGTGCAATCTTTCATGTCATTGCCACAAGTAGCACACTTTTTTGTTTCTTCGTCCATATTATTATTAAATCAATTATATTTATAAATTGTAGAGAGTTACGTCGCGACTAAACACGAACTTTTTACATATGTATTATAGCATTAAAAGAGCATTAATCCTAATAAATTTGTGACCATTAAAGAATTTCTCATATATATAACGCAAAAGTCGTCCGAAGGGATGACCTTTGCGGACGACAAATTAAGATTTTTTAAAAGGCTCCTTAGCCCTATTTCGCTACTCTCCTCGGCAAGTGATATTTTAACATTTTTGAATCGTATATCCTTTCCTTTGCGGATAAATATATTTTCCTTTTTCATTTGTCACCAATAACTGACTTCTACCAATAGAGAAGCCTTTTTTAGTAACTCTGAATGAAAATAATTGGTGAAAGTCACCTTCGAAGATGTTTTTACTTTCAAACTCCAATAATTTTTCCGAGATTTTGCCTTCAATCGCATAGCAGGACTCAATCCAGTCCTCACTATCTTCCATATACTGAAGAAAAATGCCATGAAAATATTGACTATCTTCAATGGGTCCAATAGTAAAAATTTTGAACATGGCTCCCTCCGGAGTTGTTCCCTGAAAATCAGGGTCTACGTTTTTAAAGTTCATAAGCCTCCTTTATTTAAAAAACAAAAAACAACCGATATGGTTGCAACTGTTTTGACAATAGCACTTAAAATTATTTTAGTCAATTAGTGACCCTAATTATACGGAATTGGAACCAGGTTGTATATCAGATAAGGGATTTTAATATATTTATGATACAAAATTAGTTAAATACGACAGCACGTATCCTAACCAATAGCTTCACACCACCTGCATAGGAATTAAGTAATTAATTCCTCCGTGGACTCGTTTGTAATTGTAGTATTGCAAATACTTTTTCAATTCGCAATTAATCTTCTTCACATCATTAGGTAAATGATC
>JANPIZ010000008.1:0-172293 GCA_031425235.1 Candidatus Nomurabacteria bacterium
CTTTTGCCACATCTATTAACCTCACTTCTTTCTTTATTATGGGCAACACCCACCTCAACCTCTCTTCTTTAATCGTTTTAACCATATGTATACTCATTCCTCCATTTTACGGAGAACCGCCATATGTGTGTGCACATTACCATACTCTATTTACTTTTCATTATTCCATGATATAATGATAATCGAGTAAGATCGTAGGTTGCCACTAGTAAGTCAGTCTGCGGTAAGACCCGTGGCTAGTGCAAGGGTTCTATACCTTGGATCTCTAAAAAGTTCTTTTTAAGTTTATGCGCAGGATAGGTGGGAGACGTAGAAAGCAAGAATTTAGACACCGATATAAATTTTTACTTGAGTCATCCTTGAGATACCACCCCTAAACAAAGAAATAATTTTTTGCTCTAAAGGGTTTGCTTCAGCAAACCCTTTTTCATTTTGTGTTATAATTTTATTATGCAAGCAGTTTCTATAAAACGAGTTGGTGTATTACGTGGCGGAGATGGTGAACAATACGCATCATCATTAAAAAAAGGTGGAGATATTTTGTCTCAGATCAATGAACATTTGTCTGATAAATACAAAGCATGTGATATCTTGATTGATAAAGATGGGGTGTGGCACTTTAATGGCTTACCTATAAATAATCCAAGTGAACTTATACACAAGATCGATATTGTGTGGAATGCTTCACATTTCAATATTTCAAATACATTAGATAGCCTACTTATTCCTCATATAAGTAATGGCGCTTTTTCAGGAGCAATGGAGAGTAGTCACGACATGCTCCGTGCACATATGAAGAAAATCAATATGGATATGCCTCGAAGGTTGGTATTGCCTGTGTATCAAACTGATTTTGATGGCCCACGCGAACAGTATGCTACAAAAAAAGCGCGAGAGGTGCATCAGAAATTCGGCGCGCCATGGATAGTTAAGTCTTTTACTCCGGACGCAAACATGGCTATCCATCTTGCGAAAACTTTTAATGAACTTGTGTCAGCGATTGAGGATGGTGTCAATCATAATAAAAGTATTTTAATTGAGGAATTTATAACCGGTAAAATTGCCTCAGTGCATTCAATACCAAATTTTAGAAATCAAGATGTATATCATTTTCCTCTAGGAAATACGTTTGGACAGTTTGGCCACGAAGAAAAACAACAACTATATTCTTTAGCGGAACAAATACGTGATCACATCGGAGCCACCCACTATTTAAAATCTGATTTTGTCATAAATCCTCGAGGTAAAATATATGTGCTCGGGGTCACAACTACACCGAATTTTAAACCCGAGTCACATTTTGCGGAAGTGTGCGAACATATAGGTATAAAAACACATCATATTATTGATCATATATTAAAAACTAGACTATCATAGCAGTATGGAATCTTTAAAAGAAAATCCCCCAAAGCTAGATAAGGAAATAAGACTTGAAGGTTTTAAAAAGAATGAGTGGGTAAATAAAACAATAAAAGAAGCGGAGCAACTAGAAAAAGAGGAAGCCTTAGAATTTTTACTACCCAAAGATATTGACTATCGTTTTTTTATTTCAGAGCTTGGGAAGCCAGCTCGCGATTACGAGTTTGGAGGAATTTATAATCCAAAAACTAGATCAATGATTCTTGCGCGAGGATATGCCTCAGGTGATCGAGGTGGATTTAGTAACCCCTCTGCTCGATTTATTCCACCTCGACCAAATAGCGATGGTAAAACATCTGATGATTTATTTTTCCATACACACCCATGGGAAAAAAATTCAACTGTGGGGTATTTCAATATTCCCCAAAATTGTTGTAAGCCAAGCGATAGCGATGTAAAAAATATTATGGCCGTTAGACAAATAGAAGAAAATGATGGATTTAAAAGAAATGTAGAATCAATAATTGGTTCACGGGGTTATATAAGTATCACAGAAGTAAGTGGTATAGATTTAAATACTGACAAATTACTCAAAGCTGGTATTGCAGAAAAAGACATACAAAAAATAAAAATTAAACTCAGTCTTGCTCCAGAATTATATTTTAAAAATTTTGCAAAAAATGAAGTTTCTGCAACTAAGCTTATTTCAGCTCTGAATGATTTTTACACAGAAAATATCTCAAGTAAGGATATTCCTTTGAGTCAAAGAATTGAATCGTTTAGGTTAAAAGTTTCTGAGTATACTCGTAAGGATAAAGATAGATTTGGTGAAGATGGCTCGTCTAAATTAGGAAAAGCAATTTTTGAACATATTCAATTTCCTCAAAGTCTTGGAAGAGTATTCTTGGAAGATAACCTTAATCTAACTAATAGGCAAATGAAACTAGTCCAAGAAATGAGTGGTGTCAAAATTTCAGTATATAAAGTCAAAGAAGATAGCGGATTAGAGCTAGTAAGTGATAATATAACTATCTAAGCTGACTCAGTAATTCATGTTCCCTAATAGGGTAAAATTTGTTATAATTTATGAATTGCTTGTTTATATCTGTAGCGGGTGGTCGCACTCACATAGGCACATATGTTGGAGTTTCGCCATCACCCGCTTCAAATGCAAATAATATAAAAACACCATCACTTTACGTGGCGGTGTTTTGTTTTTTTAACTTCAATTAAATTTTTTAAATTAATTTTTATTTTTCTTAAAAATATTTTTATAAATTATTTTAATTTTCAAAAAAATAAAAAAGTTATCCACAGTTTTGTAAAAAAAGTATTGTATTTAGTTTTAAGATGCGGGATAATTAATGAGGAAGCAATAATTTTTAAAAATATTTTTTCAAGTTAATTTTTAAAAAATATTTTTAGGTCGTTTTATTGCAAACTAATTATAAATTAATAAAAAATATTATGGCAGCAAAAAAGAAAGCTAAAAAAGCAGTAAAGAAGACAACAAAGAAAGCAGCTCCAAAGAAGAAGAAGGCAGCAGCAAAGAAGCGAGCGTAGTTCTCTCTTGTTCCTACTTACAAAAATCCCTCGTTCGCGAGGGTTTTTTGTTTTTTAGTCATTCCCGAATAGTCATTTTTGTGCTATGATAGATACCATATGAGTATATGGAACAGCGTATTTGGAGATGAAAGCTCCAAATTTATTAAAAATACAAAGGTTATTATAGACAAGATCAACGCTCTAGAGGCCGATTTTTCCGGTTTGCTAGATGCCGATTTTCCGGCAAAAACACAAGAGTTTAAGGCTAGGCTTGCTGAAGGTTCCAACTTGGACGATATATTACCTGAAGCTTTTGCCCTCGTTCGAGAGGCTGAGAAAAGAACTTTAGGTATCAGGTTATATGATGTACAAATCATTGGTGGTCTTGCGTTACACAAGGGCAAGATTGCCGAAATGAAAACAGGTGAAGGTAAAACAAATGTAGCCACCTTGCCGATATATTTAAATGCTTTGACAGGCAAGGGTGTCCATCTTATTACTGTGAACGATTATCTTGCACGGCGTGATGCGGTGCTTATGGGTCAAGTGTATGATTTTCTGGGTCTTTCTGTTGGAGTTATCAATTCAAATAATGTTTCGTACATGTATGATCCAACCCACAAAGAAGAAGATGAAGAACGTGACAAAGTGGGCGAGTTTAAAATAGTGTACGACTTCTTGAAACCTACGTCTCGTAAAAGTGCCTACACTGCTGATATTACATATGGTACAAATCATGAATATGGTTTTGATTATTTGCGTGACAATTTGGCGACCCGCATTGAAGACTTAGTGCAACGTGAGCATAGTTTTGCGATTGTTGACGAAGTTGACTCTATATTGATTGATGAGGCACGAACTCCGCTTATCATTTCTTCTTCAGCTGGCGACTCGGAGGATTTTTATACCAAATTTTATCAAATAGCTAAGCAATTAAAGAGAGATGAGGATTATGAAGTAGATGAAAAATTTCGAGCTATTACACTCACTGATGTGGGTATTAGTAAAGCCGAAAAGCTTCTTGGTGTTGATAATATTTATACTGAAAAAGGTATAAAATATGTTCACCACCTGGAAACAGCAGTAAAGGCTCAAGCTATTTTCCTGAAAGACAAGGATTATGTGGTGAAAGAAGGCGAAGTGGTCATTGTTGATCCATCGACTGGACGCTTGCAGCCAGGTCGTCGTTGGAGTGAAGGTATTCACCAAGCGATCGAAGCCAAAGAAGGCGTAAAGATCGAAAAAGAAACAAGGTCAAGTGGATCTATCACATTTCAGAATTATTTCAGATTCTACAAGAAACTTTCCGGCATGACAGGTACTGCAGCAACTTCCGCTGAAGAATTTTTGAAAGTGTATGGTCTCGATGTCATTAGTATACCAACAAATAAACCGATAGCTCGTACTGATCACGGCGACCTTATTTTCCAAACTGAAAAAGGTAAGTTTGAAGCTATTGCCAAAAAAGTAAAAGAACTAAATGAAAAAGGTCAGCCAGTTTTGATTGGTACTATTTCGATCGAGAAAAATGAACTTCTCTCCGCGTACCTGCGGAATGTGGGGGTACAGCATACAATATTGAACGCCAAGAACCATGAAAAAGAAGGAGAAATAATCGCCCAAGCAGGTAAGCGTGCGGCAGTAACTATAGCTACAAACATGGCTGGTCGCGGAATCGATATTAAACTCGGGGGAAATCCAAGCACAGAGGAAGATTATGAATTCGTGAAAAGCGTGGGAGGGCTTTTTGTATTAGGAACTGAACGTCATGAAGCACGGCGTATCGACAACCAGCTGAGGGGACGTTCAGGGCGTCAAGGTGATCCCGGTGAAACTCAATTCTATGTTTCACTTGAAGACGATCTTATGCGAGTATTCGGTTCAGAAAAAATTAAAGGTATGATGGGTCGTTTTGGTATTCCAGAGGATCAGCCTATTGAAAATAGATTCATCGGGCGTACCCTCGAAGGCGCGCAAGCTAAAATAGAAGGTTTCCATTTTGATGCTCGTAAACACACGCTCGAATATGACGATGTCATGAATCATCAACGTAAAATAATATACGAACGACGTCAGAAAATGCTCCGTGCAGACAAGGAAGGTATCGATGCAATGTTCGAAAGTGTAAAGGAAGGCAGAGAGGGTTTTGATAAAGTAATTGAAGAAAAAAAAGCTAAGCTTGGGGACGAAGCATTTTACGAAACAACTCGCCGGATTGCGCTCTATGCGACTGATGCCCTTTGGATGGAGCATTTGGAATCAATGGATTACTTGCGTGGTTCAGTCAATCTTCGTGCCTACGGACAGAGGGAGCCAATAGTTGAATACAAAAAAGATGGCCTCCAGATGTTTAAAGAGATGGAAGAAACATTCAAAGAGCAAGTGGCTTCTTTGGTCAGCAATATTACTGAGCCGGCGAAAGAAGATTCACACGAAGGTCATGACCATAGTCACTTAGTCGTTAGTCACACAGAGCCATCAGAGCTTGGTGGGCAAAAGGATGCACCACAAGTAAATGGCATGGAGCCTGGACGTAATGATCCATGCCCATGCGGAGCGATAAATCCTGCAACAGGCGAAGTATATAAATGGAAAAAATGCGGGATGATCAATGCACCGCAACATAGAAAATCCCTCATTAATTAAAACTTTATGCAAGAAAGCTTAAACAGAAGAGAATTTATAAGGCAAGCGCTTGGCGCAGGAGCAGGTTTGTTTTTTGCAAAGATTACAGAAGCGCAAACAAAAATCATATCTAGTGAGATAAAAGAGCATGATGAATTTAGAGAAGGAATTGATAAATTGCGGAAAGAAGCTACTAATAATCCAAATGAGGTTATGGCAATATTTCGCATAGATAAAAATAGTCACCATTGTTGGGATACTCTTAAAACTGGAAAATCGAATTACATTAAAGCGGATGTTTACACGGCTGAGGTAATAAAAAATTCAATTGAAAAAGGCGATAAAGAATTGACAATTATACATACACATCCGCTACAAGGCTTTCAAAGTAATGGTTATATTTCAAAAAAACATTTAAATCAGATACGCAATGGGGAAAATGTAAATATTCCTTCATCACCACCTAGTTCAGTTAATGAAAATGCAGACGGAGACCTTGGGGCTTCAATGTACCGTAAGGTAATGGCCGGTGGAAATAATTTAAAAATAAGACATATAGTTATTGATGCTAAGGGTGTGTGGTCTTATAATTTACTTGACGAATATTATCCTATTGCAAAACAATATATGGAAAATCTGAAAATTGTTATAAAAACTCTCTCTGATCTGGAAAAAGATTCAGAGTTCATAAATTTCGCTAAAAAATTACCAAAAAACGATAAAAAGGGAGTGCTTGCTCCAATATTTGATGTATATAAGATTTATTCTAAAAACCTCTCTCCTGAATTAATGAAAAAAATAAAAACAGCATTAGATCCTTGGTATAAACTATTTGTTGATTTTAGTCCACAGTTTAAAAATCTTAATCAGTCCATTCAAGAGTTTGCAGAAAATTCTGTAAAAAATGACAGATTAGATTACACAAAACTTTATAGGGCTTATGGGGAAATAGGATTTTCTGTTAGTTTTACTAAACACAATAAAATTGCTAAATAATTATGGAATTAATAAATATAGATGATTTTGCAAAACTAGAAATAAAAATTGGTAAAGTTATTTCTGCGGAAAAAATTCCTGAAGGCGACAAGCTTTTAAAGCTTGTCGTGGATTTTGGTAGCGAGCAGCGACAAATCATGTCTGGTATTGCTGAATATTATCCTGATCCAAGCGTGCTTTTCGGCAAACAAATGCCATTCATTATAAATCTTGAACCACGAAAGCTTCGCGGCTATGAGTCACAGGGTATGATTCTCGCGGCGAGTGGTGATGGAAGGCCAGTATTACTTCATCCAGAAATTGAAGTCCCGCCAGGAAGTATCGTGAAATAAATTTATGAAAATAATTCTATCCACCCGCAATCCAAGCAAAGCTGTGCAGATCAAAGGTGTTTTCAACGATGATGGATTTAATATTGTGACCTTAGATGAAGTCGGTATCGACGGTGAAGTAATTGAAGACGGCGTAACTCTAGAAGAAAATGCTACAAAAAAAGCTGTGTTTGCGCATGAAAAGTCAGGTGGTGAATGGGTTATGGCTGACGATACGGGAATATTTATCAAGGCCCTCAATGGCGAACCAGGTATAAAGGCGGCACGTTGGGCCGGAGAAGATGCGACAACCTTGGATATCATGAATTTTTGCTTAGAAAAGCTAAAAGGTTCCGCAGACAGAAGTGCATATTTCGAAACCGTTGCGGTACTTATTTCTCCGACAGGAGAAAAGCATGTTTTTAGTGGCAGAGCTGATGGGATATTATTAGAGTATCCAAAGGTTGATCCACAACCAAGCATGCCTTACAGTCCGCTTTTTAAACCAAACGATTCAGATAAAGTATGGGCAGAGATGGGAATAGACGAAGAAAATGAAATTTCTCACAGAGGTAAAGCATTTAAGCAAGTAAAAGAATTTTTATTACATATACAATGATTAAAGCAATTCTTTTCGATATAGATGGAGTTTTGATACATTCTTTCCAAGCGAATCATAAATTTTTTGGCGATCTTTTTAAAAAATTTGACTATGACTTTATGTCTAAAGAAGAGTACGAAAATTATTTTCACTTGCCGACAAAAGAACTTGTTCGCCATACTACTAAATCCACTGATGAGGATGAAATTCATAAAATTTGGAAATCCAGCAAGGACAGGGAGGTGCCTTATCCGCATGAACTACTCGATTTTCCTAAAAGCCTATTTGAAACTATAGAGGAGTTAAGTAAGAAATATGTTTTAGGGATTGCTACAAGTAGGACACTTAGCCCAATAGAAGATATTTCTGGTTTAACGCCACTTTCTAAATATTTCAAAGCTGAAGTTTTATATGGGGACACAGACAATCATAAACCTCACCCTGAACCTCTTTTACTTGCAGCAAAAAGATTACACATAGATCCTTCGGAGTGTGTATATGTTGGAGATTCTGCAACTGATATAATTTCTGCCCACGCTGCTGGTATGAAAGCTATAAATTATAATATAAAAATAAGGAAGGAAGCCGATGCAAACATTTCAGAATTTAGTAAACTTGAGGAAACGATAAATAATTTATGAAAAATATAATAAAAAATTTAAAACTGAAACGGCGAGGGATAGCGTTACTGGCCCAGATGCATTTTTTTGGTCATCCTTCGGCAAAATTAAAACTAATAGGTGTGACTGGCACGAATGGTAAAACTACAGTAGCGACCCTGATGTATCGTATTACCAAAGAGCTTGGTTATAAAGTCGGACTCATTAGTACGGTGGAAAACTTGATCAATGGCGAAAAAATGTCAGCCGACTACAATGCACCGTCGACTACTCCAGATCCGATATTCCTCAATAAGCTTTTAAATAAAATGGTAAAGGAAAAATGTGAGTATGTGTTTATGGAAGTTACTTCGCACGCACTCGATCAAGACAGGGTAGCTGGACTTCATTTTACTGGAGGAATTTTTACCAACCTGACCCATGACCACTTGGACTATCATAAAAGTATTGAGAATTATTTTGGTGCCAAGAAAAAGTTTTTCAAAATGTTACCACGAGAAGCTTTTGCTATTTCAAATAGTGATGATCCATACGGCCTTCGAATGCTCGAAGGTATCAGAGCACATAAGTATACGTATGGCCTAAAGAGTAAAGAAACAAAAGCCGATTTTAGTGAAAAATTGGAAACAAATTTAATCGGTGATTTTAATATGTACAATGCGCTCGCAGCCTATGCCGCTCTCAAGCTGCTCGGCATGGATAGTGAAAAAGTAAAAGAAATATTCAAAAAAATAGAAGCTCCGCGCGGGCGTTTTGAACATTTCACATCTCCAAATGGAGTATTGGTTATTGTCGACTATGCTCACACTCCGGATGCACTTGAAAATGTATTGAAAACTGTTCAAGCCATGAAAAAAGATGGAGCTAAAATAATTTCCGTATTTGGTTGTGGTGGAGATCGGGATCCAGCTAAACGAAAAGTTATGGGTAAAATTGGGGCGACACTTTCTGACATTGCTATCTTTACTTCTGATAATCCGAGAAGCGAAGATCCTGTGAAAATTATTGAGGAAATGACAAAAGATCTTTCCAAGGATGAACTACAAAAAGTAAGAACAAATCCAAATCGAGGAGAAGCAATTCGAGGAGCTGTGATACTTGCAAAAAAAGGAGATATCATACTTTGCGCGGGGAAAGGCCATGAGAATTATCAGGAAATAAAAGGAATTAAAAATCATTTTGATGATATGGAAGAATTTAAACAAGCATATGCAAAATAATATAAAGGAATTTTTTAAAGGTAAAAAAATAACTGTTATGGGGCTTGGGCTTCTCGGGCGTGGCATCGGTGACGCGCTTTTTTTGGCGGAATGTGGAGCTAATCTTACGATTACAGACCTAAAGACAAAAGAAGAACTTAAACCTTCTTTAAAAAAACTAGAAAAATATAAAAATATTACTTACACTCTCGGGGAACATAAACTCGAAGATTTTCGGAATAAAGATTTTATACTAAAGGCTGCTGGAGTTCCGCTCGATTCTATATATATCAAAGAAGCGGTGAAGCATAGGGTGCCTGTCGAGATGAGTGCGACGCTTCTCGCCAAACTTGCGTGTTTACCAGTAGTCGGCGTGACAGGTACTCGTGGTAAGTCTACAGTGGTGCATTTGATCAATCATATATTTACTTTTGCAGATACAAAAGTTGTTCTGGGTGGCAATGTACGTGGGATCTCCAACTTGCAGCTACTAAAAAAAGTACGTACAAGCGACATTGTGGTTCTAGAACTTGATTCATGGCAGTTGCAAGGTTTTGGCGATAGTCAGGTATCGCCGCATATTGCTGTGTTTACAACTTTTTACGATGACCATATGGGGTATTATAAAGGGGATGTTAAAAAATATTTTTCAGACAAAGCACACATATTTAAATATCAGACAGAGAATGATGTATTTATCATCGGTTCGCAAGTGCTACCGTCCATAAAAAAATTCGCTGGTGCTATAAAAAATAACACGATTATTCCGAAAGTTGCATTGCCACAAGGCTGGAAATTTAATTTACCGGGAGCTCACAACGAATACAATGCCATGCTCGCAGTGGAGGTTGCACGCACTCTCGGTATACCTGATATAAAAATTAAAAAAGCAGTAGCTACTTTTACCCCCGTGTCAGGCCGCCTTGAATTTTTAAGAACCGTAAAAGGTGTGAAAATTTATAATGACAACAATTCGACTACGCCCGAAGCTACTATTGTGGCTTTGCGAGCCGTATGTGACAAGAAGAAACGAAAAGTAGTTTTGATTATAGGCGGGGATAGTAAGTCGCTCGACATGTCAGCGCTTGTAAAAGAAATACCAAAGTATTGCTCGAAAGTTGTGCTCTTTAAAGAACGAGGTACTGATTTGATACGAGATAAGGTTTTAAATTTGAAGAAAAAAGGAATTGAAATCTATGAAGAAGAAGGACTTAAAGATACAGTCGATCGCGCATTTGGTGTCGCTAAAAAAGGTGAAACTATACTTTATAGTCCAGCATTTTCGTCATTTGGTAAATACTTCAAAAATGAGTATGATAGAGGAGACCAATTTATGGCATTAGTAAAAAAACTGAAATAATATGAAATATTTACTTTTCAAGATATTTTACTTCTTTTTCAATCCTTTCAGAAAGATTTATTTTTTTATTATTAGACCACATACTCGAGGAGTCAAGTGTCTTATTGAAAATAATAATAAATTTTTATTAGTTAAACTTAATTATGCACATCGGAAATGGACCATCCCTGGGGGTAAAGTAGAAAAACATGAATCATTTCTACACGCAGCTCTTAGAGAAGCGAAAGAAGAAACAGGAATGGATGTTCAAAACTTAGTTTTTATTGGTCAGTACACAAGCAGGAAAGAGTACAAACATGATACCGTTGAGGTTTATTTTGGAAATTCTGATAGAATAAAAACTGCATTTAATCCAATTGAAATAGAGGATGCCCAATGGTTTCCTGAAAACGAATTACCAGATAATCGCACCGCCAGTGTTAACGCAATTTTTGAATTTTATGATCAATTTAGACTTAAGCAAAATTAAAAAAATATTTTTTATTGGTATCGGTGGTATTGGTATTTCATCTTTGGCCAAGATGGCACTTTCTCGCGGCATCGAAGTCGCCGGGGTGAACGACGACGAAAGTCCAAAGACTCTCGACCCTCTTGTGTCTGCTGGTGTTGATATATCTTTCCAAAAAGATAACCTTACACTCCCCGAAGCTGATCTGTATGTTTACAGCGACGCCTGGATTCATCGTGGTCCAGATATTTTGAAAAATGCGAGGGTAACTGGCAAACCAGTTATGAATTACTTTGAAGCCCTTGGTATTTTTGCGCGGGAATACAAGACTATCGCTATTTCTGGTACTCATGGGAAGACGACCACCACGGCCATGGTGGCTGGTATGCTTATCGATGCTGGGCTTGACCCGACTGTGGTTGTAGGTTCGTTTGTGAAAAAATTTGATAGTAACTTCCGGCTCGGGAACGGGGGCTACCTCGTAGCTGAAGCTGATGAATTCAATCGACACATGCTTGAATTACATCCGTATATTGGAGCTGTCACTAACGTCGAAGCTGACCACCTCGATTGCTATAAAGATTTAGCCGATATCCAGAGCGCCTTTGATGTGTTTCTTTCTCAAAGTGAACATCAGATAACTGACTATTCTCGGTATCTTGATAAGGTCCCAAAGCTATCGGTACCTGGTGAGCATAATAGACAAAATGCTGCCGTGGCACTTGCTATAGCTGATATTCTAGGGATTGATCAAATAGTCGCTCAAAAATCACTTGCGGAGTTTACGGGTACCTGGCGTCGACTTGAAAAAAAAGGAGTAACGGAAGAAGGAGTGATAGTGTACGACGACTATGCCCACCATCCAACGGAGATAAAAGCGAGCTTGCAAGCTCTTCGGGAGCTGTATCCAAAAGAAGGAGAAAATGCTAAATACATCACTGTCCTTTTTCAGCCTCATCTATATAGTCGGACTAAAGCGTTGTTTCACGATTTTGCTAAAAGTTTCAGTGAGGCCGATAAGGTCCTACTATTGCCAATCTATTATGCTCGGGAAGATAAGGATGAAAGCATTTCGAGCGAGAAGTTGGCTGAGGCTATCTCGGAAGAAGACCAACATGCGAGCGCCTTTCCGAGCTTTGACGAAGCTGAGAGTGCTATAAAATCACTACATTTAGTTAAAAATGACGTATTTGTAAGTATGGGAGCAGGGGAGGCTTACAAAGTTGCCGACAAAATTTTCAAAACCATCTAGAACCTTATCCACATTGAAAAATAGCACTATTTTTATATAAAACTGTCAAGCCCAATACCCCAAAATATCCTTTCAAAATAAGGGTATTTTTGATTTGACACCCTCTAAATTTATGGTATAACTATTGACTTTTCCTTCTTAAAATGCTAGTATATTCATAAGTCTTTGTTGTATAGGCGTGAGCTTATGTAGTAAGGATTTTTTGTTTTAGGCGCATACATTGGTTGTAAGGAGTTCGGCGGAGCACAACCGCTTTAATATGAAAAACATACTAAAGTTTGGTAGGACTGCAGTTAAGGTCAAAGTATCATGTAAGTGCTCAGATGGAGCTCATCATGGTGTCGGATCGGTCAAACCAGGCAAAAACTTAATACGAATCCTCGAGTCTTTTGTAATGCTTCCCGCCATAGCATTGTCCATGCCCTTTGGTGGACTTGTGGGTGTAGCGAGTGTGAATACGCAACATACTGCTCCCATAGTGGCAATAGCAAATATTCAACCAGAGTTCAGTATCGCTGGCATCACAAGGTCATTTGGCTTGAACAAGCTTGCTGAAAATGATGATGTCGCAGAAGCAGAGGAAGCTAAAATTAAAATGATCGAAATTCGAGGTGCCGCTATCGATCTGTATTTTAAATCTAAAGCAATGCCACTTCTAGGCACTGGTAAGAAAATGGTTGAAGAAGCAGAAAAGAATGGTATTGATTGGCGCTTGATTCCGGCTATTTCCGTAAGAGAATCAACTGGCGGCAAGTTTGCCTGTAAGTCAGTAACCCATTCATATTTTGGTTGGGGTTCATGTAAAATTAACTTTAATTCAAAAGATGCAGCTATCGAGTCTATAGCGCGAAACTTGGGAGGAAATAACCCAAATACTAACCATCATTATCCAAAAGGTGCAACACTCGAAAGAATACTTAAAAGATATAACTCTGTCATACCTGCCTATACTAATGAGGTGTTTAAAATTATGAATACAATAGGAGATAAAAATTTGGGTAAACCAATAGAGACTACTACAATAACTAAAGAGGCTGCTGTATAAAAAATAAATCAAATATTAAAAAACCATCTTTCTAGGATGGTTTTTTAATGTTTGATTTTGAGATTATTGCTCCAAATAGACGAGCGTCATCTTTTGATCCTTCGGTTCAAACAGAGTGATTTGGAAGTTGTATGTTTTTCCAAGTTCAAGCTTTTGATGAAGTTCAGTTTCAGAGGTAAAAGTTGAGTTGTGAACAAGTCCCGCTACTCCTTCTTTGATAGAAATAAGTGCGCCGTGCTTGTTGTATTTGATTACCACACCTTTAATAATGTCACCTTTTTTCAATTTCTTTTCAAACTCATTCCATGGATTCTCCTTTAGAGCCTTTATAGACAAAGATATTTTACCTTCTTTGATTTCAATCACTTTAGCCTTTACTTGGTCGCCCATCTTAAACATAGAACGAGGGTCTTCTACGAGTCCCCAATCAAGTTCAGAAATATGCACCAAGCCTTCGAGTCCATCCTCAAGCTTTAGGAATACTCCGAAGTCTACGATACCAGCTACAGTGCAGTTGAGTTCATCACCTACAGTGTATTTGTTCAAGATCTCTTTTTTGTCTTCAGTTTCGCCATCCTTTTCAGAGAAGATAAGTTTACCCTCAGCTGGAAGTGTTGAAATTATCATAACAGGTATGGTTTGACCGACGAGCTTCTTTAATTCTTTTAAGATTTTATCTTTATCAGAATCTAGGACTCGGGGATAATGTTCAGACTTTAGCTGTGATGCTGGTAGGAAACCTTGGATTCCTTGCCATTCGAGGATAAGTCCGCCCTTGTTAGCATCTTTTACTTCCAAGTTGAGCACAGTTTTTAACTTCACAGCTTTTTCAGCCTCATTCCAGGTAACTGCTTGTTTGGCTTCTTTTAATGAAAGTTCGACATATCCGTCTTCGTTTTCAATATCGACGACTTTAGCTTTTATGAGGTCACCTAAGCTTATTTTCTTGATTATATCTTTCGCATTGATAAATTCTCGTCCATAAATGATACCAGTACCAAATGGCGCTAGGTCCACAAATACAGATGATTTTCTTACGAGGATAACCATTCCCTCCACGATAGAGTCAATTTGAGGTTTGGTTCCACTGCGATTAACTACTGACTTCAGGACTGGGTTTTCGTCCACTTCTACTATTTCTTCTTCTTTATTCATAATTAAATTTTTATACGCCTCTGGCGCAAAAAAATCCGCATTGAAGCGGATATAAGGCTTAGGTTCTTATTCAGCTCGTGCTTACTAAAGGGTTACCCTAAATCCACGCTTTTAATAAAACTAATCATAGATTACTACAAACAACCCAAATTTGCAATCCACTTCACCCACTTGGCGACCTGGTCGCCAAGTGCTAGAATTTAGAAATGGGATTAAGAAAAATCAAACTTGCACAAGGGGAAATTTATCATATATTGAATAGAGGAGTAGATAAAAGAAATATATTTGTTGACCAAGAAGATCTCGATAGATTTTTTAAGTGTATGCTCACTTTTAATTCAACTGAACTTGTAGGTAGTCTATATGAACAAAGTTTTCAAAAAGAAAAAACAAAAATAAAACCACTTGTTAATTTTATTGCATATTGTATTTTGCCAAATCATTTTCATTTCCTTTTGGAACAAGTAGAGGAGGACGGGATAAGTAAATTTATGAAACGCCTGCAAGGAGGGTATTCTTGGTATTTTAACAATAAGCATAAAAGATCAGGTTCTTTATTTCAGGGTCCGTTTAAATCGAAACATATAGATTCAAATGAGTATTTATTACATGTGAGTGCATATGTAAATCTCAATGATCAACAAAAGTTTTCACTTGGCGACCAGGTCGCCAAGTTTGGTAAATCTAGTTGGAAAGAATACATACAACCCCTAGGAAGTACTCAAAATATGTGTCCTAAGAAAGGTATGATTTTAGAGCAGTTTAGATCTAGAAATGAATATAAAGAATTCGCACTTTCTTCCCTTGAAGATATTAGAATCAATAAAGACAAGCAAAAAGAACTCGAAGAGTAGGCACTTGGCGACCAGGTCGCCAAGTGCTTGACGAACATATATATATATATGCTTTTATGAAGATGGAGGTAAGCTAACTCAACTTTTCAGTTGGCTTTTTAAATGTATGGTTGGAAAAAGGCAAATCGCCGCTTTGAAGTATTTAATTTCAAGGCAAGAAATCAGTGATCTGGCTAAAAAGGTTGCATTTTTCTTGATTGACAATTCAATGTTGTTAAGTCAAGAAGTGTGCATTACCCTTACTAATAAAGGTAATGTGTGGACGGAAGAAGAAGTCCAGGATGTTGTGAGTGGGTTTTCCGTAATGCAAAGTTCTAATTGCGGAACTCATCTTCATGCCCTCATGGTTCTTTCCGGTTCCGGTTTTGTTTTCACTGAACACTATGGAAACTGGAACAAAAATCTACACAAACTTGATGTAACAGGGATGTTTCCAGGATGGAGAGTGGATCAGGTTAGCGACCCGAAATTATTAATTGAAGGTATGCCGCTTCGATACACTTTTTGGTTATCTCGGTACGATTACGGACATAGATCAAAAGAAGTCCGTTTTTTACAACCACAGAGAACCATAATTGAGAACATAAATCTCAAAAAGACCGGTCTTTATTCATCTCTTGAGAAAGATTAATTTTTTTTAACACCCACTTGGCGACCTGGTCGCCAAGTGGGTGTTTTTCTTTAGTTTTTATGATATAATTTTATGAATGATAATCACATATTACGGCAAACAATTTTTTAAGATCGAACAAGGGAAGTTGACTGTTGCTTTTAATCCTATCAATAAAAATTCTAAAACAGGCATCACCGCAAAATTTGGAGCTGATATTGCTTTTATTACTACAAACCATCCTGACTACAACGGAGTGGAGCAGCTTTCACATGGCGAACGCTCACCATTTGAAATCACTGGACCAGGGGACTACGAGGTAAAAGAAATTTTTGTCAAAGGTTTACTATCAAATTCTTCTGTAGGCGGAACACAATACATCAATACTATGTATGCGCTCACCATCGATAACATCAATATCGTATTTCTCGGCGCATTGTCTGACACTGATTTTTCAAAGGATGCTCGAGAAGCAATAAATGAACCCGACATTCTTTTCGTGCCTATTGGGGGTATTGGCACGCTCGACGCCAAGGCGGCTGCAAAGCTTGCATCTTCGCTTGAGCCAAAGCTAATCATACCAATGGATTACGACGCTGCTTCACTCAAAACATTCCTCAAAGAAGCTGGCGAAGAAAAAGCTGAGACACTAGACAAAGTTACGTTAAAATTAAAAGACCTCGAAGGTAAAGAAGGAGAAGTATTAGTATTAAAGCCTATATAATTTATTTATTTTTATGAAAAAATTCATACATCATATTAGGGGTAAATCTGAACAAACAAGAAAACATATTTTGCACGTTCTAACTCTCGTGTTTGCAGCTATATTGATCAGTCTATGGGTGTATTCACTCGGTGCAAATTTTACAAATCCTGATACGCAAGCCACAGTAAAGCAAGGATTCAAGCCATTTACAGTAATAAAAGATAATGTATTATCATTATGGTAAAAAAATTTTTAAAAACAGAAGAAGAGTCAAATAAAAACGAAAAACCAGGTAATGTAGTTATCGGTGTTGATGTTGTATCTGAAATGAAAGAGTCGTACCTTGCCTACGCAATGTCGGTCATCACTTCTCGTGCTTTACCGGATGTCCGTGATGGGCTGAAACCTGTGCATCGTCGTATCCTTTTTGCGATGAATGAAATGGGGCTCACTGCTTCGTCTCGTTTTCGTAAATCAGCGACAGTTGTGGGAGACGTACTCGGTAAATACCACCCCCATGGAGACACAGCTGTGTATGATTCGATGGTGGGCATGGCGCAGGAATTTTCTTATCGATATCCTTTTATATTAGGCCAAGGAAACTTCGGTTCAATTGATGGCGACAACGCTGCAGCTATGCGTTACACCGAAGCAAAAATGACTAAAGTTTCAGCTGAGCTCATGAGAGACCTCGAGAAAGAAACAGTTGATTTTCGTCCAAACTATGATGGCACGCGAAAAGAGCCAATAGTATTTCCCGCAAGTGTACCAGCCCTTTTATTAAACGGAACTCTCGGTATCGCTGTGGGCATGGCGACCAACATCCCTCCGCACAACTTGGGGGAAGTGCTCGACGCGACGATGCATTTGATAGATAACGAAGAGGCAACCACTGAAGACCTCATGCAATTCATTAAAGGTCCTGATTTTCCTATCGGTGGTATCGCCTATGGGTCAAAAGATATGCTTCACGCATATTCATCCGGACGTGGAGGGGTAGTCTGCCGTGGCGAAGCAAACATAACTGAAGACAAAAACGGTAATCCTCAGATCATCATTACCTCCATACCATTTCGAGTCAACAAAGCAAACTTGATCATGGCTATTGCTGAACTTGTGCAAGAGAAAAAAATAGATGGCATCAAAGGCCTTCGTGATGAGTCAACAAGAGATATTCGGATTGCGATCGACTTGAAAGCAACTAGTCATCCAGAAAAAGTTTTGAATTATATTTATAAAAATACGCAGCTTGAGCAAAATTTCAATTTCAATATGGTGGCACTTGTGGATGGTGTACCTCAGACATTGTCTCTCAAGTCCATCCTTGAGCAGTTTGTGCTTCATCGAAAAGATGTAGTAGTAAGGAGAAGTAAATATGACCTTCGAAAAGCGGAAGAACGTGAACATATACTTCTTGGTCTTAAAAAAGCTCTCGACAAGATAGATAAAGTCATTAGCATTATACGTGCGTCTAAAAATTCTCAAATTGCGAAAGTGAATTTAATGAAGGAGTTTAAATTTTCTGACTTACAAGCAACTGCGATTTTGGAAATGAAGCTCTCAAAGCTTGCGGGGCTTGAACGCAAAGCTGTGGAAGATGAACTCAAAGAAAAACAAGATTTTATTAAAGAAATGAAGGACTTATTAGCAAGCCCAAAGAAGATATTAAAGATTATTTCTAATGAAATACAAAAAATTCGTGATACATATGCGGATGAACGTCGAACAAAAATAGTTAAAGGTGGTGTGAAAGAAATTTCTGACGAAGACTTAATTCCAGAAAAAGAAACCATGCTTGTGCTCACTGCGGGTGGGTATGTGAAATGCACTGACCCAAAAGAATACAAATCACAAAAACGTGGTGGGGTAGGAGTAATCGACTTGGAAACTAAAGAGGAAGACTTTGTGACCATGCTCGTGTCTGGTTCTACTCACGACAACCTATTATTCTTTTCGAACCTAGGTAAAGCATATCAAATGAAAATGTACGATATTCCTGAGGGTCGCCGAGCAACAAAAGGTAAATCCATAATGAACTTCCTGTCTTTGTCGGCAGACGAAAAAGTAACTTCTATCTTGGCTGTACCAAAGAGTAAAGACGCAGGCGCGACTTCCCTTATGCTAATTACCAAAGAAGGCACAGCAAAGAAAATGGCCGCAAGCTCATTCCATGATGTTCGTCAAAGTGGTATTATTGCAATTCGACTCGACAAAAATGATCAACTTATTTCAGCACTTGCAATCAACAAAGGTGACGAAGTTATGATAGCTACAGGTGATGGGCAATCCATTCGATTCAAGGAATCTGACGTTCGTGAAATGGGGAGAACAGCAGGGGGAGTGACCGGCATAAAACTAAAAAAAGGTGACGAAGTTATCGGGGTAGATGTTATTAGAAAGACTACAGAAAAGGGAGCATTTTTGACAATGAGCGCTCATGGTTTTGGTAAGAAAACATCACTGAAAGAATACAAAGTCCAAAAACGAGGGGGCTCAGGTATTAAAACAGCAAAAGTAACTTCTAAAACAGGCACTCTTATAGTCGCAAAAGTCTTAGGAGGTGAGGAAGAGGAATTGATAGCTATGTCCAAAAAAGGACAAGTCATTCGCACAGCACTTAATGACATTCCAACTCTCGGTAGGCAAACACAAGGAGTGACTATTATGCGTCTGCGAGGAGGGGATGGCATTGCATCTGTGGCTTGTATATAATCCAACAATCGATAAGTTTACTTGTTTATACTCCTCTCTTGTTGCTATAATTAATGCATGTTTACGAGCCCCGTAAAAAACTTAAAAGCTTTTGGATTGCGCGAAGATAGTATTGTTGCTGATCTTGGTGCGGGAACTGGGCACTATACTACGCTGCTTTCTCCAATTGTGCATAGAGGAAAAGTATACGCGGTAGATATAAATAAAGACTTTATAACCACAATTAAAAATAAAGTTTTAGAAGATCAGCTCGACAATGTCGAAGTCCTTTGGGGTAATGTGGAGACGCAAGGTGGTACGCGTATAGCAAACGATGCACTCGATGCAGTTGTGGCGTCAAATATATTTTTTCAGGTTGAAGACAAACATGGCTTTATCGAAGAGGTAAAAAGAATTTTAAAACCACAAGGTCGAGTTCTCCTCATTGATTGGCATGCAGGACCAACCACTATGATGCCTCATGTACAAGGCTCTTTGTCAAAAGAACTCACTCATGAAATATTTACTCAAAAGGGCTTTATGTTGGAACGGGAAATTGACGCAGGAGCACATCATTATGGTATGATATTAATCAAGAGTTAGTCGCGCTTTAAAGGACGGTGCGCGACATGATTTCGTAAAATCAATGAAAGAAAATTTTCAAATTATTGTTATTATTGTATTTATTGCAGCTGCTATTTTTGGGGTCTTGGTTTTTTCAGGAGCTATACCCATAGGAGGAGACAGTGACACTGAAGCTGCTGGTACTGTGGTTGTATGGGGTACTATCAAAAACACAACAATGGCATCTTTGCTAGAGGATTTTAACACTGCGAACCCTACCTTTACAGTAAAGTATGTCGAAAAATCAGCTGATACATTCGATCAAAGTTTACTCGAAGCTCTAGCCTCAGGTACTGGTCCGGACATGTTTTTTCTGCCTGATAATTTAGCTTTTCATTATGCTAATAAAATATTTACTATTCCTTACACAAGCTATCCACTTGTAACTTTCAAAAATACTTTTGCAGGTGCCGGAGAGGTGTTTTTAACCTCAAATGGCTTACTTGCTTTTCCCATGAGCATAGATCCGCTTATGTTGTATTACAATAGAAGTACTCTTGATTCAAATGGGGTTATTTACCCTCCCGCTACGTGGGAAGATTTATCCAATATCGTTCCTATCATTACAAAAAAAGATACTACAAATAAAATAGTAAAAAGTGCCGTAGCTCTCGGACAATATTCCAATATTGCCCACGCAAAGGATATTCTTGCTGCGATGTTCATGCAAGCGGGTAATCCTATAGTCTCAGAAAAAGACGGAACATTGCGTTCGTATTTAAACGGGGTTGGTGGACGATATGACCTTGGTGATATTTTAAAATACTACACTACTTTCGCCGATCCAGCAGAGGAGGTGTATTCATGGAATAGGTCCTTCTCAAATTCCTTAAATTCATTTAGCTCCGAGGACTTGGCCTTGTATTTTGGATTTTCTTCCGAACTTCAGTCTCTTGTAAACAGAAATCCAAATCAAAATTTTAGTGTAGCGCCCATACCACAGATCGTAGGTTCTAATGCCAAGGTAACAAGCGCCCAAGTAACTGGACTAGCTATTTCTTCTGCATCAAAAAATCTTAATACAGCTTTTACTGCAGCGAGCCTTATGGCCTTGGGCGATTTTGCTCAAAAATTGGCAGCAGCGCAAGGTGTCCCACCGGCACGCAGGGATTTGCTCGCGCAAAAGCCTAGTGATGCATATTCGCCTATTTTTTATGATTCAGCATTGTATGCGAAGAGCTGGCTCGATCCATCAAGGATAGCTACAAACAATATTTTCCGTATTATGATTGATGTTGTACTTTCGAATAATTCCACGGAATCGGAAGCCATCAATGACGCGAGCTCAAAGCTAGATCTTTTATTAGTTAAGTAATTTCTTATAAAAAAATCATGTTTACGTTTAAAAAATATTCAACCCTTGCGCTCACTCTTATAGTAGTTCTCATGCCCGTTGTTTCTTTTGCGCAGGCTTTAAATATACAAGCAGAACAAAAAAAAGAAGATGGTGGGTTTTGGCACGGATTGGTGCCATGCGGGAGGGAAGTATATCCACAAAATGATGATAAAGTAATGACTGGTAACACTCCTTCTATCGCGGAAGAAGCTACTAAACAAGTTATAGAAAAAAATAAAGCTGGCACATTAAAAAACCCCTGCACATTCAATGGGTTAATGGATTTGGTGAATAATCTTGTTAAATTTATTCTATTTGTTGTAGCATTGCCACTTACGGCTGTTATGATTGCTTATGCGGGATTCTTGTATTTGTTTTCAGGCATATCTGATCAAAAGTCAAAAGCCAAGGGGATTTTCTTTAATGCGGTTATAGGTTTGGTTATCGCCTTTTGTGCGTTCCTTATAATTCAGCTTATTCTCCGAACTTTGGGGTATGATGGTTCTTGGATTGGGTTTTAGCTTGTGTTACAATTAAATTTATGGAACTTATAAACAAAAACAAAATAAAAATTTTATCTTTACTTACATTAACAAGTCTAATGTTCCTAGTTTTTGTTTTACCAGTTGTTTCTTTCGCACAGAATGATACAAAAACGACAGTAAACCCTTCTCCTAATGATACAAAAACGACAGTAAACCCTTCTCCTTCTCCTACCCAAACTAAAATAAAAAACCCCCTAGGCAATCAATCTCCAGATATAATGGCTTTCATTAAAAATGCTTTGATCGGTGCTCTCAAGATAGGTATACCCGTAGTGGCTCTGGCTATCATTTATTCAGGTTTTTTATTTGTGTTTGCTTTGGGTAATCCAGAAAAACTAAAAAAAGCGAGGGATGCCTTGTTGTATAGTGTTATAGGCGCAGCTATACTCTTGGGCTCATGGGCTATTGCCAACCTTATCGTTAGTACTATTGGAGCGTTATAAAACTTATGGATCCCGTAGTAGAAAATGGCATTAAAAAAGTAGAGATGATTATTATGGTAAAATTAAACATTATTAGTAATAACAAAAAGGTAACTTGCTCTTTATAGAGCAATGCCATTTTTCACTACAGGATGGACTTACTTGGCCTCATAGTTAAACTACAAAGCATATTAAATTCACTGGTCCCTATCATGGTGGCACTCGGTATGGTGTATTTTGTATGGGGCGTTGTGCAGTATGTCATAGCCGATGCTGAAGAAGCAAAGAAAACAGGAAAAAATCGAATTATTTACGGCATTATAGGTTTTGCTGTTATCGTCAGCCTCTGGGGGCTTGTAAATATTGTAGCCAATACATTTGGAGTTGGTGATGTAACTGCACCTGCACTTTCATCTGGCGCGGGTTGTAATACTGCCAAGGGAATACTTGATTTGAGTGGTGTGCCAAAAGGAAAGGCTTTTCAGCATGTAGTTGGATATATAAATTGTACCATTAGAGATGCGATCATACCATTTCTTTTTGCTGTGGCTCTCGTCACATTTGTCTGGGGTGTTGTTAAATTTTTCTTCGTTGATGCCGACGAAGAGGCAAAACGAACCCAAGGTAAAAAGTTTATGATTTGGGGCATCATTGCTTTAACAGTTATGCTGTGTGTATGGGGGCTGGTAAGAATCGTAGGTAGCACAGTCGGTATTAATACAAATGTAATTCCACAAACACAGGAATAATTATATGTGCCCATTAAGTAATCCAAATATATCCCAATTATTTACATACGGAACTTGCGTTATCAGTAAGGCTATAATTCCTCTATTATTTACGCTTGCCCTAGTTTTGTTTGTGTGGGGTATTGTGAAATTTTTCATTATTGATGCGGGAGAGGAAGCAAAGCGAAGCCAAGGGAAGCAATTCATGGTATGGGCATTGATAGCTCTGGTGGTCATGAGCTCAATTTGGGGCCTTGTTAGAATTTTTGGCAACACCTTAGGACTTAATTCATACACACGTGTATTACCTGGAGTAAGGCCCCCAGGATCGTCTATTAATACTGGAGGTGGCACGACTACAACTACCACAACGACAACTACTACTCCTACCACGATCCCCGGTGATTCCCCTTGTAATATACCTGACGACGGTACTGATTCTTCAGACTGTGAACCGTATTAGCTTGCTAATATATACCACTGAATGGTAAAATTTAGTCATTAATTATTTATTAGGTCGCCTTATTATTTATTAGTAATTTCCGCAAAAAGCGGGTCAGCCTCGGCTGAAAGTGTTATAAATTTATGAAAAAGAAATTAATTGTGTTGTCGGGTTTTGTTTTGGGATTAATGCTTATTACGGCTCCTGTTGCAGCGCTAGCGCAAGTAACTACAGGTGGGGGGTCAGTGGCAGTGTGTACTCCTGAAACTCAAATTACTGACATACCAGCCTTACTATGTAAAATAGGTTCAATTCTTAATTCGATTGTGCCTGTTTTGATAGCATTAGGGGTTGTTTACTTTGTGTATGGAGTTATTACGTATGTTATATCTTCTGATGAAGAAGCAAAGAAATCAGGACGAGATCGAATTATTTACGGCATCATTGGACTCGCTGTCATTGTGGGTGTATGGGGACTTGTGCGTATTTTAACTAATACGTTTGGTCTTTCAAACACTACGAACATTACATTGCCTACGATTGGTAACTAACAATGTTAGATTTCTTTTCTACAAAGATAGCGTATGCTGATGCAGTGGATAATTTTATCCACAAGGTTGATGCCTACATTATCAACCCACTTATCTTGCTCCTTTTCGGTCTTGCAATCTTATTTTTTCTTTACGGCGTGGTTGAATTTCTTATAAATCAAGCTAATGAAGAAAAAAAGACGGCAGGCAAAAGTCATATGATATGGGGGATTGTAGGTATCACTATTATGCTCGGAGTGTGGACTATTATGAATTTTATATTAAGCACGTTAGGAATAGGGTATATAAAACCTCAATCAGGCAAGGTAGATACATTACCTGAAATAGATTTACCATCTAACTTGCGGTAAGTAAACACCTAGTAGAAACGTAAAAAGAGCGACTTCGTCATTTTTATGACGAAGTCGCTCTTTTGATTTTGCGTTCGGGATAACACGCGATAAAACCCCGATGACCTCTTTAAGGCTGGTCAAGCCTAGAAGTTTCATTTAGGATAAATCCTGAATGAAACTTCTTTTGTAGAGCCTTCCGGTTTTTTAAAAACCTTAGCTCCTCTTGAATTTGGATTCAAAGGGCGGTTATTTGCCCCCGGAATCAAAGTAACGGGTTCCTCACCCGGCACTTCGACCCGTAACGGCTCTGTGTTGCCGATATCGAATCCAAAGTTGATTTGGATTGTTGCCGGCGTTTGGCAATGCCAAACGCCTTTGATTTCCTTACAAACCTCTTCCAGTGAGGATGGAAGGTTTGCTTTTACCCGCACCACCGTTGTAGTAGCAGGAGTTGGTTTCGTTTTTTCCGTTGCGGCTTTTTTTTCTTCACTTTCGTCTACAGCCGAAGCCGATGAAAATAACCACCAAGTTATTCCTCCTACTAACAGAAATAGAACAACTAGTAATGTAATTGATCTCCACATTATTTTTTACTCCCTAAAATTTTTCCCAGCCCATCCAGAAGTTCGGGAGGGAAGCCGTATTCGGTCATGTTTTGAGCATTGGCTTTGCCTGTTACCAGCTTAGCCATTCTTACTGCCTCGTCGTGGTTCATTTTTCCTCCTTCATCAGTTTTGAAGAAGCTGATGAGTTTTCCAAGGTGTTGTGCTTCTACGAACTGACCTTCTTGCTGAAGCTGCTCTCCTTTTTTCAACTCTAAATCTTGCAATGTTTTGTCGCTAGCAGGTACTACCTGCGGGACAACTACTTTGAAGATTTTTATCCCAAAGGCAGTTAAGTCTTGAGATATATGGGTTCCATCAACACCTAAACTCATTCCCAAAACATCTTGCAAAGAATTTTTTCGAATTTTTTCCCGTACATTACTGTCCACGATGTCATCGAAAAGAGTGTTGAGGTCTTGCGGATTAACATTGTGATAAGTATCAAGATCATCAATTTGCATAACAATTGATAATTTAGCAATTTTTACCTTGATATTGTCTATTGTGAAAATTTCCACCGGATCTAACTCCTTGGTAACTTTTCGCATGTCGGCAACCTTGACCCCAAAAGGCCACGGGATCCAGTTTTTACCTTCGTCCATGATTATTTTAAGCCTACTTCCTAAGAGCAGAAGCTGACCTTTGAAGCCGACTTCTATATCGGCTCTATTCCATCCTTGTATTACCAAGTATGAAATCAGAACAATCCATGTAAAAAGAAAAACCCAATTCCAAGACAAAGTGAAGACCGAAAAAGATTTCACAAGAAAATATAAACAAGCCAGAGTTGCAATAACTCCAAGAATACGCGAAACTAACGTAGTAAATTTCATTTTGACTTCTCCTTTGCGCCTACGGCGACTTTGTTAAGCCACGTGTGGCGCCAATTAATTTATTTAAATGTCAAAGACACTTTCTAATATTATTGTATCACAAAAGATATAAAAAGTCAAGGGTAGGGAAGGCTTTATAACCTTACAAAATAAGCTTTATCGGGCAAAACATGTATAAAAAGTTAGTTGTAGAAAAATAAAAATCCCTCAAGAGTTTTATTTGGGGGATTTTTGTTTACCCTGTAGTGAATTTTGATGATGTGCAAAGCACATGCTGTACAGTCTCATCAAAATCTACTACCGGGTTAGTCGTGTTTGAGCGGAGTAGCGTGATAAGCATCAGTGAGTCCCATGAGGCGCCTTACAACCAACACCAGAAGTATCACGATTATGGCGAGCAGTACCCATTGAATAAGTCCACTAGGGAGAATTGTATTTACTCCAAAGACAGCATTTGCAGCAAGGCTACCTACATTTTTATCTTCTGACTCAGAAATATTTGTGCCCGAATTAGATCGATTGTCGTTAATAGAAGAATTGTTGTTGGTGTGAGCATTTTCATTAGAAGTATTTAGAGCTGTGGTTGGTTTTAAAGACAACGCATTTGAATATCCTCCACCAGGTCCTTCGTTAAACACAGATACATACAGAAGGTCTTTTTGTATATCGTTTTGGTTTAGTTGTATAAGGAGATGGGAAGAATCGATAAAGGTAGTAGGGTAGTTGACGCCGTTGAATCGCGCTACTGAAGTTGACATAAAGCCATATCCCTTTATCAGTACATCAGTATTTTCAGTTTGATTTAGGGAAGTAATAAAGGGTATCGGATTTGCCATATAGTCTAAATACGCATAACCATCGTCATTTGTTTGGTGCTGCCCAGCAACGCTTTTTGGAGCAATTGATACCATAAAAACTAATGTAGCTAGAACACTGAAGCCCAAAACTATTAATTTTTTAGTTGATTTAAACATGTTTATAGTATATCATACTTATAACAAAAAGTCAACCCCCCTTAATCTGACACCACATATGCAACAGTGATTTAAACTGTAAGCATGAGACACCCAATTAAAGAAATATTGAAGGTATTAAAAGCTAATAACGGAGATTGTATAAAAGCAAGTAAGGAATTAGGCATCCATAAAATTACCGTATATCGTTGGAAGAAAAGGTCATACAAGTTTGGGAGACAATTAATTAATTTAAAAAGAAAATCTACTGAACCACATAATATTAAATATATACTCACCAAGGAAGAGAAAAGGCTGATCAGAGAGATCAGAGAAAATACAGGATACACTGCTGAAAAAATTAAACATGCACTCAAGCTAAAAGTGCATCACCGCACGATACACCGTTTTTTGAAGCGAGCTCAATATGTGAGAGAATATGGATATCACCGAAGACCCAGATTTCAAAAAACTTTTCATATGCATGTTAAAAACGCCAAAACAGTTGGATATCTACAAATGGATGTAAAAGTAGTTACTCCAGAGCTATCAGGGCTTCCCTGGACTTGTTTTGAGTATGCAGTCATTGATATCTTCTCTCGTTACAAAGAAGCTGTAATTCTAAATCAACTTGATCAAGATGGTTCCATGAGTGCACTGCTTGAAATATTACCAAGGTTACCTTTCAAAACTGTGTTCATTCAAACTGACAATGGACTTGAGTTTCAAAAGAGATTTCAAGAATTCCTTTCAGGAATGAATATCAAACATCATTTCATTCATAAATCTACCCCAAATGAGAACGCTGTCATTGAAAGATCTTTTCGTACTGATGAAGAAGAGTTCTACTTTAGAATCAAGAAACGACCCAAGCACTATGATGAGCTTCGAGATCTTTTGAAAGAGTTTTTACATTACTACAACTATGAACGATTACATATGGGAATTAATTTTAAGACACCTTATGCGGTAGTTGCAGAAGAGGTGTCAGAATAAGGGCCCCTATAGAATCTATATTCTATAGGGGCCTTTTGTGGGCAAGGAGGGACTCGAACCCTCAAGCCTTGCGGCATTAGTTCCTAAGACTAACGCGTATACCAATTCCGCCACTTGCCCAATATTATTTATTTCAAAACACGAATCCACTTTATGTTTGTGGTCAGAGATAATTTTCTGCTGAAAATTTCCCCGACCCTGCCTCGCACCGTCGTGCTCCGGCTCGCACAAAGCATCCCATGCTTTGTGCGCCCTGGAGGGATCGAACCTCCGACATTCTCCTTAAGAGGGAGCTACTCTACCAGCTGAGTTAAGGGCGCATATTTTATTTTCAACTCACCCTGTGCCCGAGGTGGGAATCGGCTACTACATAGCCAGGTGCTTTTCCGTCTCATTACATTCGCATGGAAAAGCCTTTCGATACCCACCCGTAAGCAAAGCAGTTTGCTTACTCTCGTGCTGTGCCCGAGGTGGGAATCGAACCCACATCCCTTGCGAGACACGATTTTAAGTCGTGCGCGTATACCGGTTCCGCCACTCGGGCATACAAATCATATTACCTATTTTTTCTCTTATAAACAAGAGTTCTTGTTTATCCTAACCACAAACATTAGGGAGGCCTGGGGCGGAATCGAACCGCCGTGTAACTCTTTTGCAGAGAGTTGCCTTACCACTTGGCCACCAGGCCTTATTTTAAAAAATAAAAATAAGGAACTATTCAATCCTAACTATTTCGCAGCAGTTCGTCAATTTTCTGTCTGTTCTTTTCTCCTAAATCTATACCTATATCAATGAACGGTATTATTTTCACAGGCATGTTTTTTTTCAAGAATTGACGTAATTCTCCACGTTTGCGCTTCGCGAAGTCGAGTGCAGCCTTTTCTTTTTCTATGGGTAATACAGTTATGAGTATTGTTGCTCGCTTCAAGTCCGGAGAGCAATTTACAGAAATAACGTTAATGAGAGAAGTTCTATTACCTTCACGGCTTAAAAATTGCGCTGCCAACTCCTTTATCTTATTGGCTACTTTTTCAGTTCGTTCGTTTGCCATAGTATTATTTTTGCATTACTGAAAAGGATTCAAGAACGTCTCCTGTGACAATCTCTATTTTTGATTCGATCATCATGCCGAATTCGAGGCCCTCAGTGACTGTACTTGTCTTTAATTTACCTTGTTCGAGGTTTACTAATTTACCACGCCCGATTTCAAAATCTCTTCGCATTATTTTTACTATACTATTTAGGTTGATAACACCTTCGGTAACTTTACCTCCGAGTATTTGCCTTTCTTTTGTGCGACTAAAAGCGCGGATTATCTTCACTCGTCCGGTCACTTCTACGGTTTCTATTTTTGGTCGAAGTCTTTCCATTTGTTCCTCGAGCCATTCGGTCATTTTGTAAATTATATTAAAAGAAGAAATGTCTACTCCACGCCTCTCTGCTTCTTCTGTCGCACTTCTGTCAATATTTACATTAAATCCAATAATGAGGATATCTCCATCAGTTGAGAGATTTTTTATATCAGATAATGTTATAGGTCCTACACCTTTTGCTACTATTTTAAATTCAGCATTTTCATGTTGTATTTTTTGGATTTCTTTCTCGATAGCTTCGAGTGATCCTGCTACGTCAGCTTTTAACATGATAGGTATTATTTTTTTATCACTTTGTTCCCCTTGCTTTGATTGAGTCGCATTGATAGTCCCTTCCTTCCAGTTTTTGGCGTATTCTTCTGCATCACTTTTTTTTGCGAAGGCTTTAAATTCTCCTCCGACATGTGGCATGTTATTGAACCCAATTATGCGAATAGGGGACGAGAATGTTGCTTCCTTTATCATCTTACCGAGAAAGTTCTCCATTATACGAGTGGAGCAGATAGTGTCTTCTACAGCTACTGTCATGCCACTTTTTACATATCCATTTTTTATAATAAGTGTTGCTTCGATACCGCGCTTTGGGTCAAGATTTGCTTCAAGCACGAAACCAGTTGCGTCGGTTTGTGGGTTCGCTGTAAAATTTTCTACTTCCGCGAGAATTAAGATAAGCGACAGCAATGTATCAATACCGGTACCTTCTTTAGCCGAAATTTCTGCAAAAGGAATCGTACCGCCATAATTTTCCAAATAAATTTCATTCTCAGCAAGTTCGGTTTTGGTTTTTTCGATGTTCGCAACTGGTCGGTCTATTTTATTTATTGCAACAATGACAGGAATTTTACTTTCGACAATAGTCTTCCAGGCTTCGATAGTTTGTGGCTTTACGCCATCTTCAGCAGAAACAATAAGAATGGCAATATCAGCGATTTGTGCACCCCGCTCGCGCATTTTTGAAAAAGCTTCATGACCAGGTGTATCAATAAAAGTTATTTTTTCCTCGGCGCCATGTTCATTTTTATGAAGTACCTCATATGCAGAAATCCTTTGAGTAATACCTCCTGTTTCACCCTCAACGATGTTTGATTTTCTAATGTAATCGAGGAGCGTGGATTTACCATGGTCGATATGACCCATTATGACCACCACTGGCGGACGTTTTTCAATTGTCTCTTTTTGTTTATCCATTGGTTTTATTTTACGATAGCCTTTTCGAGCACATCTTTTTCTTCGACGCTCAGTTCGTATTCTGATTTTTTATTTTTTACTGGTTTAGCAAATACGCTCATGCGATCACGTGCGTATAAACTCGAGATGACGACTCCATCTCCATCTTCGTTTAAAAGCGAAATTGCAAAACTTTGATTGCTGCCTTGATCAGGAAAAGGGTTGAAACGTATCGTCTCAAGTCCGCGGATACTTTTTCGTAGTTTAGAATGTATTGTTGTGATTTCGTCTATGGCCAATTCTTTTGCTTTTTTCAATTCTACGATTTCATTTTGCATAGATACGATAGTTTCCTCTAGATCTTTTGCTTTTTTACCCACAAAAAATCTTTTCAATCGTTTTTCAGTGCTAAAAATCCAAAAAGTTACCAATAAAATGGCAAGGAGAGTTAAAACAAAAAAAACTATAACGAACATATTGCCCGGTTGTATATTCATGCCACTTCAATATATACCCCGTAGTGAATTTTAGCAAGGCACCTAAAGGTGCGCTCGAAAATCGAGCATTGCTAAAATCTACTAACCGGGTATACTATTTTTAATGAAAAAAACTATAAAACATGTGTATCTTGATTATGCATCAAGCGCACTCTCAGTCTCAGCAAATCCTGGGTCAATACATGAATTTGGGGTAAAAGAGAAAAGTAAATTAGAGCAGGCACGAAAAATAGTTGCTAAGCTGTTGCAAGGACAGAGCAATGAAATTATTTTTACCTCTGGGGCTACAGAAAGTAATAATTTGGCTATTCTTGGACTGATTCAAAATTCTATAACAAATTCAGAAGTGCCACATATAGTAACTACTAATATTGAGCATGCTTCAGTTCTGGAAACATGTCGGCATCTTGAAAAAACTAAACAAGCGACAGTTACGTATATCGATGTAGAAAGTACAGGGATTGTTGACCCGAAGAAAATAAAAAAAGCACTTACAAAAAATACTGTACTTGTGTGTGTCATGTATGCCAACAATGAAATTGGCACAATACAGCCGATCAAAGAAATCGCAAAAGAGATACGACATTACAATAAAATAAATAGTGCAAAAGTATTTTTTCATACTGATGCCACGCAAGGCATAAATTATTTACCGATCGGCATTCCACAGCTTGGTGTGGACATGATGTCTTTCAATGCAGCGAAAATATATGGACCCAAGGGGGTCGGAGTATTGTTTATTAAAAAAGATACGCCTGTAACAAAAATACTGTTTGGAGGTGATCAAGAAATGGGTCTACGCCCAGGCACAGAAAACGTGAGTGCAACAATCGAGCTTGCGCAGGCACTGGAATCAGTTGAAAAAAATAAACAGAAAGAAATCAAACGGCTTACTGGTTTGCGTGATTATTTTATTAAAAAATTACTTCAGTTGGATGGCACGATAGTTATAAATGGGGAGCTTGCACATCGACTACCAAATAACATAAATATCACTATTCCAAACATACCGAGTGATCTACTCGTAGTAGAATTGTCGACGAAGGGGATAATGGCTTCGGCAAAGAGTGCTTGTAAAAGCGGGGATGGCAAAGCTTCACATGTAATTGAAGCAATAGATAAAGGCATAAAAGAGACTGACGGGTCGCTCCGCTTTTCTCTTGGACGAGAAACTACTAAGGCGGATATTGATTACACAACACAGGCATTATCTGAAATTTTGAATAAACTAAAAAAGTGGTACTATAAATAGTAAGTAAAAAATTTGATGATAGAATCAATTAATGTATCTAATTTTAATACAAACGAAACAAAAACTAAAACAGAAGCTTCTTTTACTATTCCAACAGAGGAAATTGTAAAAATAAGTCATGAATTAAAGCAATCTCAAAAAACACGAGGTTTTCTAAATAACTTATTACAAAAAGCTTCTTTATTAGCTGAAAATATAACAAAAGGAGACCCAGCAAATTTTAAACCACTAAGGAATTTTTTATTAATTTTACTCGTATCTTCTTATAACTCTGGGTGTTCTGTTGCCGCTATTGCCGATATTGATAGTTCGAGTAATAAGGTCGCATCTAGCTCTACTCAAAAAACAGAAAACTTAAAAAAATTTAAAAAATACAATAAAGAACAAATTAAAGATTTAGTAAGAAATTCAAAAACAGAAAACGCTTTTATTGGTACGGGGGATAATTATTACGAGATAGCTGAGGGAACAAAAGATTCAGTTTCTATAAAATCTTTGAATAACGAATTTTTAGAGGAAATGATTAGTAGTCACGAAGAACCTACTACTGTCAGTCACACACATCCTTCGTACACAGCATTGGAAGATTTGAAGATAAATAAAAATATTACTCAAAAAAAATTAGAAAAAAAACTATATAATCCACCAAGTGCTGCAGATCTTAGCGTTCTTGTGAAACAAAATCTCAAGGTAGACTTAAAATTTTCCGGTGTAAAAAGAATTAATTTTAAAGTATTTGATTATAATGGTATTTGGAATATAAAAATGATAGATTCTTTTCAAGCTAAAGAAGCTATCTCATTATTTCTTGCTGTAGTTAAAGATCCTAGCAATGAGATTAGCTGGAGGGAAATGGAAAAAATATATAAAGATCAATCTGAGTTGCAAGATTTTAAAAACCAATTACAGTCAAAGAAGGACGAAAATGGTAGACTCGACTTAGCGGGAAACTTTTTATGGAATTTGTATTTTTTTAGAAAATTAGAAAGGTATGATATTCTATCAGTAGATTTATATAAAAGTTTAAAAGATAACGATACTGATATAGAAATAAAAAATAAAACTAAAATATTAACAATAGAAGCAGAAAAACAGGGCTTCGATATAAGCTTTGAAACATATTAATTGTTTGAAGTAATATACATATAAAGGTATAATTAACTATATGGAAATACATGAGCCTATAATCAAGAAACTACACCCTCACTTCTTGGGTTACCTCGTCTTTTATATAAGCGGAGGAATTATTTTTATTCTGGGATACTTTGTGTATTGGCCTCTATATTTTTTAGGGGCACTGACTGTTGTATTAGGAGAAGTTGCCAGAAGAGCGGAAACTTTTTATATTCTTGAAAGTGGAGTTTCCCGAGAGTATAAACTACTTGCCACTTCACGAGACTTTGCTGAATACGGCAATATACAAAATATAAAAGTACGACAAAGCTTTCTTGAAAACATGTTTGGAATAGGTAACATACACATGGACACAGCAGGCGGAGATAAAACCGAAGTGAATTTTAGTTATGTTGCAGATCCATATGGGCTTGATCATATTATTCGAGGAAAAATGAAAACCCACTAAATTATGACTAAAGAAGAACAAGCAAAAAAAATAGAAGAGATATATAATGAAGCAATGGAAAAGCTTAGCTTGCTTGCCCATGAGCGCAACGGACTAATAAAAGAACGACAAAAAGCTCTTAAACGCTATGTTAAAGATTTAGAAACAAAAAAAATTGAGGCCGTGAAATCATCATTAAAATCAAATTATTCATAATAGTTATTTATATCTATGGAAACCCAAAAGACGACAGAAATAATATCTCACCTTGAGGAAAATAATAATATTGCTGGTTTGGAAAATCTAATAAAACAGGCACAAGAAGCAATCCAACGTTTAGAAAAAAAAGCTCAAAATATATCTGAATCGTATAGCAAGAGGAATGAAATTTCCCAGGTCGAAAACCTTGGGGGCTCCAAGGAAGAGTTACAAAACATAACTTCTCCTTTTGATAAGAAAATTGAACAAGAAGATGCACAGATTGTAAATACAGTAATAAAAGCAAAAAAGGAAATCAATATTTTAGCAGAAGATAATGGTAATACCACAAGCAATTTTGAAACCCAAGAAACATCATCTCGATATTATACAATAGGAGAATCAAATGAATTAATTCCTGATAGCGATTCTGGAATACTTGAAATTACTCCTGAAGGCAATATTAAATTGGAAAAGGATAAGATTGCGAGCAATGAGGATTTCAAAACATTTGAGAAATTATATGATTCAAATCACAGGTTTGCGCAATGGGGCACAATAGAAGTGCTAAAGCAGCCAGATTTTGAAAAAACCGAGGATGGTTTTCGTCTCATAAGAAAAGGGTTCGCCCAGATACTTACAGATTTTGATATTAAAGAAAGAGCTCGGAATAAAGATAAAATAATTTCTCAAGATATTGATATTGATAAAAGTGTGGGGGTAGAAAATGAATTTAGTAATTTTAATGGTAGTGCTAAAGGATATCTAAATCCTTTCATCGGTAAACTTGAAATTGGATCAGGAATACATCGAGAAGATTTTATAGTGGAAGGAAAAGGGAATGGTTTTGTTGAAGTAAAACCATTCATATCAAGATTTAGCACAAAATCAGAATTTCTTCTTTATTATAAAAATCAATTTGATTTAGATAATCCTAGAGGAGGAAATGTTCGGGTTTTAAAACCGGCAATATTTAAACAGACAGGGAAAAATGAATTTGAATTCGTTGAAAAAGGTAAATTAGAAATCTATCACGAAGATCAATAATCTTATGACTGAAGAAGAAAAAATAAAAAAAATTGAGGAAATATACAATGAAGCAATGGAAAAGCTTGCAAGACTTAAAGCTCAGCGCAAAGAGTTTATTGGGGAGTATATAAAAGAACTTGAAATACAGAAAATGAACGCCATAAAGGCGTCAGTTGAATTATCATATAATCAATAAAACTTATGAGCATAGAAGACACAATCAAAAAGCACGAAGAAACTGGAAATAAAAAAGAATTAGAAAACCTCAGAGAAGAAGGTGAGTTGACCTTTGATTCTCACAAAGTCAGCCTTACAGAGGAAGCAATTAATAGGATAAATGCATTAAAAGAGGCTGAGAAAACAACTTCTGAGAATATAAAACTAAAAGATTCAGAACGTTCCAGAATAGAGCATTTAGGGGGGCAAGATGGAGTTATTAAATTTGAAGATAGAACAAAAGAATTTGAAGCTCAGGTTGAGGAAGTTATGAGAGAAGCTCAGAGTGAAATACGAAAACTTGCCGGTGAAGAAAAACTGGAATCTGCGGAAAAGCCATCAGAAAACAAAACACTACAAGGAGAGGAAAAAATTAAAGAATTAAATACTATACTTGCAGAAAAAAATAAACCTAGTTATGTAGAAACTCAAAAAGCTATTCAAGGACAACAAGAGAAAATTAATATCACAAAAGGAAACATAGCTAGACTAGAGAAAGAGATTGAACAAGCGAAGCCTTTTCTCAAATTTTCGGAATTAGAACAAGAAAGGTTAGCTAAAGAAGAAGGTTACAAGAATGCATTATCTAAAAAAACAGAATTAGAGGAAAAAATAAAAAATGCCCAAGCTCGCTATTCTGGATTTGAGTCAAAAAATGTAACTCTGTTTAGAGGTCAACCAAAGCCACCAACAGATGACATGAAAGCCGTCGTAGCTGAAATTGAAGGTTATGAAACTGAAAAGAAAAGTTTTGAAACTACAATAAATGTTTTTTCTGAAATAGAAAGCAAGCAAGAAGAAATGTTAGATAATGCTAGAACAGCTGGAATTGAATCCAATAATCTGATTTATTATAAAAATCAGGCAAAGGGAAAAATTGAGCAAGATATTATGGAATCGCAATCCCATTTAAAAACTCTTGAACAACAGTTACAAAATCAAAATGAAGAGATGGTAAACATTAGAAAAAATCTATAATAGAAGAGAATTTTTCCAACTGTCTGTCATTTTAAGAGGAACTAATAAATAAATTTTGACTTAGACCATGCTACAAAGTATAATTAACTAGCATGGACATAAAAGATTTAACAAAAACACAGCTGATATTACTTGCAGTATTGCTTTCTTTTGTCACTTCTATTGCCACAGGGATCACAACTGTAACTTTAATGCAGCAAGCACCGTCATCACTAACAGTACCGCTCACTCAGATAGTACGACAAACTGTCGAGAAAGTGGCACCAAATACAGCTATTAAAACGGCTGCAACCCCTGCCTTATCAGATGACCAAAAAAAATTACTAGAGGATTTAAAGGCTATTAAACCCCTTACCGTCACTTTAATTTTAAAAGGGGACACTCCCGACAAAGACAGGGTACTAGGTACAGGATTATTTTTAGGGGATAATAAAGTTGTCATCGCATCGCTTATACCTTCGCCAAAAGAAGGGGAAACATATATAGTTCGATCAGTGTTAGGAGAACAAAATGTATCTAAAGTAACGCAAGAGAAAGATTTTACAAGTATTGAGCTCGTAAAAACAGAGTCAAACAGTAATCCTCCTGTCAGCACTGATCCTGTTGCGCCAACTGAATCAGGAACACCAGTTTCGCAGTAGTGCTTGACAGCTGGTGTATAATATAGAATATAGGAGTAGAAGAAATAAAATATATGCCACCATTAAATAAATTTACAACTAAAGCCAAAGACGCAATAAAAAAAGCTCACGAGCTCGCTATTGAACGAGGCGTAAACCATGTATCTTCATTACACCTACTCGCAGCACTTCTCCTTGCTGAAGAAAGCATGGTGAATTCGATTTTGGATAAGCTCGAAGTAGATACGATGCTTCTTACTGACTCAATACTTGAAATGATCGAATTGCCAGAAACTCGCAGTACTATTTCGCCTGCATATCAGATATATTTAAACCCCGATTTGGCCCAGGTCATCGAGCAATCTGTTAAAATCGCTGAATACATGAAAGATGATTTTGTTTCGACTGAGCATCTTTTTATTGCAATTCTTGAAGTCACGAGTGAAGCCCGCGAAACGCTTGCGCGATTTAGAATTCAAAAAGACGCAGTGATGAAAGTTCTCGAAGAGCTTCGACGTGACAATATCACTGATGCGAGTGAACCTAAAAAGTTTAAACTTTTGGTAAAATATACTCGAAACCTCACGAAGCTTGCTAAAGAAGATAAACTCGACCCAGTTATCGGTCGGGACAATGAAATAACCCGCATTATGCAAATACTTTCGCGCCGTACTAAAAATAATCCCATCTTGATCGGGGAGGCGGGTACTGGTAAAACAGCGGTTGTAGAAGGATTGGCTGAACGAATAGTAAAGGGTAATGTGCCTGAGTCTCTAAAAGAAAAAGAGCTTGTATCACTTGACCTAGGTATGCTCGTGGCCGGAACAAAATACCGCGGTGAATTTGAAGAACGACTCAAAGGTATTATGAAAGAAATAGAACGCTCTGATGGAAAGGTTATTCTTTTTATTGATGAAATTCACACTATCGTTGGCGCCGGAGGAGCCGAGGGCACCATGGATGCTTCAAATATGTTAAAGCCAGTACTCGCGCGAGGTGAATTGCGGGCAATTGGAGCTACGACACTTCGTGAATATCAAAAACATATCGAAAAAGACCCGGCGCTTGCACGGCGTTTTCAGCCAGTTTATATTGATGAACCAAACATCGAAGATGCGATAACAATACTTCGTGGACTGAAAGAAAAGTACGAACTTTTCCATGGTGTTCGCATTACTGATGATGCAATTATATCTGCGGTAAATTTATCAGCTCGATATATCACCAACAGGTTTCTACCTGACAAGGCGGTTGATCTCATTGACGAAGCTTCTTCATCCCTTAAAATCATGCTAGAAAACAAGCCTCCAGTTTTGGAAGATGCACATCGAAAGATCATGCGGTTTGAAATAGAAAAAGAAGCGCTTAAAAAAGAAGTAGCTGTTCTTGGCGCTGATAAAAATAAAGAAAATAAAGAAAAACTGACTGAAATAAAAAATAGATTAAAAGAAGTCGAGAAAGAAATAGCTAATCTTCAGGAAAAAACTAAGGAGCTTGAACTCAAGTGGAACAATGAAAAAGCTATAGTCATTGAAATTCGCGAAATTAAAAAAGAACTCGAAACTGTCCGACTTGAAGCTGAAGATGCTGAAATGAACTCTGATCTTTCTCGCGTAGCTGAAATCAGGTACGGCAAGATACCTGAGCTCAAGAAGGAGCTTGATATAAAACTTGCCCGTTTGAAAAAATTACAAAAATCCCGAAGGATTCTAAAAGAAGAAATAACCACAGAAGACATCGCCGAAGTAGTGGCTCGCTGGACAGGTATTCCACTTACTAAAATGCTGGAGGAAGAGCGTGAAAAGCTTGAGAAAATGGAAGCGGAGCTCAAGAAGCGTGTCATAGGACAAGACGATGCCATCACTCGTGTGGCTGACGTCATCAGACGTAATCGGGCTGGTGTAGGAGATCCGAACAGACCAATCGGTTCATTTATATTTCTCGGTCCTACTGGCGTCGGAAAAACTGAACTTACAAAAACCTTAGGACAATCTATATTTAACGACGATAAAGCTATCATTCGTGTAGATATGTCTGAATACATGGAGCGTCATTCTATTTCGAAGCTCATAGGCTCACCTCCTGGCTATGTGGGCTACGACGAGGCAGGACAGCTTACGGAATCAGTTCGTCATCGACCATACTCAGTTATTTTGTTTGATGAAATAGAAAAAGCTCACCCAGAAGTTTTTAATATGCTCCTTCAAGTTATTGACGAAGGTCGACTCACTGACGGCAAAGGACGAGTAGTAAATTTTAAAAACACTATTATTGTTCTCACTTCGAACATTGGTTCACAGTACGTGGAGAAGATGGAGTCGATTGGATTTTCCAATAATTCTGACACACAAGACTACCGCAACATGAAAGATAAAATAATGGAAGCTCTTAAAGACAAATTCCGTCCCGAATTTTTGAATCGACTTGATGAAATTATAGTGTTCGATATCTTATCCCAAGAAGCTATAGCTGAAATAGTAAAACTTCGCATCAAAGTGGTGCAGGATCGGTTGCTTCTAAAGGGAATTAATTTCGAAATTTCCGATGACGCCCTTATGTATCTGGCGAAAGAAGGCTACGATCCGCATTATGGCGCACGACCACTTAATCGCTTAATTCAAAATAAAATTTTGAATTCCGTGGCTACATACATCATCTCTAATAAGTTGAAGAAAGGGGACAAAGTGACGGTCTCCCTCAAGAACAACGAGCTTTTGATTGAGAATAAAAAAGGAGGGTCGGCTAAAATAAAAAGCCCTATCCACGTGCGACCAAGATCGTCGGTATAACTGTGGTAAATGATTTTTTAAGTTTAAAAGTTGCTCAATATCATATTTATCCACAGTTACGTTGTTGCAAAAAAGTCCAAATAAGTATATACTTAAGTAACTTAAGTATATAGTCGATGTATACAAAAGTCAATCATTACAAGTTTAAATTAATTTTTTATGAACAAAAATACATTAATAGCAATAATCGTTATTGTGGTAGTAGTCGGTGCTTTAGTTGCTTGGTCTCAATCAAGTAAACCTGAAGAGACCGGTGACGCAATGATGAAACAAGAAAATTCTATGATGAATGACAACCAAGAAGAAGGAGTTATGGTAGGAGGTGCACTTATGATACGTAGCCGTGATATCGTCGACAACGCAGTACTTGCAAACAATGTGACTACAGTTGTGGCCGCTGTTAAAGCAGCTGGTTTGGTTGACACACTAAAGAGCGCAGGACCTTTCACGGTGTTTGCTCCAAGTGATTCAGCTTTTGCTAAGCTTCCGGCTGGCACAGTTGAGACTTTGGTAAAGCCTGAAAATAAAGCGACTTTGACAAACATCCTTACATATCACGTTGTAGCAGGTAGATACACATCAGCTGATTTAAAAGACGGCATGATGCTAAAAACTGTTCAAGGACAAGAACTTAAAGTGACTGTAAAAGATGGAAACATCTGGGTTAATGACGCAATGGTAGAAACAGCAGATGTTATCTCTAGCAATGGAGTTACATTTGTGATCGATACTGTGTTAATGCCTAAATAATCTTCAGCTTATATAGTTTAAATTTTCGAAAAACAAAACCCCTGTATAAGGGGTTTTGTTTTTTTTGTGCGTCGGGAAGGATTCGAACCTTCGTAGCCCGGAGGCGACAGATTTACAGTCTGTTGTAATTGACCACTCTACCACCGACGCATTATATATGCCAATACAAAATAGCACAAAATTATATTTTTTGCATCTTTCTAGGGTTAAATTTGTTATAATAAATACACCACTATGACTAAGCAATGCGTTTGTATAGTTTCCGGTAAAGTACAAGGAGTTTTATTCCGGGATTTTACCTGTCGTTTAGCAAAGAGGCTTCTACTTACAGGCACAGTGGAAAATTTACCCGATGGGAAGGTCAAGGTTATTGTCGAAGGGGATATGGTAAAACTAGGTGGCCTTCTTTTACAGCTACAAAAAGGCCCAATACTTGCCAAAGTAAAAGATATGAAAGTCGACTGGCGAGAGCCAAGTAACTTGTTTTCAAATTTCAAAATTCTTTACCATGGATTTTTAGATCACTTTTAACCATAAACTTGTTGTTTTTCAAAAAGTATGTTATTATTTTAGAGTGTGAAAAAGGCGACAGAGCCTTTTTTTGTTTGATTAATAAGCTTTAACATAAAATATGTATGGAAATTAGGAATATAGCAATTATAGCTCACGTGGACCATGGGAAAACGACTTTAACAGATGCTTTAATGAAGCAAAATGGTGGCAATTCTCCCGAAGGAGTTTCGATGGACTCGAACGATTTGGAAAAAGAGCGCGGTATTACGATATATTCGAAGAACACATCGATTTATTACAAAGATACAAAAATAAACATAGTGGATACCCCAGGCCACGCTGATTTCGGCTCGGAGGTGGAGCGTGTGCTTCGTGCTATCGACTCTGTACTTTTACTCGTCGATGCTGTTGAAGGTCCAATGCCGCAAACTCGTTTCGTTTTGAAAAAGTCTCTCGAACTAGGGTTGAAGCCCATCGTAATAATAAATAAAATCGACAAACCAGCTGCTGACCCGCATCGAGTGCATGACGAGGTACTCGAATTATTTTTTGAATTAGGGGCTACAGATGATCAAGCAAACTTTGAAACTATGTATGCGATCGGACGCGAAGGTAAAGCATTTAGAAAGCTTGGTGATGAATCAAGTGACCTATCTCCACTTCTTGATCTTATTTTGGAAAAAGTTCCCCCTGTTTCTATAAACGAAGGTGAAAAAATGTCAGCACAGGTTTTTAACTTAGGGTATGATAACTTCTTGGGACGTATGGCTATCTGCAGAATATATTCAGGAAAAATAGTTTCAGGGAGTAATGTATTTGTAAAAGGTAATATCGAAGGTCAGGCTGGGACACGAAAAGGAAAACTCACTAAACTTTTTTCTTTCGAAGGTATTTCTCGTAAAGATGTAGAGTCTGCTACTTCTGGCGACATCGTCATGATCTCAGGTATTCCCGACATCTACATCGGAGAAACAATTTGTGAAGATGAATCAGTTGAACCCCTTCCACACATTGCGATCGATGAACCGACACTCTCGCTCAACTTTTTGGTGAATGATTCTCCTTTTGCAGGTACTGAAGGAAAGTTCGTAACCTCACGACAAATAAAAGAGCGACTCGAAAAAGAACTCGAAATAAATGTGGGACTTAAAGTCGACTTTTCTCCGGAGCAAGGCGATAAGGGCGGGCCAAGCTTCTTTAAAGTGTATGGACGAGGTGAACTTCACATCGCTATTCTATTAGAAAATATGCGACGCGAGGGTTTTGAAATGCAAGTATCTCAACCTGAGGTTATCGTGAAAGAAGAAAATGGAAAGAAAAAGGAACCTTATGAGGAACTTGTGATCGATGTGCCTATGGAATTTTCTGGGACAGTTATTGAAAAGATAGGAAAACGAAGAGGTGTGATGAAAGACATGGTAGAGAAAAATTCTATTGCTCGAATTATATTCAATATACCGACTCGTGGACTTCTCGGGTATCGAGGTGAATTTATTATTGATACAAAAGGTGAGGGAATCATGAGTTCACGTGTTACGGGATTCGAAGAATATGCAGGAGAAATAAAAAAACGATCATATGGCTCGATGACGTCGATGGTTGCAGGTAAGGCAGTCGCCTTTTCCTTGGCAAACTTGCAAGAACGTGGTATACTATATATCGAACATGGAAGCGCAGTATATGAAGGAATGGTTGTGGGAAATGTGTTAAAAGGTGAAGACATGGCAGTGAACCCAACTAAGGGTAAACAGCTCACAAACATGCGAGCTTCAGGCACAGATGAGTCTATAAGCTTGAATCCAGTGTTTATACTCAGTATCGAACGTGGTCTTGAAGTGATGAACAATGATGAATATCTCGAAGTCACTCCACAATCTGTAAGACTAAGAAAGAAATATCTGACTGAACAAAGTAGAATGAAAAGTAATGTTAAGAAATAGAAAGCATATATAAAAAAATAAAATTTATGTCAAAAATATCTTTCAAACCAAAAAAAGTTACTAAAAAAATAATTTCGCATCTTACTGATCGTTCTTTTGACGTTATTATGAATCGTTTTGGCTTGACGGCCGACGGTAAACGAAAAACACTCGAGGAAATAGGTAAAAAGTATAAAATAACTCGTGAACGTGTTCGTCAAATCGAAGACGTCGCTATACATGCAATTAAAAAATCTGATGCATACAAAATAGAGCAGGCAGCATTTGAGGAATTAAGGCAGGTTATAAAAAAACTCGGGAGTATAGTTGCCGAGCATGATCTACTACCTCATATATCCAAAGATAAGTCTACTCAAAATCACATACACTTTATATTAACTCTCGGCGAATTTTTTAAAAAGCATCGTGAAGACGATCATTTTCACGCACGTTTCAGTATCGACGATGAAATAGGTGAAAAAGTACACACAGCTTTGAAAAAATTATACGCCAGCTTAAGCGATGAAGACTTGATACCAGAATCAGAGATGATTAAAAAATTCTTCGAACACATGAAAGACGTTTCTGAGCAATATCGTGACGAAGAAATTGCAAAGCGTTGGCTTTCAATGTCAAAAGATGTGGCCAAAAATCCTTTTGGAGAATGGGGTCGCGCATCTTCACCGAATGTTCGTACTCGCGGAGTCAAAGACTATGCATTTTTAGTTATGCGACGCCATGGATCACCTATGCATTTTAAGGAAGTAGCAAATTCAATTTCAAAAACTTTCAATAAAAAAGTACACTACGCTACATGCCACAACGAACTGATAAAAGATTCTCGTTTTGTCTTGGTTGGCCGAGGTATGTATGCTTTAGCTGAATGGGGTTATAAAGCTGGCACTGCGCGGGAAGTTATTACTGAAATTTTAAAGCGTGAAGGCCCACTCTCAAAGGAAGACGTAATTGAAAAAGTAAACAAAGAAAGGTATTTCAAGAAAAATACAATTCTCGTAAACCTTGTGAATACCAAGTATTTCAAAAGTGATAAAGACGGACTCTATAATCTGACTGCGTAGCTCAGTTTGTTTGTTGTTTTAAACTATTTATATTAAACTATATACATGGAGGCTTTTTTAGATGGTATTGAAGACGCCCTAATGAACTATTGGCTATGGCTCATAGTTATTATTGTGGGTTATTTTATCTGGAAGTATGGCTATGTCTATGGAATTGTTAAAGCAATTTTACCACTTATTGGAGTCGCTATTCTAGGATTCATATCTTTCCGGCTTTGGATGCATTATATTCGGCAAGATTTTATTTCTGGTATTGATTTTGTGCTACTTGAAATTATTCCTCCACGTGACGTATTACGCAGCCCAAAAGCGATGGAGCTTTTCTTGGTGAATGCTTTCTATCACTGGAGTTATAAAGGAGGACGAGAAGAGTATTGGCAAGGAGCCGTCTGGTTTTGGTTTTCTCTTGAGATAGCATCTATTGATGGGCAGGTGCATTTCTATATTCGGACGCCAACCCGTATTCGAGAACTTATAGAGACTCAAATGTATGCCCAGTATCCTCAAGCCCAGGTAAAAGTCGTCGAAGATTACACGCTCGCTGTCGATAAAATCTCTCCCGAGAGTGACTGGATGGCTTGGGGGTGCGAATGGAACCTCATACGGCACGAAGCATATCCTATAAAAACGTATGTGGATTTTGGACTCGATAAAGACCCAGACGAGGAATATAAAGTCGATCCTATTTCACCGGTCATAGAATTATTTGGTTCATTACAAAAAGGTGAACAGATGTGGCTGCAGATAGTTATTACTCCAGACAAAAAACGATATAAAACCAAAGGTACCTGGTTTGAAACTCATAGCTGGGTGGAGGAAGCACGCGCGGAATTATTGAGGTTATTAGCTCCTTATACGAGTCACAAAGAAGTGAAAGAGATTCACGAAGTAGGAGTAGGGCGTAGTCGACTCGAAGTCCGTGTACCAGACTTCTTAAAGCGAGCGACTGAAAGAATGAGCGCTAAAACATCAAAAATAGCTTTTGAAACAGGTATTCGAACTATGTATATCGCCAAAAAAGATGTGTGGTCTATGAACAGTCGTCGAAATATCCGTCTTATCTTTCGTCAGTATGACCAACCCGACGTGAACGGACTTGTCCGTATTAACCCGACTCAGGCTGATGCATACAGCGGACTTTTTGGGATGTCGAATGAAAAAGTAATGGTCTTAGCTGATCGAACATTACATGAATATCGCGAGCGAGGTTTTTTTCATCTACCACTTCGGCACCATCTTTTCAATACACATACAATTTCGTGGCCACTTGAGAACATAATTTCAGCTTCTGTGTTGATACAGCCATTTTTCTTGCCATATCGTCACCCTCCTACATATTTCTTAAACGTCGAAGAGCTCGCAACTCTATGGCATTTCCCTGGACAGATATTGAAAGTTCCTACACTCGAACGTATCGAATCAAAAGAAGCTTCCCCTCCTACCAACTTACCAACATAGCTTTTTTGTATGTTTAAATTTTTCAATCGAGAAAACAAAATTTTAGAAATTAAACCTCCATCCATGAAAGCAAAAATCATGTATGTGCTTGCTGTTATCATTTTGTTTTTTGCTGTTGGGTATTTTTTCTTTTTAAGTGCCCCTTCTAACTTCAAGCCAGGAACAGTGTTTCAAATAGAGCCTGGGATGACGCTTCGGAATATTTCTTTGAAATTACAAGAAGAGAACATCATTCGTTCGCGGCTTGCTTTTGAGGCTTTTGTGATACTTTTTGGTGGCGATAAACATATACGATACTCAAATTATTTATTTGAAAAGAAGATGTCAGCCTATGAAGTCGCAGAGTGGATCGTAAAAGGTGAGCGGTATCGAGCTGCTGTTATAGTCACAATTCCGGAAGGTTTTAATATCAATGAAATTGCTGAGGTCTACGGATCGAAGTTAATAAATTTTAACAAAGATAATTTCTTTGTAAAAGCGAAAGAAGGTCATCTTTTCCCTGACACGTATTATTTCTTTAGTTCAGCTACGGAGCTAGATGCAATCGACTCAATGAGTAAAAATTTTGAGAAAAAAATTACCCCCATTCGCCCAGAAATTGTTTCGTCTGGTAGAACTGAGGAAGAAATTATAATTATGGCTTCAATTATAGAAAAAGAAGCAAAGGGTGATAACGACCGAGCGCTTATCTCAGGTATTTTATGGAAGCGTCTTCAAAACGGTATGCGTTTGCAAGTGGATGCAGCACCAGACACGTACAAAATAAAAGGTCTTCCGAAAAATCCGATTAGTAACCCTGGAATAAAAGCGATTAACGCGGCAATATATCCCCAAACTTCGACATATGTATATTATATACACGGCAAAGATGGGAACACATATTACGCAAAAACATTTGAAGAACATAAAAAAAATATTGCCAAATATTTAAAACTTGCCCCGTAGTAAATTTTTGATTACACTACATAATCCTGATAGTAATGGTTTAAAATTTTACTACTGGGTAAACTATGAAGAAAATTATCAAAAAAAAGAAACAAATAGTATTTGTGGGACTTTCTGGCGGCGTTGACAGCGCGGTCTCTGCAGCATTACTACAAAAAGGTGGATATGAAGTAGTAGGAGTTTTTATTAAAACATGGCATCCAGAGTTTATAGAATGCAATGAAGAGGCTGAGCGTCTCGATGCTATGCGTGTGGCTGCACACCTCGATATTCCTTACCTTACCTTTGATTTTGAGGATGTATATAAAAACGAAGTTGCTGATTATATGATTAGGGAATATAGGGCCGGTCGGACTCCAAACCCTGACGTCATGTGCAATAAGGAAGTTAAGTTTGGGGCATTCCTAAAAAAAGCGATTTCAATGGGAGCTGATTTTGTGGCGACGGGGCATTATGCACAAAATAAAGTGCAGAATAAAAAAAATAAAAAACAGATGCTTTTCCACGCTTCGCACTCTATCTTGAACACGGCTGACCGAGCTTTGGTAGCGAATGCCGAAGAAAGCACATCTTTTTTTCTTGCGAAAGGCGTTGACCCCTCAAAAGATCAAAGTTATTTCTTGTGGACTCTCAACCAAGAACAACTTTCAAAAATTATTTTTCCAATAGGTCATTTGAAAAAGACTGAAGTGCGTACACGTGCTAAAAAATTTAAACTACCTGTTGCTGAAAAGCACGATAGCCAGGGGATATGTTTTTTGGGCGCAATAGATCTAAAAGAATTTTTGAAACATTATATAAAACCTAAAAAAGGGAAAGTATTTGATATTAAAGGCAATGAAATTGGGTATCACAATGGTGCAGTATTTTATACACTCGGCGAGCGTCATGGATTTGTAATTACAGAAAAAAGTCCAAGCGATGGAGCGTATTATGTTATTGAAAAAGATGTAAAAAATAATGTTTTAATTGTGTCGCAAGACAAAAAGATACTGCTTTCTCACGTCTCGCACTCTGTCTTGAAAACGTCTGACCGAGCTTTGGATGCGAATGACGCAGAAAGCACATCTTTTTGTCTTGCTCTTGAGAATGTAAATTGGATTAATAAAACAGGAGAAGAAAATAAAAAATACACAGCCCAGATACGATATCATGGTGAATTTTTGCCATGTAAAATTAAAATAAAAGAAAAAGGAGAATTTGAAATTATATTTGAAAAACCAGTACTCGTAGCGGCTGGTCAATCATGTGTACTATATGATAAAGACGTTTGCTTGGGCGGCGGCGTGGTTGTATAAATCATACCCTTGAAATTTTATTCATAGTATGGTATAAATTATTTGCCTTGCGGGAAAATATACCGTGAGAGAAAACTAATAGGAGGGGTTATAATGCCCTTTAAAAATATACGTGATTGGAAAGACCAATTTCAAAAGGAATGGTCAAAGCAACGGAGAATTGGAATGTTGCATTCTTTATTCTCCCCGGATGAGTTTAAAGAAAAACTCGATTACGTCAGTCTTGATGAAGACAATATTGCCGCAGCATTGTTATGGGCAGCTAAAAGAGTAGATCTTGAAAAAGAACTTACTACGAAAGTTGTTCAAATGTTGGCAACATTAATTTTTCGTAGTAGCTACTGTATTGCAGGTAGCAACGAACAATTGATACCAACGCTGCAATTGTTGCGACAAGTTCGACATAAAGACTCTGATTTCTTTTCAGACGATAGTAGTTTGTCAAAAATAATTTATGATTTTCTTAGTAGAGTTGTAGATAATTACAAACCTCTTGAAAATCAAAAAAAATCGGAAGTTATACGAACAGTTTGCGATATGCATTATGTGGCACTGCTTACCCATGAAAAATGGTTGGGCGACATTGAAGTCATAACGGAGTTGAAGTCCCGATTGGGCGACAGAGCAATTCCTTTTTCATCAAAAGTGAAGAACTCAAAAGTTCAAGATATTGCTCGTAATTTAGCAATTCATTTTGGAGCTTCTGCACTTATGGATTCGTTTATACGGAGTTGATTGTTCTTTTAAGATATAAGGTGGGGTTTCCCGCTTGTAAGAAGCCGAGCTTCTACAAGCGGTTTCTTATTTCTGCTAATCTTTTCTTTTATTCACATTAATTATATACTGTACTTATGTCTCAATTTATAATGCAAAATAGTGAGCTTATTCTAAGGTTAGTCATAGCGGCGGGGTTGGGGTTGTTTATAGGTCTTGAGCGAGCGATCGTACACAAAGAAGCTGGCATGAAAACACATGCGCTTGTTTCTATCGGCGCGGCAGTGTTTGTTGTCATTTCTGAAATGATAGCTATTAAATATGGTGGTATTGGGGGGTTTGATCCGAGTCGTATTGCATCGCAAATCGTCGTAGGGATCGGGTTTCTTGGTGCTGGGTCTATCATACTTCAAGGTAATCGCTTAAAAGGCCTTACTACTGCAGGTGGCTTGTGGGTTACTGCTGGCATAGGTATGGCTGCTGGATTTGGTTTTTTTGGCTTAGCTTTTATCACCACAGCGCTTATATTTTTAGTTCTCACTGCAGTAAATATAATCGAAAAACCTATTAGAAAAATAGCTGGAGAAAAAGTAGACGAAGCGGAACAAAGTTAGTACTTGTCCTGTACTAAATTTTTGATTACGGGAATATAGTCGATGATTAATAAAGTTTAAAATTTTAGTACTGGATGGACTCAAATGAAATTAGAGCAAGGTTTTTAAAATTTTTTGAAAAAAGAGGACACAAAATAATTCCTTCTGCTTCACTTGTGCCTGAGAATGATCCATCAGTACTGTTCAATACTGCTGGCATGCAACCGCTTGTACCATATCTGCTTGGTCAAGACCATCCCATGGGTAATAGGTTGGTGAATGTGCAAAAATGCGTTCGAACTCAAGATATTGATGAAGTAGGTGACAATACGCATGACACTTTTTTTGAAATGCTGGGGAATTGGTCGCTCGGTGATTATTTCAAAGAAGACGCTATACGTTGGAGTTATGAATTTCTAATATCAAAAGATGAGGGCTTAGGTCTTGATCCTACGAGGTTGTATGTAACTTGCTTTGAGGGCGATGAAAATTCTCCAAAAGACGACGAGTCTGCGGATATTTGGGCAGACATTTTTAAGAAAAATAACATACTAGGTGAACGTATTTACTTTTGCGGTGCAGATAAAAATTGGTGGTCAGTAGGTGACGACGGTCCGTGTGGTCCTGATACAGAAATGTTCTATGACCTGACGGGCGAACTTACAAAAGGAATGACACTCGAGGAATACAAAAAATCCGACGACGAACAAAGGATAGTTGAAATCTGGAACGATGTATTTATGCAGTACGAAAAGAAAGGCGGTAAAGTTATAGGTAAATTAAAAAAACAAAATGTGGATACTGGCTCAGGATTGGAACGAGTAGTTATGGCGGTGCAAGGTAAGGACAATATTTTCGATACGGATCTTTTTAAAGATACAATTGAAACATTGCGAAATCTTTCTTCTGATTATAATGAACGTTCTGGGCGTATCATCGCTGACCATATCCGTACATCTATGTTTATGGTTGCTGATGGAGTTATTCCTTCAAATAAAGATCGCGGGTATATACTTCGCAGAGTAATCCGTCGAGCTCTTATGCAGGCGCAAAAAATTGGATTCCCAATGGAACAACTTTCAAAAATCCAAGCTGACGTAAGTAACGTATATAAAGATACATATCCTGAGCTTGGTAAACAACAGATATTAAATGTGCTCGACGAAGAAAAAAATAAATTTCTTAAAACTCTCGAAATGGGGCTTAAAGAATTTGAAAAAGGTAGTGACCCATTTATTTTAGCCACTACATATGGGTTCCCAATTGAACTCACCGAAGAGTTGGCAAAAGAAAAAGGTGTTACGATAGACAAGGAAGCTTTTAATAAAAAAATGGCCGAACATCAAAAACTTTCACAAACTGCTTCAGCAGGGATGTTCAAGGGCGGTTTGGCGAATCATAATGAAAAAACAATAAAGCTTCACACAGCTCATCATTTACTCTTGGCTTCGCTTCAGCAAGTCGTGGATAAAAATATAAAACAACGTGGCAGTAACATCACCGAAGAGCGCCTGCGCATAGACTTTTCCTGCGATCATAAATTGACAGAGGAAGAAAAGAAGAGAGTAGAAGATCTCGTAAATGAAAAAATAAAAGAAGGTCTTACTGTGATGCGCCATGAAATGTTAAAAGAGGAAGCAGAAAAAATTGGTGCTCAAATGGAGTTTGGTGTTAAGTATGCCGAAAGGGTTTCTGTGTACTCGATTGGAAAGGATTCAGAAATAAATAACGAAACATTTAGCCTTGAATTTTGCGGTGGCCCGCATGTAAACAACACGAGTGAGCTCACTCAATTTAAAATTCAAAAAGAAGAAGCTGTCGCGCAGGGGATCAGGCGTATAAAAGGTATCCTTGTTTAGCTGTTTTAAAATAAAATATGGTACAATAATTACATGGGTATTTTTTCTTTACCAAAACAGAAAGATGAGTTAGTTTTGGTTTTTGATGTTGGGTCTTCCTCTGTTAAAGCGGCTCTTTTCTATATGCAAAAGTCCGGAATCCCGCGTGTTATTTTTTCTGTACGTGAACCTATTCTTATCGAGGATAAAATTTCTATCGATCGCTTTCTTACTTTGACCATCAAAGCGCTGGATACTGTTGGAGAAAAGGTCTATAAAAAAGGGCTTGGTGCCCCTCACCGTATTTTCTGTGTTCTCTATTCGCCATGGCACATATCTCAAACACGAGTGATTAATGTAAAGAAAAATACACCATTTACCTTTACTGCCAAAACTGCAGATAGTCTTATACAAAAAGAAATAGAACTTGTCACAGCCGAATATTTAAAAAAATATGCTCACGTGGATAGTGCCTTGCGGATGATCGAACTAAAAAATATAAAAATCACATTGAACGGCTATGAAGTAGATAAGCCTCTTGATAAAAAAACACAAGAGGTTGAGATGACAGTTTTTATATCGCTTTCTGAAGAACAAGTATGTAAAAAAATTGAACAGACTATATCAAAATATTTCATTCCGAAAGGTAACCAAAGTCAAATAAAGTTTTCGTCTTTTAATATGGCTTCTTTCACTGTAGTGCGGGACCTCTATGCTCACCAAGACAGCTTTCTTATTATTAATGTCGGCGGTGAAATTACTGATATCTCGATGGTCAAGAAAAATGCTTTACGAGAATCGACTTCATTTCCACTCGGCATAAACTTTATGATACGTAAAATATCCACTGAGATGAACTGTACTTTAAGTGAAGCCAAATCGCTCATATCGCTTTTTAAGGATGGGCATGCTGCGCTTACTATTCAAAGCACTCTCGAACCTGCTATAATAAAATTGAAAGCTGAGTGGTTAAAAAATTTCCAAGATTCTTTAGCAAATCTTTCAAGTGATATTTCGATTCCAGCCTTTATTTATATAACTGTCGACAAAGATCTCGCCGAATTTTTTTCAGAAATTATAAAAACTGAGCAGTTCAACCAATACACCCTAACCGAATCAAAATTTCAAATTATTTTCTTAAATGCTGAAAATCTACACAACATTATCGTTTTTGAAAAGGAGTCGATTTTCAACGCATTTTTAACTATCGACTGTGTATATATTAATCGCTTCTTTAAATCATAGATATGCCAAAAAATTTATTTCAAGACATGGTGAAGGTAAAAAATTCCAGGAAGCAAATGGAACAGATTAAAATAATTCGTTCCTCCTCCCCAACCCCTATTCCGCCCGATATTGAAAAACAAAAATATATACATGAAAATATTGAACGTCCACGATATTCACCGCCACAAAAAAATTCCAAACACAGACTCTGGCTTGTGGCTGGTATTTGTATTTTATTTTTTCTATTCGCTCTATCATTCTTTTTTGCAAGAGCTGAAGTTGTTATCGATCCAAAAATAAAAGATGTCCAACTAAACCAAAGCTTTTCAGCTATAAAAGATGTGAACAACGAAGGATTGGCATTTGATCTTGTTATTATATCGGGAGAAGATAGTAACAAGGTAGTAGGAGGTGAGCAAAAAGATTTAGCTCTAAGCGCTACGGGAAGTATTTTTATCTATAATGCATTCAGTACTACTCCACAAAAGCTCTCAGTCGGTACTAAGCTTGAAGGATCAAATAATAAAATATATAAAATAATAACACCGGCCACAGTACCTGGAATAGATGCAGATGGCGTGCCAGGTAAAGTAGAAGTCAGCATATTGGCTATGGAAGCGGGTGATGAATACAATAGCGATCCAATAGATTTCAAAATTAGCATATTTAAGGGTACACCAAAATATGATAAATTTTACGGCAGGAGTGAAGGTAAAATCTCGGGTGGATTTAAGGGTATGTCCGCAACTATAGCCGATACCGAGAAAGAAGTGGCGTTTAGTGAACTTGAAGCAAGCCTCAAGGATAAGCTTTTAGCCAAAGCAACTGATCAAATACCAAGTGGTTTTATTTTATACAAAGGTGCAGCTTTCCTCAAAATTGATGAAAGAAGTGTGGAGTTTGCCCCTGGCGATTCAAATGTTCCCGTAAAAGTAAAAGGTACGTTATATGGATTTTTACTCAGTGAAGAGACCTTAACCCCTAAAATAGCAAAAGCTGGTGTCAGTGAGTACGACGATGCTCCCGTTTATATACCAAATATCCGCGACCTCACGTTCTCGCTTCTTGATACGGATATTTCATATAGCGATGTGCAAAGTATTAATTTTAACATATCGGGTAATCCAAAAATTGTTTGGACCTTTGATGAAACTGAATTTAAACAGTCACTTCTGTCCAAGAAAAAATCTGAATTTAATCAGATATTATCACAGTATACAAATGTCCAGTCTGCACAGCTGTCCCTCAGTCCATTTTGGATTCGCTCATTTCCAAGTAAGCTTAAGGATATAAAAGTTATCGTAAATTATCCTTAGGTGAGTTTGACCTAAAGATGTAATTTTGTTAGTATACTATACATATACATGAGCGATCCAAAAAAAGAGAAACTAATCACAACACGAGGCGTCGTGACCGAAGCACTCCCTTCAACTTTATTTCGAGTAATTATCCAAGATAATAGGGAGGAGCAAAAAGAAATGTTAGCGTATCTTTCTGGTAAAATGCGAATGCATAGGATCAAAGTTTTGATAGGTGATTCAGTCGAAATAGTACTCGATCCGTACGGTGGTAAAGGACGTATTGTCAAAAGGTTCTAATGGGACTTGTAATTTTAAATGGAATAGTGTATTATATCGATTATAGTTTTTAAATAGTTAAAGCATTGAAAAATAAGGGTTTTTCCCTTTTTTTGTGTCATGTGAGATAGACCAATAAATTTTTTATGAAAATCAAATCAGCTGTAAAAAAAATATGTAACAACTGTAAAATGGTCCGACGAGTACGGCATTTGCGCATTATTTGCTCAAACCCTAAACATAAACAAAAACAATAATTTATGAGAATTCTTGGAATCACAATACCAGACGAAAAAAGATTAGAATATGGCCTCACCGTTTTGTATGGTATTGGTCTTTCAACTTCGCAAAAAATATTAGATAAAGTGAGTATTGATCGCGCCAAGCATGCAAAAGATCTCACGTCTGACGAAGAAAATAAAATTCGTGCTGTTATCGAAAGTATGACCATAGAAGGAAATTTGAAACGTGAGATTGGAGCTAATATAAAAAGATTAAAGGATGTAAAAACATATCGGGGTAGTCGCCATGCTAAAAGGTTACCAGTCCGAGGTCAACGTACAAAAACAAACTCTCGAACAGTTCGAGGTAACGTTCGAAAAACAATGGCGTCAGGTAAGAGAAAAGAAAGTAAAACATAATTTATGGCAACTGCAAAAACAAAAACAGAATCAGTCGAAGAACCAAAAGAAGTAAAAGTTGTTTCTAAGTCTTCAAAGAAAAAACATACTACTGGGGTATTGCATATTGAGGCTACATTTAACAATACAAAGGTTCTTTTTTCTGACAAGATAGGTAATACATTGTTTTGGTCAAGTTCTGGTGCGCTCGGATTTCGTGGCGCAAAAAAAGGTACACCTTTTGTGGCTTCAAAGCTTGGTGATTTGATCGGAAGTAAGGCTGTAGCTATTGGAGTTAAAGAAGCTGATGTAATGGTGCTTGGAGTAGGTTCTGGGCGTGAGTCAGCTATTCGTGCATTTATGGCACATGGTATACAGATCACTTCCATCGTAGACAAAACACCAGTACCACATAACGGACCCAAAGCTAAAAAACCACGACGAGTATAATTTATATATAATTTTTTAAACGAATATGATATCCAAACCAAAATTTAAAATATGTCGAAGACTCGGTCCAGGCGTGTATGACAAATGCCAGACTGCGAAGTTCACTACTCCTGCTGTAAAAGGCGGCTTTGGTGGGAAGCGGCCCAAGGCTCTTTCTGAATACGGTACTCAATTTTTAGAAAAACAAAAAGTTCGACTTTCTTATGGTGTGACTGAACATCAGCTTTCAAATTACGTAAAAAAAGCATCAAACATAAAAGGCGCGGGGACTGCGGAGAAATTTTACGAAGATTTAGAATTACGTCTTGATAATGCAGTATATCGTATGGGTCTCGCGCCGAGCCGACGCGCTGCTCGCCAGATGGTTTCTCATGGACACTTTATTGTAAATACTCACAAAGTCACTATCCCTTCATACGAATTACGACTTGGGGACGTGGTAAAAGTTCGCGAAGGTTCTAAAACAAAAAAAGTGTTCACAGGCCTTGCTGAAACATTGAAAAATTACATTGCACCGACATGGATTACATTTGATTTAGCAAAAATGGAAGGTAAGGTATTAGCTAAACCAAAGCACGTTGAAACATTCCTTAATTTAAATGCAGTCCTTGAATTTTATAGTCGTTAACATATCATTTTATTTTTACCCATTATTAAATTTAACTTTTTAAAAATATGCCTGAATATAAAATAATTATTCCTTCCAAGCCACGTGTTGTGCTAGAAGAAGAAAATAAAGGAGTATTTGAAATCGATGGCCTCTATCCTGGGTATGGACATACTCTTGGTAATAGTTTACGAAGGATTATTCTTTCTTCTCTTCCTGGTGCAAGTATTACATCTCTCAAAATTGACGGAGTAAGTCACGAATTTCAAACTATTGAAGGCATCAAAGAAGATGTGATAGTTATGATCCTCAATTTGAAAAAGGCACGATTTAAAATGACAACTGATGAATCTCAAATGGTTACTCTTTCAGTCAAGGGTCCAAAAGTTGTCACTGCAGGTGATATAAAGACAAGTGGGCAAGTAGAGGTACTTAATAAAGATTTATATATTGCGGAGGTTACTGGGAAAATTAATCTTGAGATGGAAATGAAGGTTGAAAAAGGTCTTGGATTTATTCCAAAAGAAATTTTTCATAAAGATAAAGTTGACGTGGGCACCATTACTGTTGATGCGATATTCACTCCTATTCGACGTGTAGCGTACGAAGTTGAAAACATGCGTGTTGGTGATAAGACAAATTTCAATCGCCTACGTATTTCTATAGAAACAAACGGCACTCTGACACCTCGTGAAGCACTGACTGAGTCAATCAGCATCATGATCAAGCAATTAAAAGCAATCGTTGATTTTAAGGAAATCGAAGAAGAGGAAGAAGCTCCAGTTGAAAAGAAGTCTGTAAAAAGCGGAGAAAAATCTGAAGCGGGAGCTGAAAAAGATACTGACGTAGCAGATGTCCTGAAGACACGCACTGACAGCCTGGACCTCTCTACTCGTACTTTGAATGCACTTACGAATGCAAATATCCGAACACTTGGAGGTCTTGCTCGGAAGAAGCGTGAAGACCTACTTGAAGTCGAGGGTATTGGTGAAAAAGGAATTACCGAGATTAAAAAAGTATTGACTAAGTTTGGTCTTAGTTTAAAAGAATAGTATGAGACATCATAACGCAAACAGAAAATTTGGACGCAGTAAAACACAAAAGAAAGCACTAATAAACTCTTTGGCTTTTAACTTGATTACTCGCGGTAAAATGAAAACAACACTAGCCAAAGCAAAAGAACTTCGCCCATATATTGAGAAGATGGTAACTCGAGCAAAGGTAGGTACTCCAGCAGGACGACGCATAGTCCTCGCAAAGCTTGGAGGTAGCCACAAAGCTGAAGTGAAAAAGCTGTTTGAAGTTATTGCTCCAAAATACACTGACAAAAAAGGTGGCTATACTCGGATATTAAAACTTGGGGTTCGAAAGTCTGATAGTGCGCCAATGGCAGTAATAGAATTTGTATAATTTCAATAATATAGTATGAAAAAAACAACCACAAATCAAAAAGGGATACAGAAAGAAGTTAAAACAATCGATGCAAGCGGTAGGACTTTAGGTCGTGTCGCTTCTGAGATTGCTGTAAATTTACTCGGTAAAACTAAGGCTACTTTTGAACGAAATGTATACACCGGTTTTCCAGTGAGAGTTCTTAATGCAAGTAAAATAAAGATTACACAAAAGAAGCTCGAAAGCATCCAGCATCTTCGTTATTCAGGATATCCAGGAGGCCTTCGTGTATTGAAAGGCACTGAAACAAAAGAAAAAAAAGGGATGAGTGAATTGATAAAACTTGCTACGTACCACATGCTACCAGGGAATAAACTTCGCCGAACAATGATGAAACATTTAACAATTGAAGAATAATACAATGGCTACTGAAAACAAAGAAAAAACTAAAGACCGATATATAGAAGCAATAGGACGACGAAAAACTTCAACTGCGCGCGTCCGTATAACACCGGGAGCAAAACCGAGTTTCGTTGTGAACGATGAAGACGCAAAGACGTATTTTAAAACAGAGGAGCAACGCCGACTTATTCTTGACCCGATGATCAAAGGAGGAAAAGAAGGTGAAGAAAAAAATATAAAATGGAGCGTGGAAGCTCATGTAAACGGTGGAGGTATACATTCTCAAGCTGAAGCTATCCGTCACGGACTTTCTCGAGCTCTTGTAAAATCAGACGAAGAACTACATACAATACTGAAAGGGCTCGGATTCTTAAAGCGTGACCCGAGAGCAAAAGAACGCCGCAAATTCGGACTCAAAAAAGCTCGCAAGGCACCAAAGTGGTCAAAACGTTAATTATTTTCTCCCAAAATTCCCTCTTTCAAGAGGGAATTTTTTGTGCTAAAATAGGTATATGATGGACGAAGAAACCAACAAAGAACTAGATATTGAAACATCCGAATCTGATGAGGAAATAGTTGAATTTGAATTCAATGATGACGGAGAGGAGGATTTAAAAAAGACGTTAAAGAAATTGCGGCTTGATTTAAAAGTCGCCCGGGCTGAAAAAGAAGAATATTTAAATGGCTGGCAGAAAGAGCGAGCAGATTTTGCTAATTATAAAAAAAGTGAAGATGATCGCAACGCGGTGTATAAGGAAAATCTACGTGAACATATTTTGAATCGCTTTTTGACTGTGGCTGACAGCTTCAACATGGCTTTTGCAAATCGTGAGGCTTGGGAAAAAGTAGATGAAAATTGGCGTCGAGGTGTTGAGTACATTTATTCCCAGATGAGTAGCGTGTTTGAAGAATATGGGGTCAAAGAAATAGGTGTAGAAGGTGAAGTGTTTGATCCAAATCTTCATGAATCTATAGATACCATCGAAGCGAGCGATAAAACACAAGATCACACAATAGCAAAAGTAATCCAAAAAGGGTACAAAATGGGGAATCGAGTTATTCGTCCTGCGCGAGTAAATGTCTATGGATACAAAGAGAGCAACTAGAAATTGTAAAAATTGCAAAGCGGATTTCGTCATACTAAGCGAGGATTTTTCATTTTATGAAAAAATAAAAGTACCACCACCGACGTGGTGTTTTGTGTGTCGCCAACAACGCCGCTACGCGTGGCGTAACGAGCGTATATTATATCGTCGTAATTGCGATCTTTGTCAAAAAAGCACGGTGACTATCTATAGTCCTAACAAGCCGTACAAAGTGTATTGTAATGAATGTTGGTGGAGCGATAGCTGGGATACGACACAATATGGACGGGATTTTGATTTCTCAAGACCATTTTTTGAACAATTTGCTGAACTTCAGCGTGACGCGCCGCGCATGGCTCTTTTAAATAAAAATAGTGTAAATTCTGAATACACCAATCATTCTGCTAATAATAAAAATGCGTATCTTTCTTTTTGTGCCTTTGATAGTGAAAACATAATGTACAGTAACTGGGTCATGAAAAATTCTCGTGACTGCATGGATTGCAGTTTTATTTACGAAAAAGGTGAACGATTGTTTGAGTGCACTGACTCACGATCAAGTTATCAGTCGCAATATAGCACCTTCCTAAAGGACTGCTCAAATTGTTTGTATTGTTACGATTGCCATGGATCTAGTGATTGTTTTATGTCCACTAATGTAAGAAATAAAAGCTATGTATTTAGAAATCAGCAACTCACTCGAGAAGAATATCTTGAGAAAATGAAATCTATAGATTTGTCTTCATATCAAGTGAGAGAAAAATTAAATGAAGAATTTCAAGAATTAAAAATAAAAGATGCGATCCATCGCTATGTTATAAGTGAGAGAAATGTAAATTCTGTAGGTTCACTGATGTATGATTGTAAAAATGTTGCCACAGCTTTTGAAGTCAATAAAAGCGAAGATGCTAAATATATTTACGGAGGACTCGAACTCAAAGGTTGTATGGATATTTACCATGCTGGCTACAATACTGAGCTTTGTTATGAGCTGCACGGCTGTACTCGGACTTCCAATTGCCAGTTTTGTCATCTTTGTTACGACAATCTGAATATTATGTACTGCGACACATGTCAAAACAGTCAAAACCTTTTTGGTTGCGTCAGTGTTAAAAAAGGAGAGTATATGATTTTAAATAAAAAATATAACAAAGAAGACTATATAGTTCTCAAAGAAAAAATTATTGAACACATGAAAAGTACAAATGAATATGGAGAATTTTTTCCACCCGAAATAGCACCTGTATACTATAACGAAACTCAGGGAAATGTATACATGCCTCTTAGCAAAGAGGAGGTATTAGGGAAAGGCTGGCACTGGGAAGAAACAACGACAGGGACTTTCGGCAAAGAAACAATCCACAGTAATGATATTCCCGATAAAATACAAGATATTCTCGACACTTATTTAAAAGAAATTTTCTCTTGTACGGGATGTTCTAAAAATTATAATATTACTCAAAATGAACTTTTGTTTTACCGAAAAGAAAATATTCCTTTACCGCGTAAATGCCCGAATTGTCGATACAAAAGGAGGTTTGACCTAAGGCCGTCGAGGGAGCTATGGCATCGGGTATGTATGTGTGACCAAACCCATACAAACCATGGAGGAAAATGTGGGATAGAATTTAAAACTTCGTACGCCCCAGAAAGACTAGAAAAAGTCTACTGTGAAAAATGTTATCAGCAAGAGGTCTACTAAATATAATTATTACCTACTTTATCAAACTAAATTACTTTACTTAAGTAAAGTAAACTAAAAATGGAAAGGAAAAGTGAAAATAAAATATGTCAGAATTGTAAACAAGATTTCACAATAGATCCAGAAGATTTTAATTTTTACGAAAAAATAAAAGTTCCACCACCGACCTTTTGCGCAGAGTGTCGTATGGTACGAAGACTCATGTGGAGAAATGAGCGGTCTTTAACTAAGCGGGAGTGTGGGCTATGCCATAAATCGCTCATTTCAATGTATTCTGATGCTGCACCTGTCTATTGCACAGAATGTTTCCATGGGGGAGACTGGGATCAATTCATAAATGCAAAAGAGTATGATTTTACAAAATCTTTTTTCGAGCAATTGAAAGAATTATTAAAAATAAATCCACGTTTTTATTCCTACAAATTTGGTAATTTTATAAACTCTGAATTCGTAAATTACGCAAAGGACAATAAAAATGTGTATCTATCTTTCTCGACCATTTATTGTGAAGATATTTCCTATTCAAACGTTATAGACAAATCTAAAAAGAGTATGGACTGCTTGAATGTAGATAAAATAGATGGGTGCTATGAAAATATTTATTGTGAAGGGAATTATAATACAACATATGCGGTAAAGTCTCAAAACTGCATAGACTCTAATTTTATTTATGATTGCTCAAATTGCTCAGATTGTTTTATGTCAATGAACCAGAGAAATCAAAAGTATGTTTTCCAGAATCAAAAATTAACAAAAGAAGAATATTTTCAAAAAATTAAAGAATATAAGTTGAATACATATTCTGGAATAAAAAAAGCTAAAGAAGAATTTGATAACAGTATAAAAAATAAAGCCTTTCATAAATATGCACTTATCTATGCTTCTGAAAATGCAACAGGAGACAATGTGCATAATGCTCGTAATCTAAAACAAGTCTTTGATACGTATGAATCTGAAAATATTTCGTATGCAAACAGAGTGCTATGGACAAAAGACACTATGGATGTTTCTGGGTGTGGCTACGGTGAGCTTATTTATGAATCTATGGCGGCAACTCAAAATACATTTAAAGATTTCTTTTGTTATATGACAATTGAAGGATGTCGTGAGTGTGAGTATTCTATTGCCTTAACAAATTGCTCAAATTGTTTCGGTTGTGTTGGGCTCAAGAATACACAGTATTGTATTTTTAATAAACAATATGAAAAAGAACAATATTTTGAAATGGTTGAGAAAATAAAAAAGCATATGAATGATATGCCGTATGTGGATGAAAAGGGTAGAGTTTTCGCTTACGGGGAATTTTTTCCATATGATTTATGTCCTTTTGGTTATAATGAAGGAAATGCCCACGACTTTTTTCCAATTTCAAAAGAAGATGCATTAGAGCGGGGATATAATTGGAAAGAAAAAGAGAAAAAAGATTATAAAGTAACCATACAAAGCTCAGATTTATTGGATAATATAACTGATGTGTCAGACGATATTTTAAAGGAAATAATTTCTTGTCCTAATAATGGCGACCAAATGACGCAGTGTACGAGTGCTTTTAAAATCGTCCCCGCCGAACTGCAATTTTATAAACAGAAGAATTTGCCAATACCTCGATACTGTCCTAACTGTAGACATTATGAAAGGCTAAAATATAGAAATCCGATTAAACTTTGGAAAAGGGGATGTATGTGTGACAAATCCCATGCTCATCACGTTGGGCAATGTAGCATAGAGTTCGAAACCACATATGCTCCCGAGCGAACCGAGAAAGTGTATTGTGAAAAATGTTATCAGCAGGAGGTATACTAGCTATCAATATTCATTTTTTCGAATAATTTATCAGATTTTTCCTTTGTTATTTTTATTTTCTTTGAAAGTTTCCAAACAACATCAAATTGTGAAGATATCATATCAGCGAACTCTTTGCTTTCAATTATAAATCCAAAATTATCTTTTTGCGAGGAAACAAAAGAAACTTTATTCTCATAAATCCAATAACCCATCGAGAAGTTTATATCTTTTGGGGCAATACGTATTTCTCGGATGAATTTCTCACCTGTGCCCATAAAAGGGTAGTCATCCATACTTACTACTTGATTTTCTGGCCATATAGCTTCTATGTAGATGCCTCGCCTGACTCTCTCTTTATTAAATTCCTCAAAAAAGTCTTCACCAAGGGATCTCAACATATCTTTTATAGGCCAATAGGACTTACCTTTAATGTTTCTATACAAAAGGAGATCTCTCGGAATATTTTTCATTTCTTCCTTGCCTTCAAATATTTGAAATCTAGGCATTACAGATGGCTTCACCCCTTTTCTTATTTCTAAAAAAACATTTTCTATAGCCTGTTTAGTATTTGTTATTTCTTTAATTTTTTCATCCATCAAGAGGTTAATTTTATCTTGTGATGTCACAGAAAACACCTTCACCCCATCTTTTCTAGATTCTATAACCAATCCCTTTTCCTGGAGATTTTTTAAAAAGCCGTACAAAGACGGACGGGAGAGTCCAGTTTTCTTTGCAATGTTGCCGGCCGTTTGTCCTGCATTTTCAATTAGAAAAAGGAAGACCTTGGTCTCATCTTCTTTCAGACCTAAAAATGCAAGTTTTTTATCTATCATACATTAAACTGTATACTATTTTCATTTGTTGTCAAGATTGTGCAACAGTAGTGACACTATTAGGCATTTGTGTAATAATTACCTTGTGCGATAATTAATAAAATGAATTCAAAAAACAAAAACTGTGAGAATTGTAAAAATGACTTCCAAATAGAAGTGGAGGATTTTTCCTTTTACGAAAAGATGGGAATTCAGGTTCCCAAAATCTGCCCACAATGCAGGCTGCAAAACAGAATGCTTTTTAGAAATTTTAAAACATTATACAAAAGACCTTCTAGCAAGTCGGGCGATATGATAGTTTCAGTTTACAGCCCTGAAGTAAAATTCCCAGTGTATAGCGTTTTGGAATGGTGGAGTGATGATTGGGATCCAATGAGCTATGGTATGGATTTTGATAGTGAAAAGCCCTTCTTCTCCCAGCTCTTGGAATTATCAAATAAAGTGCCTCGATGGTCAATGATGAATTCTCAATGTGAGAATTGTGAATACTCAAATCAAATAAATAAAAGTAAGAACTGTTATATGATATCAGGTGGGTTAGATGACGAGGACTGCGATTATGGCCATATTGTCTGGAATTCAAAAGACTCAATTGATAACTTATACTTGTTTAAATCTGAATCATGCTATGAATGCATTGACTGTGTTGCATCAAACAAGCTTTCTTACTCCCAAGAGTGTGAAAGTTGCTTAGACAGTATTGGGCTTTTTGATTGTCGGAATTGTTTAAACTGTATTGGATGTGTGGGACTTGTTGGCAAATCATACTGTATTTTTAATAAGCAAGTAACAAAAGAAGAGTACAAAGAATTTTTATTAAAATACCCCTTAAATCAAAAAAGCTCCATTGAATATATTTTGAGAGAAAGAGATACTTTACGAGAAAGTTTGCCCCAGAGATCATTCTTTGGCTCTAGGAACAATGGAGTTTCTGGCAACCATATTTACAATGCCCACAATGTTCACTATTCTTTTGATGTTAAAAGTGGTGAGAATTCAAAATTTTGTTTTACTGTAAGAAAAGCCATTGATTCATATGATGCTTCGTTTACTGGTGAATTATCTGAGTGTTATCAAGTCCTCACTATGCTTAACTCAAATAAAGTCATCGGCTCTGAAACTATATTAGACTCACATGATATATACTATTCAAACAACTGCTATAACTCTGACAATCTTTTTGGTTGTTATGGTTTACGTAAAAAATCATATTGTATTTTGAACAAACAATATTCAAAAGAGGAATATATGATTATAAAAGATAAGATAATTGAGCAATTAAAAAGCACAGGGGACTTCGGAGCATTTTTCCCAAGACAACTCAGCCCTTTTGGCTATAATGAGGCCATTGTAAACGAATATATGCCAATGACAAAAGATGCAGCCCTAAGTAATGGGTTCACATGGAAAGACAATATACCTGGAACTAAGGGGCAAGGGACAATTGAAAATTCAAAATTACCTACCAACCCAGAAGAGTATAGCGATAGACTAATACAAGAAATACTAACTTGTGAAAATTGTGATAAAAATTACAAACTTATAAACAGAGAGATAAATTTTTATAAAAAAAATAAACTGTCTATTCCGAATAAATGTTTCAATTGCCGACACGCTGCCCGAATGAAAAAAAGAAACCCAAGAGTACTCTTTGCGGGAACTTGCGCCAAATGTAATAAAAAAATTCAAACATCATATACGACTGAAGACCAACTTAAATATAAAGTCTATTGCGAAAAGTGTTATCAGCAAGAAGTCTATTAAATGTCGTACTTTTCTTTATTCAACTATCAGCGTACTAGTACGATAGTATAAGGTTACAAATAAGTTAGTTATTTACCGAAAGATTCAAATAGGACTTTTTTGGTTTCCCCGCCTGCATCAGCTATGCTGAAAGCATTGCGGGCAGGTTCGTCTACTTACTAAAACTTTCCATAAATACTTTTCTTGAGACATCGTCTATATTATCTGTAACCAGTATCATAATTTCTGTTGTTAGACCTAAATCTTTTTTTATGTTCATGAAAAGGTGTTCGTATGGATATGGTGAAATCCATGCCGAATTTTTAAGGCAGACAAACTGCGCTTTTTTGAGTAGGTACCTCAAGCTCTCGCGCTCACTTTTTCGTGATTCGGGAAGATCGAGCAAAATAATTCTCCAATACCCATCCCAGTTTGTGCTCGCGAGCGTAGTTTCGTTTTCTAGTGTTAAGCTATGAACCTTTTTCTTGCCTTCTTTGGTGAGGCGGGCGTAGCTTTGATGTGCAGAGTCGTGAAGCTCCACCAGCCCTCCGCTTACGAGGTTTTTGAGGCTTCTAGATAGGGCGTAGGTGCCTTTTGAATCTTCATTTTCCTTTAGAATTTCAGTCGGTAATACTGATTTTTGCCCTAGAATCTTCAATATTTTCTTGGAATATTCTTGTTTATTTGACATACGTATATATTATAATATATAATCTCATTTAACAAGTATTTCGTGATCGCTAAATACTTGCAAATATTTTCCACACGTATATAATATAAAATATGGACGAAGGAAAAGTACAACAAAAAACTATAGAGGAATGGAAAGAACTCTATTTGCAAAGGTTTAAAGATTTTCATGATAATTTTTCAGATGAAATTCCCGAAGAGATATTACACGGTCCTAATTCAAAAAACTTTAGCTCTGAAAATTATAAATTCAAGGTACGCGGTAATTGGTTTGTTGCAGTTAGGAATAATTTTGAGAATGCAGCAAGAATGAAAATATTTCCAGAAGAATTTAACAAAGAGTGGAGATCTTTTTTTAAAGCTTACGGAGAAAAGATGTCTAAATCTGGAGTTTGGGAAAATGTCACTAGAACAACAAAAGAGGATATTGATACAGCAAACAATTTTTTATTAAAAGCACAAGAAATTATAAATTTAACAAAATAAATATATGTCAAAAATAATAGGTATAGACTTAGGTACAACAAACTCAGCATTTGCCGTCATTGAAGGTGGTGCACCAAAAATTATTGAAAATATTGAAGGTGCTCGCACGACACCGAGTATTGTTTCTGTTGCTAAAAATGGCGACAGGCTTGTAGGACTTCTTGCAAAACGTCAGGCTGTGACAAACCCAGAAAACACTGTCTACGGTATCAAGCGCTTTATGGGCCACAATTTCGAAGATCCTGAAGTTCAAAAAGATTTAAAAAACGCATCCTTTAAAATTCAAAAAGGTGCGAGCGGTGGCGTAGAAGTAATGATCGGTGACAAGTGGATGCGACCGGAAGAAATTTCTGCGATGATCCTCGGTAAAATGAAAGCTGATGCGGAAGCAAAACTTGGGGAAAAAGTTACTGAAGCGGTGATCACTGTTCCTGCATATTTTAACGATGCACAACGTAAAGCCACCAAAGACGCTGGAGCTATCGCAGGGCTCGACGTAAAACGTATTATCAATGAGCCGACAGCAGCAGCGCTTGCATATGGATTTAATAAAAAGAAAAATGAAAAAGTCGTCGTGTATGACTTTGGAGGAGGAACATTCGATGTGTCAGTACTTGAGATCGGTGATGACGTTATCGAAGTAAAGTCGACAGATGGAGACAGCCACCTTGGAGGTCGTGATATTGACCATAAGGTCATTGCCTGGATTGCAGAAGAATTCAAAAAGACTTCTGGTATCGATGTTCGTAATGACAAGCTAGCCTTACAACGCCTCGATGAAGCGGCAGAAAAAGCAAAAATAGAACTTTCTACGTCTATTGAAACTGAAATAAATATTCCGTTTATTACTTCTACTGCGGAAGGTCCACAACACTTACTCCTAAAAATGACTCGGGCTCAACTCGAAGCTATCGCAGATGAATATATCACTCGTTCGATCGAGATCACAAAGCGTGCAATGGCGGCATCTGGTTTCAAAATAGAAGACATGAATGAGATCATAATGGTTGGAGGTCAGACACGAATGCCAAAGATCGTTGAAGAAGTAAAAAATGTTTTTGGTAAAACTCCAAACCTTTCTATCAACCCTGACGAAGTGGTGGCTCTCGGTGCAGCGGTGCAAGCGGGAGTATTACAAGGTGATGTGCGTGACGTGCTTCTCCTTGACGTGATTCCGCTTTCGCTGGGTATTGAAACACTCGGTGGAGTAGCTACAAAACTTGTCGAGAGAAATACAACTATCCCGTCGAGTAAATCCCAAACATTCTCCACTGCTGCTGACAATCAAACATCTGTAGAAATACACATTGTTCAAGGTGAACGCCCAATGGCGAGCGACAACAAATCTCTCGGACGATTTATCTTGGACGGAGTGCCACCAGCACCACGAGGTATGCCCCAGATTGAAGTGTCATTTGATGTGGATGCAAACGGAATTTTGAACGTAACTGCAAAAGATAAAGCGAGTGGTAAAACTCAATCCATCAAAATCGAAGCAAGTTCAGGACTAAAGGATGAAGATATCAAAAAAATGCAAGCTGATGCTGAACTTCATGCCGAAGAAGATAAAAAGAAAAAGGAGGTCGTCGATGTAAAAAATACCGCTGAAATGACTATGTATACTGCTGAAAAGGCACTGAAGGATGCAGGTGACAAGATTCCAGCAGAGTTAAAGAGTGAGGTTGAAGCAAAGATAACAACACTCAAAGGAGTAAAAGATGGCACAGATGGCGAAGCCATAAAGAAGGCGACAGAAGAACTTTCCGCTGAAATGTCAAAGATAGGTGAAGCGATGGCAAAAGCCGGAGCCGCACCGGAAGCTGGAACAAATCCGACACCTGAAGAACAGCCAGCGGAAGTAGAAGCAAAAGACGCAGAATTCAAAGAAGCTCCAAAGGAAGGAGAAGAAACAAAAGCATAATTAATACACTAAAAAGCCCTCTAAAGAGGGCTTTTTAGTTATGCACTTTTTGGTGTTTGACAAGAAATATTTAGGGTGTACTCTGAAAACAGAACAGTTCCTACTCTGTTTCCTGTCTATTCTTAGTTTTTTTGAAGAAAGCTAAGACCTATCACATTTACCCGTTTTACTTCGAGGTTTAGTTGCAATCAGCTAAACCTCACCCCAATCACTTTTAAACAGCCCATAAGGGTTTTTCTTTTTTTATACATGATATAATCTATTTAGGCCGATATTATAAATTTAATCGTAAAAATGTAATATGGAAAATAATAACTCAGGAAGCAATACAAACACAATCCTTATTGTTGTTGTATTGATCATCCTTGTTGGTTTAGGAGTATGGTGGTTTACTATGAGGTCTGCACCAGCAAATGATACTTCAGGTATCGATGTTAATGTAGATTTGCCAGGTGGTGACACAGGCGCAGGTGGCACAGTGCCGACTGGTAGCGGAGGAGGATCAGCAGTGGAATAAAAATTTAAAATGATTTTTACTAAAAAGCCCTTGATAGGGCTTTTTAGTTGGGTGCATATTTGGTACCCTGTAGTAGATTTTAGAAAGATGATTTTATTTAAAATCACGCTAAAAAGCATTTCCAAAATTCACTACAGGGTGGTATAGTTTATATATATGGAACTGCCAGAAATACCTAAAAATAGAGATATGACATATCTTGGTTTGAGTACCTACCGAGACAAAAATCAGCTTTTTGGTATCAAGCGTAAAGACAGGCGTCAGCATGTGTATCTTCTCGGAAAGTCAGGTACGGGTAAATCCGTGCTTATGTTCAACATGATCATCCAAAACATCCAAAATGGGGATGGCGTGTGTCTCGTTGATCCGCACGGTGAAAACGTCGAAGGAGTACTTTCCTCTATCCCTCCACATCGCGTCAAAGATGTTATATATTTTAACCCGGCTGACGCTGAACATCACATCGGTTTCAATGTTCTCGAACTTGTTGATCCTCAATATAAACATCTGGTAGCGTCCGGGCTCATGGGTATATTTACGAAAATTTGGGCCAATGCGTGGAGTGCTCGAATGGAATACATCTTGAACAATACGATACTCGCGCTTCTCGATACGCCTGGCTCTACGATGCTCGGTATTCCGCGTATGCTCGTGGACAAGGACTATCGTCAAAAAATTATTGCGAACCTGAAAGACCCGGTGATCAAGGCTTTTTGGATTCACGAGTACGAAGCATGGCAAGATAAATTTCGAAATGAGGCTATCGCTCCGATTCAAAATAAAGTCGGACAGTTTCTGTCGACAGCTATCATCCGAAACGTTGTCGGTCAGTCGAAAAGTACGATCAACATTTTCGACATGATGAATGAAGGAAAAATTTTCCTCGTGAACGTATCCAAGGGCCGCATCGGTGAAGACAACTCAGCACTTCTTGGAGGTATGATCATTACCAAAATCCAGCTTGCAGCCATGGAGCGCGTGCGTATCCCCGAGGAGAATCGAAAAGATTTTTACTTGTATGTCGACGAATTCCAAAACTTCGTAACAGATGCGTTTGCCAGCATTTTGTCTGAAGCTCGAAAATACAGATTGAATCTCACTGTGGCTCACCAATACACTGCACAGCTCGTGTCAGATAAAAGCACAGCAGTGCGTGACTCTATTTTCGGTAACGTGGGTACTATGATCATTTTCCGCGTCGGTTCTGACGATGCTGAATTCTTGGAAAAAGAATTTGATCCCGAATTTACTCCGCAAGACATAGTTAATCTTCCGAACTATAAAATATATTTAAAGCTCATGATTGACGGGATAACGTCGAGACCTTTTTCCGCAAAAACTTTACCGCCTATGGTGAAGTCTGGTGATCCAGAAATCGAGAAGGCCGTAATCGAGTCATCCCGTGCTTTGTATTGCAAAGCAAAGGCTGATATTGAAAGGGAAATAAATGACTGGAGTGGCATGTCGCTTGGCGACGACGGGAATAACGTCCCAGGAAACATGGAAAAATTTCCTGCTGTGTGTTCATTTTGTAAAAAAGAAACAACAGTACCCTTTAAACCCGAAAAAGGTAGACCTGTGTATTGCAAGGACTGCATTGCAAAAATAAAGGCAGGAGAAATAAAACCAAACAAAGACTCAATCGAACAAGTGCGAAGAGATGAAGTAAAATTTTATAAACCCCTTGCTGACCTCGGGATAGAATTCACCGCTAAAGATACTGAAGATACAAATGACCACGCTCCAAAAGTAGCGACAGGTTCTTTTGGTAAGTTGATACCACGAAATGAAGAATCGGACGGCAGAATCAAGCAGCACAAACCTTTTATTAAAAGACCAAAGATAGATGGATTCAAACCAAAGCCTCCTCGGGTACCCGGCGAGAATCTAGCTTTACGACAAGCTCTCAATAAAATTGCTCCTCAAAAACCACAAGAAGAGCCAATGCCCCTTGAAGTTAAAAAAGAAATTCTGCAAAAAGTCGTCGAACCTATATCACTCGAAGCTCTTAAAAATAAAATGAAAGATATCAGGACTATTCCGAAGGACCGGTCAGCGAGTGCAACTGATATGAATAAATTAAAGGATTTGATCAGTGCTTCCGTTGCGAATTCGCCAAAAAAAGAGCTTTTAGAAACACCAGAAAATAAATCAGAAGAACGAGTCGATCAAGATGATGGAAACAAAAATACGAACTCAGCAACAAGCTCAGGATCTACACCACAGCCGAAAGAAGTACCAGAAGATGTGTTAAGAAAAATTTTGGAATAACATGCATAGTGAAAATAAAATCTGCCAAAATTGTAAAACTGAATTTGTTGTAGAACAAGCAGACTTTGATTTTTATAAAAAAATGAAGGTACCAGCTCCGACATTTTGTCCGATGTGTCGTGCACAAAGGCGGTGGAATTTCCGTAACGAACGAGGTTTTTATAAAAGAAAATGTGATTTTTCCGGAAATCAAATTTTTTCTATGTATGCATCAGATTCACCAATCAAAGTGTATGAACGAGAGGTTTGGTTTTCTGATGTGTGGGATCCAATGGATTATGGACGGGATATTGATTGGTCACGATCATTTTTAGCTCAAATTTACGAACTGATGCTTGAAGTGCCTTTTAAGTCGAATAATGTCATTCGGGGGGTGAATAGTCCGTACGCCAACAATGCTACTGACCCTAAAAATTGTTACCTGGTTTTTAATTCTACTAGTGCAGAGGATTGTATATATGCAAATGGTGTAAATCATTCGCGGGATTGTGTTGATATATCACATGTATCAAAATCAGAAACATGCTACGGGAGCTTTTGGCTGGATACGTGTTATAAAACGCATTTCTCTTCCGAGTGTGCTGATTCAAGCGATTTGTGGTTTTGCCGTGACTGTTATGGGTGCATGAGTTGTTTTGGATCAGTAAATCTTCGTAATAAAAGTTATTACTTTTTTAATAAAAAATATACTAAAGAAGAATATGAACAAAAAGTAAAAGAGTATAAACTTCATACACGAGATGGATTTGAAAAAGCACGGGACGATGCTACGGGATTTTGGAAAAAGTTCCCAAATAAAAATCACCAAGGAGTAAAAAATATTGACTCGACTGGTTCATATGTTACCAACTCTAAAAACGTAAAAGATTCTTTTTTAATACGTGAAAGTGAAAATCTACGTTATTGTCAATATCTACAAGAAAGTCCCGGTACAAAAGATTGTTATGATTATTCAAATTGGGGCGCAGGGGCTGAGCTCATCTATGAAGCTATCTCCTGTGGCTCAGGAGCACAAAATATAAAATTTGCGTGGCTTGGGCAGGAGTCTGTGCACGACCTTGAGTATACTATGGCATGCACCAGTAGTTCCAATAATTTATTTGGATGTGTAGGATTACGTAAAAAAGAATATTGCATTCTGAATAAACAATATTCAAAGGAGGAATATATTAAACTCGTTGAAAAAATAAAGATCCATATGAATGATATGCCGTATATAGATAAAGGTGGTCGTATATATAAGTACGGTGAATTTTTTCCAAATGAATTTAGTCCATGGGCTTATAATGAAACTCTTGCTCAGGAATATTTTCCTCTCACAAAAAATGAAGCTTTAGCTAAAGGTTATCGTTGGCGTGACCCGGATACAAAAGATTATAAGCCTACGTTGCACCTAGGTGAATTGCCAAACGATATTACTCAAATGGACGATTCAATACTTGAAGAAATTATTGAATGTGCGCATAAGGGTCAGTGTAACCAGGGATGTACCAAGGCATTTCGTATTATTCCAAATGAGCTCAACTTTTATCGAAAAATTAGTGTATCTATACCCACGCTCTGTCCAGCATGCCGTACCCTAGAGCGGCTTAAAATGCGTTTAGGTGTTAAATTATACGAAGCAATATGTATGTGTAGCGGTGACAACGAAACTGAACATTTTCATGGCAAAGCTCATTGTGAAAATAAGTTTAAAACAGGATATGTTCCTAGTGAAGGTGATATTGTATATTGTGAACAATGTTATCAGCAGGAAGTATACTAATTATGGAAACTAAAAAGTGCCAAAATTGTAAAACTGAATTTGTTATTAAGAAAGAAGATTTTAATTTTTACGAAAAGATAAAAGTGCCTGCTCCTACATTTTGTCCGGAGTGTCGACTTATTCGACGGATGATGTGGCGTAACGAGCGTTCATTGTTTAAGCGGACCTGCGCAAAAACTGGCAGAGATATCATTACGATGTTTCATCCGGATGCTCCTGTGGTGGTGTACGATCACGATGTGTGGTGGGGCGATACTTGGGAACCAACTGATTATGGTGCTGTGTATGATTTTTCAACACCATTTTTTCAGCAATTTAAAGAATTACTTAAAAAAGTACCACTTGCTACCCTCGGGAATCAAAATTGCCCGGGGAGTCCTTACGGCAACCACAATGCGGACTGTAAGCTTTCCCACCTCCTATACGCTTCGTTTGACAATGAACGAGTGAGTTATTCTCACGGAGCTCTGGCTTCGAAAGATTGTTTTGATATGTATAAAACATTACATTCCGAGCTTTCATATGGCGATACGTTATGTGCGGGCCTATATAAAACACATTTATCTTATAATTCTGACGAATCTCTTAACTCAATGTTTCTTAAGCATTGTATGAACTTGCAAGATTGTATTGGCTGCGTGAATTTACGAAATAAAAGTCATTGCATTTTTAATGTGCAATATTCTAGAGAAGAATATGAACAAAAAAAACAAGAGTTTGATTTTGGAAGTTATAAAAATTTAGTTGATTTTGAAAACAAGTTCAATGAATTTACACTCACATTCCCGAATAGATATGCAAACAACATAAGATCAGCGGACGTTTCTGGTGACAATATCATGAATTCCAAAAATGCTAAACATTGTTTTGATTTATACGGCGAGGTGCAAGATTCCAAATATCTAATTCATATTGTAAACATGAAAGATAGTTATGATGTGTATGGTGGTGGAGCTGGCGCCTCTCTTGTTTACGAAGGAGTGGATGCCGGGTTACAAATATCAAATCAGCTTTTTTCTGTATTATCTCATGGGTGCCTCGATACAAATTATACGTACATGTGTTATGGCTCGAAAGATCTTTTCGGATGTATTGGGTTACGTAATAAGCAGTATTGTATTTTAAATAAACAATATACTAAAGAAGAATATTTTGAACTTGTTCCAAAAATTATTGAGCACATGAACACTATGCCGTATATAGATGCAAAAGCTCTCGTGTATACATATGGTGAATTTTTTCTAAGTGAAATTTCTCCGTTTTCCTACAACGAAACAATCGCTCAAGAGTATTTTACAAAGACAAAAAAACAAATAGCTGAACAAGGTTTTAAATATAGAGAACCAATACATAAAGATTATGTTATAACTATAAAAAATAAAGATTTGCCTGACCATATACAAGAGATCTCAGACTCTATTTTAGACGAAATTATAGAGTGCCCAAACAATGGACAAGAAACGACTCAGTGCACTAAAGCTTTTAGAATTATAAAAAGTGAATTAGATTTTCTTAAAAATAATAATATTGCCTTACCTAGGTATTGCCCAAACTGCAGACACTATAACCGACTAAGACAACGAAATCCATTTAAATTGTGGCATCGCATGTGTCAGTGTGGTGGGGTAAGTTCTCAAAATGGAAAATATAAAAATACAATAGTACATACACATGGCGACACAGAATGTTTAGTTGAATTTGAAACTTCCTATGCACCAGATCGACCCCAGATAGTGTATTGCGAGAAATGTTATCAGCAAGAAGTATATTAAATTTTATGTTAAAATAGAACAAAATCAATGCCAAAGCCAAATCGAGTACAAATAATCAAATACGCTCCACCACCACCTGAGCTGCCGGTGTTTGGCAAGGTGAACGCTGAAGATGTTTCATTTATAGGACATACCAATTACGTGGCCGCTCTTGAAGAGAAGAAATTTATTTTCGGAATCAAGCGTGTTGATCGAAGGCGACATTTGTATATTATCGGAAAGTCTGGAGTGGGGAAAACAAAGCTTCTCGAGCTTTTTCTACGTCAGGACGTATCGTACAATCACGGTTTTTGTTTGATCGATCCCCACGGCGACGTGATCGATGCGATGCTCGACTATATACCTCGGGAGCGTATTGAGGATGTATGTCTCATCGACCCACCTGATATTGATTTCCCCGCATCTTTCAATCCGCTTGCTAATGTGGACCCACTTTTTAAATTCCAACTCACCCAAGGGCTCATCGAAGTATTTCAAAAACAATTCGGCGCAAACTGGACACCACGTCTTGAGCACGTGTTTCGTTTTACGTGTTTGGCGCTTCTCGACTATCCGCACGCAACTATGCGGGGGATGATTTCGATGCTCACTGACCGAAATTATCGCCAGAAAGTAGTGGAGTATATCACCGATGATATGGTGAAAAGATTCTTCGCCATTGAATTCGCCGATTGGTCGGAGAAATTCGACACCGACGCTATTATCCCGCTCGTGAACAAACTCGGACAGTTTCTCTCAGACCCGCTTCTTCGGAATATTTTCGGACAGAAGCAAAACAAAATAGATATTAGCAAACTCATGAACGAAGGGAAAATAATACTTATCAATTTATCGAAGGGTCGCCTCGGTGAAGAAAACTCATCATTCCTTGGTTCTATGTTTTTAACAAAAATAAAACAGGCAGGGATGGAGCGAGCGAGTATGCCTGAGTCAGCGCGAACTGATTTTTATATTTATGTGGACGAGTTTCAAAATGTGGTTACTCAAACTTTTGAAAATATTTTATCTGAGGCAAGAAAATATGGACTCAACCTCACCATGGCACATCAATATGTGGGGCAAATCATCCCGCAAGTTCATAAAGCTGTGCTCGGTAACTGCGGAAGTATTATTACGTTTCGTATTTCTGGTGAAGATGCAGTAAAAATGAAACCGGAATTTGCGCCACTCTTTGACGTGAAAGACATGATCAACCTTGCAGTGGGAGAATTTTATGTAAAGATGACGATCGATGGTGAATCATACGACCCTTTTTCAGCTGAAACATTGCGAGTACTTCCGCCCACACATCCATCGTATAGACAAGAAATCATAGATGCATCTCGTAGAAAATATTCAATATCAAAGGACGATGCAGCGAAACTTATCATTGAAGAGGAAGCAACTATTATTCGAAGTGCTGAAGAGAAAGCAATTATTGAAGGTAAAGGAAAGGGTCCAGAAACTACTTCGCAAGTTTCCCAAGAAGCTGAACCAATGATTTAGTTTTTGGCCAAGAAACAAAATCAATTCTATAAAGCAATCTATCTGGCTGTGCTCAGCCAGCGAACTGCTCGCTCAGCCCCGCTGCGCAAGGCTTTTTAGAAATTATTTATATTTCTTGACCGTGAGGGCTATATAAGTATAATAGACCCATGGCAAAGGATTATTATGAAACATTAGGAATAAATAAGGGCGCTTCAAAGGAGGAAATTAAAAAAGCCTTCTATAAGCTCGCACATAAATACCACCCTGATAAAAAGGAGGGAAATGAAGCCAAATTCAAAGAGGTAAATGAAGCCTATCAAACTCTTTCTGATGACACGAAACGCTCAAAATACGATCAATTTGGTGCTGGGTATGAGAATATGGGTGGAGGACATTCACATCAAGGTGGCGGATTTGAAGGCTTCGATTTCAGTGGTGCTGGAGGTTTTGGAAATGGCGGAGCTGAATTTGATTTTGGAAACTTGAATGATATTTTTAGTGATTTTTTTGGCGGCGGCGGGCGACCTCAGGCACGACGCGGTCGCGACATATCGACCGAAATACAAATTTCTTTTTCCGAGTCAGTGTTTGGTGTAACTCGAAAGGTGCTCATTACCAAAACTTCCACGTGTCTTACGTGTAAAGGTTCTGGCGCAAAAGTTGGCACTAATATGGAAACGTGTAAATATTGCAACGGACAAGGTACTATTCGGGAAACTAAACGATCATTCCTCGGCAATATTTCTAGTACAAAAATATGTGATACATGTTTGGGTACGGGCGAAGTTCCAAAGGAAGTATGTGCTACCTGTAAAGGTAAAGGGGTATTTCGTCGTGAAGAGGAAGTTTCTATTGCCATACCTGCAGGCATACGTGATGGGGAAATGATTCGCATGACTGGTATGGGCGAAGCAATTTCTAAAGGTACCACCGGCGACTTGTATATAAAAATAAACGTTGCACCACATCCGATATTTAAACGTGAAGGTAGTGACGTGGTCATGACTCTCGACCTGAAGCTTTCTGACGCACTTCTAGGTACGAAATATCTAATTCAGACTCTTGATGGTGAAATAGAAGTCACGATACCAGAAGGAGTTTCTATAAATGAAATATTGCGAGTGCGCGGCAAGGGTGTGCCGAGTGCCAAGAATAAGCGAGGTGACTTACTAATCAAGCTCAACATAAAGCTTCCATCAAAAATTTCACGTAAATCTCGCGAACTCATCGAAGCTCTTAAAAAAGAGGGAATATAATGATACCTGAATATTTTATTTTTGTTTCGGTAGCCCTGAATCTTATTGGGATATCTTTTTATATTAGAAGTATTTTACGTGGAGAAACAAAACCAAATTTAATTTCATGGTTTATGTGGATGATCGCGCCTTTTTTGGGTGTATTTTTTCAGCTTAAATCCGGAGCAACATTTTCTGTACTTCCAATATTTATGGCTGGCTTTGATCCTTTATTGGTTATACTTGTTGCTCTTTTTGTAAAAAACGTTTTTTGGAAAATAAATACTTTTGATATAGTGTGCGGTATTTTTTCTTTTTTCGCACTTATTTTATATGTCATTACTCATAACTTGGCTTTATCGATTTGTTTTGCGATATTGAGTGATGCGTTAGCATTTATACCTACTTTTATAAAGGGTTGGAAATTTCCAGAATTTGAATCTGTGCAGGCGTATAGTTGGTGTATAGCAAGTAATATTATTGGACTACTAGTAATAAAAGAATGGAATTTCACTACTTATTCTTTCGGACTTTATCTTATCGTGTTTAATATAGCTATGAGTTTAATTTTATATCGCAAAAAGATTATATTTTGGTATACTAATAAGTAATATGCATGAAGACATACCAAACAATTTTTTAGGAATTCCTGAAATCACCCCAGAGGAAGCAGAGGTGCTTATTTTGCCGATTCCACTCGAAGCAACAGTAAGTTATGGTACAGGCACTGGGCGTGGTCCAGCGGCTATCATCACTGCTTCGCAACAAGTAGAGTTGTATGACCATGAGTTTGGGTACGAAGTTAATGAAAAAGTTAAAATAAAAACATTGCCCGCTGTCGTATTTCCTGAGCAGCTTACATTTGAAACAGCTGAAAAAGCGCAGCCTATAATCGCTGCTGCTGTGGCCCCGTGGACTGATAAATTTGTGTTGAGTTTGGGCGGCGAACACGCCATAACACCAGCACTCATAAGTGAATACAAGAAAAAGTATCCGGATCTCTCCATGTTATATTTTGACGCGCATACAGATATGCGTGAAGAGCTTGATAGTACAAAATGGTCACATGCATGTGCGGCGCGACGGTGTCAGGATGATCATGGTATTAAAAATATCGTTTGGGTAGGTACGCGCAACACCTCACTCGGTGAGCAGCAATACATAGATACGAGTCATGTAAATTATGGTAATACCTATGACCTCAAAAAAATCTTGAGCCAGCTAGGGGACAATGTATACATTTCTTTTGATGTGGATGTATTTGATGTATCCACTATGCCAGCAACAGGCACACCAGAACCAGGTGGTATTAACTGGTATCAAGCAATGGAAATATTTGAAGCTGTCACGAGAGAGAAAAATGTTGTTGGAGCTGACATAGCCGAATGCGCGCCAATACCAACTCCAGGATTTCATGGATATGATTTTCTCGTAGCAAAACTCGCTTTCAAACTAATTGGGTATAAATTTAGGAAATAAATTATAATTTATAAATTTTCTCCTGACCGCAGTGCTTTCAGCTCAGCTGATGCAGGCGGGGTCCATTCGGTAGATCTTTTACTTCGTAACCCAGATTATTTATTTCTTTACGGAGTTCGTCAGATTTATTAAAATCTTTTTCTTTTCGCGCTTGTTCACGTAGAGTAGCTAGTTTTAAAACTTCTTCTGGGATTTCTTCTTCTTTTATATCTGCAAATCCAAGGCCGAATACTTTATCGAAGTTCAGTACTGTCGCTTTCTTATCAGCATCTGAAAGGTTTTCGTCTTTTAATACATCCCACAGTACAGTGAGCGCTCTAGGAGTATCTAAATCATCATCTAAAAAGGCTTTAAATTTTTGCTGATATTCGACACTAATGTTATCACCTTCCACATCTCCTAGCTCTCTGTAGAGGCCGTAGAGCCGCTTGAGGGCGGTTTCAGTTGCATGTAGCGCCTCTTCGTTCCAGTTCATCGTAGTACGATAGTTTGCCATCAGAACCCAGAGCCTGAAAGCCATAGGTAAAATGCCACTTTCTACCATATTGCGTATAGTAGTAAAATTACCCTTAGACTTTGACATCTTTTTTGAATCAATATTTAAAAATCCTGTATGCAACCATTGCTTCACCAAGGGAGATAGGCCAGAAGCAGATTCCATCTGAGCAATCTCGCATTCATGGTGAGGGAAGATAAGATCTATTGCTCCTCCATGTATATCATATTGAGGTCCAAAAAAAGTTTCAGTTATTGCGGTGTCTTCAATATGCCAACCAGGCCGGCCAGAACCCAAAGAAGTTTCCCAAACTGGTTCGCCTTCTTTACTATTTTTCCACAGACAAAAATCATTCCAACCTTTTTTCTCTTTTGATTCATCAATCCTAGATACTGCATCGTCTTCTTTTAACTCCGTTCGACCAGATAGTTTTCCATATTCTTTAAATTTAGCAGTCTCAAAATAAATTCCATCGCTTATTGTATAAGCATATCCTTTCTGAGTGAGTGCTTCTACTTGTTTTACTATCTGCGGTATATGATCAGTTGCGCGAGCATATTTAGTAACGGAAGTATTCCCGAGAAGTGCCATGTCTTCTATATAGATTTTTTCAAATTTCAGAGCCAAATCTTTCCAAGATATTCCAAGTTCTCGGGCGCGGTTTATAATCTTGTCGTCAATATCAGTGATATTTTGCAAGTAAAATACCTCATATCCTGAGTATCTTAAAAACCGGACCAGCACATCAAATTGAGTATAGGTTTTACCATGACCCAAATGAGGATAATCATACACAGTTGGACCACAAACAAACAAGTTTATTTTATTATCTTTGGTTGGCGTGAATTCTTCTTTTTTCTTACCAAGTGTGTTGTAAAATTTAAGTCCCATAATTATTGAATTTTAGACTGATTAAATTCGTTACGATATATTGCTATAAGCGTGTACAACAAACTTACAGTCAAAGGTCCTACAAGTATACCGACTGGTCCAACAAATGCGATACCACCTAATACTGAAAACAATATGAGAATTGACGGGATATTTATATTTCTTCCGACAACCAAGGGACCCAAGAAATTATCAACAAGACCAACAATAACTACAGACCATACCAATAATCCCACTGCAGATGTTGTATCTCCAACAGCAAAAAGGAAAATAATCGCAGGACCTGAAACGAGTGCAGTGCCGAATGTAGGGATAAATGACATGATCGCTGCGACTACACCCCATAATGCACCGTTTGGTACATTAAAAATCCATAACCCAAAACCGAGGAGCACACCTTGTGCGATGGCTATCAACAATGATCCTTTGACTACACCATTTACCGCGAGCGCAAGCCTGTTCATGATGCGCGCATCATTTTCGGGACCAAGGGGACTCAGTGTCATGAGAGATTCCTTCCACTTCATCCCATCTTTAAGTAAGTAGAAAATAATGAGAAGGAGGAGAACAAACGAAAAAAATGCAGAGATAGTAGTAGTAAATATTGTGGAAATATGGCTCGATAGATAAGTCACAAAATCAGCTGCTTTTTGATTTACATCAAACTCAACTCCGGGAGGCAACACACTATTTACTTTTGTGTTAATTTTTTCTAAAAAAGGTGATGCACTCACATTGCTATCGATAACTTTTTTATACACATCTTGGCTTTGATTGAACACTAAAGCTCCAATACCGAGGATTGGGCCACAGAGCAATATGGTAAATAAAGCGACCGTTAAGAGGGAAGAAATAGTGGCCGGAATTCCCTTTAGAAGTAACCATTCATAAATAGGGTAGAGGACGATAGTAAAAGATATCCCGAGGACAATGATAATCCAAAAAGGTTTAAATATGAAAAATGTAAAAATAGACGTTAGGAGTAATAAGCCAAAGAAAAAGCTTTTTTCTATTATTTTAGTTTGCATAATATATATTGTATCAAAAACTTGTTATAAAATAAAGATATATTGTAAGTAAAACTTTGTTTAGTTTATTGATTCTGAGTTTGAATGTATTTATCCCATAGATCTTGAAAATCTTTTGAATTTTGTTTTAAGTGCTCCAGGTTGCCTCGAGCCACTATTTTTCCATCTTTAAAGAATAAAATGGTATCAAATAATGAAAGTAAGTGAAGTCTATGAATCGAAGAAATGATTGTTTTTTCGGGGAAGTTTGCAAAAATATTTTCATAAATTTTAAGTTCGTTATGAAAGTCTACACTCGAAGTCGGCTCGTCGAGGAGGACGATATCTTTATTTTTAGAAGCGAGCAGCCCACGCGCGAGAGCGAGCCGTTGCTTTTCCCCACCACTTAGATTCACTCCTTTTTCAACAATAGTTGATTCTAATTTGCTCGGGAGTCTTTCTACCACTTCCGTAAATGAAGCCATGTCAATAAAATGTTTTATTTCAGCATCTGAGTACTCGACACCGAGCGTAATATTTTCTCGTATAGTTGTAGCAAATATTTCTGGGTCTTGAGGAATAAGGGAAATTGAGTCACTAATCATATCAAATGAATGTGTTACTTCTTTATCATCAATCTCTAAAGTAATTGTTTTGGGTTCATAAAGTCCCCGGAAAATTTTCAAGAATGTGGTTTTACCGCCACCACTTTCACCGATAACTGCAATTTTTTCACCCTTTTTTATATCTATACTTACATCACCAAGGTGAAGATCGGCATTCTCTTCATCATGATATGAAAAAGATAAATTTTTAATAGAAAGAGTAGACCATCTTTTTGGTAAATGCTTCTTTTCGAATGTGGCATTGTCGCTGGTGAAATTTTCCGACAGTTCTTCGGTGTTCATTATATTTGATCGCCACTTCACAGCATCATTATATAACTGAGCAAAACTATAAAATGTGTCTTTTATTCTTTGGTTGTAGCTGTATAGAATATAAATAGATCCTACTAGTATTACGTCGCCAGTTTGTAGGTTGTAGACAAGGTACACACAGATCGATAATACGACTGAAATTTGTCCTAAAATCGAAGCCCAGAACCATTTAAGTTCATTGTTGATAGAATTTTTTCTATACTGTGGATACGGTAGGTCGATAGTTTTACTGATTGATTTTAAGACTAAGCTTTCAACCCTAAGTATGATAACAGTTGTAATATTGCTGATAGTGTCATATATTCTCGCGGCGATATTATTTTCAAGTTTGTTTACTATTGCATATCCTGGTACCAATCTTTTATCATATAAAAATAAAATGTAAAAAGTTATACCTGACATAATTACTACAACTAATGTTGAATAAAGATTAAAATACAATAGTGTGAGTATCGATACAAAAAGGCGCACAAAGGCTTGGATGAAGTTAAAACTATTTTCCGAGAAAGTACCCATCGCAATGGTGCCTTTTTCTATTTTATCTATTGTGTCGCCAGAGTGGTGATCAGTATGCCAGGAAAGCGGTAGTGACATAGTACCACTTAGTAAGTATTCTTTATAATTTTTTTTGATCAAAAAAGATGTTTTTTGTTCCACAATTCTAGCAGGTCCCCAAAATATCCAAAAGACAATTTCTGAGCTCAGATACACAAGTAATATTGCGAATAAATAATAAATATTATCACGACTGATACCGTTTTTTTGGATAAAATCTAAAAAGTAACCGATAATCAGTGGTTGGGTTAGGTAGGATAAGTTTGCCACAACGAACGAAATCGTCACAAATATAATGTTTTTCTTTCTTTCTCCTGCATATGAATACATCTTATGAAAGAGATACACAACAGGGTTATTTAGCCAACTTTTCATATATGAGGTATAGTGTACCACATAAAAACTAATAAAACCTTGCATTTTTAGATGAAATTAGGTAATATAAGCCTTATATGAAAAAGGCGACATCAGACGAATTTGCAGTTATAAAAACAGGCGGAAAGCAATACAAAGTCTCAGAGGGGACTATTGTTTCTATTGAAAAACTTAAATCTACAAAGGTTGAATATAAAAAGGGCGACAAAGTTTCCTTTGACAAAGTTCTTTTAGTAGATAGCGGCAAAGATGTAACTATAGGCACTCCTTATATTGATGGTGCGAGCGTAGATGCTGAAATCATAGAAATCGGCCGTGCACGAAAACTTCTGGTCATGAAGTATAAGCAAAAGTCTCGATACCTACGAAGAAACGGACATCGTCAACCATTTTTCAAAATCAAAGTTACAGCAATAAACTAAATAAAAAAATCACTCGAGAGAGTGATTTTTTTATTGTCTATTTTTTAAAGCATTTTTGAGGGTATCGTTGTCCGAATATTCAAGCTCAGTTCCAGTCGAGAGGCCTTTACCGAGGGAAGAGATTTTTATGTTCTGTTTGTTGGCTATATCGTTTAATTGTTCGCGGACATACATATCCGTGTGGTCACCTTGAGGGCTTAGTGAAAAGGCAAGTATTATTTCCCCGCCTGCACTAGCTATGCTAGAAGCATTGCGGGTAGGTTTTAAAAAATCTCTTTTTATTCTTGTCTTTAGTTCTTCGATACGTACTCGACTCTTAGTATTTTTTTCTACGATCGGCACAAGCCCGCCCAAGATGAAGTATCTTCCATTATAAATTCCACTTTTATGGACGCTTTCTAGGTCAGAATCTTTCTCTACGATCATAAGAGTTGAGGAGTCTATGTTTGGGCTAGCGCAGATATTACATATTTTTTCTTTATTTTTTCCAATCACAAAAAATCGGAAACAATCTTCGCATTGCGCAATGTCTTTTTTCAGCTCGAGTAGTAAACTCGACAAATTCTCAGAATAAAAATTATTTTTAAACATAAGGAAATACACAAAACGTCTCGCTTGACGCTCGCCTATGCCTGGAAACTCTTTAAAAACCTCTGTCAGTTTGTCGACGATATCCATCAAGCTATTTTAGCATCCCAGAACTAAAATTTCACTCTTTCACTTTTATGACAATATTGAATTAATCAGAAATTTGGTACGCGACGAGTATTAAAATTCATCCAAATCTCCGCCAGCTATTTTTGATGCTGAGAATTCACTCAAATTACTTTTTTCAAGGTTGAGGAATGTAGTAGTTTTTTCATCAAAGTAAAGCTCGACTTTACCGACAGGTCCATTGCGGTGTTTTTCGACTAGAATCTCGGCGATATTTGTCTTATCCATTTGATCTTTCATCTTGTCTTCACGATGGATAAACATGACCACATCAGCATCTTGTTCGATGGAACCTGAGTCACGAAGGTCGGAAAGTCGTGGCTTGCCCCCTCGCGATTCTACTGCACGGTTAAGTTGAGAAAGAGCAAGTACGGGTACATCGAGTTCTTTAGCAAGGCTCTTTAGAGAACGAGATATTTCTGTCACTTGGTTTACCATCGAATCATAATTTTTAGAAGTAGTCATAAGCTGCAAGTAATCTACAACTATAAGGTCTACACCTTTCTCAGCCTTGATTCTGCGAGCGAGAGCCTTCATGCGGACGATAGAGTTACCAGCCTGGTCATCGATAAATATTTTTGCCTTAGCGAGTTTGTCGAGCGAATCACGAAGCTGTGAAAAATCTCTATCAGAGGAAAGATTACCAGTACGTAGGTTCCACGCATTCACCCGTGATTGCGCCGAGAGCATACGGTCGACGAGTTGCTGCGAGGACATTTCGAGAGAAAATATTAATACTGATTTGTTATTATTTACAGCTGCCAAGCGGGAGATATCAAGAGCAAGAGTTGTCTTACCCATACTTGGACGTGCGGCGAGAATGATTAAGTCAGATTTTTGTAAACCCGAGAGCATCGCGTCCAGGTCTTTAAATCCAGTTGGTAATCCGCGAAGCATGCCTTTGTTTTCGTGTAATTTTTCAAGGCGTTCATAGGCTTCAGGGAGCGCGTCTTTCATGTTTACATATTTTTGATTTTTTGGACTCGATACTACGCTAAATATTTTTTTCTCGGCAAGGTCTAAAATATCATCCATGTGGTCATCACCTTCTTCAAACGCGAGCTCGGACACATAGTCAGCTGCTTCGATCAAGCTTCGAAGCACATATTTTTTCTGTACAATATCAGCGTAGTGTTTGACATTTGTTGAAGACGGAACAGTATTTACTATTTCTGCGAGGTACTGATTGCCGCCGATATTTTCGAGAAGTTTTTGTTCGCCCAGTTTTGTAGACAACGAAAGCATGTCAATTGGTTCATTTTTATTTGCTAAATCGAGCATCGCCTTGAATATTATTTTGTGCTTTTCAACATAGAATGAATCAGGGCTGATCATGTCTTCTACTTCATGCATGGCGTCCTTACGGAGCATGATTGAGCCAAGAACTGCTTGCTCGGAAGGGATGCTTTGGGGTGGAATACGCAATGTTTTTTGGGTTGCTTTAGTGGGGACAAATTGTTTTTTTATCGGTGCCATGTGTCCTATTCTACCACAGTAAACAAATTGTCAAAACCTAAACCTTAGTAAGCGTGTTATTAAAGTGTGGAGAAATATGATAATATATAGCTATGTCAAAAAAGATATATTTGTCGGGTATTCAGCCTTCTGGAAAGCCTCATATAGGGAACTATTTTGGTATGATGAAGCAACTCCTAGAGCAGCAAAATGAGTATGATGTGTATTTTATGATAGTTGATTATCATGCAATGACTTCGCTCAAAGATCCATCAGCCATGCGAGAAAATATCATAGCGGTTTTGATTGATTATCTAGCCCTCGGTCTCGACCCAGAAAAATCTATAATATTTAAACAATCAGATGTGCCTGAGCACACAGAGCTTACCTGGATTTTTGACACTATTACACCCATGGCTTATTTAGAGCGTTCGGTTGCTTATAAAGATGCACGAGATAATGGTAAAGATATGAATGTCGGCCTATTTAATTATCCATTATTAATGGCGTCAGATATTTTACTTTATAGTCCAGATATAGTTCCCGTTGGGCAAGATCAAAAACAACATATCGAGATAGCACGAGACACAGCTCAAAAATTTAATAATACCTTTGGGGATACTTTTAAATTGCCTGAGCACAAAATAATAACAGAAGTTGCAGTAGTACCAGGTACCGATGGGCGAAAAATGAGTAAGAGTTATGGCAACACCATTCCACTCTTTGCTGAATATGAAGAAATAAAAAAAGCCGTGATGAGTATTGTGACAGATTCGGGTGGAGATATTCCACAAAATGTATATGCAATCCATAAACTCATAAGACCAGAAAGCGAGCTCGAGCCAATATATAAGGAAAAAGCAGGGAAATACAAGGAACTCAAGGAACTTCTGATTGAAGACTTGGAAAAGTTCATTGCTCCACTTCGCGAAAAAAGAAAAGAATTCGAAAAAGATATTCCAAAAGCACTTGAAATCTTAAAACAAGGAGGGGAAAAAGCAAAAAAAGTAGCTGGAGAAAAAATGAAGGAAGTACGAGATAAGATAGGGGTAAATGTTTATTAGCATTTAGTTAATTTTCTTTGTGCAAACATATCAGCATACTAGTGTGATATTGTAATAATAAAATACATATTAAAAAATGAAAAATAATTTAGATCAGTATAAAAAAGAAGTGGTTGAGGTTTTATATAAAATTAGTAAAAATAAAGGCCTGTTGGCTGATTTTGTGAAAGACATACTGACGCCGCGAGAATTTGAAAACATCAGTGTCCGCTGGCAAATCGTAAAGCGTCTCAATAAAGGGGAACACCACCAATCTATAGCAGAAGATTTACATTTAGGTGTAGCTACTGTCACTCGCGGGTCTCGTGAGATGAGGAAAATAGAAGGCGGATTTAGGAGAGCCTTGAAGGTGGTTAAATAAGTCCTGTAATCTCGACTATTAGAGTTTTCCACACCCAGCTCTTCTATCCCCTTGCAATTTAATTTTATATATACTAGCATACTAGTATGATAGTAATGAGAAATTTGAACATCTGTGATTCAACATTGGGAAGAAACACAGCACAAAACACACAAGCAAGACAACGACGAGACATGTGGTGGGGCGCAGAGTTTTTTACTCGTGCGTCTTTTTATAGATTTCTTTTATTTCCAAGAATATAAATATTTTTTCACCAACAAAAAGGAATCCATCAAGCGGCGCAATGAGTGCCGTTTTTTTTGTTCTTTAATTTTTGGTTTTTTGAAAATAAAATAGGAGAAAAAATATGTGGGATTTGCAAATTATAGTTCACAGTAATTTACGTGGATGTGAACGGAAAGTTTTAAGTCTTTTAGATGAAGCTAAACTCGAATTACAACGAATGAACCTTAAAGAGTTCGATAGAATTCTTAAAGAAATACAGAAGTTAAGGAAAGAATTTTCCAAAGGAGGTAAATAAATATGAATACATCAATATATTCCTTTACTGAATTAGATAAACATTCAGACATCCATGTTAAAAGTATTAGTTCTTACTTACAATTCTTAGTAGATGGTGATGGCAAAAGAGCACACTGTCCTTTTACTAAATCAGTGCTTATGAAAAAAATGTTTTATTATGATATTAGCAAAAGCATTATTTCATATGAAGAATTTTGTTCTGCTTTAAAACAAATGAAACTCTTCATTCATAGTATGAATGATAAACTTGCAGTTGTTGGCTTGGTTTATAGCAATAAAGAAAATTATACTTTAGAAACTGCTATTCAAGTCGAAAAGTATAGACAGAAGCATAGACTTGAATTAATCAGTAATGGTTTAACAATTGCATGGATTCATCCGGAAAATAAACTTGGTACTCACACAAATAAAAATAAGCCCCATTTACCTCTCTGGATTAGTGAAGTGCCTATTCTTACGGTGCGAAATTTACATAAAGGAGATAAGTCATTTATGGTAACTCCAGAATCAAAAGAAGCATTCGCTTTAGGTATGGAAAAAGTAAAAAATAAATTTAAACCTATTGACTGGGATTTTTTTACTGAATATTGGAAAAATTTCGGTATTTAAATTTTAATCTACATTACACTAATTGCCAGACTTTCTATGATAGAAGGTCTGGCAATCTTTATTTAATTAACTTGCATTTTATTTTAATTAATTTATAATATAGGAGTGAACAAAATACAGCAAAAAAGTGTCGCAAATAATGTTTTCTTTTTTAGCTTTACTAAACAATTTAGAAGGCTGATCTTTGCGCTGTAAAATTTTAAAAATCTCTCAAAATAAACTACATCCCAAAAACCAGTCTTCTAAAAAGAGACTGGTTTTTTCTTTAAACTATCAGTCTCAAATAGGAGATGTGGGGTAGTTTTTTGACAAAATAATAAAAAAGAAAGGAAGTAAAACAATGTTATTGAATAAAAAAGAACTAATTGAAGAGATAAGAGTTGCGCAGGGGGCTGGAAGCACCCTGCCAAATAAAATAGAATTGAATGACAAAATAACCACAATGGAATGTGGTTGTGAAAGGAAAAAGAACGAACCAAACTTTTTTCTTTTAGTCAGAGAAAAAAGTTTAGTTTGTAGCAAGTGCGAAAATAAAATTGTTTAATTAATTTTATTTTAGCCGACCCAGCGGAATCTGGGGAATAGGAGATAAAAATGTTAGTGGAACACGAAGGCACTAGAATTGACGACAAAACACATAAAGTGGAACACGAAATAAGAAGAATAAACTTCAGAATGAGAACTGTTTTATGTTCATGTGGTTTTGAGCATATTACAGATGAAGGAAAAGTGATCTTTACAACTTACACTTCTTATTGTTGTCAGTCATCGCACACTTTACGATGGGATAAAAAAAGTAAAAAATTAGTGGAGGCAGAATGTAGCAGACCTCCACACAGGAATCATATTTGAAACCAGGCGAACGCTCTCAATGAGACGTTCGCCAATTTTTTTTGTTTGTGATAAAATATTTTTATATGAAAAATCGTGTATATATCAAAGATTTAAAGGATCATGTGGGCAAGGAGATCGTAATTGCGGGCTGGGTGGATGTCAGGCGTGATCAAGGTAAAATGGTCTTTTTTGATATGCGAGACATGACTGCCAAGGTTCAGTGTGTTACTTTACCAATACATCCCGAAGCTATCACTGTTGCCAAAGAAATTCGCTCTGAATGGGTTCTAGAGATTAAAGGTTTAGTTAAAGAACGCAATGACAAAAATGCTGAGCAGGGTGGCGGTGTAGAAATAGAAGTTTTAGGTATTGAAATTTTAAATAAAGCTGAAACGTTACCATTTGATATTACGACAGATACAGCTACTATAAATGAAGAAACACGTCTAAAATATCGTCATCTTGATTTGCGTTCAGAGCGAATGCAGAAAAATATCAGAATACGAAGTGAATTTGTAAAAAGAGTCCGTGAATTTTTATTTTCAAAAATGTTCGTGGAAATAGAAACACCACTACTGACCGAGTCTACACCAGAAGGGTCAAGAGATTTCGTGGTACCTTCTCGTCTTAACCCAGGTAAATTTTATGCCTTACCTCAATCGCCACAACAATACAAACAACTCCTTATGGTGGGTGGCATGGAGAAATATTTTCAAATAGCACGTGCATTGCGTGATGAAGACTTGCGCGCTGATAGAGGATTTGAACACACTCAAGTAGATGTCGAAATGTCTTTTGTGGAAATGGAAGACGTTATGAATCTAATAGAAGAAATGATGACTACGGTAGTAGAATCTATGGGTTTTACGATAAAGCAAAAACCATTTCCAAGAATTACTTATAAAGAATCAATAGAAAAATATGGTGCAGATAAATTTGATATGCGTACCGAAGAAGAAAAAAAAGATCCAAAGATTCTAGCATATTCATGGGTGATCAATTTCCCATTTTTTGAAAAGACAGATGAAGGTAAGTGGACTTTTACCCATAACCCTTTTTCAATGCCCATACCTGAGCATATAGATTGGTTGATGAAAGGTGAAAATATAGAAAATATTTTAACAACTCAATACGACCTGGTCTGCAATGGCTATGAATCAGGAGGAGGTTCTATTCGTGCTCATAAGCCAGAAATTCTAGAAGCGACATACAAAGTTATGGGTTATACAAAAGAAGAAATAGAAGACCGCGTCGGACACATGCTTGATGCTTTTAAATATGGTACACCTCCACATGGAGGTATTGCTCTCGGTGTGGAGCGAAATCTGATGAATCTAACAGGGGAATCATATCTTCGTGAAGTTGTAGCATTTCCTATGACTCGGGGTGGTAAAACAGCAGTCATGAACGCCCCGAAGCCACTAGAGGAAAAGCAACTGAAAGAACTTGGACTCAAAATAAATAAATAATTTGCAAAGTAAGATAACATGCAACCCATAATTTCCGGTAAAGTAATACGAGGTGATGCATATGGTAGGAAGCTTGGTTTTCCGACTGTAAATTTGGATACAAAAATCTCAGATTTTGTTTCGGGTGTTTATGTAGGTAAAGGTATAATAAATAAAAAGATTTATAGGGCTGGGATCGTTATAAGTGATATAGGGAAAATTGAAGCTCATTTACTTGGGTACAGAGGAGACGCTTATGGAAAAATTGTAACTTTAGAAATAAAAAAGTTTATAAGAAAATATATAAATTTTGAGACCGAAGAAGAACTCATTAATCAAATAAAAAAAGATATTAAATTATGTTAAAAGAAACACTAGAAAATTATACAGGCCCAGTATTTATAATCATAGCAGCGACATTATGGGCTTTTGATGGACTTATACGTCAGCATTTATATACACTTCCACCCATAACTATTATTTTCTTTGAACATTTGATTGGTCTTATAATTTTATCTCCATTTGTTTTAAAATTTGTTTTAAAAACTAAACTCGAAAAGCGTGAATGGGGGCTGATCATTTTAATAGCAATATTAAGCGGACTACTTGGTACTTTGTGGTTTACGACAGCGCTTGGTAAAGTTCATTTTATTTCTATCTCTGTGGTTTTTCTATTGCAAAAACTTCAACCAATTTTTGCTATTGGAACAGCGAGAATTTTTCTAAAAGAAAAATTCTCGCCAGCGTACATAAAATGGGGAATACTTGCTGTAATAGCAGCGTACTTTGTGACATTCCCAAATGGCGTAGTAAACTTAGAAACAGGTGAGGGCACGGCCATTGCTGCATTGTATGCGCTCGGTGCAGCATTTGCATGGGGAACATCTACTACATTTTCAAAAATGCTTCTCGGTAGAGTTGATTTTAAAGTGAGCACTTTTTATAGATTTTTATTTACTTTGCTATTTGCCTTACCAGTATTATTTTTGTTTGGTCATTTAAATACGGGCAGTTTAGCAATACCTACAACGTCGCAATTTGGATTTTTACTACTCATAGCGATTTCTACAGGGATGGTAGCGCTTCTTATTTATTATAAAGGTCTTGCGAAAACTTCTGTGCACATTTCTACTATTTTAGAACTCACTTTTCCGTTCATAGCTATTTTCTTAGATATGATGATAAACGGTACGAGACTTTCTATTTCCCAGTGGATAGCTGCATTTGTTCTTGTATTTAGTATTTACCAAATTGCAAGACTGCGAGAAAATAACCAATAATTTTATGAGCGAAAAAGATCAAAAAAGCCTAACAAAGAAAAAGTGTGTTCCGTGTGAGAAAAAAGATATGAAACCAATGAGCCGCGAAGATGCACAAGACTATGTGGATGAGTCGTATCACTGGATACTCTCAGAAGATGCAAAGAAGATTTCTAAAGAATATAAATTTCAAGATTTCATAGGCGCGATAAATTTTGTTGAGCGTGTTGCTGATGTAGCAGAAGAAGAAGGACATCATCCTGATATTCATGTGCATTACAATAAAGTCACTCTCGAACTCTGGACGCACGCTATAGATGGTCTATCAGTAAATGATTTTATCGTAGCTGCGAAAGTAGATGCGATGCAGTAAATAAATCTAAAATAAAAAGCTACTTTACCAAGGTAAAGTAGCTTTTGAGATTTTTTTAAAAAACATTAATGTCCATACTTGGCGGGTCCACAAGTAATCCCTACAATCTCTTTTTGTTCCGGTGTTTCAAGCCAACCCGCCCAAATTTCGCCGTCTTCAAAGCGTTTGTAGCAAAACTCTCTTCCTTCTTTTGGTAAAGAGCCATCTTTAGCCAGTTCGTTTATGTTGGTAAAAACCCACACTTTACATCCATCCGCTAAAGCTTTTTTACAACCTTCCACATTTTCTTTAGAGATTGTATCTTCAAATCGATCTAGTTCTTCAGATTTTTTAATTAACATTTTTCTCCTTTTTAAAGAACAATTTTTAGCATTTAATAGGTAGCTAAAATCAAAACCACTTCCTAAAGAAACTTAGGAAGGGGTTGGTTTCGAAATAATTTTCAAGATGATTAATGACTCAAAGACAACCCTTTCCTAAGTTTGGAAGAGTTGTGGTGATGCTGATTTGAAAGGCGAGAGAGAACAAGGCGGTAGCCACCAAGGCTTCCCTTAAGCCATTTTGATATGCGGGCAATTGTCGTAGAAGAAAGCCCTGTGCTCTCACTGATAGCATTGTACTGCACATCTCTTGAGAGTAGGGAAGCAGCTTCGAGTCTATTTGCGAATTCTTGTATTTCACCTTCAGTCATAAGGTCACGTAGAAAAGATTCAGCTTCTTGTGTATTTTTCAAAGCCAAAAAAGCTTGCACGAGTTGCTTGTTTTCAGGTTGGTTCCAGTCAATGTTTGACCCGATACCTTGAACCATCTCTACTGTTTTAATATTCGTATTTTTATTCATTCCTTTACTCATCCCAGTACTAAAATTTTAAGTTTATATTAATATCGACTCTTGTCCGTAATCAAAAATTTAGTACGGGACAAGTACAGCTACTTTATCAAACTAAAGTACTTTAGTCAAGTAAAGTATAAAAATCGCTGTGGAAAACTTTACTTAGGTAAAGTAGGTAATTAAAGCTTTATTTAAATAAAATAAAAAGTCAGCATTCTTGTTTTGAATTACTGACTTTTTTGATAATTTATTTAATAACTTCGATAATTGAAGGCACTTTGTATATCTTCAGATTTTAACATAAGACTTTTATTCCAACCAAAGGGAGAAGTTTTCACTTCAAACCCTTCAAATTGTCTGCATTTTTCTAAAACCTGAAATGCAATATCTTTAGCAACTGTAGGGGTTGCTTGACTAGAACTTAGATGGTCAAACGCCTCGATCACAAGTTTTTTATTTCTCGCAATTTTTTTAATATCATCGCAGATATCTTTGACTTGTTTTTGACCATCTTTGCTTTCAACTTGGAAGAGCACAAGTAAGCAATCTTTCATTTCTTCTTTTGCTTTACCTGTTATATCTGCTGGTTCATAAACACCCCCTACTCGATTTGAAATAGTTATCGCTTCAGATGCCCATTCCTTGACGAATATCATTAATGCTTTCATTGCTTTTTCTCCTTTGTTCTGATTTATAATATGAACATTTAGTAGTAGAATCCATTAGGATAACACCGAAATTCAATAATATCCTTCTTAATGGCTTCTGACATAAGAGAGAAAGTTTTCTTATGATCCAGAGCTGAACTTCGCATGCCAAGCTGTGTGCAAAAAGAATTTAGTTCATCTTTTGTAAGCCCATTGAATACACTTACTACAGCATCTGTAATAAATTTCAATGCTTCTTTTTCACACACAAAAACATGCTTCCATATTTTTCCAAAATTTATAAGTAATTCAGTTTCCCCTGCCTTGCAACCACACATCAATACAACTCCTGGGTTCAAAACCAAGCAACTCTTGATAAGTGAACGTGTTTCTTTCATTTTCTTTCTCCAATATTTATTTGTCAATGAACCACTTTCATAAAGGGCGGTTCGAAGCCCCTTTGTTCAAAGAACAAAAACTGATCTATCTAAGAGACCAGTTGGAGGAGTCGAAATTTTGAGAAGATTACTAAATTATTTCGGCGCCTTGAAACAAGCCTCTTTTTGAGAGTTGTAATAGCCGTAATAATACATATTTGTTTGTATTTTATTTTTTTGAAAGGTTTGCGTATTCATAGATTTAAATTTAAATAATAAAAGGTAAAATAAAAAACCGCCTTGTGGGCGGTCTTTGCTTGAAATAGTAAATTAATTAGCAAAAAGAAGACCGCTCCACAGGGCGGATATAATAGTTTACTGAAAATTTAATTAATGTAATCATTGCATCTATCTTATCATAATATAAAATTTTGTCAATAGCATATATTAATTAATAAATTTCTCTTCAAAAACTATTTCTTCTAAGGATTTTCGAGTGCTTGGTTTTTCGCGTTCGCGTAGCTTTTGCGGCAGGTCTTCTATTTTTCCGGGTTTGCCTATAGCTATCATCATTTCTATTTTATAGTCATCAGAAAGTTTTAATTTTTCTTTTATAACTTCAGGAAGTATTCCACCCATGCCGTGAGCTACAATGTTCATTTCGGATGCTTGCAAAGCTAAATTTTCCCAAGCGGAGCCTGCTTCAAATGAATGCGTCTTTGCCTCGGTACCATCTGGGTTTGTTTTCTTGGAAATAGTGACGACAAGCATGGAAGCATTTTTACACCAGACTCTATTGCTTTCAGTGAGAAAATTTAAAAAGTTCTCAAATTCTTTAGACTCTCGAGTAGCGTAGATAAACCTCCAAGGTTGAAAATTCCGCGATGAAGGCGCCCAGCGTGCTGCCTCAAAGAGCGTCATAATTTCTTCTTTTGAGAGTGCTTCTCCAGACATAGCTCGAGGTGAATGCCTCTTTAAAAATATCTCATTTATTGGGTATTCTGTTGTTCGAGTGTTTATGGTTTTCATTTAGTTTAGTCTTTCAAAAACTTTTCAATAATCTTTCCATCTCTTTTTAACCATTCGACATTACCTTCGAGTCTTTCGAGAAGTTGATCTATTGCTCTTTTTGCTCCTGGAGCTTCGTGGGTCTTGAAGAATTTTTTAATTGAAGTAAGGTGTTTTTCTTCAGCGCTGCCACCTATGGCTTTTACAGCCCGGCCAAGAGTGAGTCCACCTTCACCGTACCGGATCACTAAAGTCTTCCAATTCTTCTGCAAGAAATTCCACCAGATGTCTCTTCCCTGTGGATTTGATCCGACACTTGATAGGATGCTGACGGTGTCTTGAGTGCGGACGTGCTCGGACATTGCAAACTCACAGGCTTTTTGCAAAAGTTCCTTATCTTTGAAATCACCCAAAGCACCGCCTAGGCGATTTTTTTCTTCATGTAAAGTTTCAGTTTTGTATTTTTTTATAAATTCTTCAAATTCTTTTTTACCTCCAGCCGAAGCGACGACTCCATATACCGCTCCCCGAATGTCTGGATTTAAATTACTTGCTCGTCCTTTGGCGTGGTTACTCTTCAATTTCTTTCGTGCCTCATCTATCACTTTCTTGTCGCCAGCTCGGCCGAGGCGAGAAATAGTGAGCGAGCGGAGAAGGGTGTCAGCATGCGATTCATTTTCCTTAGCATTCCAGCCTAGTCGTTTAAAAATAGGGGAGAAAAGTTCTAGTGTAAGATTGTCTAAATTATCATTATGCTTTAATAGTTGCTCGATACGCGCCAGCCCCATAGCTATCTCTACACATACAGTGTAATTATCTTCTTCCGTGTAAGCTCGTAAAAATTCCAAAGCATCCGTGGTTGGTATTATTCCTGCTTCTGACAATGCAAACAAGTCACGAATAATGCCGAGTCTGTCGCGAGGTGAAAGTGTTCTATTTAAAACTGGCTCGACTAATTTTTCTAAAAGTTCTTTGGAGTAAGCAGTTCTATAAAATCCAGCTTCGCCATAGTTTACCTTGTTATTTTTGTAAGTTATCGGCATTTCCCATTTAGTATTGTCTCTTGTTTTTTTTGCCGAGACTGGGCTTGATAAGAACCTACTTTGCGAGAAATTTATCTTGCCGTTTTTCATTTCTGCTTTGATGACAGGGTAGCCTGGTTTGCTCGTCCAGTTGTGCATCATCCGAGCAACTGGTTTTTTGGACACTTTTTCAAATGCCTGCCAGAGGTGAAGTGTTTTAGTATTTTTATAGCTGTGTTTTTTAAGATAATACCGCAACCCATCACGGAAATCTTTTTCACCGAGATATTCAGCAAGCATGCGGATGACTGATGCACCTTTGGAATATGAAACTTCATCAAATATTTCTCCGATCTCGCTTGGGTGATGCACTTCGACTTCAATTGGGTGCGTTGTTGCGAGCGCATCAAGTCGTAATGCGACTCCGAGGTCATTTGTAGAAAACTGTGTCCATATATCCCATTTTGGGAACATTTTATCTACGGCAAGGTATTCTATATATGAAGCAAACCCTTCGTTCAGCCATAAGTGCGTCCACCATTCCATGGTGACCAGATTCCCAAACCATTGATGAGCAAGCTCGTGAGCGACGACCAGTGCTACCCATTGCTTGTTTGAAGCCGAAGAATGCTCTTCATCCACGAGTAGGGCACTTTCCCGATAGGTTACTGCACCCCAGTTTTCCATAGCTCCAGAAGCAAAGTCCGGGATAGCTATCATGTCGAGTACTGGGAGCGGATATTTTATATCAAAATAGCTTTCGTAAAATTCTAAAGTTTTCACAGCACACTCGAGAGCAAACTTAGCCTGGTGTTTTTTGCCTGGAGTGGTATATACTCGTACGCGAGTTTTATTCTTGGTTTTCTTTTCAAGATATTCAAAATCTCCAATTATAAAAGCGAGGAGATATGTCGACATTTTTGGAGTTGGTGCAAATTTTACAATTTTAAATCCTGATTCGTGTTCCCCGCCTGCATCAGCTATGCTGAAAGCATTGCGGGCAGGTTCGACACTTGTGGGAAGAGTATTTGATATAGCAGTTTTATCGTCTGGTACGATAAGTGAAACATTAAAAATTGCTTTATGAGCTGGCTCATCAAAACATGGGAATGCCCGCCTTGCATCTGTGGCTTCAAATTGCGTGGTCGCCATGTTATGTTCTTTGTCTATATTGATATATTTACTTCTGTAAAAGCCGCGCATTTTGTCGTTGAGAATTCCAGTGAACACCAACGTGAGTTTTGCCCTGCCTTTTTTAATAGGTTTCGAAAAAGCGAAGGTGGCTGTTTCGTTTTTTGTATTGTACGAAATTTTCGCAAATACTTTCTCTTTACCTATTAGCACACTTGCTGTATCTATTTCTATCTCTTTTGAATGCAGGGTGATGGTTTTTGTATCTTTTGAAAGAGATATAGTGATAGTTTCAAGTCCTCGAAAGGTAAAGTTTTCAAGGTCCGGTCGAAGCTGAATGTCGTATTCAAGTGGGATGACCTCTTTCGAGAGGCGAATATTTTTATTTTTCATAAAGAAATGTTAACATATAAGGGTGGAAACAGAAAGTTCGAGCCAGATATATACCGTAAAAACTGAAGCGTTTGAAGGGCCATTTGGCCTTCTTTTGGATTTAGTTGAGAAGCGCAAACTTTTTATAAATGATGTATCCCTGGCCAGTGTTACTGAAGATTTCTTGAGCCATATGAATAGTCTCGGCGACAGCGGCTCTTTAAGTCCAGCCGAAATAACGAGCTTTATTCAAGTAGCTGCGACTCTCATACTCATCAAATCAAAATCTTTACTGCCAAATCTTTCTTTGACGGACGAAGAGCAGGGTGACATAAAAAACCTAGAAGAACGGCTGCGACTATATAGAATTTTCATGGGCTTGGGGGGCTCTGTGAAAAGTAGTTTTGGAAAAGAAATGATTTTTGCGCCACTTGAACGCAAGAATGAAATCCTGGTATTTTTACCCGACAGTAGAATTACCAAGGACACCATGATGGAATTTGCACGCAATGTGCTCGGCGGGATGCCAAAAAAGGTTTTCTTGCCCGAAGTCGAAGTACGCAAGGTTATCAATATTGAAGAAGTTATTGATAACTTAACACAACGAATCCAGAGCGCAATCACAATGAGCTTTGCTGAATTTTCTGGTAAAAAATCCGGACAACACACTCGAGCAGAAAAGGTGACAGTGATCGTGAGTTTTCTTGCTATGCTGGAGATGATAAGAAATGGTATATTGAATGCTGTTCAGAATAATCACATGGAAGATATTATTATTGAGAAAATTCCAGACTCGGCACTAGTAGAAGAAGTCGCGGGTGAAATAAATTAAACAAAACACATGGATGAATTAGAAACAAAAATTGAATCAGTGTTATTTTGGAAAGGTGAGCCCATGTCACGAAAAAAGCTCGCGACTATTTTGAAAGTTTCTGAAAATGAAATAAACGATGCAGTAGAGAAACTTAAAAACAATTTGGCACACAGAGGCATCGTGTTACAAGAAAAAGAGAATGAAATAAATCTCGGTACAGCGCCCCAAATATCAAATTTAATTGAGGAACTTCGTAAAGAGGAGTTGAACAAGGAGCTTTCAAAGGCAACACTAGAAACATTATCAATCGTCCTTTACAAAAATGGAGCTACACGTGCTGAGATAGATTATATCCGTGGAGTAAATTCGAGCTTCACATTGCGTGCGCTTTCAGTGCGAGGATTAGTAGAGAAAACAGTAAGTGAGACAGATAACCGACGCTATATATACAAACCAACATTTGAACTCCTTTCATTTATGGGTGTGGCGAAGATAGAGGACTTACCAGACTACGAACAAGTAAATAACTCAATACATAATGCTGTAAAAGAAGAGGATGTGGTCGCCGAAGAGTTGCCGATTCAAAACTTAGAAGATGAAACCACCTTCGAAAATTAACTGACTTTATTCAACTAAAGTACTTTAGTCAAGTAAAGTAAAAAATGAAACAAGAAAGTGAAACAAAATCGTGCCAGAATTGCAAACAAGACTTTACTATCGAGCCGGACGATTTTGGATTTTATGAAAAAATAAAAGTACCTCTGCCAACTTTTTGCTCAGAATGCCGCAGGCAAAGAAGGCTTGCATGGAAGAATACATACAACTTATACAACAATTCTTGTAGTCTTTGTGGTAAAAACATTATTTCAATATATTCCCCTGATTCCTCTTTAATTATTTACTGTGTTAGCTGTTTTTGGAGTGATAAATGGGATGCATATCAATACGGGCAAGATTTTGACCCTAATAGGTCTTTTTTTGAACAGTATATAGATCTTAATAAAAAGGTACCAAAAATAGCTTTAATGAATGATGATGGTATTGCAAGTGTAAATAGTGCTTATTGTCACGATGTTGCTTTTTCGAAAAATTGCTACATGGTATTTATTTCCTGGAAACTTGAAAATGTGATGTATTCAGGAATGTTAAACAAGGGTCGCGAAATATGCGATTGCCTTTGCATGCAAGATTTTTGTGAGTATATGTACGAGTCAATGTTTGTAGATGAATGTTATAAATGCAGATATGTGACGTATGGTAGCATGCTACAAAATTGCGATTTTTGTTATGATTGTCGTGAGTGCAGTGATTGCTTTATGAGCTTTGGCTTGCGTAATAAAAAATATTTTTATAAGAACAAACAGTATTCCAAAGAAGAATACGAAAAAATTCTTAAATCTTATCAATTGCATACACGAACGGGTTGGGAAAGAGCCAAAAATGAATATAAAGAATTTATAATAACTTATCCTCGTCGTTTTGCTATGATAAGGAATTCAGTTAACTGTACGGGAGATGACCTTATAAGATGTAAAAACACGAGAGATTCCTTTTTTGCTCCCTTTAGTGAAGACTCTCGCTTTGTTGCAGGAGGGGTTAATTTTAAGAATTGTTATGATTTGTCTGGTGGAGGGGAAGTAGAGTATAGTTATGAATCTATCACGCCCGATCAATCATATAATAATTTTTTTAGTATCTATTCTTGGAAAAATAAAGAAATAGCTTATTGTGATAATTGTCATTCGTCTAATAACCTTTTTGGTTGTGCAAGCTTGAAAAAAGGTGAATACTCAATATTAAATAAGAAATATTCAAAAGAAGATTATTTTAAATTAAAAGAAAAAATAATAATAAAAATGAAACATGATGGGGAATGGGGAGAATTTTTTCCAGTTCGATATTCATATTTTGGATATAATGAAACTGAAGCTTTTGATATGAATATTTTATCAAAACATGAAGCTGAAAATTTAAACTATAAATGGCGAGATAATTTACAAAGAACTATTGGACAAGAAACTATCTCTCAAAAGGAAATACCAGATTCTATTTTTGATACAACTGAGTATATTTTATATGAAATTTTAAAATGTGAATCTTGCTCTCGAAATTATAAAGTTACGAACGACGAGCTGGTGTTTTACAAAAGAATGAATGTACCTATTCCAAAAATTTGCTTTTTCTGTAGAAATAAAAATCGCTTAAATACTAGAAATCCGTTTAAGCTTTGGCATCGCTCATGTATGTGTACTGTCAAGAATCACTTTCATGGAGAAAATAATTGTAAAATAGAATTTGAAACTTCCTATGCCCCTGATCGGCCGGAGATGGTATATTGTGAAAAATGTTATCAAGCTGAAGTTTACTAGGCCTCCGGCTAGTTTATTAACTCTGCCCTTACTAGCCGGGGTAAGCTATTTTAAAAAAATACACTAAAATGCTATACTTTTAGAGCATGTATCCGGTTAGTAGAAAATGACATGGGATAAATCCGGATATAGTTTTATGGAAATTAAGTGAGTTATTATTAATTTATTATATATAAAATATACTATGCCTAACAAGGCAATGTCATTTTTCACTACCGGATGTATTTGGACTTGATTAAAATTTTTATACCGACGATTACAGCTTTCTTTTTGGGGCTTTTTTTTACACCCATTGCGACCCATTACTTCTTTAAATACAAAATGTGGAAAAAACACGCCCGTGGGAGCTCTTTTAGTAATTCTGATTTTCAAAAAATTAAAGACGAAAATGCTGAACTCAATACTCCACGAGTCGGTGGCATTATCATCTGGTTTTCTGTTTTTTTAACCACTATCCTTTTCTTGGTTCTTGGAGTTATTTTCCCCGGAACTATTACTGAAAAAATAAACTTTTTAAGTAGAAATCAAACAGTAATTCCATTTTTTACGCTTCTGTTCGGTGCACTACTTGGCCTTATGGACGACCTTTTGCAAATATATGGTCACAACAAGATCGCTCGTGATGATGAATCGTGGCGCTTTTGGAAAGCAGGACTTATCGCCTTTGCTGCACTTCTCATCGGTATGTGGTTTTATTTCAAACTTGGCATGGTGCATGTAAATATTCCTTTTGATGGTGATTTGTATTTAGGAATTTTTATTATTCCATTTTTTATTATTGTGGCACTTGCCACATTTTCAGGAGGAGTGATCGATGGACTTGATGGACTTTCCGGGGGAGTATTTGCTTCTATCTTTGCTTCATATTCAGTCATTGCTTATGCAAACAACCAAATAGACATAGCAGTCTTCTGTGGGGTTGTTACGGGCTGCATCTTGGCTTTTTTGTGGTTTAATATTCCTCCTGCTCGATTTTACATGGGAGAAACTGGTATCATGGCACTTACTCTCACCCTCGCGACTATTTCTTTTCTGACCAACACAGCCCTACTTTTACCTGTGATTGCACTGCCCCTCGTTATTGAGTCCGCTTCTGATATTATTCAGATGACCTCAAAAAAATTACGAAATGGAAAACGAGTCTTCAGACTCGCACCCATCCATCATCATTTCGAAGCTATTGGTTGGCCATCATACAAGGTCACTATGCGATTTTGGGTGTTATCAGTAGTTTTTTCTATTATTGGAATTATTTTATTTATCGTGAGTAGATAGTGAATATAATAACAATACACATGAAAGCAATTTTTCGACACACAATAATTACTGCTCTAAGACTAGAGGCTCAACTTGTATTGTATAAATACAAGCCATATATAATTGCAATTACTGGTTCAGTCGGTAAAACCTCAACCAAAGATGCCGTGTATGCAGTCATGTCAGAATTCACTGACGTTCGCAGAAGTGAAAAAAGTTTCAATAGTGAAATTGGACTACCTCTTACGATTCTCGGGCTTCCAAATGCGTGGAATAATCCCGTCGGTTGGCTCAAAAATTTTGCCAAAGGATTAAAATTAATATTATTGCCGAATACATATCCCAAATGGCTCGTGCTTGAAGTTGGTGTCGGTAAGCCAGGCGACATGGAACGTACGGGTTCTTGGCTTAGAACTGATGCAGTGATCATCACCGCCATAGGCGAGACTCCGGCGCACGTGGAGTTTTTTGCTTCACGTAAACATTTGATCGAAGAAAAAAGTGCTCTTATAAAAACGTTGAAAAAAGACGGAATTTTAATATTAAATGCTGACGATAAAGATGTGCTTGCCATGCACACAAAAACAAAAAATATTTTTGTAACATACGGATTTACAGAAAGTGCACACGTTGTGGCTTCTTCTGATACGGTACTGTACTCACGCGAAGGTATTCCTGAAGGAGTTATTTACAGAATTGATGAAGAAGGGAGAAGCTTACCAGTAGCTATTGAAGGTGTGTTTGGGAGGAATCATGTATATGCATCACTTGCCGCTCTTACTTTGGCTTCCGGCCTTAAACTCAATATGGTCACAGCTGTAAACGCGCTCAAACGTTATGATGTACCTCCGGGGCGCATGCGGTTACTTCGGGGGATTAATGGTTCAATTATTATTGATGATAGTTATAATTCTTCACCGCTTGCTTCCGAATCTGCACTCAAAACTCTCGGTGAAGTTACATGTACCGGTAGAAAAATAGCTGTGCTCGGTGACATGCTCGAGCTTGGGCGGCATACCCATGAAACGCATAAGAATATAGGTAGTATTGTAAAAAAAGTCGCTGACGTTCTTGTGGTAGTCGGGCCTCGGGCTAAAAGTATAGCCGAAGGCGCGCTCGAGGTAAAAATGGCTAAGAAAAATATTTATGAATTCAGTGATGCCTATCAAGCTGCGGCTTTTCTCAAATCATTTGTTTCAGGTGGTGATGTCGTTTTAATTAAAGGCTCGCAAGGCATGCGTATGGAGCGAGTGACTGAATCCATACTCCTTGACCAAGAACACAAAAACAAACTCCTTGTCCGACAAGATGCGGAATGGAAAAAAAAGAAATAATAAAAATATTTGTCCCGTACTAAATTTTTGATTACGGGGTATAATGATAAATATTAATATTTAAAATTTTAGTACTGGCATGAAGGAAAAAATTCACAAACATATGTATAAGATATTTCTAGGAGTGCTCGCACTCGCGGTAATTTTTTCTATTATATATACTGGCGTTCATTATTTTAATGTGTATAAACAACAACAGGCTGAAGCATTAGCAGTACAGAGCAAAGAGCAATCTGAGATCCAAAGCGAAGCAGCTCTTAAAGATAAAGCTCGCGATGAGGAGATAGCTTTATTAAAGCAACAGCTTACCGAACTACAAAACAAACCTATTGAAACAAAAACAATAAACAATACCGTTCAAGTTGAGGCCAAAGATCCCGTAGCGAATATTGTTAAAAAATGGAGCCCTCGAGTAGCTCATATGGAATGCCATTGGTTTGATACAAATGATAAGTTGTATGCAAAAGGTTCAGGTTCGGCAACACTTGTTAATTTTTATGGTTTGGGGATGCGAGCTGTTACGAATAAACATTTGATGGTATATAAAAGTTATCTCCCTAAAAGTTGTGATGTCGAACTTACCTCTGGCGCTACATATACAATACCTATAACGAAAGATAATGTAAGTATTGGCGAAAATGAAGACTGGGCATATGTGACCTTGCCGAAAGATGGTGTGCTGTCGTCGATAACTGCAAAAGATGTGCGTGCTTGTAAAAATGTTGAAGTAGGAGACAAAGTACTCATCTTAGGGTATCCCAAAATTGGCTCAAAAATAGGTCTTACTGTAACCGAAGGCATTGTTTCTGGAAATGATAAAAATTATTATATTACGTCTGCCAAAATTGACAAAGGTAACTCGGGCGGCGCGGCTATTTTAGTGGAAGATGATTGCTACCTTGGTATTCCGTCAGCATCGGTTGTCGGACAAATAGAAAGCCTCGGGCGAATACTTAAATCAAGCTTTGTAATAGGTGGATAGTCAAAATTTGTGACCCTAATTATACGGAATTGGAACCAGGTATTTAAACAGATAAAGTTTTTTCGTATATATAAACAAGAAAGTCGCCTCGAAAGACGAACTTTCTTGGCGACGAGAGACAAAGAATAATTTTATTCACATAACTTTTTAAAATTTTCCTTGTCTGATAATAGTTGAATACTGATTTTGTTTAATCTTTCACGGAGACTACTGTTCCACCAGCTGTTTCCGTCAAGTTCACTTTTCCAGCTTAGTAAGAACGACTCAGTTCTTTTGAATGCTAATTTTTTTAAAGCGAGATCATCTATTTCACTACAAAGATCCAGAAAAGCATTTTTTTCAAGATTGAAATTTTCAAGTAAATTTTCAACTCTACTTAAAACAACTTTTGCAGAAAATGCACTACAATAGCTTTTTGTTATTTCGTTTTGAAACGTTTGCAATAACATTGCAGTGTTTAAAAACGATAAACACAGTATATCCGGGATGCTCAGCTTTGAACTCTTCATTGTTTGCATTATTTTTCTCCTTATCAGATTAATTTATTTAAAAAACAAAAAACAACCGACATGGTTGCAACTGTTTTGACAATACCACTTAAAATTATTTTAGTCAAAATTTGTGACCCTACAGGGAATCGAACCCTGATTACCGCCTTGAGAAGGCGATGTCCTAACCGTTAGACGATAGGGCCATGTAGAAAAAATATAACATTTTTCAAAAAAAATGGAAAATTATTTTTATCTCTAAAAAATTACCGTCATCTATGTAGATGACGGTGTAGTTGTTTGTGTGATGTTTTTTGTAGCTATTACGATGCCCCAGAAGCACGCGTCGGCAACAAGACCACCCATTATTCCTCCGGCTGTAACCCCAAAGAAATTTATAAAAATAAATATGAACAGTGGTCGGAGCAAAAAGCTATCTAAAACTTCAGCTCCAAAAAATTCTCTAATTACTTTACCTATCGAGCTAAAGTAACCCCCTGTTGGCAATTTTCTTTTCAAAAATTGTAGCGACGATCCAACAGGGAAGAATGTCAGCTGCAATAAATATTACAATCGCAGTATTTTTATCGACTGCAATTACACCGAGCAAGATTGCAATTGTGATGCTTACTAGGTGTGAAATCAACTCGTTAGCTAAAATATTATTTAACATATTTCAACCTCCTTTTCCTTATTAATTTTACCACAAACTCAAAAGGAATAGTTTTCAAAGGATAGTTGAAAAAAGCCTTTTAATATTTAATATTTTGAGCCTCAGGTTTCCCGTGACGACGTGATTGACAAATCAGTGTTTTTGTGATATACTATAAGAGTATGACTGGATTTAATTTTTTAATTCCAGATCTCTTCGTTGAAAATAAAATAATATGAAAATTTTGCAAAACAAAAAAGTCCGCTTTGCGGCAATTTTATTGGTTGCGTTGTTGGCAGCGTTGTCAACTCTTAATGCACAACCTGCGGAAGCAGTCACAGCCGAATTCGGCAACTACTTTGAAAGTGTTAAAAAGCTTAACCCCACGGTTAAGAATTTTCACACAATGAACGTCGGCGAGGTCTATGGTTTGCCGGACGGCAAAACTGACCACCTCGAAGAAGGCGACACCGAAGGAATTTGGGGTCGCGAGCTGAGAAAATGGAATCAACTTCGTTTGGATCCGGTGACCTCAGGTCAACCGTATGTAAACGGCGGAATTAGTCCCGATAACCCGGAACAGCTTGAACGTCAATTTGACAATCAAGCGCGATTTATGTCTGGGGGTCGTCAGTTTCCTGAACGCATCAGTCCCATTCAAAAAGGGAAAATTTTCGGCGAAGGACTCGTCGGCTATTTAGACCAAGGTTTTCAACCTCGTAAAATTGATGAGCCGGGCGTACCGGCATATCAGGCGACCTACAGATTCGCCAACGGGGAAGAAATTACCCTTCAATCTTTGATGGGTTGCATGAACCCGATCGAAGAAGGTATTGGTCAAACGCGTAAAGGTTACACTTTCGTGCCGGACGGACAAAATCCGGATGTTGTTCCGCTCACGGTAGCGGACAATAACGACAAGGGTAAAGACAAGGATTTCAATGGGAATTATATTCTCGGAGGATTTTTGTTTGCTTGTTTATTCGTTCGCCAACCCCCGTCGAAAGACCGGAAAAAATTACTATTTCTTTTGGTGTAGGCGGCAATCCGATTGCCAAAAGCAACAAGAGAAATAAAAAATATGAAGTTGTGAAAAATAAAACTGGCAGCCTCTCCGTCCGAGAAGTCAAAACCAGAAAAAAATCATAACGTTCAAGACCAACTGGAGGTGTAAACCAGCAGGCGATACTCTAACGTCAAAAGTTTTAGAGAATCTAAAATTGTCCGGCGACGTCTTATTCAAGACTCGCCGGCTTTTTGTTTTTAGTCTTCAAACGTTGGTTTGTTTACCTCGAGGAGGTTTAGCTCGGGAGATGAGCCGGCGATGCGGAGCACATCCTTATCTATCTTTTTGAGTTCTTTATTTGAAGCATTATAATGGTTGACCACAGTGCTGAGCGAATTACCGAGCTTGGCGTGGTATTCATCATACGATTTTAAATGACGGCCCAAGTCTTCTACTTTTTTTATGATTTCTTTTGCAGATTCTTCTATCTGTAGAGCTTTGAGTCCTTGTAACACAGTTTGCAAGTAGGCGAGGAATGAGGTCGGGGACGTGATAATGACTTTGTATTTTCCAGCTGCTCGCTGGATGAGGTTTTCATTGTCGTCTCCCGCTCCCACTTTATTTGTAATCAAATCGTAATATATGGCTTCGTGAGGAATAAACATAAATGCAAAATCAGTCGTCCCTTTTGTGGGCTGGATATATTTTGCGGTCTCAGTAATTCGATTTTTCAAATCGTTTACAAAAATTACTTCAAGGCGTTTTTTATCTCCTGCATTTATTTCTTCAACCATTTTGTTGTAGTTTTCCAGTGAAAACTTTGAATCTATCGGTATGATTTTGTCTTTGACAAATACCACAGCGTCCACAATACTGCCATCCGGAAATGGATATTGCATTTGATAGCTACCAGGAGGAAGGACATTTTTTAAAACTGTTTCGAGGTAGTACTCGCCGAGGATCCCGCGTTGTTTTGGATTTCTCAAAATATTTTCAAGGCTTTGGAGCTGGTCAGCAAAGCTTATAACTTGTTTATTCGTCTCATCGAGGCGGGTGAGCCGTTCGGTAACATCACGGATTATTTTATTTGATTCGCTTGAGTGAAATTTCAAGCTTTCGTTGACTTGTTTATGGCTTTCCCCAATTTTACTATCGACAGTGCGAGAAAGTTCGTTTATTTGGGTGAGGATAAGATTGAGTCCTGTATCGTTATTTCCACTTTCTTTTTTACGTTCAAAAATAAAGTAGGCGACTACGCCTCCTGCGACTATTCCTAAAATGATCCAAATGATATTTTCCATAATTATTTCTCTAAATAATATTTAAGTGTGTAAATCCAATCTTCATCTATCGTGTCGCCATTCAGTTTTTGCCCGAGCAACCATTGTAAATAACCTTTGTCAGTTTTTACGACGTCTTCTATTTTTTGCCCGTTATATTTACCAAATTTAAAAGTGTGGAAAAGTGAAGGGTGTGATGATATTTCTATCATTTTTTGTATGGCCTCATCTTCATTTAGATTTTCTTGCTCTATAACTTTTTTTTGCAACCGATCAAAAAGCTTTTCGAGAACCAAGACATCTCCGAGAGCATCGTGAGCTGTGGCTACTACATCAAGATCGAGGAAGTAACGAAGATATTGTAAGTTGTATTTTTCTATCTTGTCATCTTTGTCAAGGTGTCGAGCCAGCCGCAGCGTATCAATGAAATTTTTGGGTCGTATATCTTCTTTTTCAATAACCATAAGATCAAAAAGGGCATTGTGAGCTACGACGACAGAATTTTCATCTTCAAAAAGAGTTTTTACTTTTTCATAATCTTTGCTTTGTGTAAAAACTTCTTTCCCGTCTACCATTTTATTTGTAATGTGGTGAATTGCGGATGCTTCTGCTGGGATTTTTATCTCCGGCTTATAGAGCTCGTTGAATGTTTCACCCACAGTCTTATAAGCTAATTGCACTAAGTAGTCCTTTTCAGTATTTCCGGTCGTTTCTGTATCAAAAAATATAAGGTTTTGCTCTGTTTTCATATAGATTATTTTAGCATAATTTGGTACAATATGGATATGCTACATGAACAAATCAAAAATGGAATAAAGGAGGCTATGATGGCCAAAGACAGTCTAAAGCTCGAGACATATCGAGCGATGTCGGCTGCATTTATGAATGAGTTAGTTCTGAAAAATAGAAAGCCAAGCGAAGTTTTGAACGACGAAGAAGCACTCGCCGTTATCACTCGCTTAGTAAAACAGCGTAAAGACTCGATCGAGCAATTCACCAAAGGTGGGCGAGAAGATTTAGTAAAAGTGGAACAGGACCAACTCGCGATTCTTGAAACATTTCTTCCTAAGATGATGGAGAAATCTGAAGTCGAAGCTATAGCTATTCAGAAAAAGGAGGAACTTGGTATCACCGATCCCACAAAAAAAGGTATGCTTATGGCAGCCCTAATGAAGGACCTCAAGGGCAAAGCTGACGGAACGACAGTCAAGGAAGTAGTCGATGCTCTCTTTTAGTTACTATATGCACACCATACAAACTTTGAGTTACGTAGTAGAAAACTATAACATACTCGCTTATTTTATTATTTTTTTTATTACTATTGTCGAAGGTGAAATTGTGGCTATATCGGCTGGCATACTGGTAGCTCTCGGAGTGTTGAGTGCCCCTATTGCATTTATCGCCTTATTTTGTGGAGGTTTGATCAAATCCTTTCTCGGTTACTTTATCGGAACCTTTTTATATCGAAGGTTCAACCATAATAGATTCTTCCAATACATTGAACGAAAGGTTCTCGGAATTATGCCAAACTTTGAAGCGAAGCCTTTTTGGTCCATTTTTGCTTCAAAGTTTTTAATGGTCAATCACATAGTAATTATTTTTGCAGGTTACAAAAAAATAGAGTTCAAAAAATATATTCAAGCAGAGATATTGTCGACAATACTGTGGGCTGTATCACTACTAACACTTGGATACTTCTTTAGTTATGCAGCTTTCCGCATCAGTGATAGACTCAGTGAATTTTTGCTCATTATTGTACTTTTCATTGTAGGATTTTTCGTATTAGAGAAAATCTTGTCTTTATTGTATAATGCGTTCGAATACTTTTTACATGACAACAAACGACCAAACTAAAAAATTAGTTACCCATAGCGGATCCTTTCACTCTGATGACATATTTGCCACAGCTGTTTTGTCGTTCGTGCTTGAAAAAGAAGGAGAGAAATTTGAAGTAGTGCGAACAAGAGACGAAGAAATAATAAAATCCGCTGACTATGTATATGATGTAGGTGGTATATACGATGAAGCGGCAAATAGATTTGATCATCACCAAGTCGGTGGAGCCGGCAAGAACGAATACGGTATTGAATATTCATCATTTGGTTTAGTATGGAAAAAATTTGGTGAAGAAATCTGTGGCAGTAAAAAAGTTGCAGATATTATAAACAAAAAACTAGTTGCTCCAGTGGACGCCCACGACAACGGCATGGATCTGGTGGAGAATAAGTACGACGTGTCTCCGTATAATATTCAATATTTTTTCTACTCAATGGTTCCAACGTGGCGAGAGGAAAATGTTTCAAACGACGAAAGCTTTTTTGAATGCGTAGAAATAGCAAAGAAAATTTTACTTCGAGAAGTAGTTCAAGCCCGAGATATTATAATTTCTGAGGAAGCTATTGAAGAAATTTATAAAAATAGTAAAGACAAACAAGTTTTAATTTTTGATAAAAATTACCCTTCGGCAGAAGTGTTGCAAAGCTTCAGAGAACCTTTGTATGCAGTGTATCCTAGAGTAGATAATACATGGGGGGTAAAAGCGATTCGCAATGATATAAAAAGTTTTAAAAATAGAAAAGACTTTCCTGCGTCGTGGGCGGGACTAAAGGACATAGAATTACAAACAATTACTGGAGTGGAGGACGCAGTGTTTTGTCATCGAGCACTTTTCCTTGCTGTGGTGAAATCAAAAGAAGGAGCTGTTAAATTAGCGCAAATTGCGGTAGAATCATAGGATGGCATTTATAGATGAAATGAATATTGTGGCAGAAGCGGGCCGCGGTGGCGATGGTGTAGTGCGCTGGCGTCAAGAGAAGTTTATACCAAAAGGTGGGCCCGCGGGTGGTGATGCTGGTCGTGGTGGGGACTTTTATGCCCTCGCCGTACGCGATATACACATACTTTCAAAATACAAAGCAAAGAAAGAGTTTAAAGCGGGTCGTGGTAAGGACGGCGGGAACAAAAGTTTACATGGTGCAAATGGAGAAGACTTTTATTTAGAGTTGCCGATCGGCTCTATCATTACCAATACGGGCACAGACGAAACATGGCAGCTTACCAAAGAAGGTGAAAAAATAATGTTGCTCAAAGGGGGCTATGGGGGCTTCGGTAACGAACATTTTAAAAGTTCTATAAATACAACTCCACAGGAGTCAAGACCTGGCGAAGAAGGAGAAAAAGGCAACTTCAAAATTGAGCTTGAACTTTTTGCTGATATTGGATTTATTGGGTTACCAAATGCTGGTAAGTCATCCCTCTTGAATGCTCTCACAAATGCGCAAGCTCGGGTCGGTGACTATGCTTTTACGACGCTTGATCCAAACCTTGGTGATTTTTATAAGTTTATCATTGCAGATATTCCAGGAGTGATCGAGGGTGCTGCTGAAGGTAAGGGCCTCGGTGTAAAATTCTTAAAACATATCAAACGTACAAAAATGCTTGCTCACCTTGTGTCATTTGAGAATGAAAACATGATGAAGAGTTATAAAGAAATTCGCAAGGAACTCGCTAAATATGACAAAAAATTAAAGCTAAAAGAAGGTGGGCTTTCCGAAAAGGAAGAAATAATAATTCTTACGAAAAGTGACGTGATGGATGACGCTAAATTTATTGCAAAAAAAGTAAAAGAATTTCAAAAAATAACTAAAAAAGTTTTCGTGTTGTCGCTGTTTGACGATGCTGTTGTTAAAGATTTTGGCGATGAACTGGTTAAAATTCTTAAAAAATTATAAAACCTAAGTTTAAAATGCATGATTTTTATCTTTTGAAAAGAAGGAATTTTGTGTTAATATAAAAAACTTATGAACAAAACATTACTTATAGTTAAAAAATACAAAATATACTTTATAATCGGGCTCGTAGTTATCCTCGGCGCAGGTTATTTTATCTTTGGACGCGGTAATGGAAATACTGAAGCTTTTACCGTAGTTAAAACAGATGTAGAGCAGTCAGTTGAACTCTCAGGTAAAGTCCAGACGAGCGATCGGGCGGATCTTGGTTTTGCTTCTTCTGGGCGTGTCGCTCGTATTTTAGTAAAAAATAACCAAGTAGTACAACGTGGAGCGGTGCTCGCACAATTAGAAATCGGGGACTTGTTGGCAGATTTACGGATTAGACAAGCAGATTTACGAACTGAAGGAGTTGACCTGGAAGCCGCTAAAGAAGAACTCAATAGAATAATCAAACAAGAGGATGCAAAGGTTGAAAGTGCGTATAGTAAACTTTTATCAAGTGACCTGGTTTTGGTGCCTGACTCTAATAGTTATCCCGCCAACGCTCCAAGTATCAGTGGTCTATACGACGGAAAGGAAGGACAATATAAAGTTTCAATCGATAAAAAAAACATAACATTGCCTGACTTCACTTTAAAAACATTTGGACTCGAAACTACAAGTAGAATTATAAATGAGGAATCTCCGACAGCTCTTGGTTCCAAGGGTTTATACATTTCTTTTTCTAGTAATGACATAGATCCATACCTAGACACTATTTGGTATTTACATATACCCAATAAATCTGGTCCGTCGTATGTAGCTAATTATAATGCCTATAATGAGGCAAAGAAAAACCGCGACCTTGCGGTACAAAACGCAGAATTTAAATACAAAAAACTTGTAACCGAGGGAGACAACGGTAATAATACGGTAGCTCAAGCTGAAATCCAAAAGATCAATGCAGAGATTCGAAAAAATACAATCTACGCTCCATTTACTGGGAAAGTTACAAATATTGAAAGAGAGGTTGGCGAAAATGCCTCTATTGGCGAGCGAGTTATTTCTATCCTTGGTGAAAATAAACTTGAGGTTGTGTTACAAGTTTCCGAACTTGATGTGTCACGTCTTACACCAGGCGCCAATGTGAAACTTACACTCGACGCATTACCAGCTGAAGAATTTATAGGAACAATAGAAACCATTAACTCACGAGACACAGAAATAGAAGGCGTACCGGTGTACGAAGCGTTCGTGGCTGTGAATGCAGATGCTCGCATTAAAACAGGTATGACAGCGACTGGTACAGTGATTTTGATGACAAAAACTGGAGTTCTTGCCATTCCAAACTATTTTGTTAAAAAAGTTGACCAAAAAAATATTGTTGAAGTTCTCTCAGGGAAATCTACAGCAGACCGAGAAGTTACATTAGGGCTTGTAGGTAGCGATAGTATGGTAGAAATTATATCCGGCCTTACAGAAGGAGATAAAATAGTTGCAGCTCCTAAACAATAAACTCGATGAATCTAGTAAAAAATCAGAAAGTTAAAAAATGGTCAAAAGTTTTTTCTGTTGGATGGTTTTTAGCTGTTCGTCAAATTAAAGGATCAAATAAATCCACTACATTTCTGATCATATTTATTATGATGCTTACTTTTTTGAATCTTGTAGTTGTGTCAGGAATTTTGATCGGACTTATTGAAGGAGGTAACAGAGCAAACAAAGAGCAATACACTGGAGATGTTATCATCACTACGCTTACCGGTAAAGAAGAAATAGGGCATACGAATGAAATCAAAAGTACGTTAGCGCAAATGTCTGGAGTGTCTGATTTTAGTGTGCGTTATCTAGCGCCAGTGCAAATCGAGGCAAATTATAAAACGAGACGCGATTTTAGTGAACTTCGAGACACGGCGGGTACCCAGGTTTCTGGTATTTCTTTGAAAGATGAAGAGGCCTTGTCAAGAATCTCAACATTTGTCGTCGAAGGTGAATTTTTAGATGAAAAAGAAAGTGGATATATTGTACTCGGAGCCAATTTGCTTTACCGCTACTCAGCAGGCTTTGGTGATTTCTTCGCTTCACTCGATGGTGTGTATCCTGGTGACGAAGTTAAGGTCACTGTTGGAGAAAATACAAAAACTTTTATTGTAAAAGGAATTTTAGATACTAAGGTTGACGCAATGTCATTACGAGCGTTTCTCACTCAAGCTGATTTTTTAAGGTTGGTAGATAAACCAACTTTAAACGCCAACGAAGTCGCAATACGCATTGACCCTGTATCAACAGCAACACCAGAATCAATAAAAAATAATTTAGTACAAATGAAATTTAATGAAGACGGAAAAATTCAGACGGCCATAGAAGCTATACCGGACTTCCTAAATCAAATCCGGATTGCGTTTAGTCTTCTGGGGAATGTTATCGGACTTATCGGTATCGTTGTCGCTTCGATCACTATATTTATCGTTATTTTTATTAACGCGGTCACCCGGAGAAAGTATATAGGTATCATGAAAGGTATAGGAATATCGGATAAAGCTATTGAGGTTTCGTATATTTTTCAATCTATTTTTTACGCATTGATTGGAGGAACGCTTGGAATTGCTATCGTCTATCTAGTCCTCGTACCTTTTTTCAATGCATATCCACTCAATTTTCCATTTTCTGACGGTATACTTGTGGCACCGGTGAACGAAACAATGTTTAAATTTTTCTTGTTGATGTTGGTCACCCTAATCGCTGGATATATACCTGCTCGAAACATTGTAAAGAAAAATACACTCGACAGTATTTTAGGAAGGTAGAAAATAATACTTGTCCCGTACTAAATTTTTGATTACGGGGCATAAAAATAAACATTATTAATTTAAAATTTTAGTACCGGGATGATTAAAGTAAAAAATTTAGTAAAAACATATAAGGATGGCGATATTGAGACTTCTGTGTTACGAGGGATTGATTTGGAAGTGAGAGAAGGCGAATTCCTCGGAATTATGGGAAAGTCAGGAGCAGGAAAGTCGACTTTCATGTATCAGATTGGACTACTAGACCATCCAACTGGGGGAGAAATTGTTTTAAATAATATCAATACTGAAAGTATGACTACGGAGGAGAGAACTCATCTGCGTCTTACAGAGCTAGGTTATGTGTTTCAAGATTATGCGCTTATTCCTGAACTTACTGCAGCTGAAAACGTAATGATCCCGCTTCTGATGAAGGGACATACGAAAACTGAGGCCCGTGATGTGTCGGTAAAAATGCTTGAACGTATCGGCTTGTCGCATAGAATGGATAATAAGCCGAGCCAGCTTTCTGGAGGAGAACAACAACGAGTATCGATCGCGAGAGCGACAGCGCACAATCCTAAGATTTTATTTGCCGACGAACCAACGGCAAACCTTGATACCACGTCAGGACTTTCGATAATTGAACTTTTTAAAGATTTACATAAAGCTGGGCAAACTATTGTGATGGTTACCCATGAGGAAGAGTACGCAAAGTATTGCGACAGAGTTGTATACCTCGAAGATGGAAAAATAGTCCGAGAATTTAAACCTGGTAAATAACCTATAAGTATGGTATTACTAGGTTAGAAAAACTACAGCAACTATGCTCAAAATAGTAAGGAAGAAAATATGGAAAACTATGTAATTGCGCGCGAGCTTCCCTTTCCTTATAAAGAAAATAAGGAAGAAATCACTTGCGATGTGCTGTTCCCTGATGGGACAATTATCGAGAATGGTATAGTGACCACGTATCCAGATGGTATGAAGTCACTAAGGATAATAATTCATGGCTGGGAATTAGGAACATTTCAGTCTGGTCTAAAAGGGTTAAAATTTAAGGTCAAATAAGCCGTTTACTCATTCGAAAAGCCGATGAGGAAACGGCTTTTCACTTTTTAGACATTTTAAGCCTTTATTGATATACTCTAAATACGTATGTCAGATAAAAAGTATTACTATACTATCGGTTTGGAAATTCATCCCAGCAGCAGAGCAAAGCTCGCTACGGGACAGGCGCTGAACTCTTATGAATAAATATTACTACACAATTGGACTAGAAATACACGCAGAGCTAAAAACTTTGACGAAGATGTTTTGTGGGTGTAAGAATGACCCAGATGAAACTAAACCAAATGTAAATATTTGCCCGGTGTGTATGGCTCATCCAGGTGCTCTTCCGGTAATAAATAAAAAGGCTATAGAACAAGTAATAAAAGTTGGCCTTGCTGTCGATGCAAAGATTGCTGACTTTTCAGAATTTGATCGTAAAAACTATTTCTATCCAGATATTCCAAAGGGCTACCAGATTTCACAATATAAATATCCAATAGTTTCTGGCGGCCATTTGGCTGATATGGACATCACCCGTATTCACCTCGAGGAAGATACTGCGAACAATAAACACCGCGGAGAAATATCACTTATCGATTTCAATCGTGCCGGAGTGCCGCTTATGGAGCTCGTAACTGAGCCGCATACATTTGAGTCAGCGGAAGAAGCTGCTAAAACAGCGAGTAATTTTGCCAAAGAATATCAACTCATTTTATGGTACCTCGGAGCTTCGGAAGCAAATATGGAAAAAGGCGAGATGCGTGTAGAAGCTAATGTATCTGTGTCTCCAGATAAAGACAAAAAATGGACAAATTATGTAGAGGTGAAAAACCTAAATTCTTTTAAAAGTGTCGAGCGAGCTATCAAATTTGAGGTAGAACGCATGACAGCTTTGTGGAATGAAGGTAAAGAGAATGAAATAATAAAAGAGACGAGAGGTTTCGACGAAAGTAAACAAAAAACATTTTCACAGCGCTCAAAAGAAAACGCTGAGGATTATAGGTATTTCCCTGATCCAGATTTACCGAAACTCAAGCTTTACGAAGCTTTTGATATAGAAAAAATGAAAGCTGAATTACCAGAATTACCAGTAGCTAAACGCGCTCGTTATAAAAATGATTTCGGAATTAAAGATGAGGATATAGAAATATATATAAATGACCTTGAAATAGGCTATTGGTTTGAGAGTATTGCAAAATTATTAGGTGAAAAGGATAAAGTAAAAATTGCATCGAATTACATAACTTCAGATTTCTTAGGTCTCAAAAAGACCAACTTGGCGACCAGGTCGCCAAGTGCGGAAAATTTCACTGAGTTGATAAATTTAGTTTCAGAAAATAAATTATCTTCACGAAGCGCAAAAGATATTCTTGCTATGATAGTCATAAACGATGAATCACCATTACAAATAGCTACAGAAAAGAATTTACTTCAGAGTAATGATGAAGGTGCACTAAAAGAAATTGTCCAAAAAATAATTGATGAAAATCCTGAGCCAGTGGCTTCGTATAAATCAGGTAAGGAAAATGCTATTATGTCACTCGTCGGGAAAATAATAAAAGCTTCCAATGGTGCTGCAAACCCTCAAGTGGTTATCAAACTTCTCAAAGAAATGCTCGCCTCGTCGTAGCTTTTTTACTAAAGACGGGCTAAAATAGATTATATGACAACGGTGAAAACACTTCGCGAATGTTTGCAAGAAGCAGAAGCAAAAGGTGTGGCGATAGGGCATTTTAATATTTCCAACCTAGAAGCTTTGCATGCTATATATATTGCGGCCAGAAAACTGAATGTTCCAGTGATCATCGGTCTTTCGGAGGGCGAAGAAAAGTTTGTGGGTACCGAAGAAGCATACGCTCTTATCCACACACTTCGAGAAAAAGATAATTACCCAATTTTTCTAAATGCCGATCATCATGCTTCTTTTGAGTCCGTAAAAAAGTGCATTGACGCTGGTTTTGATTCGGTTATTATCGATGGAGCTAAATTGAGTTTTGAAGAAAACGTAAAAGTTACCAAAGAATGCGTGGAGTATGCTCGTAGTTCCGGTCGCGAGGTGTTAGTCGAAGCAGAGCTCGGGTATATTGGTTCTGGTTCTGATATTAAAGATGCGATACCTGAGGGCGCGGGTGTGCTTACCACAGTAGAAGATGCAAAAAAGTTTATAGAAATGACAGGTGTAGACTTATTTGCTCCATCAGTGGGAAGCATTCACGGACTCATAAAAAGTGGCAAGCCACACATTGATGAAAAACGAGTACAAGAAATAAAGGAAGCGGTACACATACCACTCGTATTGCACGGAGGTTCCGGGCTTCGCGATGAAGATTTTACAAATGCCATAAAAGCTGGAGTTTCTGTAGTACATATAAACTCTGAAATCAGGCTTGCGTACAAAGAAGCTGTGGAAAAGTTTATAGAAGAACATCAAAATGAAATCACGCCCGCAAAGATTTTACAGCCAGCTGTGGATGCAATAGAAAAAATAGTAGAAGCTCGACTAAAACTTTTTAATAATATAAATTAATTTTACCTAAACGATTGAAAGAAGATATAAAAGAACAATTACAAAAATTTTTTAAAGGAGAAGTTGCGGATGATGATGCAACTCTTTTTACATATTCGCACGATGCGAGCTTGCTCGAAGTAACTCCAAAGGTTGTCGTGTATCCCTTTGATTCTGACGATGTGAAGGCGCTCATAAAGTGGGTAAATGAAAATAAGGATAAATACCTTGACCCCGCCATCGGCGGGGCGAGCCTCTCCATTACTCCTCGGTGCGCCGGGACGGATATGTCAGGTGGCGCTATAGGTGAATCCATAATTATGGATTTTACACGCCACATGAATAAACTTGTGGGTGGACCCTTACCACTTGAAAGCTCTAACACTAACCAGGCTCAAAAATTTAATAATTATCCGCTCGTCCCATCATATATCACTGTGCAGCCCGGTATGTTTTATCGAGATTTTGAAAAAATAACTTTACAGAAAGGACTTATCTTGCCTTGCTACACTGCTTCAAAAAGTCTCAATGCTATGGGTGGCATGTATGCCAATAATTCTGCTGGGGAGCGAACATTAAAATATGGAAAGACGGAAGACTACGTACTTTCGGCAAAAATTGTTTTCCATGATGGGAATGAGTACACTATAAAACCACTTACACAAGACGAACTCAATAAAAAAATGGGTATGGGTGGAACTGAAGGTGATATATATAGACGAATCAATAAGTTGATTACAGATAACGAGGAAGATATCAAATACGCCAAACCTCGTGTCCATAAAAATTCTGCTGGATATTATATTTGGAATGTTGTAGAAAACTCTTCGGAAAAGAATTTTAAGTTTGATCTCAATAAACTTCTCGTTGGTTCTCAAGGCACGCTCGGTATTGTGACCGAAATTACCTTCAAGGTTATCCCAAACCCAAAGTATTCAAAACTCGTAGCTATTTTTATGAACGACCTTACGCCACTCGGGCGACTTGTCGACGAAATTTTAGAAGTAAATCCGGAAACGCTCGAAGCCTATGACGACAAAACTATGAATCTTGCAGTTAAATTTTTCCCAGATTTTTTAAAACATAAAGGTATTCTGGGAATGATAAAAATCGCGTGGAGTTTTTTGCCCGAGTTTTTTATGTTACTCACAAATGGATTTCCAAAATTGATTATACTCGCTGAATTTGCGGGCGAAAATGAGCTCGACGTACATAATCAATGCGTAAAGCTTGCTAAAAAAATAAAACCTTTTAAATTAAAAATTCATATTACAAAAGATGAACAAGAAGCAAATAAGTATTGGAATATTCGCAGAGAAAGTTTTGCGTTGCTTCGCAAGCACGTCAGAGGTCTACGCACTGCACCATTCATAGATGATATAATAGTTCGCCCCGAATTTTTACCTAAGTTTATTCCGGAGTTAAATGCAATTCTCGGTAAGTATAAACTTATGTATACTGTGGCTGGCCACGCTGGCGATGGAAACTTTCACATTATTCCACTTATGGATTTTAGACGACCGGACACTGCAAAAATAATTATAGACTTGTCAGACAAAGTATATGATTTAGTTATAAAATACCATGGCTCCATTACAGCCGAGCATAATGATGGACTTATTCGCACACCTTATTTACAAAAAATGTATGGTGAAAAAATAATAAAAATTTTCACAGATATCAAGAAAGTTTTCGACCCAAAAAATATTTTTAACCCTGGTAAAAAGATAGCTTTGAACAATAACGAAAATAGCGCTCAAGGTGGAGCAGGCACAAAAGAATATATCGTCACTCATATAGCAAGAGAACACAAGGCGGTCCATAAAGTTTAACATTCTATACGTAAAAGTTACGCACCTGGGTCTATTGACATTCAAAAAAATAGTTACATACTTATTAATATGTATACATTTAACGTGAAAATTCTGTGTTTGTCGTTATTATTAGTAGGTTTATTCGTGTTTGGTGCACATTTTCAAGCGGAAGCTTATTCTTTAAAAGATGTTGTTTCAGCTGGTTTAAAGGGGATTACTCGAGATGAAGCACCTCAGCCGAGTGAGCCGACTTCCACTCCTCCTATTGTTATATTCAATACGGACAGTGGCGATTCTCAAAAAACTGAAGTGTCCTCTCCAAATATAAAAATAATAGAAGAAAGCTTACAAGCTGTTGTGTTAAATGGAAAACTCACTGAGGTGCTCGCAGAACCTGCAGACAATGATACAGATTCTGAACATTCTTCATATATCATAGAAACAAAAGAATTTGGATTTGTTCCAGTTGCCTTCAAAGAAAAAATAGAAAGAAATTATCGCAATGCCGAGATTGAAGTAATGGGGACATGGAATACTGACGGAACTTTTATTGTGGAAAATATAATTTCAACGAAATTTACTACCGTTGAAGAAATAGTTCGCCCTGAAGTGGAAGTGCTCGATGGAGCAGGTTTACCGACAGGCACTGAGTCAGTCGGGCCACTACCAACTACTGGTGATCGTAGTGTGCTTTTTATTCTCGCGAATTTTTCAAATGATACTTCGACACCGATTACTCCTACTGAGATACGTAACACGCTGTACTACAACACTGATTCTGCAAATAACTATTACAAATTTATATCCAAGCAACGGTTTCAACTTAAAGGTTTACAGCGTCCTGATCTCGACATAACCAATTGGGTAACACTACCTAATACAAATGAGAATTGCCAAGCAAACCAAACTGGTACATGGACAAATAATGCGTATACTCTCGCTCGTGCACAAGGATTCGAGCCAAATAGCTACCGGACAGTCGTCGTGCTTTTTCCAGCAATTCAAAACTGCCCATTAAGCACTGGCTTTGCATCAGTGGGGCAACTCGGCAGCACCACTGGAACCTCACTTATTTGGTTTCTTTATTCTCCGCAGCAGATGATACCTCGTATCTTAAACACGAGTTTTATTCACGAGCTTGGACACAATCTCGGCTTACTCCACTCAAATGCTGTGCAAAATTGCCAGCCCTCAATGAATGTTGTACCGCAAGGGTGTCAGGACTTTGAATATGGTGATGCATTCTCAACCATGGGTCAGCCAGGAGATGTGTTAAAAAGCTTCAATAATTTTAATCTGCACCAGCTCGGATGGCTAAGCGCTCTCGGTAAGGTTGCAGCTGTTTCTCAACCTGGAACATACAACCTAACTTTACAAGCTCCCTCGTTGCCAACGAAAGGTTACCAAGTAGTAACTTTTCCTTTGAAAGATGCGAGTGGCGCACTAACTGGCCAAAGTGTATATTTGGAATTCCGCAGAGAGATTTTACCTTTTGAGTATTTAACTCGAGATCCTAACCAGAATGTGAATCGAGGTGTTTCAGTTAGATTTGCCCCTACAGATTTGTCTACTATAAGTAAAACATATTTATTGGACTTTCATGGGGCAACATGGTGGCTCGCTGATGCCGCAGTGCAAGTAGGGGAAACGTATCAAAATTCAACATTTGGTTTCACTATTACACCAAATACTACCCACCCCGTTCGTGGAGCAGGATTTACCCTACAACTTACTCGCTAGAGATGGGAAGCTAATTCAGTCACAATAAATTTGCTTTTTCAATGTTTTTGTATTACTATCTTTGGTATGTTTACTATTAAAACGAAAAAGAGAGATTCTGGAATAAAATTAGATTTATTACGAAAAGAAGGCGAAACTCCAGCTGTGCTTTACGGTATGGGGAAAACCACTATTTCTGTCTCAGTTCCAACTATAGAGTTCAAAAAAGTCTGGCGTGACGCTGGCGAATCTTCACCTGTAAAATTTTTATCGGAGGATGGAGATATAGACGCCCTTATACATCAAGTGCAAGTTGATCCTGTTACTGATGAACCAATTCATGTTGATTTTCTTGCTATCGATATGAAGAAAAAAATACAAGTTTCCGTACCACTGGAGTTCGAAGGTATCTCTGGTGCGGTGAAAAGTGGTCTTGGAAACTTAGTTAAAGCTCTTCACGAAGTGCAGGTAGAAGCTTTGCCAACTGACCTCCCTCACAACCTTGTGGTAGATATTTCAAAACTATCAACCGTTGAAGACAACGTTCTGGTATCTGACATAAAACTACCAGCTGGAGTTGTTATGGTGACTTCACTTGACGAAGTTGTAGCTTCTATTGTCTTACAGGTAGAAGAAAAAGAAGAGGAAGTAGCACCCGTCGACCTTTCAGCGATTGAAGTAGAAAAGAAAGGCAAGAAAGATGAAGAAGATGCTGAATCCGCTGATACTCAAAAATAAGCTTGTCTCAAATTTACAAAATATGATATAATTAAGCTATGACCAAGAAATTAGTCACAGCTTTTTTGTTTATTGCTTTCGTATTTTCAGGATTCGCGGGTTACCCAATTAAGGCTGCTTTTGATTGCTTGAAACTAAGTGCTGATTCAAGTCAAGCGGATAAGGATTATTGTAAGGGCGAGCTTAGTCAAATAGAAGCTCAATTGGCTGAACTGATAGCAAAACAAAAAGAACAACAAAAAACCACAGGAACGCTAAAAGGAGACGTGAATTATTTAACGAGCCAGATTAATGCTTTAAAAGCTAAAATAAAAGCTCGAGGTCTTGCTATTACTCAGATTAAAGTAAGTATCAATGAAAAAGTTAGTAAAATAGGCTCCCTTTCAAGTAAAATTGAGCGTGAACATGCCTCATTAGCTGAACTATTGCGAAGTACTAATGAATTTGATGGTGGAAATATTATGCACTTATTATTGTCAGATCAGAGTGTGTCAGATTTTTATGCTGACGTAGAATCATACTCGGCGATGAAAGAGGGAATCGAAGATTCACTAGGTGTTGTGAGAGTTGTAAAAAAACAAACAGAACTAGCAAAAGCTGACTTGGAAATCAAACAAGACGCAGAAACAGACGCAAAAGCTGACCTTGAAAGTGCTCAATCAGTGGTGGCTAAGTCTGAAGCAGACAAAAAAAACTTACTTGCTATTTCTAAAAACCAAGAAGCAGAATATCAAAAACTTGCTGCAGAAAAAAAAGCTCGGGCGGATAAAATTCGTGCTGCACTATTTCCCCTCGCAAATACAACTCAAAAAATTGATTTCGGTACTGCACTTAAATATGCAAATGAAGCCAATAGAACAACAGGCATAGAACCTGCATTCTTGCTTGCAATATTAACTCAAGAAAGTAATTTGGGTGCCAATGTGGGTCAATGTTATCTTACTGACACGACCACAGGAGCAGGCGCTGGTAAAAACACAGGTACACCATTTATAAATGTTATGAAACCGACACGTGACGTTGCGCCATTTTTGGAAATTACGAAAGCACTCGGTGTGGACCCATTTAAAACTCCTGTGTCATGTCCTATAGCTGGAGTTGCTGGGTATGGTGGCGCGATGGGGCCAGCACAATTTATTCCTTCTACTTGGAAAATATTTGCCGGACGTTTACAAGCTGCACTCGGACGTTACGCAAATCCATGGTTGGCTCAAGACGCTTTTATGGCTTCTAGTATGTACCTTACTGACCTCGGTGCTGTGGGTACGAGCACTGCTCTCCAGCATAAGGCTGCTTGTAAATATTATGGTTCTGGGGGGACGAGTTGTTCATATAGTACAAATGTGATGAGGTTAAAGGCAACTATTCAGGCTAATATTAATTTGCTTCAGAACTAAATGTGTGATACTATAAGCGAGTTATGAAAAAAGCTATACATCCAAAATATGATTTAAACACAAAAGCGACCTGCGCGTGCGGAGCTGTGTTTATGGTTGGTTCCACATTATCTGAAATAAAAGTTGAAATATGCAGTAACTGTCACCCATTTTATACAGGTAATGAAAAAATAATGGATACTGCGGGACGCGTGGATCGATTCAAAAAACGAGCTGCTGCAACTACTAAAGTTAAAGCTAAGAAATAAAATTTTCTTGGTACTATGAGTTTGGATTTAGAGGAATTAAAAAAGAATCACAACACGAACTACTTAGCGACAAGCTTAGAGAAAATTTTGCGTGAAGAAGCGGAAGTTCGAACAATGCTCGACAGCGATGAAACACTTCACGAGCTTGCAGGCAAGGAACTCCAGACTATACAGGAAGAACGCGAGCGACTTGAAAAACAAATACAGGATATTTTAAATAAAGAAAAAGAAGCGGAAGAATTCCCAAATGAGATCGTCCTTGAAGTCAGAGCTGGAGCTGGTGGTGATGAAGCAAGTCTTTTTGCGTGGGAGCTTGCACACATGTATGAAAGATATGCCGATATCCAAGGTTGGCAATGGTATGTGAACTATGAGTCAAAAAGTGACTTGAATGGATATAAAGAAGCGAGCTTTGAAATAAAAGGAAAGGATGTGTATAAAAAGCTTCGCTATGAAACAGGAGTACATCGAGTGCAACGAGTACCAGCAACAGAAAAAAATGGACGTGTGCATACTTCGACTGCATCTGTGGCAGTACTACCACTGAAAAAGAAAATATCTTTTGTAGTAAATCCAGCAGAATTTGAAATGGAATATTCTCGCTCTGGTGGAAAAGGAGGACAAAATGTAAACAAAGTGGAAACGGCGGTGCGTATTATTCATACACCCACAGGGCTCGATGTTCGTTCTACAAATGAGCGTAGCCAGCTCGCAAACAGGGAAAAAGCCATGATGATATTGACCGCCAAGCTGCAGCAGCTCGAAGAAGAAAAAGATGCGGCAAAATACGGTGCAGAGAGAAAGAGTCAGATAGGGAGCGGAGACAGGTCAGAAAAGATTCGCACATACAATTTTGCTCAAGATCGAGTTACTGATCACCGAATCAAAAAATCTTGGCATAATTTGCCTAAAATTCTTGAAGGTGAAATAGGGGATATTATAAACTCTATTGATTCAGGAGAAACAGGGGACGAGGAAGAGTAATACTCCAAACATTTATTTATATATGTAAAATGGTTACAGTGTTTGACAAAACACTGTTTTTGTGATATACTATAAGAGTATGACTGGATTTAATTTTTTAATTCCAGATCTCTTCGTTGAAAATAAAATTATGAAAAATAAAAAAGTGAGCCTGCTTCGAACGGCACTTTTTACGTTTTTGTTCCTGGTTACGTTATTGGGGTCAATAACAAAAACGTCGGCACAAGTAACCTCAACTGCTACCTATAAAGTTGAGATACAAAAATTTACTGTCGGAAGCTTATTCCCGAAAGCGCTCATCACGTTTTCGGAAAAAATTGCAGATCGGGAGGAATATTTTCGGTCTACAACAGCGAGTTTCGCTATAAAGTCCAAAGACGCTTCGCCTTTAATGGCGAAGTTGCAACAACAGGCGGTCGAAACCCCGTCACAAGGGATTTTGAACAAATTTTCCTTTTATATCAAAGATGATGTAATGGAAATCCATTTTATTTTGAGAAATGAATTCACTGATTGTGAATTCATCGAAAAAATCGAAAAAATCATCGAAACGATAAAAGAAGAAAAATTTAAAAATAAAGTTCTGAAAAGAACATCGCTGACGTTCACGCAAAAATAAGTGAACATTAGCAAAAAAGAAAAATCGGTCGAGAGTATCTACTCTTGATCGATTTTTTTAATTTTATATACAAAAAGTTGATGTAGGCTCGATTTCTACAACTTTTAAATTGCTTTTATTTCGCCTTATGTTAGAATTACTTCAGTAGTAAGTTTCTCGTTTTAGGACAAGAATTTCTACACCTGGCCTCGCAGGCAGGGATTATAAATAGTTTTTGCCGGAGTTTTAAAAAACCGGAGAAATAAGTTATGGCTACAAAGCTATATGTAGGGGGTTTACCTTACAGTACACAAGAAGCTGCTTTAAAAGAGCTCTTCGCACAAGCAGGAAACGTTGTTTCAGCTGTGATTATCATGGACAAAATGTCCGGTCGTTCTAAGGGTTTTGGTTTCGTTGAAATGTCATCTGACGAGGAAGCACAAAAGGCTATCTCAATGTTCAATGAGCAAGATTTTGAAGGACGAAAACTAACTGTAAACGAAGCTCGCCCTATGGAAGCTCGCCCACCACGAACAGGTGGTAACGGCGGAGGTGGATACGGAAACGGTGGAGGAAGACGAGAATACTAATTTCTCTTTTTACATTACCTAAAAAACAACAGCCCCGCTTTGTGCGGGGTTTTTGTTTGCTCAAAAGAGTTTTTTTTGATACTGTGTATTATACTGAAAGGTTCAGTCCCGCCAGAGGCAGATAAAGTCCGAACGGTCTCTGAATCGTCTTTCATGATTATTTAAAATTTATATATTGAGCGTGTAGTTCAGTGGTAGAACGCTGTCCTGATAAGACAGAGGTCGATGGTCCGATTCCATCCACGCTCACAACGTTGAATTAGTGTTTGCATCAAGTATGTATTTATATTATTATACAAGAAAGGCCTAAAGCCTTTTGTTTTTATGGAAAACGACAAAAAAGCTATGAGTAGTGAACCCTGGTGGAAACCAGGTATTGAGCTTTTTAGTCAGGTTTCAGGATGGATTATAGTTCCCATTGTTCTCGCACTTATTGTAGGTAAAACATTGGATAGCTATTTTAACACAAAGCCGACGTTGTTTTTAATATCGATTGCTACAGCTTTCGTGTTCACATGTATAGGAATGGTTAGGGTTGTGAAAAATTACAATAGAAAATTAAAAGAAATAGAAGAGGCAGAGAATAAAAAATAATTTATGGCATCAACAGAAGGAGTATCACACGAAATAACCTTATTTGCAGAACCAGTTGCCCATATTGGAAATTTTAATGTAACCAATGCTCTTCTTTCATCCTGGGCTGTTGTTATAATCATAATTATTTTATCTATAATTATTCGTAAAACTTTACGTGAAGTTCCAAGTAAAGTGCAAAATATTTTTGAAATTATTATCGAAGGCGCACTCGATCTCTGTGATCAAGTTACAAACAATAGAAATATTTCAATTCAAATCTTTCCTATCGCTATATCTGTTTTCTTTTTTATACTACTCAATAATTGGCTTGGGTTATTACCCCTTGGAGGGGTTGGCCTTATTGAAAAAGGGGAACATGGACTTGCTTTTATACCGTTCTTGCGCGGAGGTACGGCTGATATTAATACCACGATCGCCCTCGCAGTTATGGCTGTAATAGGCGCAAATGTCTTTGGGGTGTTTTCTGTCGGGCTCTGGAAAACTTTCAATAAATATGTTAATCTGAAGGCACTCGGAGGTATTTTTACCAAAATACGTAAAGATCCAACGGTTATTATCGTAGCTCCGATAACGTTCTTTGTAGGTTTAATTGAAATTGTGGGTGAATTTGCAAAGGTTGCATCGCTTTCATTTCGTCTTTTTGGAAATGTATTTGCAGGGGAAGTACTTCTGGCATCCATGGCAGCATTGATTGCGTATATTATACCGGTACCCTTCCTTTTCTTGGAAATTCTCGTAGGAGTAATTCAAGCACTTATCTTCTCAATGCTTTTAGTTGTGTATTTTACAATCGGAGCCACTGATCACGATAGCCACGACGAAGAGCACGAGAAAGGTCACGCTGTTGCACCTGCCCGAAATGCTACGCATAACGTTGCAGGCGGACATGCATAAGTACAGTTCCGTTTTGCATATAAAATTTTGTATGTAAAACGGAACTGTACTTTTAAAATAAGTAAAGGTCATTATTATTAATTATTATTAAATCATCCCGTTTTACGGGAACATATTATGGAAGAAACAACAAACGTTTTGATACCAATCGCAAAAGCACTTGCTATCGGGCTTGGTTCTATCGCTCCAGGTTTAGCTATTGGAATGATCGGCTCTAAGGCCATGGAAGCAATTGGAAGAAATCCTGAAGCAGCAGGTAAAATCTTGGTGCCTATGTTGCTCGCTGCTGCATTCGCGGAAGCTATCGCTATTTACGCACTTGTTATTGCATTTTCAATTTAAGTCTACACTAACATCTTGAGTTCTAGTTCTGGGTTCTAGTTTACCGACTAGTACCTAGTGCCTAGTACCTAAGATATAATAAACAATATGGAATCAATCATTTCAACATTTCACATAGACTGGAAAATAATTATTGCTCAAGCTGTAAACTTCGCGATAGTATTTGTCGTGTTATATATCTATGCTTTAAAACCGCTTTCAAAATTAATGTCTGAAAGATCGGCGAAAATATCTCAAGGTATTACAGACGCAAAAACGAACGCTGAGGTATTAAGTAAGACTCAAGAAGAATACGATGCAATACTTGCAAAAGCTCGCGTTGAAGCTCAGAAAATTTTTGATGATGTCAAAAAAGAAGGTGAAGCGAAGAAAAACGAAATGCTCGAACAGTCACGACAAGAAGTAGCTGTTATGATAGACAATGGTAAGAAAAATCTCGAAGCTGAAAAAGCAAAAATAATGGAAGATGCTAAAAAAGAAATCATAAGCCTTGCAATGATGGCAACAGAAAAATTAATTAGCACCAAAGGTAATGTAAATAATTTATAATCAATTATGGCAATCGCAACAAACAACGATATAGCAAAAGCGATCTATCTTGCTTCGAAAGAAAATCCTGTAAACGTAGTTACTGAAACTGTGCGATTTTTTGCACGGAAACGACTCATGTCTCGGGCTCCTGATATACTCGCTCGATTAGAGAAGATAGTGCACAAAGCTGAAAATAAAATAAGAGCAAAGGTAACGAGCGCTGAACAATTAGGACAAACTGAGAAAAGTAATATCGAACATTTCTTAAAAAAACGTTACGAAGTCACGGGAATTTTATTTGAAGAAGTTGTCGATAAAAAGGTAGTAGGCGGAGTAAAAATAGAGATCGACGACGAAGTGCTCGACCTTACAGTAAAAAACAGAATTCATAAATTACAAGAATATTTAATAAGTTAACCATGAACAATAACATTGTAGAAAACTTAAAAAAGGAAATAAATAATTTCTCTCTTCAATTAAAAATTGAGAAGGTCGGGCATGTTATCGAAGTATTTGACGGTATTGTCAAAGTTTCTGGTCTATCTGACATTAAATCCTCGGAAATGGTGACATTTCCTGGAGGAGAAACAGGCGTAGCCCTCAACCTCGAAGAAGATGCAGTCGGGGTTATTATTCTAGGAGACTTTTCTAAAATTAAAGAAGGCGACGAAGTAAAAGCTACTGGAAGAATTCTTGAAATTCCGGTCTCTGATAATATTTTGGGGCGGGTGGTCAATGGACTTGGGTTAGCTATTGATGGTAAAGGTGCAATTAAAAGCGAAAAAACCTACCCAATTGAAAAAGTTGCTCCTGGTGTAGTAACTCGTCTTTCAGTTGACCAGCCGGTTGCTACAGGTATCAAAGTTATTGACGCTATTATTCCTGTCGGGCGGGGTCAGCGTGAACTTATTATAGGTGATAGGCAAACGGGTAAAACTGCTATTGCTATCGATGCAATTTTAAACCAAAAAGGACAAAACATGATTTGTGTGTATGTATCTATAGGCCAGAAAGATTCTAAGCTTCGAAAAATTGAAGCTCGACTCGAAGCAGGCGGCGCTATGGCTTATACAGTGATTGTATCAGCTGGTGCTTCTGAGGCGGCCGCGCTCTCTTATATTGCTCCGTATACTGGTGTATCTATTGCGGAATATTTTATGGATCAAGGTAAAGATGTCATGATCATATATGACGACCTTTCAAAGCATGCTGTTGCGTATCGTGAAATTTCGTTGCTTCTTCGTCGTCCACCAGGCCGTGAAGCATACCCGGGAGATGTTTTCTACCTACATTCTCGTTTGCTTGAACGTGCATGCCGAAGGAATGAAAAATACGGAGGTGGCTCTATCACTGCGTTTCCAATTATTGAAACTCAAGCAGGAGATATTTCAGCATATATTCCAACTAATGTTATTTCCATTACTGATGGACAAATATTCCTCGAGACTGATCTTTTCTATAAAGGTATACGCCCTGCCGTAAACGTTGGATTTTCTGTGTCTCGTGTAGGTTCGACGGCACAAATAAAAGCAGTAAAAAAGGTAGCAGGTACACTCAAGCTCGACCTGGCGCAGTTTCGTGAACTCGAGGCCTTTGCGCAGTTTGGTTCTGATCTTGATGAATCAACCAAACGCCAACTTGAACGAGGTAAAAGAGCTATTGAAGTCTTGAAACAGCCTCAATACGCACCGATGAAAATTGAACATCAAGTAGTCGTATTTTACGCCCTTGTCAAAGGGTATATGGACGACGTACCTCTTGAAAAAATCAAAGCATTCGAGACCGGATTGATTGAATATAGTGAACGCAACGCTAAGACATTTTACAAAGAAGTGTTAGAGAAAAAAATGTGGGCTGAGAAAGGTGAAGCAGAACTCATAAAAGCAATAGAAGATTTCAAGTCAGGATTCAATAAATAATATATGGCAGGGACAAAAGAAATTAAAAGAAGAATACTAAGTGTAAAAAACACAAAAAAAATCACCAAGGCAATGGAGCTGGTGGCTGCTTCGAAGATGAAGCGGGCTGTGAATTCTACTATGGCCTCCAGGCTATATGCCGAATACTCATCTGAAGTTTTATTGTCTATTGCTTCAAACTTAAAGGAGTCTACAAATATATTTTTCAATGAACAAACAGAAGGTAAAACATTAGTGGTCTTGATTACTTCAAGTCGAGGACTTTGTGGAGGATACAACGCTCAAGCTATAAAAAAGGCAATTTCCAAACTAAAAGAATTTGGTGATGAAAAAGAAATCGATATGATAACAGTGGGTAGAAAAGGCGACACAGCAATGCGGAGAATCAATCAACATATCACTGCGGTATTTACAGATATTCCCGACGTAAATATTTCACTTGCTGATATTTTCCCACTTTCAAAAATTATTATTGACGGTTACAAGGATCATACGTATAACAAGGTATACGTGGTATATACGTACTTTCAATCAGCCCTCGCTCAAAAGCCAGTTGTAAAACAGCTTCTCCCGATATCCAAAGAAGAAATTACAGAAGTATTAAAAAATTCAACCACAAAGCTCACTCAAACAAAAACTGACTACTTATTTGAGGGTAATTTTGAAACATTACTTGAATCTCTTGCCCATAAAATCACTCGGATGCAACTATATCAAATGTTGCTCGAGTCGAATGCCTCTGAACAATCCTCTCGAATGCTTGCCATGAAAAATGCGTCGGATGCTTCTGGAGAAATGATAGATGAGTTGACATTAATATTTAACAAAGCAAGACAAGCAAACATAACACGAGAAATTTCGGAAATAAGTGCAGGTATGGCCTCAGTGCAATAAAAATATAAGCGAAATTATAAATTATTAGATAAAAAATTATGCAAAACAAAGGAAAAATTAAAAAAATAATCGGTCCAGTCGTAGACATAGACTTTGGAGAAATATGTCCCGACATTTTCACAGCGCTTGAAGTGATGAAAGGTGACAAAAAGATAATCCTGGAAGTCGAACAACATATTGGAGGCGGTGTTGTTCGTACTATTGCCATGGATACAACCGATGGACTCGCGCGTGGAATGGAAGTCATTGATACAGGCGCACCTATTTCAGTACCTGTTGGGCCGGAAACCCTTGGTAGAATTTTTAACGTCCTAGGTGAAGTTATTGATGATGGTAAGCCAGTTGGAACTCTAAAAAAATTACCTATACATAGACAAGCGCCAGAATATGTAAAACAAGCCACAAAAGTTGAAATTCTTGAAACCGGCATCAAAGTCATCGACCTCATCTGTCCAGTGCTCAAAGGAGGAAAGGTGGGACTTTTCGGAGGAGCTGGAGTAGGTAAGACTGTCATCATCCAAGAGCTCATTCACAACATTGCATCAAATCATGGCGGATATTCTGTGTTCGCTGGAGTCGGTGAACGTACTCGTGAAGGAAACGACTTATATCACGAAATGAAAGAGTCAGGCGTTCTACCAAAAGTAGCCATGCTTTTTGGACAAATGAACGAACCACCAGGTGCTCGTTTACGTGTAGCTCTCTCTGCGCTTACTATGGCTGAGCATTTCCGTGATGCTGAAGGTAAAGATGTTCTTCTATTTATCGACAACATCTTCCGCTTTACCCAGGCGGGCTCCGAAGTGTCTGCGCTTCTTGGACGTATTCCTTCCGCTGTGGGTTATCAGCCGACCCTTGGTACAGAAATGGGTATACTGCAAGAACGCATTACGTCTACTGATAAAGGTTCTGTTACTTCGGTTCAAGCTGTGTATGTACCGGCGGATGACTTCACTGATCCCGCTCCAGCAACAACATTCGCTCACCTCGACTCTACTGTATCGCTCAATCGTTCACTTTCTGAAATAGGTATTTACCCAGCAGTCGATCCACTGGACTCATCTTCGACAATTCTTGACCCGAATATTGTAGGTGAAGATCATTATAACGTGTCGCGTGAAGTACAACGTGTCCTACAACGGTACAAGGACTTGCAAGACATTATTGCTATTTTAGGTATGGAAGAATTATCGGCAGCTGATAAAGAGCTTGTATCACGAGCTCGTAAGATTCAGAAATTTCTTTCACAGCCCTTCTTTGTCGCGGAAGTATTTACTGGAACAAAGGGTGAATATGTACCACTTTCTGAAACAATCCGTTCTTTCAAAGAAATTTTAGAAGGTAAACACGACGACAGACCAGAAAGTGATTTTTATATGAAGGGTGCACTTTAAAAATTAAATATCTTCTTCTGAAATGTAATCTGTCTGAGCTTGCTAACTCAGCGAACTGCTCGGCTCGTCAGCTTGCGCAAGACATTTCAAAAGAAATATTTAATTTATCAAGCAAAATTTATGGTAAAACAATTAAAACTAAAAATAATAACTCCGGAGCGACTTATCCTTGAAGAAATGGTTGATCAGGTAAGTTTACCTACTACCGAAGGTGAGATAACTGTCTTGCCTTCTCACATACCCCTTATCTCTGGACTTGGTTCTGGTGACGTGGTGGCCGTCACAAATGGTGACCATGTTCCCATGGCTGTAGCTGGTGGCTTTGTTGAAATAAAAACAAATATAGATGGCGTAACCGAAGTTGCCGTACTGGCTGACTTTGCTGAACATGTGTCTGAACTCACAGAAGAAAAAATAGAACAAGCAAAAGTACGAGCCGAAGAACTCAAGAAAGAAATGGAAAACAAAGAACATGTAGACTTTGAACACTTTGAAGCCGAACTCGAACGTTCGCTCACTCGTGTAAAAATCGCCGATAAATGGCGAAATAGAAAATACAGAATTTAAAAAATATGTCTCAATTTTATATTGTAGCTACACCAATAGGTAACCTCGGAGACATTACTTTTCGAGCTATTGAGGTACTCAAAAATGTAGATTTGATACTTTGTGAAGACACTCGAGTTACAAAAAAACTACTCGATAAATATGAAATAAAAAAACCTACCATGAGCTACCATGCACAAAGCAAGCTCGCGAAGGTAGATAAAATTTTTGAATTATTACAAGACGGTAAAAACCTAGCTCTCGTATCTGACGCTGGTACCCCCGGAATATCTGACCCAGGAGCGATGCTTGTATCTAAAATAAAAGAAACATTTAGCTCGGAAGAAGTGAAGGTAATACCCATACCTGGAGCCACCGCGCTCATAACTGCATTGTCTGCCTCCGGTTTACCAACCCATGAATTTACTTTTCTTGGTTTTTTACCCCATAAAAAAGGAAGGGAAACACTATTCAAAGAAATATCACAAGCAAAAAGAACTTTTGCATTCTACGAATCACCCCATAGAATTTTAAAAACACTTGAAGCACTTGCAAAATTTTGCCCAGATAAAAAAATTTGTATTGCCCGCGAACTGACAAAAATATATGAAGAATTTAAGACAGGTAGTGCAGAAGAGGTTTTAGAATTTTTGACTAAAAATCCAGTAAAACAAAAAGGAGAATTTACTGTTTTAGTTGCATGATAGAGGCATAGTGTAATATAATTCTTATATTAATCATTAAGAAGATACGCTCAGGATGAACATTCATTTCTACAAAGATATTTATAAAGACATTTTTAAAAGTAGTGAAGGGTTAGATGCAGAAACATATAAGGATCTTCTTGCAAAGCAACTTATTCTGCGGGATTATCTCGCGATAGAACGAACAATACTGACAAACGAAGCTACTTTTTTAGCTTATATCCGAACGAGTTTGACTGTCATGGTTGTGGGAGTAACTTTGTTTAAATTATATGAGTACAATATTAATCCTATCTTACATACAGCAGGTATTGTCTTAGCATTAATTGGATTTATTATATTGGCTATTGGAGCAAGTAGAACAATCGACATGAAGAAAAAAATAAACAAATTTCTCCAAAAAAGGCGCGAAGCTGAACAAGTCATTTCTTCTGTTAGTAATTAGGCAGTATTACAATAAATCTTCAGGGTCTACAAATATTTCAAAATCAAAAGGCAATCCTCTTAGTTTTGTAAGTAATTTCTGGTCTATTGTGGTGTTCGTGGAAAGCTCCGGAAGGGACCAATCTTTTGTTTCTATCTTTATAAGGGCGTTAACCACATATTTTCTTTTAACATACGATACAAAACCACTAAAAATGAGCGGTTTGTACTCAGCCAAAACCTCTTCGAATATTTTCTTTGCTTGAGTCGTATTCGTTTTACTGCCTGAATATTTTATTTTTATAAAACGCTTAAAGGGAGGGTATCCAAGGCGAGCTCTATCTTTTAACTCGCTTCGAATGAATAATAGGAGATTTCTTGATTGAATAGCCTTAATTGCGGGATCAGTGTCATTTTTTGTTTGAATAATAAGTTTTTGTGATGTTTTAGTGATAATGCCACTTACAATCTGTAGCACTTTTTCACTGATAGTAAAATTTGGAATACTCCAAAATGAATCAAAGGAAGCTACTACCGACAATGGCACTTTATTTTTTATGTAATGTATTGCCATTTCAGTACCGACTAAAATAGCGCCAGAAGTTTCTTCAAACTCAGTGATTATTTTCAACGCCTCCTTTTTTGTTTTTACGGATTCCCGGTCCAATCTAAATATTTTTACGTCTGGAAAGATAGTGCTGAGCTCCTGTTCGACTGTTTCAGTACCTATACCAAGTGGGGAGAGGTTCCAGCTATCACAGTTAGAACAAATGACGTCGCTATTTTTTTCGTCTCCACATCTATTACAAACAAAAAATCTTTTACCATCTCTATTCGACATGTATAACACGAGTGGCGACGAGCAGTTTTTACAGCTTACTAATTCCCCGCAGTCACTACAGATTGTCTGAGTAGCTAAACCTTTCCGCAGCGTAAATACAAAAACATTATTTTGCTTTGAGAGAGAACTGGCTATTTCTCGCAAGCTTTTTTGGGGAAACACTTTAAAAGAAAATGCTTTGCTCTCGACTGCAGGCGTAGAAGCTTTTAATACTTTAGGATTTTGTATGTCTATTTCTCCCTCGAAGTTGAATCGAAATGATAAAGGATGCATTACTGGCAGGCCTTCGGTAGTCTGCCTTGATATTGTTTCAAATCGCAGAAGGCTATCACTAATAATGTACTTAGCATTAATGTTTGAAGCAAAAATTTCAACAAACGTCCTCAAGTCAAAGTGAGGCCTTGCAATCATTTTATAGTTTGGTGAACTCTCGTGTTCAAGTATTATTACTCCAACATCAGTACGGGGAATTGACAGAAAAGGAGTCGTAGCAAGTATTAAAACAGTATGCTCTACATTCATAACATTCTTGAATTTTTCAAGGATTTTTTTTGAACTGTATCCCCCATGAAATGTAAAAGTAAATTGCTCTATTCCCTTCGAAAGGTATTCTTCAAAGTCTACTACATCTTTTTCAGTAGGTAAAACGACAAAGACAGATTTTTTGTTGGCAAAATTTTCACGAATCAAAGTTTTATAAATAGATATACGATTTTCAAAATCTTCTTGTAAAAGCAATTTTTCATTCTTGAGTTGGGATAAAGAATTTTTAAAAATTTTCTTAGTATCTATGTATGCTGCTATAGTATCGTATTCATCTCGAAATAAAGCTGGGATAAGGGAAGTGATGGCACTGTTTTTACTAGAAGCAAAATATACCCCCGTCGACATGATTGCTTCTATGTATTCTTTTCGGAAAATAGACTTTCCTTTTACTTCAAGGATTTTTTTTAAATTAAAATCCATACCCTTAATGTTCATTTTAGTATCTGTTGCATTTTCAACTGAAACAACGAGTGCAAGAGTTTTTGTATTACGCACATAGACACTTACGATGCTCCCCGGGCCTATGTTTTTAGTGGTGAAATATGATAAATCGTTCTTTAAAAGTCCCTTTTTTAGCGGTATAACGTTCACGATTTTCATGTTTTAATTCTAGCATATTTGTGCTATATTACCCTGGTGAAGATTTTTTCAAAAAAACTCGGAATAGACTTAGGCACGGCAAATACTCTTGTATTTCTCCCTGGTAAAGGAATAGTGCTCAACGAACCTTCAGTAGTCGCTGTATCCGAACAAGACAATAAAATTTTAGCAATTGGAGTCGAAGCCAAAGAGATGATTGGAAAAACACCAGAATCTATCATCACATATCGACCCATGAAAGATGGAGTGATTGCTGATTATCGAGTAACGGAAGCCATGCTTCATTATTTTATAAACAAAGCCATGGGGAGATTTAATTTTTTTAAACCCGATGTTATGGTATCCGTACCCGCAGGCGTAACTTCAACCGAACGAAGGGCGGTAGTAGAAGCTGCGATACGCGCAGGCGCTAAAAATGCATATGTCGTCAAGGAGCCGATTTTAGCGGCTATTGGTGCCGGTATTCCTATCTACGAATCGAAGGGGTATATGGTAGTTGATATAGGTGGAGGTACTACTGACGTCGCTGTTATCTCACTCGGTGGTATTGTAGCCTCTACTTCTGTAAAGTGCGCAGGTAATAAAATAGATGCAGCGATTGCAGATTATATTAAGAAAACTTTTAACCTGGCTATAGGTGACCGAACAGCTGAAGAAGTAAAAATTAAAATAGGCGCCGCTGTGCCGCTTGACGAAGAACTTCAAGTAACCATAAAGGGCCGTGATTTTATCCAAGGTTTACCTCGTAGTGCTCAAGTCTCTACCAATGAAATAGTGCGTGCAATTGACCCTGAATTGAAACAAATAGTGAAAGCAATAAAAGCAGTACTGCAAGAAACCCCACCAGAGCTTGCTTCAGATATTATTGACCATGGTATTATTATGACCGGAGGCTCATCACAGCTACGGAATTTTACTGATTTGATTTATTTAAAAACTGGAGTAAAAGCATCGCTCGCTGAAGATCCATTATTTTGCGTAGTAAAAGGTACTGGTATCGCGCTAGACCACTTGGACGTATATAAAAAAGCCGTACTCAGTAAGAGATAATTTGATTTTATGATCAAACATCATTTCAATAAAGAAAATCTACATCACGCATACCTCATAGAGGGCGAAAGAGAATCCATAACACAAGAAATTACTTCTTTTTTAGAAAGTATTGATATGAAAATTATCAATAATCCTGATGTTGTACAGATACATCTCGACTCTTTTAAAGTTGATAATGCTCGCACGCTCAAATCATACGCCACAGAACGCGGGTTGTCGGAAGAAAAAAATGCTAAAAGAATATTCATTATTTCAGCAAACAATTTTTTACTTGAAGCTCAAAACAGCCTCCTTAAACTTTTCGAAGAGCCCATACATAACACTCATTTTTTTATCGTAGTGCCAGATACAAGCACATTTATAAAAACTCTTATTTCTAGATTTTACGTTATTACAAATACTCAAGACCATAGCTCTAAATTAAAGGGAGCGGAAGAATTTATTACCATGACACCGAAAGCTAGAATCGATTTTTTGAAAGAATTACTAACAGAAGACGAGGATGAAGATGAAAGTGTGGTTGCTACCGATTCGATTCGTTCCAAATCTTTGCAATTCCTGAACATGCTTGAATCTACCCTGCACTCAAAAATGTCAAAATCTACTCTTTCTGGAGAGGTATTTGATCATATTTTTAATGTTAGAAAATATTTACGTCAGCCGGGGAGTTCACCAAAGACATTAATGGAATCAGTGGCTCTCATTACTCCTAGTTTCTCAAAATAGATTTTACGTGATAGAATATAGCTATGCAGTATAATTTTTCAAATTTCAAATCAGAATTAAAGAAAGTAGAGGAATTTCTCGGCAAGGAATATCGAGAACTCAATGTCGGACGTGCCTCACCTATGGTACTCGACAGTATTAGTGTAGAGTCTTACGGTTCATATGTGCCACTTAAGAATGTGGCATCAGTTGCCATCGAAGATCCGAAAACCCTTCGCATTACCGCATGGGATAAAACTCAAATAAAAGGTATTGAAAAAGCCATCATGGGTGCCAACCTCGGCCTTTCCGTCGCTGTAGACGATGGAGGTATGCGAGTAATTTTCCCTCAGCTCACCACGGAGTCTCGTCGGTCGCTTGTAAAAATACTCAAAGAAAAACTTGAAGAGTCACGTATCACTGTTCGCCAAGAACGGGAAAATGTAATTAAAGATATGGACAACGCAACAATGACAGAAGACGAAAAATTTACCGCCAAAGAAGAACTTCAAAAGATTATCAACGAAGCTAACGCAAACCTAGAAGCGACTTTCGATAAAAAAGAGAAAGAAGTAATGGGGTAGGTCTGGTCTTATTGTATTATGCTTGAAAAGCCAATCACGAAACAAGTAGCAACTAATCTTGGTAATCCAAATAATTACTCATTGATAAGTCCATCAGTGAAGTTAGGCTTTTTGGCAGATGAGGAAATTAAACAAAATAGAACAAGAATTGAGAACGACGAAGAAAGACATATCAGAACCTTTACCGACAAAGAGACTGGTGAAGTGTTTTACGAAATGAAACCAGAGAGCAATCCAAAGGCACAAATGCTTTTGTCCCTTTTTCTAAAAGGGGTAGTAAATGTTACTGATATTATAAAGGTTGATAATGTATATTATGCTCATAAGCAAGATTTCAGTAAAATTGAATCGACTGAAAATAATATCGTTCCTCAATTAAAAGCTGATATGTTATTATTAAATTTAGGATTTGAAGATTTTGATCATAAATATTATGAGCGCAGCACAAGTGAGCGAGATCAAATCATTGCAAAACAAGACGGGCTTTCTGAACACCACAACTTAATCACAGATGAAGCTAATGGAAAGTATGTTTTCTTTGATTTCAATAACCCTTCTTGGCAATGGCTGGAAAAAATTAAAAAAACTCGTGATCCAGAAATGTTAGAAAAAATATTTGAAGCTAAGTTTACTAACAAATACTTTTCTGAAGACATAAATAAAGACGAAATACTGGAAACTATTAAAAATAAATCAACGACTCTTTTAAATAATTATGGTAATCTTGAGTCCGATGCTTTCAAACAAATTGTAAAAAGATCGGAAATTGAATTATCAGAAAATGACAGAGAACTCGTATTAAACGGTATTAAATTAAGATTACAAACACTGGTTAAAGTAATATCAAAACTTAAACCTAATAATAACAAAAATATATAATATATGAGCATACTTATCTTTATCGTAATCTTACTTGTTCTCGTTCTTGTTCACGAATGTGGTCACTTTTTTTCTGCTAAAAAATTCGGTATACGCGTAGATGAATTTGGTTTCGGTTTTCCACCAAAATTATTTGGTAAGAAAATAGGGGAGACAGAGTACACTGTCAATTTACTACCGATCGGTGGCTTTGTGAAAATTTTCGGGGAAGATCCAAATGAAGAAAATATAAATGGACCTGATGCTGCGCGAAGCTTCGTACATAAACCAAAATGGCAGCAGGCCATCGTTCTTATGGCGGGCGTAGCAGCAAACTTTTTGCTTGCGTGGCTACTTTTTTCTATCGGATTTATGTCCGGCTTGCCTACCTCAGTAAATAGCGCTGACCCAAAATATGAATTATCAAATGTGAGCCTTGTGGTAGTTTCTGTGGCTCCTGATTCACCCGCAATGAAAGCGGGTCTGCAATCTGGCGACAAAATAATTGCTATAGATTCTACAACTTCTTCAGATTTAGCAGCTAGTCAAGGAATTAAAAATCCAAGCCCGGATCAATTGAAAGATTTTATTGTTAAAGAAGGATCAGTCTCTAAAGAAGGCCAACTTGCAGGTCAACTATCTCCAGTATTAGGAATCACATATACTCGTGGTAATACTGAAGAACAAATAGCATTCATAATGCCAGATCAAAACTCAGGAACTGGAGAAGCTACCATAGGCATATCCATGGATCAAATAGGAACCGCAAAATTGCCTATTTTTAAAGCTTTTTACGAAGGAGCTAAACTTACCCTAATTGTTACAAAGGGCACAGTGGTGGGGCTTTACACGCTTATTACCGATGGTTTAAAAGGTAAAGGCAGTCTGGATGCAGTTACTGGCCCAGTGGGTATGGTCGGTATTGTAGGCGATGCGTACCAATTCGGATTCGTATACCTATTATCCTTTGCAGCACTTATATCTATAAATCTAGGAATTATAAACGCGATACCTTTCCCTGCACTCGATGGTGGGCGACTCTTCTTCCTCATTATAGAAAAAATAAAAGGCTCACCGATAACTCCCAAAATAGCGAACACTGCGAACATGATCGGGTTCGGACTACTTATACTTCTCATGGTTGTCGTAACATATCACGACATAGCTAAGTTATTCTAGACAAAAATAAATTTAAATTATGACAAGTGAAACAAAAAATTGTCAAAATTGTAAAACAGATTTTGTAATAGAATCTGGAGACTTTAACTTTTATGAAAAAATAAAAGTTCCACCGCCGACCTTTTGTCCGAACTGTAGACTTACGCGTAGATTTCTCCATTCAAATGAAATGGTGTTATACAAACGTAAATGCGACCTGACTCAAAAAGATATTTTTAGCATGTATCCACCTAAAACACTTTTTCCTGTCTATGAGACATCGGAGTGGTATTCTGACAAATGGGATGCATATGAATATGGGATGGATTTCGATGAGACCAGACCCTTTTTAGAGCAATTTTTAGAGCTCCAAAATAAAGTACCGCGTATGGCTCTGACACAACAAGGTCAAACAATTAATAGTGCGTATACTCATAGAGTATCTTATCCAAAAAACTCATACATGGCTTTTCGAGCTTCTTATCCAGAGGATTGTTTGTATGTGTATAACGCCAAGTACACTCGAAATTGCGCTGACTCAATATGGATTTTTGACTCAGATCTTTGTTATGAATGTATAAATGTAGAAAATTGTTACAACTTAAAATATAGTCAAGAATGCAAAGATTCCCGTGATTCCAGCTTTTTATACAGTTGTAAAAACACCTCAAATTCAACTTTATGTGTTAATTTAGTCAACGCAGAGTGCTGTATTTGGAATAAAAAATATACAAAAGAAGAGTACGTCAAAAAATTAGCAAACATGGGACTCAATAAATTTTCTAACGTTGAGAAGCTAAAGAAAGAGTTTGAAGAGTTTAGAAAGAAATTTCCACAAAGAGCTGTGGCTTCATTAAAATCTGAGCAAGTGTCTGGTAACTGGTTTTCGGGTTGCAAAAATGTTCATGAATCATTTGATTGCGTCAATGTAAAAGATGGCAAATATTTATTCATGGTTTTCAATGCCGAAGATTGTATGGATTTTTTCGAATGGGGCAACAAAGCCGAGCAAATCTATGAGACAACTAATGCTGGTCTCAATGTTGCCAGATTATACTTTTGCTTTCAGTGTTGGATGGGAGCAACAGATCTGTATTACTGCAACACATGTCCTGGTGCACGAAACTGCTTTGGTTGCGTGGGTCTAAAGAAAGGCGAATACTCTATTCTAAACAAGAAGTATTCGAAAGAAGAATATGAAATTTTAAAAGAAAAAATTATTAAGCATATGCAAAAAATGCCTTTTATAAGTAATACTGGTATTGAATATAAATTTGGGGAATTTTTTCCTCCAGAATTTTCAGATCATGCTTATAATGAAACCATCGCAAATTATTATTTTCCACTTTCACAAGAGGAAGCTTTGTCTCGCGGTTATAAATGGAAAGACAAGGAAAAAGTAGTCCACCAGACGACAGTCAAAGCTAAGGATCTGCCAGACACAATAGAAGAAGTAACTGACGCCATACTCAATGAAATCATAGAGTGCGGAGAAAAAGATAATCCAGAATCAGTTGGAGCGTTTCGCATAACTCCAAATGAGCTCAATTTTTATAGGAAAATGAATATTCCACTACCGAGAGTATGCTTTAGCATCAGACACTTGCGCCGGATGGACAGGAGACCAAAACTAAACATTTTTAAGAGAAAATGTGATAAGTGTAGTGTTGAAGTTGAAACAGTATATACTAAAGAGCATGCACCGGTATTGTATTGTGAAAAATGTTATCAACAAGAAGTTTACTAAACTTAGTAGAGAAGTATCAGCGTACTAGCATGATAGTATATGAAAAAAGTAAAAACAAAATTAATTCACGATATTCGAGCTGTAAAAAATAAAAAAGAACTTGCGAATATAATTAAAGCTCAAAGAATAAGTGAGCGAGTTTTGCTCGACGCCTTAAAATATTTAAAAGATGGAATTACTGAGCTCGAAGTAGAGGCTTTTATAAAAAAAGCTTTCGTAAAACATGGGGCGCCTATTTTATCATTTGCTCCAATTGTCGCCTTCGGTAAAAATACAGCAAACATTCACCACGTGCCAAATAAAACAAAACTGGAAGAAGGGGACTTGGTCATGTTCGACATCGGCACGACAGTCAATCACTATTGTTCGGATATGACCCGTACCTTTTTCTGGGGCAAAGCACCAGAAGAAAAAAGAAAGAAGCAAATAAAAATTTACGAAGCCGTACTGAAAGCACAGAACCTCGCCCTAGAAAAAATAAAGTCCGGCGAGCGAAGATGTGCGGTGATAGATAAGGTTGCCAGAGATTTTATAGCAAAGAAGTATCCTGATAATTTTAAACATGGACTCGGGCATGGAGTAGGCACGGTGATCCACGAATGGCCAAATTTTAAGCCAAAAAGTGAGGATATAGTACCGGCAGGATGTGTAATGACAGTTGAACCAGGAATTTATATAAAAGGTTTTGGGGGAGTGAGAATAGAAGATATGGTACTAATTACAAAAAGCGGTTATAAACATCTCACAAAACTCCCGCGCGACTTAAAAAGTGCTTTTTTGAAATAAAATTGTAATATATTTAGATATATGGTTATATAGATTTAGAGGAGGAATAGAAATATGTATTGCATGAAGTGTCGTAGGAAAATTACTGAATCCTATGATGAAAAATGTCGCTGTGGATACAGTCACACTAGTATGGAGTGCGAGTGTGAAAAAGTAACGGAACCCTGTCCAAATTGCGGCAGTGGAAATTATTATTTAGGATCCTGCAGTAAATGCAGATATCCCCACGAACCATAAACCACCAACAAGGAGCCACCTAGCACTTGTAGGTGGTTTTCTCTTTTTAAGCTGATTTTTGCAAACTGAAAAAATTGGGAGTATACTTTAACTTATGGTAAAGAAATTTATCCCGCCTAGGCGTGGGAAACTAAAAATTGGAGTTTTATTTGGAGGTAAGTCTGCTGAACATGAGGTTTCTCTCCAGTCCGCACGTAATGTAATCAATTCACTCGACCCGAAAAAATACGACATTGTACCCATAGGTATAAACAAGGAAGGCCGATGGCTTCTCAGTGATACATCTAATTATTTATTGAATAGCAATAACCCAAAACTGATAAAGTTAAATAGCTCAAGTAAAGAAGTAGCCCTGTATCCTCAAAATCAAGGTGCTTTGACTAATATCAATAATTCGAGCCTGAAAACAGTAGCACAGGTTGATGTTGTCTTTCCTGTACTACACGGACCTTTTGGTGAAGATGGAAGTATCCAAGGACTTTTTAAAATTGCGGGTATACCCTTTGTCGGGCCGAGCGTGCTTGGCTCAGCTGTTGGCATGGACAAAGATATAATGAAACGACTTTTACGTGATGCGGGTGTTCCTATCGGAAAATTTAGAACAATATCCTCTGGAGAGAAAGTAAATTTTAACACTATAAAAAAAGAACTTGGACTGCCACTTTTTATTAAACCTGCAAATATGGGCTCATCTATTGGGGTCAGTAAAGTAAAAAATGAAGTTGAGTTCAAAAAAGCAATAAAAGAAGCCTTCCAATTTGATACCAAAGTAATCGTCGAAGAAAACATACAAGCACGAGAAATAGAATGTGCCGTACTCGGCAATGAGTATCCAATGGCTTCAGTCCCAGGTGAAATTATCGCAAATCAAGACTTTTATTCTTACGGCGCCAAATATATCGACGAAGGTTCAGTTGCGGAAATTCCAGCAAAAATAGATAAAAAAACTACCAAAAAAATCCAAGAATTAGCTATCCAAACTTTTCAAGTTCTTGCGTGCGAAGGTATGGCTCGAGTTGATTTTTTTCTGACAAAGACTGGCAAGGTATACGTTAACGAAATAAATACAATCCCTGGTTTTACGAACATCAGCATGTACCCAAAGCTCTGGGAGGCGAGTGGTTTACCACAAGCAAAACTCATGGATAGGCTGATAGAGCTTGCTATTGAGCGCTTTGAGCGAGAACAGAAGTTAAAAACAAGCATGTAGTAAATAGTCTTGCTTTTTAAAGGATTTTATACTAATATAATAGGCATGTCACAAGATAGACTTATAAAATTTGGCTGCACAGTGTGCAAGGAAATCAACTATATTTCAAGTAAAAACAAGAAGCTTGTAGTTAAAAAGCTTCAGTTGAACAAATTCTGCAAACGATGCCGAAAGCAAACTCCACACAAAGAACTCAAAAAATAGATTTTTGACAGTTTTTCTGGTAAACTAACCCTGTTCATCAATGTGACAGGGTTTTGTTGTTTACAGTATATTCGGGCGATTAGTTTAGTGGCAGAACAACGGTCTCCAAAACCGTTGGCGGGAGTTCGATTCTCTCATCGCCCGCCATGCAAAATTTATTTGATATTCCATATTTAGTTACACATTTTGGATACATTGGTATCATTATTATCGTATTTCTTGAGTCCGGCATATTTTTCCCTCTACCAGGCGACAGCCTTTTATTTACAGCCGGATTACTTGCTCCACAAATGGGCTTTAATGTTCTTACCCTTACGTTTATTATATTCCTTGCAGCTTTTTTTGGGGGGATAGTAGGGTATTACATAGGCACAAAGCTCGACTTTTTATATCAATACCCATTTTTTAGAAAAATTTTCAAGAAAAAGTATACAGATGAGGCGCATGCGTTCTTAGAAAAACATGGTTTGTACGCCATGGTCATGGGACGGTTTGTACCAGTAGTGCGGACTTTTTTACCGATAGTCGCTGGTATGGTGCGCATGGATTATGCTAAGTTCCTTCGCTATAACTTCCTCGGAGCTTTAGTGTGGTCTTCGGTTTTTGTGCTCGGTGGATATTTCCTCGGCCGATCGTTTCCGCAAATTCAACATTACTTGCTCTATGTCATGATAATTATAGTACTGCTTTCGCTTATACCAGGACTCGGACACTTGGTAAAAAAGAAAACCAACGAAGCCCTCGACCACGCGGCCAAGTAATAAACTTAAATTTTTTCTTTAAGAAATTCTTGGATTTTTTTGGATTCAAGAGAAGAAAACCATTTGATTTGTTTATCTCTTTTAAACCAAGTAATCTGGCGCTTCGAATACTTTATGGTTTCTATGATTACTCGCTCTGGTGTCGGTTTGTAATATTCAAAGCCAAACTCTTTTAACCTTTTATCTGACACACCCATCCCGCCTAGGTGAACAGGTTTTTTGAGCTTAGTTATTTCTTTTAGTAACCCTTGTTTAAACATTTGCCCCACTCTTTTAGTCACTTTTTTTTGCAGCTCTTCTGTCGGCAAAGTTAGGCCAATTTTAATAAATGTATACTTCGGTTTTAGTTCTTGAATTTTAGGGACTTTGCCTAAAGCTTTTGCTATCTCGATCGCTCGTACCAACCGAACTTTATTTTGCTGTTCATTTTTTTTGTCTATATCTTTTGCTCGCCTCTGGTCAAGTTTTTGCAACATTTTAAAAAGTTCTGCCTCTGTTTTGTGTTCTAGAATTTTCCTCAGTTTTACATTTGGTGGAACTTCAGGGAAAAATACCCCTTTAGTAATAGCATCAATATAAAAACCCGTACCTCCGCAAATGATTGGAGTTTTGCCTCGTGTTAAAATATCCTCAATTTTTTCTTCAGCAAGTTTTTTAAACTGGGCAACGGTGAATCTTTTTTTCGGTTTAGCGACATCAAGCAAGTAATGAGGCACGCCCTTCATTTCTTTCTTAGTTATTTTACCGGTCCCAATATCAAGGCCTGTGTATACTTGACGTGAATCAGCAGAGATAACTTCGCCGCGTACTTTTTTAGCAATTTGTACAGCGAGGTTACTTTTGCCTGTAGCTGTCTGACCCAATATTACAATGATTGTAGGTTTTTTCTTCATATTTGCTTAAATTATGTGTATTGTTTACAATTTATATATTAAAACTTAAGTAGTTTAGCATAAAATCATATGGGTATCATAGATATGGAGAAAATGGAGTATTTTGAAAACAATAAACCAAAAAAAATTGAGGAAGATAAAAATAAGGAAAATGTAGTTGAGCGTGATTATTTAGAAGCTTGGAAAAAAGCTAAAGATGATGTAAAAGAAGATTCTTTTGTTAAATCTATTAATGTTCCACCAGCAAAAGGTGATTATATAAAGAATGCTCAAATAATTCACATTATTGACTGGATTACAGAAATAGCTAAAACTAAATTAAAAGATAGAGCAGAAGTTCCTAAAGTTATGGACTTAAAAGTTTTAGAAGTAGATCCAAATACCTCAACTATAAAAATTCAATTGGAAACTAATATTAATGGAGAAATAATTAAAATTGAGACAGAAATAGAAAAAGCGAGACTTGAATGGTATGGTAAAAATGTTTATTAATTGTCTTACTTTAATATCTTTATATCTGCTCCAATAGAATTCAAACGTCGGACTATGTCTTCATAGCCTCTATTTATCATATACACATTTCTTAAAATTGAAGTTCCGGGCGCTGCAAGCATGGATATGAGTATCACCATAGAAGGCCTTAGTGCCGGCGGGCAAACCACCTGAGCAGCTTTTAAATGCGTTCCACCCACAATATAAAGGCGGTGTGGATCCGCGAGAGTGATGTTTGCTCCCAGGCGATTGAGCTCTGTGAGATATATAGCCCGATTTTCATAAACCCAATCGTGGATCATGCTCGTGCCTTTTGCTCTTATCGCAACAGGTACAAAGAAGGGAAGGTTGTCTATGTTTATTCCTGGGTAAGGATTTGAGTGGAGTTTGTCGTTTAGGGCTACCAGCTTACTAGGAAATATTTCTATGTCGGCAAGCTTGGTACGACCATTGTAAGAAAAATAAGTTTTTGAAATTTTATATTTCAAATTCATTCGTTTCAATTTTTCAAGTTCTAGAGACAAGAAATCGATGGGCGCTCGAGTAATTTTTAAATGTGAGTCAGTAATAATTCCAGCTGATATAAACATCATGGACTCGATAGGGTCTTCACTGTTCCAATATTCTATGTTTTTATTTATTTCACTTACTCCATGCACAGTAAGCGTGGAGCTTCCTATGCCATCAATTTGGACACCTAGTGCTTCTAAGAAAAAACACACTTCTTGTACCATGTAATTTGCGCTCGCAAAGCTTATGATTGTCTTACCATTTACAAGAGCAGCGGCTGTAAGAACATTTTCACAAGCAGTGTCTCCAGATTCGTACATCACAATTTCACTCGGTTTTAATTTCTTCGCTGTGATGCCATAATTGTTTGTGTTTACTTTTATCTTTACTCCAAGTTTTTCGAGGGCATAAATGTGGGCAGCGATAGTGCGCTTGCCAAGGTTGCAACCCTGCGCGTGGGGGATTTGGAAAAATTGCATTTTATGTATCAAAGGTCCTATCAACATTACGATAGAGCGAGTTTTCACTGCAGACTCTACATTTATATTTTTTAGATTGAATTTTTTTGGGGGTTGTATAGTTAAAGTATTTGTATCTGTCCATTTTATTTTTACATCAATACTTTCTAGAATCTCGATTACTCTATACACTTCTTCAATGCGGGCTATGCCATGCAAGGTAGTGGTGCCGCTATTCAAAAGGGAAGCACAAAGAAGACCGACAGAGCCATTTTTTGAAAAGTTGGTTTGAATACTCCCATGTAATTTTTTGCCACCATTCACTTGAAAATCAATTGAAGTTGGAGCCTTTTTTTTTATAATTTTGTCCATTTTTTATTTAACTAATTGATTAAAAATTTCATCGACAGTTTCTTCTGCAGTTTGATTGCTCGAATCTATCACACACCAATCAAGTTCATCCTTTCGTAAACTGAATTTCTCATGTAGAAACAGATTTCTTTTTTCCAATTTTTCACTTGCCCCTCCGCGACCATGAAAGCGCTCTAGAGTCACATCAAGGGAAGGCAAGAGCAGAAAAATATGTAAAGTGTGCCCTGGGAAAAATGCCTGAAATTTTTCTAACTTTGACTTTCCTGCCACATCGTCAATAAAAACATTAAAACCTGATTCGAGGAAATTTTTAGTTAAAATACATACGTTTTTAATATTTAGGTTTTGCTGTTCTTCATAGTTTTCTTCTCTTGGGCTAATATGTCCCCCTACAATCATTTTTCGAATGTGGTCAACTTTTATGTATGCACTTTTTTCAAACTTTTCTGCTAGAGCTTTTGTAACAGAAGATTTACCTGCACCCATAGGTCCAGTTATGCAAACTATGAAAGGATGTTTATTAGACTTTTCCATTAATTATATGTGCCGCGGGAGAGAATCGAACTCTCATGAGGTTGCCCTCGATTGATTTTGAGTCAATTGCGTCTACCAATTCCGCCACCGCGGCAGCTCAATACAATCCACACATTTTACACAAAATCTGCACTTTAATCAAATTATTAAAATAAAAACTTTTGTGTTAAAATATTCCCATGAACACGATATATTCCAATTCAATTTTCTGGATCGACACCGATAAAATCAAGCCAAACCCATACCAACCCCGACGGGACTTTGACGCTGCTCGGTTGCAGGATTTAGCTGACTCAATCAAGCAATACGGCGTCCTCCAACCCCTCACCGTATCGCGCGTCGAGCTCGAAATTGAAGGTGGAGGACTTAAAACTGAGTACGAACTTATCGCCGGTGAGCGCCGACTTCGGGCGGCGATGCTTGCTGGTGTATCGCAAGTACCAGCCATCATACGAACAGGTGATACAAGTATGATGAAACTCGAGCTCGCAATTATTGAAAATTTACAACGCGAAGATTTGAACGCAGTGGACAGAGCTCGCGCCTTTTACCGACTCGCCAATGAATTCAAATTTACTCATGCAGATATAGCAAAGAAAATGGGTAAAAGTAGGGAATACGTATCTAATTCGCTCCGAATTTTAAATCTACCGGAAGAAATATTGAATGCATTGTCCGAAGGCAAACTCACCGATGGTCATACTCGACCCCTCCTCATGCTCGTCGATCACCCACAAGAACAAATGGTACTTTTTAAAGAAATAGTATATAGAAAAATCACCGTCCGCGAAGCTGAAAAACTTGCCCGAAAAATAGCCTATGATCGTATTCGTAAGAAGGAATTTATGCCCGATCCAGAGATAATAGAGCTCGAAGAGGAATTTCAGGAAAAGCTCGGCACGCGTGTACACATAGACAGGCGAGAACTTGGTGGCCAAATCAAAATAGATTTCTTTTCTAATGAAGACCTACGTGAGATCCTCAAATTAATTCAAAAATCAAACATCGCCGGAAGTGAAACGGCACTACCACCCCAAGCTACAATGTTAGAAAAACATATCGCAAGTACCGCACCAATAGGATCAGATGAAATTGCACTCGACACTCCACTTGATGATAGAAGTAAAGATGAGATAGAAAAAGATGACACTGACCTCTATAATATAACGAACTTTAGTGTTTAGTTTCTAACTACCGAAAGATTTCAATTTACTAAGCAAACTATGCTTTTCAAGATACGACTTGATATGCTTCCTGGCCATAGTAGTTTTCACGTAGTTAAGCCATTTGTTTGAAGGGTTAGAATTTTTGTTTATTATAATATTCACAATATCTCCATTTTTAAGTTTGGAAAATATCTGTGACATCTTGTCATTTATCTTTGCTCCTGAAGTATGATTACCGATATCAGAATGTATTGCATAGGCGAAGTCGATCGGAGTTGAATCTTCAGGTAAATCAACCACGTCGCCTCGCGGAGTAAATACGAAAATACGATCACTAAAGAAATCGATGTGCAGTCGCTCAATAAATTTTTTAGGCTGGCCAGGCGAATACTGGAGATTTTTCAAATCTTCGATCCATTGGAATTTTAGTTTGCTAACATCTTTTTTCTTTTTACTACGCTCTTTGTACGCGAAGTGAGCCGCCACACCATATGTCGCTTCGTTGTGCATGTCTTCTGTTTTTATCTGTATTTCTACGAAACTACCAGAGCCAGTAAAGACCGTAGTGTGCAATGATTGGTATCCATTTGGTTTTGGCAGGGCGATATAATCCTTGATACGACCTGGTAAAGGAGTCCACATTGAATGAATAAGCCCCAGTACGCGGTAACACTCTTCTATATTTTCTACAACGACACGAAGCGCGACAACATCGTACACTTTATTTATATCCATATCGTACTTCAAAAGTTTTTTGTAGAGACTATATTTATGTTTTACTCGATAGTCTATTTCAGTAAATTTTATTTTATTTTTTTCAAGTTCTTTTTTAAGTCGATCACTTACTTCCATTAAATTTCTCTGATACAACCCTTTGCTTTCTTTTAAAATTTCTTCCATCTCCTTATACTCTTTCGGGTATACGTAGGGGAATGCGGCATCTTCTATTTCACCTTTTAATTTTCCCATCCCGAGTCGGTTGGCAAGGGGCGCATACACACTGATAGATTCGAGAGCTATGCGACGACGTTTGTCTTCACGGACAAATTCTAATGTCTTCAAATTATGGAGCCGGTCAGCGAGTTTTATGATAACTACTCGCAGGTCGTTCGCCATTGCCATGAAAAATTTACGCAAACTCTCCACATGCCGCTCATACCCACTGTATTTTAGAGTCGAGAGTTTAGTTACACCTTTTATTAAAAATAAAATATCATCGTTAAACTCTTTCTTGATTTGCTCTTCTGAGGTTTCGGTATCTTCTAAAACATCATGTAGCAACCCCGAAGCGATCGTTTGAGTATCCATGCCGAGAGCAGCGAGGGTTTTTGCTGTTTCAAAAGGGTGTACAAAATAAGGCTCACCTGAATTACGTTTTTGTCCTGCGTGAGCATTCTCGGCCACAATAAAAGCTTTTTTTATGAGCTCCTCATCTTTTTTATTAGCCTTGTTTGGCATGAGGCTTAGAATTTCTTTCACATCTGGCATAGATGCTATTTTAGCATTTCTAAGAGCTATTCACAAAAATAAACACGTTTTAAATTTGAGCTATGCTATCTTATTTAATTTATGAGGGTTGTGCATTTTACATGCCTTATTACTACAACGCTCAGGAATTGTTTTCGTGCCTTCCATCATTAAACTACTGCATTCTTTACATATATTGCCGGTAGGTTTAGCTTTTATCGCAAACTTACATTTTGGATAGTTAGAGCAAGAGTAGAAAACACCAAATCTTCCACGTCTCTCTGAAATATCTCCAGTTTTACACTCTGGACACATTACTCCAGTTCGCTTTTTAGCTTCATCAGCCTCATCGCTTTTTACATATTTACATTTTGGGTACCTTGAACATGAAATAAATGTTCCTGAGCCATCTCTGCGTTCACGTACTACTAATTTACCACCCATATCTTTTTTTCTTTTACCTTCGGCTTCAGCCAAAGCTACTGCAGGCGAAGAACACTGTGGGCATGGTTCGCCAGTTTCCTTTGGGCCTTGTAGTTGAGTACCGTCGAGCATTAGTGCTCCATCACAATCAGGATATTTTGAACACGAATAAAATTTACCCACACGCGCGAGTTTGATGATCATCTCACTACCGCATTTGGGACACTTCATATTTTCTGGAGCATCGCCCAGATTTGTCGCCTTATCGAGTTTGTCTTTTGCTTTCACTTCTTTCAAAAATGGTCCGTAGAAATCTTTGAGAGTTTTTTCATACTCACGTTCCCCACGTGAAATTTCATCCAGTTCATCTTCCATCTCGGCAGTGAATGTATCAGAAATATAATTTGCAAAATGTGCTTCAAGAAAATCAGACACGACTTCGCCCGTATCGGTAGGGAATAACGTCTTGCCTTCTTTGTGGACATAGCCTCTGTCTTCAATTGTTCGCATAATAGATGCATACGTAGAAGGCCGACCAATACCTCGGTTTTCAAGTTCTTTCACAAGTCCCGCTTCGCTATAACGCCCTGGTGGTTCGGTAAATTTTTCTTCGCTTATCAAATTTAGTAATTTTAACTTTTCTCCAACTTTACATAGTGGTAACTCGACATCGTCACCTCGTGCACCGGTATCTACCTTGAGCCATCCAGGAAAAAGAAGTCGTGAACCTTTTGCATTAAAGTCTGTAATATCCTTGTCCTTGGCGCCCTGGTCGCCATGTGCACTTGGCGACCAGGTCGCCAAGTTAGCCAAATTTGCGGTAATTTTTGTTTTGAGTAACTTTGCATCGGTCATTTGTGAGGAAATAGCCCGCTCCCAAATGAGTCGATACAGTTTTTGTTGTTCGTCCGTGCCTGCATGCAACTTCTCTATATGTGTCGGTCGTATTGCTTCGTGTGCTTCTTGGGCATTTTTAGATTTTGTTTTATATGTCCTTTTTTCAGCATACTCGGTACCGTATTCTTTTTTTACAAAAGATAAAATCTGATCTTGGGCTGCCACAGATAAATTCGTACTGTCTGTACGCATATAGCTAATATGTCCAGCCTCATACAACTTCTGTGCAAGCTGCATTGTACGCGAAGGAGAATAGCCAAGGCGAGAACTCGCTGTCTGTTGAAGTGTTGAAGTCGTAAATGGTGCCCGTGGTGAACGTTTTTGTTCTGATTCTTTTACGCCTAAAATGCTCCAAGTACCCGCTTTACCTGCTTCCATTATTTTTTCCACCAGCTTTTCATCTCGTGGTTCTTCACTGCATTCTAATGTTAGCTTGTCACCTTTGGCTGTATCAAAAAGTCCTCGTATTCTCCAATATTTCTCTGGAATAAAAGCACGGATTTCTCGCTCCCGCTCCATAATTATCCGAAGTGCAGGGGATTGAACCCGGCCTGCCGAAAGTCCGTAACGCACTTTTTTCCATATGAGCCCTGAAAGGTCGTAGCCCACGAGTCGATCGAGCACTCTGCGTGCTTCCTGAGCTTTACGTAGATGTGTATCTATTTTACGTGGATGCTTGAGTGCTTCTTCTACTGCGGCCTTAGTGATTTCATGGAAAGCTACGCGTTCAATTGGCGCTTTGATTTTTTTGTCTTGTTTTAAAAGCTCTTCGATGTGCCAGGCTATTGCTTCACCTTCGCGGTCGGGGTCAGTCGCGAGCAGTATATCAGTAGCTTTTTTTGCGAGTTCCTGCAATTCGTGTACTACTTTTTCTTTGCCTTTTGAGATTTCATAATGAGGAATAAATCCACCTTCGATATCGATAGCTGCCTTATTTGATTTTGGTAAGTCACGAATGTGTCCGACAGACGCACGAACAGTAAAAGCGCCTTCGAGATATTTCTCGATTGTTTTCGCTTTTGATGGTGACTCAACAATTAATAATTTCATCCTGTAGTGAAAAATGGCATCGCGCCAAAGGCGCAAGCTATAAATAAAGATATTATGCTAATAAATTTTGCTTATTATTTTAAATAAAGCCGTCATAAAAATGCAATGCCATTTTCTACTACGGGATTCATCAGTGACTAGTATTACATGAAAGAGATTTTTTTTGCAAATTTAAAATTAAAAAGTACATAAAAGAAAAACCGCCGAGACGATTTTTCTTCGTCTGCAAGCGGTTTGATTAAAACGGATTTCCTGTTGTCGGAACAGGGGCAGGTGTAGGCTTCTTATTTGTTGTTTTTTCCCTTCCAAAAAGAAGGTAAAGAGTTAAGATTCTTACCGGAGAATTAATTATCTGACTCCGAATAAATTCTTCTTTCGCAACAAAAAGAGGATACTCCTTTAATTTTTTATCTGCGCCCTCGCAAACATACGCAACTTTTCCAAGCCGTTTAGTTTTCCATTTGAAAGACGAAAACTTGGCTTTGGTAGTTGTGTTAATAAAAACCTCGCCGGGCTTGATGCCGGGAAAGTTTTCACTCCCAAAAACACACTGAACTTTTTTACTTTGCGCAAACGATGACAAAGCGAGCAAAAATACAAACACCACAAGGACTAACAATTTTTTCATTTTCTACAATCTCCTAAATTTATTTAAAGAATTAGTTTTAGGCTAAAAATCAGCCTATCTCTATATATAGTAGCATCTTTTTGTGAAAAAGTCAAGTAAAATAACCTTATTATATAAGCCTTATTTCACCCATTTCTTCTTTTATTACTTCTTTTATTTCCATCACTGAGATGACTGCATTTGCTTCTGCTGTTGGGATTTTAAGCTCTCTGATTAAATCATCTCTCGCCATTGGTTCTCGTAGTAGTTTTATAACTTTGCTTTCTTCTGGCGACAAATCAGCAAATAGCTTTTGTTGTCTCTCTTCATCTTTTGGCTTTTCAAAACCAAGAGCTTCGAGCACATCTTCAGCGCATGTTATGGGTGTCGCTCCTTGGCGGATGAGTTTATTTGTACCTTTTGAACTCGACGAAAATATTGACCCAGGTACGGCAAGTAAATCTCGATTGTATTCCACGGTGAGCCGCGCGGTAATAAGTGTACCTGAACGTTCTTCGCCTTCGATCACAAGCACTGCTTTTGAAATACCTGCCATGAGTCTGTTCCGCATTGGGAAGCTCCATTGGGTGGCTTTGAAGTCGGGCTCGAATTCTGAAATTAAACAGCCTCCATTGCTTACTATTTCTTCTATGAGGCCGATGTTTGTTTTTGGGTACATCGCTTCGGCCGAAAGTCCGGAACCAGGAAATACGAGCGTTTTAAGTCCAGCACGCATAGCCGCTTTATGGGCAATGGTGTCGATACCCATGGCAAAGCCCGACACGATCGCAATAGGGTAACCTTGAAGTCCCGCGATTATTTTTTCACAGGCTTCACGTCCATAGCTCGTGAACTTCCGAGATCCAACGACACATAAATATACGAGGTCTTCTTTTGGGAGATCACCAATAATAAGTAAATTCAGAGGCGGCTGCGGTATTTCGAGTAAAGCCTTCGGAAATTCTTTTTTGGATAATTTTCTAATTTGCATAGAAATATTTCTACAAATTGTATATTTTGTAATTATATCAGTTTTATTGTACAATATGAACCATGTTAGACATCAAATTCATCCGTGAAAATAAAGACATCGTCCAAGCTGGTGCGAAGAAAAAACACATCGATGTTGATGTTGAAAAGCTTATCTCTCTTGATGACGAACGACTCAAAGTACTCAAAGAAGTAGAAGATTTGCGATCCGAAGTCAACACTGCATCAAATAATATTTCCCGCCATCAAGACCCTGCACTGAAAGCCCAGCTTATAAAAGAAATGACCTTGGTCAAGGAAGATATAAAAGCTAAAGAAGAAAAGCTAAAAGAAACTATAAGTGAGTGGCAAAAAATAATGTTGAAAATTCCAAACATTCCGTCTGTTGACACCCCAGAAGGTGATGACGAAAATGGCAACAAAGTAGTACGTACTTGGGGAGAGAAGCCTACTTTTGATTTTACCCCAAAAGAACATTACGAAATTGGAAAAAACTTAGGAATAATAGACACCGAAACAGCAGGGCAAGTTTCGGGATCACGATATTCATATTTAAAAGGTGACTTGGTTCTTATGCAATTTGCTCTTATTCAAATGTGCTTGGAGATTGTAACAAACGAAGAAATATTAAATCACATAGTAAAAAATGCAGGAATTTCAATAGCGCCTTCAAAATTTCTTCCCGTGATACCACCAGTATTTATTCGTCCACTTGTTCAAGTAAAAATGGCACGGTACATGACACCAGAAGAACATTATTTATTTCCAAACGACGACTTGATGCTTATCGGAAGTGCAGAGCATACTCTCGGCTCAATGCATATGAGTAAAATTTTTGAAGAAAACGAACTACCTATACGGTATGCTGGATATTCAACTGCTTTTAGACGAGAAGCAGGAGCCGCAGGAAAAGATACAAACGGAATTTTAAGGCAACATCAGTTTGATAAATTAGAAATGGAAGTTTTTTCATTACCTGAAAACTCAATGCAAGAACAAAATTTCTTAGTGGCAATTCAAGAGCATGTTATGCAAACTTTAAAATTACCTTACCAAGTAGTCGCAGTATGTACTGGTGATATGGGTTTTCCAAACACTCGCCAATTTGATATTGAAACTTGGATGCCAGGACAAAATAAATATAGAGAAACCCACAGCTCAGATTATACTGGAGGATTCCAATCTCGCCGCCTCAATACACGCGTGCGTAGAAGTGATGGAAAAATCGAACCTGTCCACATGAATGATGCTACTGTTGTGGCTATCGGGCGTACCCTGATTGCAATCATTGAAAACTTTCAGCAAGCTGATGGTTCGATAAAAATCCCTGAAGCACTTCGCTCATATATGGGAGGAAAAGAGTTTATAAAATAATTATTTTCACTCGATGCACAAGCGCAACGTATTAGAATCTCCGCGTCTTTCGGAATTAAAGAAAAAGAAGAAGAAAATTTTTATTAGAAAAATTATTATTTTTGGAATTATTCTTGTTTTGTTGGTTGTGGGTATGTCATTTTTGTCTCGTGTAAAAAAATTGAATATTTATGAAATATCGGTCGAGGGCAACAAAATTATTGATACTGATACAGTACGAAAAGTAACTGAAGAAAAGCTCTCTGACTATTATATATGGCTTTTCCCAAAAACTAATCTTTTTCTTTATCCAAAAAACGGGCTAAAAACCACCCTTGCTGATACATTTAAACGTTTTGAAAACATCGACCTATCGCTCGAAAATACTAACACCTTGAAAATTAAAGTTACTGAACGAAGCCCTGAATTTATGTGGTGTGGTAATACGCCACATGTAGCAGGTGAAAGAGAGTCGTGCTATTTCTTGGATACATATGGATACATGTTTGATGAAGCACCATATTTTTCAGGGGAAGTGTATTTTAAATTTTACGAGACGATACATACTCCGGAAGATAATAGTAATCCTTCGGGGTCATATATCGCCAAGGGCTACTTTGATAAATTAATCTTGTTTAAAAATACACTCACTGAGATGGATTTGAAACCTGTAATGATCCACATAGGGGACGACAACAATATTAAAATAGGACTTTCGAGAACAAAAGCGTCAGGGAACCCTCCAGAAATAATTTTTAAAAAGGATGCCGATATCCAAAAAATATCAGCAAACCTAAAAGCAGCATTGAATGCCGAGCCACTACTATCAAAATTTAAAAAGGAATACGCTTCACTGGAATACATTGACTTACGGTTCGGAAACAAAGTATATTACAAATTCAAGTGATAAACTTTTGGCAAAAACTTAATAAACCTTTTTTCTGCCTTGCGCCAATGTCAGATGTCACGGACATAGCTTTTCGTCATCTTATAGCTAAATATAGCAAAAACAGAGAAAACAAAGATAAACTAGTCTTTTGGACAGAATTCGTTGCAGCAGACGGTTTAGTAAATAAACTCGCGAAGAAGAAGCTCAGCCATCTACTTGTCTTTTCAAATAGTGAAAAACCAATTGTGGCTCAAGTTTTTGGTTCTAACGAAGAAAACATGAAAAAGGCATGCCAGTATGTGGCGAGCCTCGGCTTCGATGGTATCGATATAAATATGGGTTGTCCTGACAAGTCAGTAGTAGCTCAAGGTGCTGGGGCAGGTTTAATCAAGACTCCGGCACTCGCCAGGAAAATAATTAGAGCAGCTCACGAAGGTATAAAAGCAGCAGGTGCAGACATTCCGGTATCTGTAAAAACGAGAATTGGTTTTAGTAAAGAAGACATCGATAATTGGATTCCTGAATTATTAAAAGAAGATATTTCCGCACTCACGATACATCTACGCACGGCTAAAGAAATGTCATTGGTCCCTGCGCACTGGGAACATATGGAAAAAATAAAAAATCTTATTAAAAAAAGTGGTAAAGATATTTTGCTAATAGGTAATGGAGATATCACCAGCATAAAAGATGGTGAAGAAAGAATCAAAAAATATGGCTGTGATGGGGTAATGATAGGGCGAGGAATATTTGGTAATCCGTGGTTCTTTTTATTTGACCAGAATTTTGAAATTACCTTGGAAGAAAAATTAAGGGTCTTAATAGAGCATACAAACCTTTTCGAGAAAACATTATCAAAGCCACGGCACAAGAATTTCGCGGTAATGAAAAAACATTTCAAAGCTTATATAAATGGTTTTGATGGTGCCAAGGAGCTCCGGGTAAAATTAATGGAGACAAATTCTGCTCAAGAAGTAGAAAATATCATTAATGATTTTTTGAAGAAACTCTAGTATAATAGCGAAATGCACGACCTAGCACTATATCGTAAATACCGACCGAAAAACTTCAAAGAAGTTGTCGGACAAGATCATGTGGTGAGTGTTCTCGAAAGCTCGATAAAAGCAAAAAACGTATCACATGCGTACCTTTTTGTTGGCTCTAGAGGTACAGGTAAAACATCTGTCGCTCGGATTTTTGCGGGTAGCATTGGAGTATCAACAAATGACTTATACGAAATCGACGCAGCCTCAAACAGGGGAATCGAGGACATAAAAGAACTTCGCGACGGGACTCGAGTGCTCCCTTTTGATTCGAAATATAAAATCTACATTATTGATGAGGTGCACATGCTTTCAAAAGATGCGTGGGGAGCGTTACTTAAAACTCTCGAGGAGCCACCAGCTCATGTCATATTTATTTTAGCGACAACTGAGCTTCAAAAAGTTCCTGAAACCATCATATCGCGCTGCCAAGTATTTACGTTTCGAAAAGCAACAGATGTAGCAACGAGAAAAATGCTCACAAGTATAGCTAAAAAAGAAGGTTTTGAGCTCAACAATGGCTCGGCTGAACTCCTTGCCATTCTTGCTGATGGATCATTTCGTAATGCACTTGGTGAATTACAAAAAATACTAAATTTTTCCAAAGAGAAAAAAATCAAACGTGAAGATATAGAAAAAATAACCGGTGCTCCAAAAACAACTCTCGTGAATGAATTTTTAGAAGCCATCGCGACGAAAGAACTTGAAAAGGGAATCGCAGTAGTGCAGAAAGCTTCAGCGGAAAGCCTCGACATGCGGCTATACTTTAAACTCATTATTGCCAAATTTCGCATGGCTATAATTTTGAAGTATGCTCCAAAACTAAAAGATGACATGGCGGGGGATTTAAGCGAAGCCGATATAGAATTCCTCATAAAACTTGTAAAAGAAGACACGTCGGCTAAATTCCGCTCAGAAACCCTGTCCATCTTGCTCGAAGAATATCAAAATATAGACAATGCCTTTATCGCCGAGCTTCCACTCGAGCTCGCGTTAGTTAAAATCCTCGGTAAAGAATCCTAATATAATAAATTTTTTATTTTCCATCTAGATGCTTGAAACAAAGTTCAAATTTTTTATTAGAAAATTAGGCACAATTTTACCCCAGCTGATAAAATCGAACTGGGGCTTTGTGGACCCCAGTTTTAAAACTAAAGCCCGATGCTCGTGAGAGTGAAATTAAGGAAACGCTGTTAAAGCGTCCATATTCCTGATTCTTTATTGACCACCGTGAAACTCGTAACGAGTTCCCCGACACCACTCGAATCAACATCATACACACCGGTAAGATTTAAAAGAATTTTGTTTTTATTTTCGCCGAGCAGTCGACGAATTGTTTTACGAAGAAGAACGCTCCCTTCCCCGATCGTGATTTTCCCTTCAATATCAAGAATTGTTATATCGGCAGCTTGCCGTTCCGTAATATTAAGTTTAGCCATTTTTATCTCCTTTCTTGGGGTTGCCAAGATTTTATTTAATTAATTTAGAACTTAGATTAAAATCAATCTAAGTTATTAATACAACTTTTCTTATAAAATGTCAATTGCTGGGCGTATGGGGTGAAGTTGGAACTATTTAGGGGTTTCTGCCTCTCCATAGATTGCCTCACTTTGACCTAACTCTTCTGCCCATTTTTGATTTTTATAATCAAAATGCCACCATTCATCTTTATCTCCCGCAAATCCTGCTGACAGCATAGCTTCGCGGAGAATTTTCCTATTATTTTTAACTATTTCATTTCCTGTATTGTGTTCAAAATAAAGAGGTGCAGCTTCGGGTCCAAAATGATCAAAACTCGTTCCCATATCTAATTCTTTACCTTCTGTATCTACTAGAGTTAAATCAACAGTTGCTCCTGTTGCGTGCGGAGGTATGCGGTTTGGATTATTAGGTACACTCACAAAAACACCGACTTCCATTTTTAATTTTTCTTCATCCCAGTCTGGATGTGCTTCGCTTAATTCTTTCCAAAATTTATCATATATTGCTTGTTGTACTGAACGTGGACGAAACCCATCCCAGATTTTAAATTTATATTCTCCTAATTTTTCTTGTATTTTTAATAGTTTGTCTGCAACAGATTTGCGTAAAAACATTCTTGAATCAGGAGAAAGTCCTTGATTAAAATACATAGGCTCAAGAACAAAGTTATATTCACTTAAATTAACTAGTGGTTCATTACATTCATGTATGGGTATATCTTCAAATTTAATTAAAGTCATACAATAAGTATATCAAAACACAACTAAAAGTGCTGGCTGGGAGACTAGGACCGTGAGTACACTTATCAGTCATTACATGACCAGTATACCTTTTCGATGAATTTATAATTCATAACGAAAAGCTTTTCGCTTCCTAGGCACGAGCAAAGCAGTTTGCTCTCTTCTCCGCAGTAAAAACTCGTTGCACTCTTTTTTGCTGGGAGTTTGGAAAGATGTGGGAACTTATTTGGTAGGAAATGGTTCTAGTTATTTCCCTAATTTTTCTTTCAATAAGGAAAAAAGTTTTGCATAAGACATAATTTTGTCGCTCTCCCAGTTAAATGTTAGTCGTGCACTTTTAATATCACCTTCTCTAAGAAACTTAATAATACTGGTTACAGCTCTAGGCATGGTCCTACCTGGATACTCTTTCATAAAATCAAATTTTTCAATCTCATCTGCAATGGCTTTAGAATGCTCCAAATCTATATTCTCTTTTTCTATTTTAATTTCTTCCATATATTTTATTATATCAAAACTCTAGAAAAAGTGCTTGCGGGGAGACTGGTTCGACAAGCTCACCATTGTATTATTCTAGCACTCCGACAGATTCAGTGCCATTACTTAACCTTACTAATTCTTTTATGTTTCCTTGAATTAAAGCTTCCTTCTTTGCATTGCTCCAACCCTTTATCTGCTTCTCTCTTTTTTCTGCTAAAATTTTATTCTTTACTTTTATGTTCGTGTAGTCGACGATCTAAATTATCCGTAATACCTACATAGTAAGTTTTCTGATTGCAAAGAAGTATGTATATAAAATATGACATAGCATTTTAGGCACTGAGCCTATCGAAGTGCTGGGAGACTAGGAATCGAACCTAGATTAAAGGCTTCAAAGGCCTCTGTCCTACCGTTAGACGATCTCCCAATGGGTCTAAAACACTTTAATTTATATCACAAATTGTTTAAAAAAACTATATTTTGTTATAATCCAACCATGCCAACCTTACATATAATCTGCAGTGTACCCTGTTCTGGTAAATCTACTCTCGCAAAAAAGCTAGAAGGCGAACATCCTGCTCTCAGACTAACTCCAGATGAATGGATGGATCGTATTGTAGGTGACGGACATAATGAAGAAAAACGCGAAGTCGTAGAAAAAATCCAGTCGGAAATTGCCGAGCAAGCCCTGCGTCTCGGAATTGATGTAATACTTGAATCTGGTTTTTGGAGTCGTAAAGAGAGAGATGACTTACGCCACATGGCAAAAAGTATCGGCGCTATAACAAAAGTCTACTATTGTGAAGTGCCACGTGAAGAACTTCTAAAACGTCTTGCGGTACGCAATGCTAATCTTCCACCACACACATTTCATATTAAAGAAGAACATATTGAGCGGGCGCTAAAAGATTTTGAATTGCCAGACCTAAACGAACCAGATTTAATAGTTGTGAAATAAATTGCTTGATCAAAAAGTCTTATAGTGGTATAATAGGAACATGATTATAATTTTTATTGTAGGGTTATTGCTCGGAGTGGTTTCAGTTATATTCGCTTTACAAAATATCGAAGTTATAACAGTTTCATTTTTCTCGTGGCAATTGACGGGGTCATTATCAATGATACTATTACTCGCTCTCACTACTGGTGCAGTTATCGCCCTTCTTATTCTTTTACCAGAATTTATAAGTCACCACTTACGATACCGAAAATTGAATAATGAAAAATTAAAACTCGAAGAAGACTTACGAAAACAAAAAGAACTCACAATATTTGCAAAACAAGTTCCTCCTACTGCGGAAGATATTCAAAAAATAGAACAAGGCGCCATCGCTCATCCTGAAAATTAGACTCCTTATTATTTAGGGGTATAATATGAATATGTTTTTTATTGAACCTGCTCGTAATTTCTATGGTCGTTTTGAGCGACCTATTTCTTCACTTTCTCTTATTGCGGGATTCGTATTTGACGCTCTGACGCTTCATCGAGCAGATACTTTTTTTGAAAATGCGTGGATTTTGGGACACTTGGTTTTGATCGGGGTCTTTATTTTTCTAATTCATATTCAAGCGAGTGAGTCAGGAGATGAAGCGAATCCTAGCAAAAAACACTTTTGGTACGTAAATATATTGCAATTTATTTTCGGAGGCACATTGTCGGCATATTTAGTTTTATATTTTAGAAGTGCGGATATTTTTGTGGCCTGGCCATTTATCGTAATTCTAATTTTAGCTTTTATCGCAAATGAATCGCTCAAGAGGTACTATGTCAGGCTCAGTTTCCAGATCAGTTTATTTTTCCTCTCCATATACGCGTTTACTATTTTTCTACTACCAATCATCTTCCATAAGATCAGCATGGAAATATTTTTGCTTTCAGGAATTATAAGCCTTCTGTTTATTATTTTATTCATTGCAGTTTTATTTTATTTCATAAAGGACAAAAACATCCTGGAAAAATACGCAAGTGAGAAACTAACTTTTGTTCTCATTGGGGTGATTTTCCTCATAGTAAATGTGTTGTATTTTACAAATCTTATACCGCCCATACCTCTGTCGCTCAAAGAAGCTGGTGTATATCATTCCATACAAAGAAATAGCGAAGGGAACTATGATATAAGTTATGAAGATTATGGCTGGCCGGGTTATTTTAAGCTATACCCAAATTACATTCAAACACCTGGTAAACCTGTATATGTGTTTAGTGCTATTTTTTCACCGAAAGCATTCAGCTTTGCAATAATTCATGAATGGCAACACTGGAATGACCAAAAAGGTGGGTGGGTTACGGAAAGCGTTATCAGTTTACCTGTTGTTGGAGGGCGTGATGGGGGATTTCGTACATATTCAATGCGGCAAAATGTTAAAGAAGGGAAATGGCGAGTAAATATAAAAACTAAAGAAGGCTTAACCATGGGGCACGTAAGGTTTAATATTATAAATAGAAATACTGAGCCAGTATTAACATATCTAATAAAGTAAACAATGCAAAAAGTTGATGTAAAAAATTTGGAAGGTACTCAATTTCAGAAAAAAGTCTGGAGCAGGCTTTTGAAAATCCCAAAAGGAAAAGTAATGACATACAAAGAACTTGCTAAAAGTATCGGTTTGCCGAATGCAACACGAGCTGTAGCGAATGCTGTAGGAGCAAATCCTTGTGCGCCCATGATACCTTGCCATAGGGTAGTCCGAAGTGATGGAACTCTCGGAGGATATTCGGGAAAAGGGGGAGTAAAGACAAAGAAAGCCTTACTCCTAAAAGAAGGAATAACATTTTAAAATTTGATATACTATTAGTTATGAAAAGTGTAAAATCCATAGTTACTTTTTTAATTATCACATTCATTTTAATTTTAAGTATTACCCTGATTGCTCATTACTCATCAAACGATTCGATTTCAAGCACTATTCCCTTAGTATCTGCAACTCCAGAAACAACACAAAATTATACATTGGCTCAAGTGGCTACTCATAAAGACACAACGAGCTGCTGGACGGTGATTCGCACTGGTGTATACGACCTCACTGCCTGGATAAACCAGCACCCTGGAGGAAAGGAGTCAATAATAGGCCTTTGTGGTAAAGATGGCACAGCTTTTTTTGAAGCCCAGCACGGCGGACAAGGGAACCCAGAAGCTACACTCAAGAAATTAAAAATAGGAAATTATAAAGTTAATTAATAAAGCATGGATGAAGGAACCGAAGAAAAAATGCCTGCCCGCAATGCTTACAGCCTAGCTGTTGCAGGAGAGAGATCTTTTGCGCCAGTAGTCCTGCGAATAGGGCTGTCGCTCGTAATTTTATGGTTTGGAGTACAAGAGTTGTTATACACAAGCTCATGGGTCAAGATGATTCCCGATTGGGCAGCTTCTCTGTCGGGCTTACGTGCTGAAACGTTAGTTCAATTCAATGGGGCATTTGAAATAGTTTTCGGACTATGTTTACTTCTAGGGTTCTTTACTCGTGTAGTCAGCTTCTTCTTGGCCCTTCACATGTTTCTTATCACCTTTGTAGTAGGGTACAACGCTATAGGAATACGAGATTTCGGACTTTCTATGGCAGCTATTTCAAGTTTCCTGTATGGTGTCGATAGTTGGTCTCTCGATAAATTTTTAGAAAAAAGAAATATTATTTCTTAAAACTTTCTATTCCTCTTATAGTTATTTAGCCTCTATTATTTTTAAAATGCAGTCTGCCATTTTTTTTGAATCATGACGAATAAAACTTCGGGTATTCTGTATTTCATCTGTTGTATCAAATTTGACGATGGAATGAGAAAGAAGCGACTCACGTACAGCTCGCGTATCGTTTAAGTCATCTTCCACCAACACTCCGTCTCCTTCTTGAAATTTATAGATACTGAGTTGTTCTTCGGACGGGGATTCATTATTCACCAAAATAATGTCCACTTTTCTACCTAAATACTTCTCGATATCTTCTACATAGCTACTCATTTTCCAGTGTATGGTATGCCCATGTTTATTTGTTAGGTTTATTGGAAAAATCAATTTTGCTTTTGTTTTTTGTATAACTTCTCGAAAGCCATTTACTATAAGGTTAGGAATTACTGAACAATAATAGTTCCCCGGACCGAGAATAATATAGTCCGCTTCAAGAAGAGCTGACTTTGCATGCTCATTTAGTTCCACGTCATTTTTATAAAAAACTTTTTTTATACCCAAACCTTGAAGCTCAGAGTGATTTATTTTATTTTCTCCTTGAATTACGGTATTGTCAGAAAGCATCATAGTAAGCTCGGCGACATTTTTAGTAATAGGTATTACTCGACCTTTTACTTTTAATATTTCCGAAGCTACTTCAACTCCCGCAACAAAGTCACCGGATACTTTTTCAAGAGCCGCTAAGAAAATATTACCAAAACTATGCCCTTTGAGTGTTCCATCGTTAAATCTATAATTCATGAGTTCTCGTACTAGGTCACTGTGCTCACTCAAAGCCACAAGGCATTGTCGTACATCGCCTGGCGGAAGCACGCCAAGCTCGTCCATAAGCACTCCTGTCGAGCCGCCATCATCAGCCATAGACACAAGAGCAGTCAAAGAAACATCGGGTAAATTTTTAAGCCCCGACAAAACAGTATAGCTTCCAGTCCCACCGCCGATAGTGACAATTTTCATTCGAATATTATAGCAAAAATTTAAAGTTTGTCTTTTATTCCAATTCGTAATAATATAGTAACTATTATGATTATTTCTTCAAAAGTTACGAAAGCGATAGAATTCTGTTCTGAAATGCATCAGGGTCAGTTTAGAAAAGCATCATTAGTGCCTTATGCATCTCATCCCGTATCAGTAGGTTTTATTTTACAATCTGCTGGATATGCAGAGGATGTTGTAATCGCCGGCATATTGCATGATATTTTAGAGGACACTGAGCAAAAGAAAAAGTAAGAGCAGATATTGTGCATATTAATGATTTGATCGCAGCACCGAAAATGCTTTTGGAATATAATATTTTGGTTTTTCCAGGAGGATTCTCATATGGTGATGACACAGGAAGTGGAAAGGCTTATGCAAACAAATTTAAAAATCACTTGAGTAAAGAATTGGAGGAATTCCTGTCTCGCAACACCCTCGCTATCGGTATTTGTAATGGATTCCAAATAATGACAAATTTAGGTATCTTGCCAGGATCACTGACTTATAATAAAAATGGCAAATATATTGATAGGTGGGTTGATTTGGAGGCCATCGGCAAGAGTCCTTGGTTAGTGGGAATTAAAAAAGTATCTTTTCCAATCGCACATGGGGAAGGACATTATGTTATTGATCCAAAACAATACAAAGAGATGCAAAAAAATAAGCAGATTGCTTTTACATATGCAAAAGGTGAGATTTGTAAATTTCAAAATCTTGAGAAAAATCCAAATGGTGCCGACTATGACATTGCGGGGGTTTTGGCATATAATGGTAGGGTTCTCGGCCTTATGCCCCACCCAGAGAGAGCGATGTTTTCACATCAAAGTCCATTGTGGCAACTGAATAAAAAATCAGGGAAAAACCTCTCTGCGCGGGCGGGAGGTGATGGATTACAGATTTTCAAAAACGCAGTTAATTATTTTAAATGAATATGGAAAAAGAACAAACTCCCAAATCTTTAGATGTTAAGGGTAAAAATCGCCAGTTGTTGTACTCTGCTGAATTTAAAGAAAAAGTAAGAAATAACCAGGAAACCTTTAGAATTGCAGCTGAGTTAATAAGTGAGATGGATAACAATGAGAGCGTAGCTGGAACTAAATTAAGCATTTATGATGTAAATGTTGAATTATTTGAAAAACCAGATAGAAACACTGGTGCTCATACATGGATTTATAAAATTGAAAGTCCGCAGGGAAAGTTTATGGTAAAAGTAGATAAAAACTATCCTCAACTTCAAGGATACTTAGAAGCCAAAGCTTCTACTCTCGCACAAGAACAAATATTAAAAACCATAGAAAAGATTCCTGATGTAGAAATAGTAAAATTCTATTTGGGTTATACTGATAAATGGAATAACAATTATTTCATTTCAGAATGGTTGGACTTAAGAGATATTAATACAATTTTATATGATAGCACTATATCAGCTGAACAAAAACAATCACTCTCGCAAAGAGTTGACCAAATAGAAGAAGTATTGGGTGATAACTTTATTGATATAGATACCATTAACATGTTCTATGATCCCGAAAATAATAAAATTATATTATTTGATTTAATGGAGGCAAAATATTTTCCTCATGGATAAATTAAAAGAAAAATGTGGAATCGTAGGTATATATGGTAAGGAATTGCCTATTTCGCGTCTTGCCTTTTTTGCCTTATTTGCTTTGCAGCACCGAGGCCAGGAAGCGTCCGGTATCACCACCAGTGATGGTAAAAAATTATACAGCCATAAAGGTGCAGGCCTGGTGTCTCAGGTATATAAGGAAGGAGATATTAATATGCTAAAAGGTTATATTGGTATCGGTCACAATAGATATTCTACCTCTGGCGGTGGAGCACTTGACCACGCCCAACCTGTCGTAAATAAAGAAAATAATTTTGCATTAGCGCACAATGGAAACTTGCCGAGCGTAAAAGCACTTGAAAGATTTTTAAAATCAAACAAAGCGCTTAAGAAAAATCGCATGGACTCAGAGCTGATCCATGACGCAATTAATTTTTATATAACTAAAGATAATTCAATAGCGGAAGCAGTACAAAAAACGTTCCCTCTCATCACTGGAGCTTTTTCTTTAGTTATCATGAACAAAGACACGTTAGTCGCTGTACGAGACGCCTACGGTATGCGCCCCCTTGCGCTCGGTAAAATAGGTAAAGGATATATAGTGGCTTCTGAAACATGCGCCCTTAAAACAATCGGTGCCACATTTATGCGCGAAGTCCGTCCGGGAGAAATGATTGTTATAAATAAAAATGGAATGAAAAGTACCCAACTCGCTAAAGCAAATCCAAAACATGATATTTTTGAATACGTATACTTTGCACGGCCAGACAGTGTACTTAATGGAAAACTTATTTATGATGTCAGAAAAAATTTTGGTCACATACTCGCAAAAGAATTTAATCTAAAGGGACGTATTGATGCAGTTGTTCCTGTTCCTGACACAGGCACACCTGTCGCCCTCGGGTATAGTCAAACTTCTGGCGTACCTATAGAGATGGCATTAGTTAAAAATCGTTATGTACATCGAACATTTATTGAACCCGACCAAAAGTCCAGGCGTAGTAGTGTAGCCTTAAAACTCATCCCGCTTCCACAGGTCTTAAAAGGAAAGAAAATTGCAGTAATAGATGATTCGATTGTTCGAGGTAATACATGCAGAAAGCTAGTCAAGACTCTTTTTAAAGCTGGAGCAAAAGAAGTACACTTATTAATTTCTTCTCCGCCAGTTAAGTTTCCGGACTTTTACGGCATTGATACCCCAAAACAAGACGAATTAATAGCTTCACATATGACCATAGAGCAAATGCGTAAGTATATGGGTGCTACATCGCTACACTTTTTATCTCTCCAGGGTTTGGTAAAATCAATAGGTATCCCGAAACACGAGCTCTCGGTGTCATTATTTACGGGCGAATATCCTATTGATATCCTGGAACGTAAAACTGAAGTAAACTACAACGTTCCGAAAAATTAATATTTCATATGAGCAATAAAATAAAATTAGCAGTTTTAATTTCAGATGCTGGCACTGGCACGAATCTGCAAGCCATCATTGATGCGATAGAAAGTGGGTCATTGCGTGCTGAAATTATTGCAGTAGTGTCGGACAAAGAAAATACACTTGGGCTTGAACGTGCTAAAAAACACAACCTACCAATTTTAATCTGTTCTAAAAAAGAGGAGTTGCTAGCAGTTTTGCAAAAATTGGAACTAAATTACATATGTCTTGCTGGATGGAAACAAATTATTTTAGATGAAGTAATCCTTGAGTTTCCAAACAAAATCCTAAACTTACATCCAGGGCTCATACCTGATACAATTGAAAGTACTGCCAAAAACCCTGATGGAACGCCAGGCTTGTGGAATAAAAGCATGCTTACTGACAAGGCTATTCAGAATTTCTTGGACAAAAAAACCACATATGCGGGATCATCGATACATTATCTCACTTTAGAATTCGATTTTGGCCCAGTAGTAGGTAGAGTGTTTGAAAAAATAGAAGATACTGACACAGTTGAATCTTTGTACTCAAGGTTAAAAGTAAAGGAAAATCAGCTATACGTAGAAGTATTAGAAAAATTATCTCACTAATGAATAAATTAAAAATATTAATTATAGGTGGTGGGGGAGCGAGGGAATACGCTATTGGATGGAAACTTGTCCAGTCCAAACGAGTGGGTCAGCTTTATTTTGCAACAGGAAATGCCGGTACAAGCAGGCTCGGTATCAATGTAAGCGTAGAACCGACAAATATTACCGCAATGCTCGAGTTCGCTAAAAAAGAGAAAATAGATTTATCGCTCGCTATATCTGACGATGTACTAGCGAGCGGCTTAGTAGATGAATTCAAAAAAGCTGGGTTGCGTATCTGGGGTCCGACTAAGGCTGCAGCAGAGATAGAGTGGTCAAAAGCATTTGCAAAAGATTTCATGCGACGGCATGGATTACCAACAGCGCGGTTCAAGACATTTTCCAATTTTGACGATGCAAAAAGTTATACAAGCAGGCATCCACTTCCGATAGTTATAAAAGCAAGTGGACTTGCTCTCGGTAAAGGAGTAATCATATGTGAAAGTTACAACGAGGCCTATGAGGCGCTTCAAAATATACTCGTCAATAAAGTATTCGGTGACGCCGGCAATGAAGTCGTAATCGAAGAATTTTTAACAGGCCCAGAAATTTCAATCCATGCGCTATCGGACGGAAAAAGTTACAAAATGTTTCCAAGTTCGCAAGACCATAAACGGGTCGGTGAAGGGGATGTTGGTTTGAACACTGGTGGAATGGGGGTAATAGGTCCATTACCTTTTATTAATCAAACCATAATGGATATTATCGAAAAGGAGATCGTAGCTCCGACGCTACAAGCAATGTCAGATGACGGCATACCATTTGAAGGAATTTTATACCCAAGCTTAATGCTCACACATGATGGACCGAAAATTATTGAATTCAATTCACGTTTTGGCGACCCCGAGGCCGAGGTGTATATGCGACTTCTCGATACTGACTTGCTCGATATTTTTGAAGCCTGTGTCGATAAAAAATTGAATGAACAAGGCATACAATGGAAGCCTCTGTTTGCTTGCAATATAGCTCTCGCCTCCGGCGGCTACCCCGAAGCATATGAAAAAGGCAAAGAAATCAAAGGTATCGATGAAGCTGAAATGCGACCTGATGTAGTCGTGTTCCATGCTGGAACCACCATGAAAGACAACAAGCTCGTCACGAATGGCGGCCGTGTGCTTGGCGTAAGTGCAACGGCCGCCACCCTCGAAGAATCCCTCAAAAAAGCCTATAAAGCCATAGAAAAGATATCGTTCGAAGGTATGCAATACCGGAAAGATATAGGTAAAAAAGCCCTCGCGTTAGGCAAGACCTAACGCAGAACTATTGTCAATAAGGCGTAATGGTTCAATACCTTGGAATCACCTAAGTGATTTAAGATATGAATAACTGAAGCGATACAAACTATTTTAAGGCGCGAAGGTATTGCCATGCCGTATGAACAACTAAAAGAATTATCTCGTGGTAAAAAAATAAAGTTAGAAGACATTCATGAGTTCATACGCAAGTTGAAGGTCAGTGATAAAATAAAAAATGAATTACTAAAAATCACTCCAGAAAATTATGTTGGTTTAGCTTTTTTGCTTGCTTCAAAGTAGTATATTGCTTTATAATAAATACATGGCTACGAACACAAAAAATACTACTGCTCCAGATGCAGAAACAGAACCATCTGAAGTTGCAGGAATAGAAAAAACTGTACAGGAAAATACTCCTAGTTTTGTGTCAAAGTATTTAAACATTGTAGTTGATAACTTAGAATCCTTTCGAGTAACCACATTCAATCATCAATATATTTTTTACCCGATTTTAATTATCTTTGTTTTCTTTGTTCTTCGCTTTATCTGGAAAAGATTCTTCTAATATAACACCACATATAGATTTTGTAATTTTAGATCGAAGCATGTAATATGTATTCATGGTATTACGTGTTTTGACTTCAATTATATTGCTAGTGTCCGTACTATTTATGCCTTTTTGGGTTAGTGTAATCCTATCTTTATTGGGTATAATTTATTTTCGATATTACTTTGAGGCAGCTTTGATATTACTTATATCCGATGTGTTGTATGGTGTCCCGGAACCCAAGTTTTTCGATATGGTTTTTATCTCAAGCATTACTGCTATAATAGGAATAGTGCTTACTGAATTTATAAAAAAGAAACTCCGATTTTATTAAACATGATACGAGAAATAATAAAAAAACATACAAAAAGAAGAAAGGTGTTCGTAGACCCAGACGAGATCTTTCTTGATTCAAAAAATTTACAAAACTTTGATCGCCAACAATTTGAAGGCCGCATAGAGAAAGCAATTCCACAAAAAACAATTATGTTTCTTTCCGCGTTTTTCTTGGTCATATTCCTTACTTTTGGTGGACGACTCGTATACCTCCAAGTAAAAAAAGGGCAAGCCTATTACGAAAGAAGTGAAAATAATATTTTAAAGAAAAGTATTTTATTCGCAAACCGAGGGATTATTTATGATAGAAATAAGATAGAACTTGCTTGGAATAAAAAAATGAATATAGATACCGAGGTAGTACCAGAACCTGAAAATCCGGCCGGCAATATGTCCCTCGTTCGTTCATACGCATCGCCTGGATTTTCCCACCTTCTTGGTTATGTAAGCTACCCAGCACAAGATAAAACAGGTAACTTTTGGCAAGAAGACTTTATAGGTAAAGATGGGCTCGAAAAGCAATACAACGATCGAATCAAAGGTGAAAACGGAGCAAAGATGATAGAAAAAACTGCCACCGGAGAAATATATTCAGAAAATATTGTAGATACTCCAAAGCAAGGACCAGATTTAGTCACGACAATTGATTCACGTGTCCAGGGCCAATTATTCATGTTTATCAAGGACCTCGCAGAAAGAGGCAGTTTTGCGGGCGGCGCAGGCATCATTATGGATGTGAGAAATGGAGAGCTACTTACTTCAACAAGTTTTCCCGAATACGAATCAGAGATACTCTCGCTCGGAAAAGATAGAGAGAAGATACATGAATACGTCACAGACAAGAGAAAGTTTTTTCTCGATAGAAATATTTCTGGAACATATACTCCTGGATCTATCGTTAAACCATTCTTTGCACTGGGAGCGCTCATGGAAGGAATTATTGACCCCGGAAAGCAGATTCTATCGACTGGTTCAATCTCTATCCCAAATCCATATTTTCCTGATAAACCAACTATATTTAAAGACTGGCAAGTAAACGGCTGGACAGATATGCGTCGTGCGATCGCAGTTTCTTCAGATATATATTTTTATTCAATTGGTGGAGGGTATGCTGACCAAAAAGGTCTTGGAATTCTCAACCTTGAAAAATATGCCCACATGTTTGGTATTGGACAAAAAACTGGTATTGATTTGCCAGATGAAAAAGACGGCACAATCCCAAGTCCCGAATGGAAAGAAAAAAATTTTAAAGGTGACCCATGGCGTGTCGGAGACACATACAATACTTCAATCGGCCAGTATGGTTTCCAGGTCACCCCGATGGAGATGGTTCGCGCAGTGGGAGCGCTCGCGAACGGGGGTACTTTACTGACACCACATTTGATTTTAGGTGACACTGAAAAAGAAAAACAAGTGAGCGTTATTGAACTTAAACCCGATCAAGTTCAAATCATTCGTGAAGGCATGAGACAAACAGTGACCGAAGGTACGGCTGCGACATTAAATGTGCCTTATGTGAACATCGCAGCGAAAACTGGTACTGCGCAGATCGGTGTCGCCAAAGACAGACTTAATTCATGGGTTGTAGGATTTTATCCATATGAAAATCCAAAATATGCCTTTGTGATTATGATGGAGTCTGGTCCTAAAAATAGTTCGAGTGCTTCATCGGTAGCACGACAAATATTCGACTGGATGTCGATCAATGCTCCCGAATATTTTCATTAAAATTAAATCAAAAAAAACCTCCAAATTAAAGTGGAGCGTATAGGTCCAATAGCTTGGCACCACTTGGTGGAATATCATCAAGTATATGCCATACACAACAAACAAGAATATGCCTAAGATTAGAAGAGAAGCAGCTCGACTAGTTAAACGTGGTTGGAGTGCAAGAAAAGTGGGT
>JANPIZ010000009.1:0-33757 GCA_031425235.1 Candidatus Nomurabacteria bacterium
GGTCGCCAAGTTTCCTTGGCGACCTGGTCGCCAAGTTAAGTAAACAAACAGTCAAGGATGCGCTGAACATGCTCGCTATCGACCACATAGGACTCAACCAATCAGATAGAAAATATTTGGAAATACTTATAGACAAATTCAGTGGTGGACCTGTGGGTATAAAAACTATCGCCGCAGCTATGTCAGAAGAAGAAGCTACTGTCGAAGAAGTGATCGAGCCGTACTTGATTCAGCTCGGACTGCTCGAGCGTACAGCTCGTGGGCGTGTGGCAACAAATAAAGCCTATGAACATTTGGGGTTTGATTTAAAAAAAGGTCAAGAAAAACTTTTATAAAATTTCACTTAAAAAGTTAAAAGCACCGTTATTCCTGTGGGAAAGGCGGTGCTATTTTTTGATTTGAATGAAAGCTTTTTCAATCATTCTTATTTTTGTACGCTTTTGTTTTGGTTTGCGTAGACCATGTATGAGATAGGACTCATACTTAAATTTTTTTGAAATTCACTTCAAAGGCGTATACCCCTCCAGAAAAATTTGGGAGTTTTTTTTACCGAGCGATAAAACTTCCTACTGTGAAAGAAGAAGAAAAACCTCGGCGACGCGTTTTTTTACAGAAAAATTTAGGACTTCAGGTTCGAACTTAAGTTTAAGTTCGAAGGACCATTTTTATTTTTCATATAATCTTAATCTCCTTTGAAAAAACGTCTTATGGTGAAACCATAAGTTGCACAATTGCAACTTACTTACACCTCCCAAATTAATAATAAAACACTATTAGACATATTGCAAGCATAGTTATTCACATATGTAAAATAATGTTAAAATCTACGTATGAGAATATTAGGAATAGATCCGGGATATGAACGGCTTGGGGTTGCCATTTTAGAGAAAAGTACTGCAGAGAGAAAAGAAAAAGTTATATTTTCTGAGTGTTTTAAGACTTCGGCAAAGTTTGATTTTTCAGAGCGGTTGCTTTTGCTTGGTTCTGAAGTTCGAGATGTTATCAAAAAATACAAACCTGAGGTTCTATCGATCGAAACACTGTTTTTAACGACTAACCAAAAAACCGTGATGCACGTCGCGGAAGCTCGCGGTGTAGTTATGTACGAGGCAGCCCGCGCAGGGCTACAAATATTCGAAGCGACTCCCCTCCAAATTAAAGTAGCCACCACAGGCTACGGCCGAGCCGACAAAAGTCAGATTATAAAAATGGTACACATGCTCGTGGATATACCTAAAAAGAAAAACCCGCCAAAGGACGGGCAAGCTTCTGACGATGAGCTCGACGCGATAGCTATAGCGCTCACTGCTTTTGCCAACTTACGGAGATAGTTTATCCACACTTTTTCTTTTTTACTATTGCTAAGTGTTTTATATTTTGTTACAACATAGGCATTAACAAGTGCATAAATAAAAAATATTTATATTTTATATGAGTTACGACGAAGAGGAAGAATTAGGGGCTGGAATTTTTAGTGAGTTTGACGAGAACGATGAACCGTTGGAATTACCCGACGAGATACCTGCTCTTGAAGAAGATTCAGATGATCCAGAAGATAGATACCATTAAATAAAACACCCCGAGAGGGGTGTTTTATTTTGCTTTTATTTTGATGAAGTTCTTCTTCCCTATTTTTATAGTGAGGTCGCCCGTCACTTTTGTTTCCACGTCAGTTATATTCGTATTATTGCTAAGGTTATGAATCGAGTTACTAGCTACAAGGCGACGCCATTCACTTTTTGAAGGTAAAATATTATGTTTTACCAACACTTCACTCAGTAATTCCCCTTCTGTACTTTGTATTTCTTTTATGTCTTCTGGTGTCTCGCCCTTAGAAAAAGTTTTTTCCCAGTCATGTTGTGATTTTTCTGCCAAGTCGGCAGAGTGATATATTTTTACAATTTCATATCCCAATTTCATCTTTAAGTTTTTTGGGTTTATTGAAGAATCTGTTAGTTTATTTTTTATTTCTTCAACTTCTTGAAGTGGAGTACCCGTGCAGAGTTCATAATAGTTTACTATAGAAGAATCCGGTATCGACATAACTTTGCCATACATGTCCCCTGGTTCATCAGTTATACCTATATAGTTATCGAGGCTTTTTGACATTTTTTCTTTACCATCTAGGCCTTCAAGTATTTTTACTGACATCACAGCTTGCTCAACTTGTTTGTACATTTTCATGACATCACGACCCATCAGCATATTAAATGTCTGGTCTGTACCACCAATCTCGAGATCACAAGAACCATACACTTTTTCTAACACGTGAGAATCAAGTCCCTGGAGTACAGGATACAGCATTTCGTGCATATACAACTCTTCACCTTTTTGTATTCTTTCTTTAAACATGTCACGCGCAATGAGCCTTGAGTGCGTGATGTGTCTCAGTGTACGCAATACTCCCGACAAAGATACACTCGTGATTTCTGAGTTGTGAAGGTCTATTTTTTGCATTCTTGAGTTTTCAAGCAAAATAGCTTTTCCAGGTAAAGAATTTGGATCAAGTGGGTATGATTTTGTTGTTCCATTTTCATTTATTTCAACATTTGTTACTGAGCCTGGGCCTGCCATTATATCAAAAACGTCAGTAAACCAATCTGAATTTTTAATCCAAGAAAATACAGCCTTGTCTTCTTTTAAAATTTTACCGACTTGGTCCAGGTATGTTTTCATATTGTTTTGAATTTCAGTGAGCTGAATTTCTGGACGGATCTTGCTTTTGCCTGTTGGATCACCTATTTGCCCTGTATAATCACCAACTAAAAATATAACCTTGCATCCTAAGTCTTGAAATTGACGCAATTTATGTAGAACAACTGCGTGACCGATATGTATGTCAGGCCGAGTTGGGTCAATACCAAATTTAATCACTATTTTTTCAGGGCTTTCAGTAAGCTTTTTACGAAAGGTTCCATCCGGATCAATAAATTCCCCCACTCCTCGAGTCAGCATTTCGTCTATTTTTTCTTTAGTTGTCATTTCATCTATCATGTATAAACAGTATCACACTAACCCCTAAATCTCAAAAGATCAGAAAAATATGAGAAATATTTAATTTTCTGCTATGATTATAATATGAATACTTTGATCGGAAAAATAAAAAAATTAATATCAAACACAATAAAATCTGTAAAGAAAAATAAGCATTTTTGGAAAAATGTAGCTCTGTTTGCAGTCGGTATGTGTATTTTTCTGGTTGCGGTAGTGGTTATTTGGCTCTCGTCTCTCCAGATACCTGATTTTCGTTCATTTGAAAGCAGAAAAATAGAAAACTCAACAAAAATATACGATCGAACAGGAAAAGTAACACTGTACGACCTAAACCGTGATGTAAGACGGACAAGTATTCCTTTTGCTGAAATGGGTGTAAATGTTAAAAATGCCACTATCGCCATTGAAGATGCTGAATTTTATAATCATGGCGGTATACGTATACGATCTATTATTAGGGCGATTCTTGCAAATATGTTTAGTATTGGACGAACTCAAGGAGGATCGACAATAACCCAACAACTCGTGAAAAATACATTACTAACTCGTGAAAAATCCTACACTCGAAAAATAAAGGAATGGGTGCTCGCTGTGAAAATTGACAACTCTCTGCCGAAAGAAAAAATCCTCGAAGATTATCTAAATGAAAACCCATACGGGGGAACTATTTATGGAATCGAAGAAGCAAGTCAAACATATTTTAGTAAAAATGCTAAAGACGTCACCCTCGCCGAAGCTGCTTATCTCGCGGCTATCCCCCAGTCACCCACAGTATTATCGCCTTATGGACGACATCGCGACAAATTAGAAGCTAGAAAAAACCTAGTTCTTTCTCGTATGTTTGAACTTAAATTCATCACACAAGCAGAATACGATGCCGCAAAAAATGAAGTGGTAGTGTTTGTGCCGCAAGAAAACAGAGGAATCAAAGCACCTCATTTTGTTTTTTTTATCCAAGAATATCTTGAGGAAAAATACGGAACAGACCTCGTCCAACAAGGTGGGTTAAAAGTTATTACAACTCTTGATTACGAACTGCAGTCCAAAGGGGAAGAAATCGTAAAAGAAGGTGCGCTCCAGAACGAAAAAGATTGGAATGGTAAAAATGCTAGCTTGGTAGCAATTGACCCTAAGACTGGGCAAATACTTACAATGATAGGGTCTCGTGACTATTTTGATAAAACTATAGATGGAAACTTTAATGTATCAACTGCAGAGAGGCAGCCAGGATCATCATTCAAGCCTTTTATCTACGCCACAGCATTTAATAAAGGATTTACTCCTAGTACTGTGCTTTTTGATGTGCCAACAGAATTTCAAACCACGTGTGATGCCTATGGAAAAGCCCTCCCTGGACGTAGTCAGTCAGACTGTTATATGCCCCAGAACTACGACGGTAAAACTGTCGGACCAATGAGCCTGCGTGATGCGCTCGCTCAGTCAAGAAACATTCCCGCTGTTAAACTTTTCTATTTAGCGGGCTTAAATGATTCGTTGCGCACGGCTGAGGCTCTCGGTATCAGCACTCTCTCTGACATAGGTCGCTATGGGCTCACTCTCGTTATCGGAGGTGGCGAAGTGTCACTTCTCGACATCACTTCAGCATATAGCGTATTTGCAAATAGTGGTGTTCGTAATCCATATACAGGAATACTCCAAATAACTGATTCTTCCGGAAGCCTTTTGGAGCAATTTCAGCCAAACTCTATAGAAGTATTACCAAGAAATACTGCTCTTACCCTATCTGACATTTTAAAAAATGATTATTCTCGTGCACCTACTTTTGGAGCACACTCAGTACTCGAAATACCAGGACACGAGGTAGCGGTCAAAACAGGGACCACAAACAATAATAAGGACGCATGGACTATAGGGTACACTCCATCAATCGCAGTCGGTGTATGGGCTGGAAACAACGATAATAAGCCCATGAAAAAAGGAGGTTCGGCTGTGGCTGGCCCTATTTGGAATAAATTCATGAAACTAGCTCTCCAAAACATACCTCAAGAAACGTTTGAAGCTCCTGATTTATATCTGGATCCATCAATTAAGCCAGTTTTACGTGGAGATTGGCAAAGTGTTCCACATACTATACTTTATTCTGTAGATAAAAACGACATTACAGGTCCAAGCCCCGTCAATCCTGGGAACGATTCACAGTTTAGTCATTGGGAAATACCTGTACAAAATTGGTTAGCGCAATACGTGGGAACTTTTACCCCTCCTGTTCCAACTGAAAGTGATCCTATAATTCCCGAACCAATACCAGCACCTGAAGAACCCGAAATACAGGAAGAGGTAAATTAATTGCTTTAATTATTATCTAATATTCGTTGGTATTTTTTTACCCAGAGCCTCTTCTAAAAGTTTAGATATTTTTTCTTGATTCATAAATATCTCATTTTTATAGATTGGTTTTATATTTATGTATACAGTATCCCCTTTTATCTTTATGTCATTCGATTGTATATCTACCCCGATTACATGTCCAATAATAGTGCGTATTGATTCAGCTTTGGATTCCTTGGAAAGAAGAATGTGCTGAAATCGAGTAAGTAGATCTTTAATTTCTATCATGAGCGTTTAAGTTATTAACGATTCATTGGCATAATCAGATACATAAAAGAAGGGTCGGAAACAGCGGAGACGACGAGGGGTTTAGAGGCGTTTGCAAATTTTATAGATACGCTATCTGTAGTTATAGATTGAAAACAATCGAGAAAAAACTTGTAATTAAATCCTAGTTCAATAGGTTCCCCTGTTAGAGCGGCATCAAGTAATGTGTTATTTTCTCCTACATCATTATTATTGGACGAAAGTTCAAAAACGTTATTTTTTGGTGAAACTTTCAAATTAACTTGATTAAACTTATCTGAAAATATATTGGATATTTTAAGTGCATTTAATAAGTCTTGCTTGAGCACTACTACGGTGGTATTGAATTCTTTTGGGACTATCTGTTGGTAATCCGGAAAAATCCCATCAATCACTCGAGATGTGAGATAAATATTATCAGAAGATAGTGAAATTGCATTCTTACTAAAAGATGCTTTCAGGTTTCCTTTAAAATCACCAAATATTCTTAGTATTTCCGATACATTTTTAAATGGTATAAGAATCCCAGGTATCTCTGGAAAGTTTTTTATTTTAATTTTCTTTTCTGCTAATCTAAAAGAATCAGTGGCTACAAACACAAGGTTCTCATCTTTTGTATACATATATACGCTTGATATTTCGGGTTTTATATCAGAAACGAGTGAACTATATTGAACTGATTTTATGCCATCAATAAGTTTTTTTGATTCTATTTCAAAATTTGTTCCATTAATTCTCGGTATGGTTGGAAAATCATCATGAGGTTGACCCTTTAATTTTATTTTATTTTTTTTAGTTGTAATAATCAAATTTCCATCAGATCCTTCAAGTTGTACATTTTCATTTTGAGAGAAGTTTGAAAATACACTATGTAGTATAGACCCTGTGATAGCTACTGTTCCTTCTTTTTCAACCTTCGCGGGAATTTGAACTTCAACACCAATACTTAAGTTTGTTGAACGTATCACAATAAAACTTTTATGAGCAATGATGAGTATAGAATTTAAAATAGGTAGGGTTAGATTTTTACCAACAATTCGTTCGGCTTGTGAAATTCCATTTTTTAAATCTTCAATTTTACATTCTAGCTTCATGTGTATATATTCTCTATTTAAATTATTAATATTACTAGTAGTGTTGATAAGTGGATAACTTGTATAAAGGTTATATTATAAATATATATTCCTTTTTTGTTTTTTATTTTTCATCTAATAACTTTTGATTAAATATAATTTGTTTTTTATTTTTCTTTAAAAGTTTTTTTATTATTTTTTATCAACAGCTTTTAATAACGTTCTCACCATCTTATTAACAACTATTTAAACAAAATTCGGATCTGTTCTAATTCTTGTAATAATTGTGGGTCATTTTTTAAATCAGTTTTAATTTTTAAACACGAATGTATAACTGTCGTATGATCTTTACCACCTAATTTTTGACCAATCAAAGGATATGAGACATTAAAGTCTTCCCGTAAGAGATACATAATAACTTGTCGTGCTTTAACTATTTCCTTTTTCCTAATTTTTTCATAAATTGAAAGCTCTTCTATTTTATAATACTCACTGACAAGTTTCACCACTTCTTTTATGGCGATATTTTTCTTTGGCTTCATGTTGTTTTTAAGAAGCGCTTTAACCTCAGTAAGCGGCAAAGGCCTATTTTTAAGCCTATATTGACACACTATGATGTTTAAACTACCTTCGAGCTCGCGTATATTACCTTCTACAGCGGAAGCGATATATTCCACTACTTCAGGTTCGAGTTCTATATTTAATTCACTTAGTTTCACCTTTAAGATAGCTAAACGTGATTCGTACTCTGGGGGAGAAACATCAACGATCATTCCGGCTGCAAAACGTGACTTTAATCTATCTGCTAATTCTGGAATGTAGTTTGGATGTTTATCAGAAGAAAAAATAATTTGTTTATTATTTTCGTAGAACGTATTGAATGTGTGGAAAAGCTCTTCTTGGATTTTTTCCATCTTTCCAATAAATTGAATATCGTCAATTATAAGAAGATCGTATTTACGATATTTTTCTTTAAAAGAGTTGGCTTTATTATTTTGTAGTGAATTAATAAAATCCGTAGCGAATTTCTCTAAAGTCATGTAGTGAACTTTTTTATTCTCATACCTATCTTTAATAGTATTCCCTACTGCTTGAAGAAGGTGTGTTTTACCGAGCCCGGTAGGGCCATAAATAAAAAATGGATTGTATTTAGTACCAGGACTATCAATAATAGCTGTTGCTGCCGCATACGCAAGTTCGTTGAACCCACCTACAATAAAAGTATTAAAACGATAACGTGGATTTAGGTTGTCGTCCGGATTGATATAGAGGTCTCTTAGTGGTAATTCTTTATTGACGTAGGGAGTTTTACTTATACTTTCTACTTCTTGCCTATTTGGTTCTATTTTACCAATTACATATTCGACAGCACGCATACTTCCATGAGCATCACTAATAGTTTTTGTGATGAGTTTATGATACTTATTCATAAGCCAGTCCCGGACAAATTCGTTTGGTACTCGTATGTAGATAACACCCACTTCTTCTTTTAAGATTGATGTATTTTTAAACCAAGTGCTAAAATTTGCCTTTGATAGGTTTGCTTCGATTTGAATCAGGCAGTCTTTCCAAAGTTGATTTGTATCCATGTGCTTCACATTATACTCTCTTGTCCTAAAAATAAAACATTGAAAATAATAATAAGTATGTTGATAATCTGTGGATAAAAACAAGCTCATCCGAGAGTAGTTCTCATAAAAAGACGACCTATTGATTTTTTATGGATTCTATTATAGAGTATACCCATGTCACAGACATACCAACCTAAAAAACGAAAAAGAGCCCGGTCTCATGGATTTCTGGTTCGATCACGCACAAAAAATGGATCAAACGTCCTTTTGCGTCGTCGCCGAAAGGGTCGAGCCAAGCTCTCTGTCTAGTTTTATTTGGTGTGTACCATGCTTCCGAAGCAACAGAGGGTAGATACAAAGAATATAAACCGTATTTTTAAAGAAGGGAAATTTCTTGTTTCCTCCCATTTTACTTTCAAATTTATACAAACTGGCGATGGTCTTCCCTGTCGTATTTCCTTCATTGCTCCTAAGGGGGTTGCTCAACAAGCTGTTGTTAGAAATAAGCTGCGACGACTAGGGTATACTATTTTAACAAAACATATACACTCTGCACCAAGCGGTATCATGGGTGCTTTTGTTTTTAAACAATACGAAGACGATGTTTCAATACTTGACGATGAAATTAAAGGCATTCTTAGTAAGATTAATTGATATATATCAACTATATATATCAATATACCTAAAACCAAGTTGTGTTTTTTATCCAACTTGTTCGGAATATACCAAGCAGGCCATACAGAAATATGGAGTTATGAAGGGAATGTTTCTGGGTTTTTTACGTATTTTGCGATGTCATCCGTGGCAAAGTAAGCACATAGACCCTATTTCATAAGTAAATAAATATAATTCTGGTGTTTTTCTCTGTTTTCATATAGAATGGGTGGATGATTACTCATATATGGAATACTGTTTTATATCATCCTCTTATAAACGCTCTCGCCTTCCTTGTCTCTATTGTACCCTACGGTGATGTAGGACTTGCGGTTGTCATTCTTACTATATTAGTGAAGGTTATTCTCTTCCCTCTTGCCCAAAAATCAATAGAAAGTCAGGCTCAAATGACATTACTTGCTCCCGAGCTCAATAAAATCAAGGCAAGTGGTGCGAGCAAAGAAGAGCAAGCACGTCTTACTTTTGAACTATATAAAACCCATAAAGCAAACCCATTTTCTGGATGCTTGCTCTTATTACTTCAAATACCTATTATATTTGCACTTTACTATGTATTTTATAAAGGTATTAATTTTGATCCAAGTTCACTATACTCATTCATCCAGGTCCCAACTCAGGTAAATATGATTTTCTTAGGACTTATTGATATAAGCGGTAAAAGTCTTTTACTCGCTCTTTTGGCGGGAGTATCCCAATATTTACAAGCATATTTCATGCCTACCCCAGTACAAGCCACAGGAGCTCAGGTTGGAGGATTCGCTGAAAGCTTTAGTAAAAGCATGAATATGCAAATGAAGTATGTATTTCCCTTTGTTGTTGCCTTTATCGCCTATAGCATTTCTGGCGCTGTCGCGTTGTACTGGATTACAAGCAACCTATTTGCTGTCGGACAACAAATCTACGTAAACCGAAAATCAGAACAAAAGAAAAAAGAACTTGACCCCCACATTAAGGTTATCGGTTAAGAAAAATATGAACAAAGAAGAGGTACAAAACTTAATAAAAGAATTAGTGGAAAAATTAACAATTACAATTAACACTATTCAAGTTACCGAAGATAAAGGAAACACAACGTGGTTTTCTCTGGAAGTTAATGAACCACATTTTTTTTTAAACAAAGAAGGTGAAGCACTACATGCCTTGAGTCATGTAGTGCGCAGAATTATCGAAAATAAAGATATGGCAGGTGTACAAGAAGAAAGTGATGGGGAAAAGAAAAAAGGGTCTATCCTAATCGACATAAATGACTTCCAAAAGAAACGAGTCGAAGCTATTCGAGCAATAGCGCACATGATGGGTGAACGTGCTCGCTATTTTAAATCAAATATTGAAGTAGACCCTATGTCTGCTTTTGAGCGTCGGATCGTACACGAGTTCTTGGCTGATACGGTTGATTTAAAAACTGAATCAGCAGGATTTGGCCCTAGTCGCCGAGTGGTAATAAAATATATTGGAGAAATTTAAATTATTTTAGTTCTAATTCCCACAAGAAAGAATCTTTTTTGTTTACAAAAAATAAATAATCTTCAGCCTCATCTAGGCTAAGTTTTATACCATCTATATCTTCCCCCCCCGGCACTAACACTGGATCTGCAAGCAAAGTAGCCAATCCATTTTGAGCATTAATTCTCCAGATTTGGTCAGAAAAAGATGTTTCCCCCCGGTACCAATCATCGGGATAGAGTGCTCCATTTTCCAAAAAAGACGGTACAGCGCAATATATAAAGGCACTAGTTTTATTCCAAACACACTTTTCGGGTAAGGTTTTTACCTCTACAGCATCATAAGCCTTTGTGTCTGTATGGTATATAAATAAAGATAAAGCGCTATTGCCCACAAGAACAAGCTTGCCGCTAGGACTCATTTGAGTTGTAAGTCCGTTTATGTCACCAAGAATTCTACTAAAATTCTTCTTATCTACATCGATCATATACATCTGACCAGGGAATATTCCAGAAGGCTTAGTAGTAAGCGTTATGATCTTACTTGTTGGCCAGAAAGAATTCCATTCAGTAAAATCAGAACTAAATACTTGGGTTTTAGTGTTGTTTAGCAAATTTAAAATTGTACCAACAGTAGATTCCCCTGTGTTTAACAAATAAAATATTTTAGATGTATCTGGTGATAAACTAATATCTTTAATACCTTCAGTTAAAAATACTCCTTGTATGTCATTTCGGGCCACATCTTCCCCGAGTTTTTCTTTTGGTAAGTTGCCAGAAAATGTTTGTATGATTCTATCACTTTTTAAATTTCTCATTACTACTGACTGCCCCTTGTTGCCAAAATAAGCATCGTAGACTTTTGGTATAACTGTTTCGGAAAACCTCCTTTCTTCTAACTTATCTACGAATGTTTGGTAGATGTTTCCATCCGCTCTTGATACATAGCGTAGGGCGGGTACAAACTCAGTTGCGGGTGGTACGGGCTTTGTGTTAATTTTTTTTATTACTATTGGTGTAGTCGTTTCTTCTTCTACTGTTACAGTAGTTTCCAGAGGAGGGGCAGGTGGTGCTACGGGGACTTCCTTTAATCTTTCTTTATTGAAAACCGTAAAACCAGCTACAGGCATACTAGAAACTTTCTTTAGCTTTACTACAGCTAGTTCTTCATCTGTCGGTTGTTCTCCATTAATATCAATTCCTGGGGCTTCATCGTTTGGCGATTTATTTTGACTACTAAAAGGGTTAAATTGCGCAAGGAAATTTGTACCCTCTCCCACTACCTCTCCAGGTGTTTTCCCTGACCGAAAGTATAAAAATCCAAACACAGCAATCACCACGAAAGCCAGAATGGCTATTAAAAGTATGAAATTTCTTTTTGACATGTTTTTATGCAGTATATAATATTAATATTATTATAACATGGTTTGTATTCACAGAAACTATCAAAAGCTCCCATTAGCAAGAACAGTTCTTGCTAATGGTTAGATATCATCGTTACTAAAATAATCTTCTATAAAATCTTTAAATATATTACTTTCATTAAAATATTCCGGGAAATTTTCTGTTTTTATTATATTTTTCTCAACCCTCTCTGTACCAAGGTAATCCAGATAACTAGAATATCTATATAATTCCAAAAAATTTTCCATGTCCACCGATGATTTCTTTACTTTTTCTTGCCAACCAGAAAATTTTATAGCAAGCGGGTTGAGGTGAATATATCCAAATAAATGTTTTAAATAAATATCATCCGTACCAATTAACCTGGACTTAAAAGGACCTCCAAAAAGGCTCCCCTGTCTTTGGTATTTAATATTAAAAAACATAGAATATCCCACCCCCAACTTGCGCATAAACTTTGTGATACCGCCATCTACTTCTTGTCTAACAAGTAAATGAAAATGATTGGTCATCAGACACCATGCACCAATAGATACAAGTGGTTCGCCTCTGTCTAAAATCAGAATTTCATCAAAAGTTTTATGTAGCCGATTTATTAAATTATCTAAACGAAAAGATTCCTCTCTAGAATTCGTAACATATAAAAGCATAATGAATCTCTCATAATCATTTTTTGATTTAAAAATTACTCTTTTATCTACACCTCTATTATAAAGATGATAATATTCTCCAGTAATAAATGGATCTTTACGAAACATATGTAAATTGTATCAAGACCTAAGACCGTTAGCAAGAACTGTTCTTGCTAATCCTTGCTAATCCTTAGCAACAACTGTTCTTGCTTATCTTTATTTTACAACACCACATTTTTTTGCAGAAGTAATCCATGGACCAAATGGGGGTCGTTTATTCTCAGACATGGCCTTACAAGCTGCTTCCCTATTACTTTTTGGATTCATTACGGCAGACATACATTTATTATATAGACCTTCTTTTCCTGACTTAATTGATACTGAACAGTTTCCTATCTTTGGGCCATTTAATGTAGTTTTACCTGATTTGTCTCTACCACATCTTCCAGTAAATGCTGATGGGCAATCAAGCACTTGTCCTGTGCTAGGATCTTTAACTGTATGTACTGTGAGGTTAATTTGCCATATACCTGCTGAATAAGAAGGCCCCTTTCCGTTATTTAATAGATCGCTGCCACTTTTAACTGCATTTCCCCTGCTTTCTTGCATACAAATTTTGGAAAAATCTTCCGCGTTATTTGCGAAGCAACTTCCAGTTAATTGGGATGGGTGGCATGGGTTATTTTGATCAGGAGGCACAGAGCAAGAATTACCTTTAAAGTTAATAGTAGCTGTAGTAGGGTAATACTCAAATCCATCTGGAGTAACACTAGCATTCACTTTAAACTCCTGCATAATCAGCTCCAAAGTCACCCTCCCCACCTCCACATCACTATTCAACAAATCAGGGTTCACAGTATATAGAATAGTCCAAGAGGTTAAAGCAAGCACAAGTCCAAATATAGCCCCTTTAATCCTCTCAATAGCCGCAGCCTTAGTAGATATGAGTTCACTGGAAGAATACTCTATACCAGCTATTACAAGCATTACTACAGCTGCTACAGCGCAGAGGCCTATGAAGAGGGTTATTGCAAAGTTTAAGTATTGACCAAACTTTCCTTCCCCCCCTGGATTAAAGGTCACTAATTTACCATTTTCGCATCCTTCCGTGCCTTCTTTGCATCCAGGTAAGGGTTCGAGGAAGTGGTAGCTTGGGTCTATTTTTAAAGTTGTTTCAACTGGTGTCAGCGTTTCGGCTGGTTTATCTGGAACCCAATAATATCCAAATTTTCCTGCCGTCGCAGCATCACAGCCTTCTTTGTCAATTGGACTTATACTGCCATCTGGTCTAACACAAGATGTTCCATTCCAACGGTATGCTTTGAACTCTTTATCTCTATTTTCGCAATCTTGCACGCTAGAATAATTAGTATTAACAGTTTTAGTTTGTCTAGAATAACAGAGCCCACCGTTTGGATTTTGAGCTTGTGCATGAAACGCTGGAGTGAATAGTCCAAATAAAATAATAAATATTGAAATGAATATTTGAATTTTTTTCATTAAAATTCTACGTTTATTTCTCTAACAGCGTTTCCAAGAAGTTGATTCTTGTTTTCAACTTGCAGTATTAAATTAGCAGTGCCTTGTACCCCTCCTTCTACTCTAAGGGGAAGCCAATTTTTCCTATATTCTGATACGTTATTAGTGAGGTTGCCATTTATAAACCAATTCCAAACTAAACTTTGACTCCATATTTCTTTAGGTGACATAAAATATGGTTCTGCCACTATTGTTTGATCACCCACTATCCTATGCCCATTTGCGAGTGCTTTTTCCCAGATTGTTCCGAGAGTTAGGTCATTTTTGTAAAATGATATTTGTGGTTGATATACTGTTATACCCACGCTTGCCTGTGATGAATATTGCTCATCGAGAGTTGAAGCCGTCACCGCGATATTATCTCCATTTTCTAAATAATCATTTATAAAAGTAAACGAATTTTTTCCATACCCAGAAGCTAATGGCTCATTGGTATAGTTTTTTCTCCATGAGTAAAGCATGTTTTTTGGACTCACTACTGCACCCTTACTTTTTACTTCAGGCATAGCGACCACCCGTATCTCACTATCAGCGGTGGGTAATGCCTTACCTTTATAAAATGGCGGCACATAAGAATCAATAGCTTCCCAAAGTAAAACCATCACACTTGGTCGGATTATTATCTTTTTTTCTATGTCGCCATCTGCGAATGCCAAGACACTTCGTACTGTAGTTTCAGAACCAGCACTCGGAGCTATAAGGCTAAATGACTTCAGACCAATACCAGATGAAACCTTTTTACCATTTACAAACCAAGATATTAAAATGCTATCTAAGTTGTTCGAAAAACTATCCAACGTTATGGTTGTATTTTCTCCAGCGCTTGGATTTTGAGGAGCCAAGTTGACCGTTATAGCGCTTGGTGAAATTGCTGAAGTTTCAATGGGCAATATAGTAAACACTATAAAGACAATCATTAAACACAGTATAAAAGATGTAAGCACTGAATTCATGGTTTAATTATACCCTGTAGTGAAACTTTAACAAAGTTCTACTACGGGGTTATAACCTTTAGTTACATTTTAACAAAACACTACTATTTTCCCTCCCGCCTGCATCAGCTATGCTGAAGGCATTGCGGGCAGGTCTTTGGCTGCAGCTTCATAATCCTCTTTTGCTTTTCTGTTAGATAAGATTTGAGATGGGTCAGAAGTTATTATTTGGTCTTCTGTGTAGGAAGCAACCACTTTTATAGCCACATGTTTTAATCCCGCAAAGAATATACCCTCCCCTACACCAGATTCTAAAAGTAAATATTTTTCTTCATCCGTAAGACTAAAGGTTTTTTGTAATACATCAATAGTAGTCGGAGATTGTTTTAGTAGGATTTGAATTGATGAGTTAGTGACGATAGGAACGCCATAAGGAGATTTCATGAAATCTGCCGCATCTTGAGTAATAGTTGCTAGCCCTAAATAATATTTTCTCCCACGTTTAGCTATAGAATATAAGAATGAAGCGGTGTCTTCTGATTTCATCATCCACCACGCTTCGTCTACTACAAGTAGGCGTTTTTTCAAATTTTTACGTATGGCATTCCAGATGTAATGCATAATTATATACATTGCCACTGGCTTTAGCTCGTCTTCCATATCCCGAATAGAAAAAACAACGAATTTTTTATTGATATCTACGTTACTTGGTCTGTTTAGGAATGTTGACCAAGAACCCCTGGTATATTTTGCCAATCTTGAAACGACAGAATCAGCTCCTTCCATTCCCGAAAGAACCATTTCAAAATCAGATAGGAGCGGTGGTTCGATATTTGAAAAATCAGATTCTGGGGTAATATCTTTAATTGCATATGTTTCTGAAATGGCACGGTCGACGATCGAATCCTCTTCAGGAGTAAGTCCTCCTAGCATAAGCCTAAATAAACCAACCAAGTTTATGATGTTTGAACGAAGCACGTCTTCGGCTGTTTCATCTTCTCGCGGTATTGGTAAATCAAACGGGTTCATGTGGTGATCTGATGAGAGAGATATATTAAAATACCTTCCCCCTACAGCCTCGGACAAGAATTCATATTCTCGCTCTGGATCTATAACCATTACGTCGATATCAAACATGAGTGATCGCAGTATCTCTAATTTTGTAGCATATGATTTACCAGAACCAGATTTTGCAAAAGTTACAGAATTATAATTTTCTAAAGAAAACCTATCAAATATTACCAAGCTAGAATTGTGCCTGTTGATTCCATATAAAATACCAGTATCAGATGTGAGGTCAAAAGAAACAAAGGGAAAAATACTAGAGAGTGGCTCCGAGTTTAATTTTTGATGAATATTAAGAAGGTCAGTGTTTATCGGTATTATGCTTTTAAAACCTTCTTCTTGCTGGAAAAGAGCGGGCTTGATGTATATGAGCCTTGATTCCAGCATTGATTTTATCTCATTTTCCACTTTAAAAAGCTCCATTTCGTTATCAGCATATATGGTTATGTATATACCCATATCAAACATTTTTTCCTGAGCTTGCATTAAACTATCACGCAATCCTTCTAAGTCTTGATACGCAGTATCGAGCATTGGATCGCGCACCATCCCTTTTTGTTGGCGGACACTAATTTGGCTTTGGACTTCAGCAACCTTCTTTTGAAATTGTCGAAGTGCAAGTGATGTGTCTATTGGATGGATAAAAATTGAGATATCAAAAACCTTATCAAGATTTATTATTGGAGAAAACCAGTTATCCGTCAAAAACCTGGGATACGATATGATAAAAAATGTCCGGGCTATTTTTTCTCCTAAGTTAATTGACTTGGATTCGATTTTTAATGCAGAAGGGGCGATAATATCCTGTAGTTCGATGCTTGCTGACTCATAGATTTCTTCTGGTAACACGGGCATAACTGAAACACCCATATCACTCGAACGCATAGTGCTGATGTTTTTTTTGTCTTTATTTCCAAATAATTTTTTTAAAAAATCCATAATATATTTTTATTCAACTCGTATCTTTCCTTCCACTTCGCCGGGATTGAAAACTTTATAAAATACTTCGACTACTTCTTCTGTTCCTAACTTAGCCGATTTTATACCGCAACTATTTAAACCTTGCTGTATTACTCCAACTCTTTGCTCGAGCTGGGAACGCTTTTCTTCAAAATCCTCTTCTTTTATTGCTTGTCTTTCCTCTTTGCTTTTCCTTTGGAATATTCTACTGAATATTCCTGAGTCTGACTTGAGAGCAGTATGCGTATATGGGACAACAATAAAAAAACTTTTTGTCATTATGTTTACTGATTCTGTAAAGCTTCTGATAAATTCTATATATTCTTTGGTTTGTATTTTCAGTAATGGTTCATTTTGCACCTTTATTCTATTTTCTAAAAGTAATAAGTAAGGCCGTATATCTAGTTTTCTAGACTGTACCGATATTTGTATCGCAAAGTCGAGGGTATTTAAGAAATTTTGAAATTGCATTATTGTCGCTTTTTGTTCGTCGTCAGATTTTAGAGATAAGTTCACTGAATTTGCCAGCACAATAGCCCTTAGACCGCCGTCCTTTAGCATGATTGTTCCATCTCGCACCTCTTTGATAGGTACAAATTCTTGAGTTGCTTTTGCATTTAATGCCATATATTTCTAGGGTCTAATTTTTTTCCTTCTTTAAATCTAATACATCTAAACTCCACGCCAAATCCCTTAACTTATTTCCACTTAATTTCATACCACTTTGTCGCATTAACATATCCTTGTCTTCGAGCATAGCTGGGGATTTTTGGGTACTCGTCTTAACTTGTCTTCTTTTCCATATATATAATTTGCTCTGCACTCCATATTTAAAGCCTGCCTGTATCATATCGATGAATGGCTTGTTGTTTGGTCGATAAAAAGTAAGCATGCCAGAAAACCCACCAACGAGAAGTATCGGTATAGCCCCCCAAATAAGTCCAAGCAGTTTGTATAATACAAAACATATTCCTGCACCACCTGCTAAATACACAAACTCCCTAAAGGTAAAGGGGCCGAAAATTTTATCTTCTATTTCTAAAAATTGTGGAACTTTGAATTGCATATATTAATACTAACACAACACACCTATTCTTCTGGAGACATTCGATAAGGATCTACTGTATATCCATTCTTTGTATCCTCTTGATCTTGTTTTTTATCTTGTTTTTTTGGTTCTTTGGACATGCTTTCTACTGTGTGTTGTGTTTTTACTACTGGAACTTGAATAGGATTTAACAATTTTTGTAAAGCAAAAGAGTGTGTTTGATTAATGGGTGTGTTTGTTGGGTTCTCAACTTTTCCTAATAACTCTTCTCGGGTTTCTGTTATTTTTTCTTCGTTTTTTTCTGTTGAAGCAGTATTCGTTGGAATACCTACACCTGTTTCATTCATGATAGCCTTGGGGCGTATTACTTCTATTCCTGCTTTCTCTAATACTTTATTTTCTCTTGGGTTATTTTGTTCAAAAATTTTCTTTCGTTCTGAATTTTTTATTAACTCCTCTTTTATTTTTTTGAAAACCAAATTATTCATTTCATTTACAAGCTCATCCACCTCTGCCTGTGAAAGCCTCATTCGGTTTTGTAATTCTTTTTTATATTCTTCTGGAGTAGTAAGGCCACATAGGACTAATTCTGTTTCAAGCTCAAGATCACCCAACTGCTCAAAATTGTAACCTTTTTTCTCACGTAGACTTATTATCGCAGCCTTCCAATCTACAGCAGCAATAGCATTTAATGTTTCTATCGGCAGCTTTGCCTTTGCATTTTCTATTCTTACTTGTAGTAAGTCTACTGTATTGTTTCCGTTATCCATATATATATATTTTACCCCGTAGTGAAATTTTGATTAATTAAATTTTTCGACTCTTATATAAATAATCTTTCATTCTTCTTTTTAACAATCTTCCGCCTTGTGTAGTTTTTAAATATTTCTCCCTTCTCCTAGCATCACTTTCTTCTACACATCCTTCATAGTATATCACTTTCCACGGAATATATCGTTTTGTGGAAAAATTTAATCCTCGATTATGTTCCACTAACCTTTTCTTTAAATCTTCCGTAAAGCCTATGTATAATCCTTTATCTTTTAAACTTTCTAAGCAATATATATAGAACATAATTAAATCAAAATTCTACTACAGGGTTTTACCATTAATTTAACAATTTATTTTTTGTTTCTAAAATATTGGATGATCCAAGGAGTTTATCTGTTGTTTGTGATTCTATGGGATTTCTATTGTTTTCTAAAAAAATAGCATAATCTCCCCCTGAGATTATGAAATCCAAATTCTGCATCCAGTTTGGTGTGACTTCTATTTTCTCATATGAAAGAGCTTTATCGTTCTTATTAAACATACCAGTAAGTTTATCTCTAACTCCAATTAATATCTCTTTATATATATCATTTAGTATGTTGTCTAACTTTAAATCATCTTGTTTTAGGCGACCTTCTAATTCTTTTGGATATTCATCTGGGTTCACTAATCCAACTAATACTAAATATGTTTCTCTTTGGAATATTTCTAGTTGATCTGCACTTAATCCGTTCTTTTTACCAATAGTTATTATTTTTTCTCCTAAAGTTGTATCGGAAAGAATATTTATCACTTCAACAGGTAATATTTTCATCTGTTCCTTTATTATTTTTTCTATTTCTGAATTCATATTGATTTACTTTTTTAATAAAAAACTTTTACCACTATGGTGTTGTTCCACCAGCACCTGGTGCCGGAGTAGGAGCCGGAGTACCAGCCTTTTGAGCTGTGGCTAGTGCCGCTATAGTGTCTGCTAGCTTTGCTTTTCCTTCTGCAGCTGCAGCTGGTAATCTGATCGTGTTTGCTGCCATATTTCTTGATCTAAACCATGTTTTTGCAGGAGTTACATCTACTCGTTCTCTATATCTTCCTTTTAGACTTCCATCATTATTATACACTGTTCGTTCTTGAAGTTTTACAGTTCTTTTTTCTTTTCTGTCAGCAATTTTATTTCTATTATCTGCATTTATATAATTTGCCATTTTTTTAGATTCTGAAACAGATACACCATCTTTTATGAGCTTGGCGAAAAGTTCTCCAGCTTCAGAAATTTCCATACCTCCATCAATCATTTTTTTGCTTATTTGATCTGCTTCCTCATTACTCATTCCGCCCCTTGTCATCCGAGCTCTGTCGGCTTCAGTAGTATCCATTTTATCCGCAAACTCTTTATCTCTCTTATTTCTTTCTTCTCTACGCTTACCAAAGCCACCTTCTTTTTCACCTAAACCTATACCTTTTAATAGTCCCGAATTTAAATTAACACCACCTTTTTTTGCCAAATTTCCCACTGCTCCTACTTTTCTAATATCAAAACTAGCGTCGTTGCCAAGATATTTTGCTTTCTTATATAAAAATTCCCCAAATTTATTTTTCTGAGCAAATGTATGTAAAGTCCCACCTGTTTTTGATAGGTTACCAGCTGCTCTTCCTATAAGTTGGGTGCCTGCTAAGCTCGCCCCCCCAGTAGCTGCACCTAATGCGAGACCACCTACCATACCAGCTGCCATCGTTCCGTATTTTACTACCATGTTTCCGAGCTCACCTCCACCCTCTTTGGCGAATTTTATTGCTTTTAGAAGCATGATTATAATCATTGCCATTGGTATGATGAGTAGTAGCATAATTGACATCCAATCTTGCTTGTTATTAAGATAATCAGCTCCACCGACAATACTTTCAAAAGGTTTTGTTTGTACTATTTTGAATATTACATACATGAAAAACATAAAAATAGGGGCCATAAAAGCTACAGTGGTAAGACGCTTAAGCCAGGCATCCCAGCCTAAATAATCCACTTTCCTTAGTTCTGGGACAGAGAAAGACATAAAGGCAAAAGGTGAGAATATAATAAGTAACCAAAGTTCAATCAATCTACCTAAAAAGGCAAAAGATGCCATAAAAAAGGCATATGCGGCAAAAGCAAATACCAACCCAGAAGAGATGAGTATTCCAAGAAGTATAGGGGTGGGCACCATACTAGCCTCGGTGCCTGTCAATAAAAAATAACTAGCTCCTCCGCCTAACGCACCTCCTACTACAGCTCCTACTGCTGTTCCAACTCCTGGAACAACACTTCCGATAAGGGCTCCAGCTCCTGCACTAGCTATGATTGTTCCAGTCCCCCCTTCAGCACCCGTAAGTTGATTAGGTAAGAATGATTCCTCCCTAACTTTGTTGAAAAATGTGTTATCTAAGTTATTAGTGGGGTCGATGTTGTTTGTTAAAGCTCCAGAAATATCAGCGCCTTTATTTTTAGGGTCTGTATTTTTAAGATCGACTAGTTCACCCTTTTTATTTATGACTACCGTGCTTAATTTATTATAGAAAATTAAAGCTAAAATATTCGTAGCATCAATCACAATTCTGGTTATAAACATACTAAAGTTTATGAGTAGAGCCCCAACAACTATTGTGGCTATCATTTTCTTCACTTCTGCTCCACCGATGCCGAGAATTAATTTCATAGCGGTATACAAGAGGAGTAATATGAAAAAAATATTAGAAAGATCACGGACTACAATCCAAGCGCTTGCTATAAAAGAGCCATAGAGAGCACTGTTTAATGTGTAAAAGAGCATTGCGTTAAACAATCTTGCTGTCATGCCAAACAAAAATCGTGGAATTGTGTAAAAAAGGAAATAAGTGATTTGTAATACATACGTGTCTATTATAGAACGGCCGGGTAGAGCTAGTTCTTTTTGAAGTTCAGTTTGGCTGGTAGGTTTAGTTTGTTTAGTTGTTTCTGATGTCTTTCCATTTGGATCTATCGTACTCCCATCAATCTGTCGAATTATACCGGTTCCTTCTTGTGCTCGTATTTCTATAATTGGACTAAATAATCCAGCTACTATTGTTATTATAAATATATATGATAAAAATCTTTTCATTTAAATTGAACTCGGTGCACTTTTTTTATAATCTGCTATGTCTGTTCTATACAGAGTATCGCAGCTTATTACTATGCTTATTGATGCATCCCCAGTTGCTCCTGAGCCTTGGTATACATTCGTCGCATTGACGAGTGGTATTGCAGGGTGGGTAACAGTGCCACGATTCATAAATGGTGTATGTGAATATCCACCAATGATAGGTGAGCTGCAGAATCTTTCTTTATCAGCATTTGGGTTGTTGAACACATTGTCGCCGTAGACAGTTCTCTTCTCGGCTTCACATCTATTTATCAGAGTTTGTACGTTTAATAATTTTGCTTTAGCATTGTCTAGCTTGTTTTGCGCATCGTTTACCGTAGTAGTGGTAGGTATATCTAAAACCATTTCATTATATCTTTGTTTTAGTCTTATCAAGCTCGCTTCCCCAGCGCTTCTAGGGGAAGGCTCTGTATTTATAGTATTAAGTTCAGATTTAATTGATTCTAACTTTACTAATGTTTCTACTAATGTATTTTCTCTTTTTATGAGCTCTTCATTTTGGTCATTTATTGTTTGAATGGAGTTCACGGCATTTAAATAATTTTTTGATCCAGGAAGTTCTGTATTTATTTTGGTTGTTATCCAATTTTTAAAGGAACTAGTTGCAGATTTCAATTCATCATGCGCTGCCCGAGCCCTGCTCGCTTTACTTGCATCTGGATCGGACATTTTTACTTGCAGTGATTCATCGCTTCTTTGCGTTTCTGCGTTCAGCCTCGATTCCCAGCCTCGATTTGGCCCAGGTAGACATGTATCGAGCTCCTGAGTCTTTGGCCAAATAGTTTCAAATACTTGCAGGATTCCCTGTGAGGCTACAAGGTTGTTGGTTCCCGGTGCTGACGCAGCACCATCTATGATTTTTAGTTCTCGGTTTCCATTATCTATAGCATTTTGTACATCTTTTTTGAAAGTACTCAAAACTATTATTTCATCAGGCCCTCCCCAGTTGAATCCAGTATTTGTGTTGCTACCTGGATCAGTTCCAAGCGTATTACCATAATAATCAAAATTATCATTTGTGTTATTAGTAGTTCCTGCTCCTCTCGCTTTATTTGAGAGAGCGTTTAGGCCCGAAGACATAAATTTATTTAATAATGCATCAAATACCGCAGATAGACTGTTTCCCATTGCTGCTGCAAGTGATGTCTGGTCATATGGCCCAGTTACGGCTTTCATAATTGATGCTCCCACCACCGATCCTGGGGTTGTGTTTACAAGACCTCCTGGGCACGAATTTTGATCTTCCCAGTGTTTCTTTTCATTTGCTAGTGCCCTATTAAAGGCTTCCATTGCTTTACTGTTTCTATCTAAACATGCCTGATATTGTCCACTACTTGAAGTAGATTGATAACATTCATCTGGAGATTCATTTCTATCTAAACATGCTTGATATTGTGGATCTCTAACATTAAAACTAGATGAATCGCAGTCTTCTAGTATTGGATCTTTAGTGGTAGGTTTAAAACTCGGTTGTTGAAATTGATTTTTTAGATTGTTGTATTGTGGGTTTGATGGACATGTCTGAGGTGACAAAAAGCCTTGCCCTTGCGAGAGAGCATCTTTGACTAAGTTGGATTGACCAGTGTTTCTCTGGCTCAGTTCATCAGCCGCCAACATTTGGAATCCGATATAATTATTTTGTGGGTATTGGGTGTTTAAAAAAAAGGCATCCCAGCCACCGACACTAAAGTCCTCTCTAAAACCTTTGAGTAAGGCTGGATCGTTAGTAACTTTACTTAAAGAGTATTGTGCATTTTGTTCAAAAGTGCTTTTATAAGTATTTATCATACCTATAGCGGTAGACTTACCAAAAGGATACTTAGCGTTATCATATCCGATAGTACTTACCATGTTTTTAATTTCAGACTTTGCTATGTCTTTAAAGAAAGACCCCGGTCTTTCCAAGAATAAAGGTGCGCCATGAAAGCCTGTATTTATCCAGTTTACGGTGCTCTGGGTCATCTGCTGTAAAGTTTTTCTGGCGATACCTTTGAGAACTTGTTCTAATAACACTTCCTTCCATTGTTTCGCATCAAATCCAGCTGAAGCTGCACTCGTGATCGATGTTGCATTAGTAAAAAATGAAGTTATGCTAGTCCAAAGATTAGTTTTTCCTTGACCTATTGCACTTGGACAACCAAATGCTGGACCACCAGTAAAAGGGGGGTGGATACAGGTGGCGGAGGCGGCAACATCACTAGCAACATCTTGCGCACTTGTTTTTTTTTGAGCAGAAAATAAAACAGCCGGTACTATTATAAAAATAATCAAAATGAGAGGTATTAATTTTTGACTGGTTTTATTTTTAAGGCTCATAAGTTACTTATATTATACGTTGTTTGTCTTTTATTTCAATCTTGTCTCAACTTGATTTGCCAATTTACTAACGGATAATTCAAAATTATAGGCACTTGTTTGATACTGGCTTATACCTCCGAGAGCTATTACAGGATCAGTACTATAAAGTCTTATTGTGCTTATATTTTCAGAAAGCTTTTGTAAGGCATTTAATACGTCTAAGTGTAAAAATGTCAAACTCTCCGGTACTTCCATTTTAGCCATTTCAGATATTATACTATTGGTTTGTTTTATTATTGGATCAAGCTGTGGCAACACACTCTCATCGACATTTTCTTCATCAATAACGAATTTTTGCAATACGTCTAGCACTGTATATTTCATTGGGTATTTTTGGTAAATACTACCCAATGTGTTGTTATATTTTGTTATAGCTTGAACTGTATCAGCTTTTACTACCTTAAGATCAGAATAAATAAATGTTTTTCCAGTGCCGGAATTGTTAACTTGTTGAATAATCGTTTCACTTAATTTGTCTATAGTGCTTTGGTCTATAGCCCCAGCTTGATTTAAAGCTGCCACAGTAGAAAAAAGCTCTCGAGATAGTAGGTCTGTTTGGCTTAGATTGTTTAAATTTTCTGAATTATTTATGCTCAAGTTGAGCTCTCCATTTTCTATATTCTGTCCCCTTCTCTTTGCTATTTCAATGTTGTCAGGAATTCCATCATCGTTTGTGTCTTTTTTTGTTGGGTCTGTGCCAAATAGGCCTTCTTCCCAGTCTGTCACTCCATCCAAATCTGTATCTCTACTTATCAGATCTCCGACGGTTTCATTTCCGCTATAAACCAAACCACCCTGCGCTTGGTTTTTAAAGATCGTTTTATTTTTTGTTAGGAAAAGTGCGACGACAAAAACCACCGCCAAGGCTATAAATAATACCTTTTTTTGTTTTAACCAATCTAATTTATTTATGCTTTCATTGTAACACTTTTTTATAAAGCAAACTATAGTTTTGCGAGCGATATCCACTCAGAAAGTGATAAATTTTCAGCTCTTTTAGAGCCGAGCTCTTTTAAAGTCTGGAGGAGGTCTTCGTGTTCGTTCAACGCGAGTGATTTTAGGTTACTCGATAGCTTTTTTCTCTTATGTGCAAAGCCATTTTTAACTATTTCCCAGAATTTAGCTTCGTGTATGTTATTTGTTTCAAAAGTTTCACGAGAAATATTTTGTATAGCTATAACCGCTGAGTCAACTTTCGGTGCTGGTGAAAAGTATCGTGCGGGAACCTTCATAACCATGTTCGGCCTCCCGTATGCCTTTACAGAAATCGACAGGATGCTCTCTTTTTTGTCTCTGGCCATGATTCTTTTCGCTACTTCGTGCTGAACCATCAAGATCATACGCTCGGGTTGGATTTTTTCTGTGAGAAATTTTTTTAAAATTGCACCAGTAATGTTATATGGGATGTTAGCAATGATTTTATAAGAAAAATGTTTTCGAGTTTTTGTAAGGTCCTCGGTTCTCCGGGTCCCTATCCCGGCCAGACCATTCCAAAAACTGAAAGCATTTTTCTCCAGATCAAACTTTAAAATATCATCATTAATTAAAATAAGTTTTTTTTGTGCAATTTCTTTTAGAAATTTAATTTTTAAAAAATCAAACAACGTATCATCTTTTTCGATCGCTATCACCATCCCTGCTTTTGTTAAAAGCTTTTCTGTGAGCACTCCTTTTCCTGGGCCTATTTCAAGAATAATGTCGGTCGACTGTACGTCTCCCGATTCAATAATTTTATTGAGCGCCAAATTTGATTTTAAGAAGTTTTGCCCGAGGGATTTTTTTGCTTTGTGTATCATGTGTTTCTAAAAATTAAAAAATAAACTTTTAATTTTTTCTATATGTAAATCGTCTTTATTCTATCATTCTCGCCTTCTTTTTCTAATAAATCAGGTGGAATGTCAGATATAAATTCTGAAGGTGCATTTATCTGTCGTGATCCGAATATGGTTCGAAAATTTGCAAACGATAAAAACAACTTACTGCGCGCCCGAGTCAGAGCAACATAAAAAAGCCGACGTTCCTCTTCCTGGTCGCTTTCACTACTTGCCTCTCTTCGCTCGTGCGGGAAAAGCCCGTTCTCAAGCCCTGTCACAAACACGTACTTAAACTCAAGACCTTTTGCAGCATGGACTGTCATGAGTTTGATGGCGCTCACTTCTTTTTTCGTTTTTGACTTTTCTTGGCTCAGCATAATGCTGTCCTGGTCAGAAGCAAGTGAAGCATCTTCTAAAAGTTTTTCTATACCAGCACCTTGTTCCAGATTGTCGTATTTAAGGGCAAGAGTTGCAAGCTCTTTCATATTCTCTAGCCGCTCCCTGTCTTCTTCTGTCCCATTTAACAGTTCATTTTCGATACCCGACCTCTTGATGACAAATTTTATTATATTACTTGGTTTTTCGATCTGTATTCGCTCTCGAATATCTTCCAATGTTTGGTAGAAAGTATTTATTTTTATGCGCATTTTTACAGGCAAACTTTCTGCGCCACCCGCGAATATTTTAGCCAAAGTTACTTTACCTATACCACGTGCAGGGAAATTTATAATTCGTTTGATGTCTCCTAAGCTTTGTGGGTTGAGTGCTGCGCGGAGGTATGCCAATGTATCTTTAATTTCCTTCCTTTCAAAAAATTTTACTCCAAGGACTTGATATGGAATATTATACCTGAGCATGGCTTCCTCAAGGGCTCGGGATTGAAAATTGGCACGGTATAATATCGCCACATCTGATAAAAGCGTGAGTTTTTCCTGGCGGGGACTCTCGCAGACTGACGAGTCGAGAGTGAGCGCTGAGCGAGCACGCTCAGACAGAGACCCCGACAGGGAAGAATCCGCGCTGGTATCTAAAATTTCCAGAATTTTTGTAGCCACAAAATCCGCTTCATCTGTTTCGTCGAGTGCTTCGTATAAACTTATCTTTTCGCCTGTTTCGTTTTTTGTAAACAAGTTTTTGTCAGGTCTGAATTTATTTTTCTTTATTATTGTGTTAGCCGCTTCGAGGATATTTTGAGTCGAACGGTAGTTTTGTTCGAGGAGAATTATTTTCGCACTTGGATAATCTTTTTCGAAATTTAGAATGTTCTTCAAATTTGCTCCGCGCCATGAATAAATATTTTGATCAGCATCACCAACGACAACAATATTTTTATTATTTTCTGAAAGTAATTTGGACATGAGGTATTGGACTTCATTTGTGTCCTGATACTCATCGATATGCACATATTCGAAACGCTCCTGGTATATCTTTCTTATCTCTTCATTATCTTTGAGCAGCCTAGTTGCTTTGAGTAATAAGTCGTCAAAGTCGAGTGAGTTTTCTTGCGCTTTTCTTTTTTCATACAAAACCCAAACCTGGGCTACTATTTTTCCAATTGAGCTGAACCCTCCTACTGTCGGATCGTTTACTTGTTCAGAGTAAACTTTGATATTAGTAAATTTTCCTTTTTCTCGCGAGATAATGCTTTTTATTTTTCTCGGTTCATATTGCTTAGGGTCTATATCGAGTTCCTTTAATATATCCTTTATCATAGTATTTGCATCACCTTCGTCCAGTATAGTGAAATACTTAGTAAGTCCGAGGATTCGTGCATTTTCTTTTATTATATATACCCCGAGTGAGTGAAAAGTGCTTACAAACGGTACGGTATTTTGTTCTGCTGGACCATGGGAGTGTTTATCGATTTCATTTATAATACGCTCTCGCATTTCTTTTGCAGCCTTATTGGTAAAGGTTACAGCCAAAATCCGGTCCGGAGAGACTCCTTCCTTTATCAAATTCACGATTCTGTGTGTGATCGTCTTTGTTTTTCCAGCTCCTGCTCCAGCTAAAATAAGAAGCGGACCATCCATGTGGATCGCCGCTTCGTGTTGCTTACTATTTAATCCTTTTAGGTGTTCTTTTGTTTCATCCACGTACCAATGATAACATAATTATTCTACACTGTTTACCTTTTTTAATACTTCGGCGGACTCTCGTCTAAAATTTTCTGATTCTTCAGTCACTATATCTAAAAATCCAGGCACTTTGTCAAAGAAAAAATCGAGAACTGTGTCAGGCATGGCCTTTTCATCTATCAACTTATTGTATGTGTCTTGATCTTCTTTCTCCAGTAGAGGCAACACACGTATTAGAACAGCTTGGAAAATTATTTGACCAATTTTTGAAATTGTTTCTTCTTGTTTCTCTGGTGGTAGTTTGTCTATATCAAACAAGGTAATAATGTTTTCTCGAACTTTTTCTTGTGCTAATTTTTTATCCATAAAATTTTTAAGTTAGTAATAATAATTATTTAGTCTCTGGTTTAAAACTGTCGATTTTATCTAGATTACCATCTTTGGCTATTTTTTGTATTGTTCGTGCTGCATATTTAGCTACAGTTTCATCACGTTCTACACCTATTACAGCGGCAACTTTAGGTTTGAGGCCGCTGACTTCCTGTAATTTATCGAGATATTGAACAGTGCTAGTTTTTGTTTTTGCCCCGACATAATTCTTAGCAGCCGCATCTTTGTCATATTCCCATTCATCAGGATTTTGAGCTTTTACACGTTCAAAAGTTGTATTGGCTGCCTTGAATTGTTCATCGTTTAAGTTATATTCGTTTTTCTCAAAGTTTTCTCTTAGTTGTGGGTTCCTGTTTAGAACTTCTTCTGAAGATGTTTGTTCGTTGTTCGTTTCATCCTCCAAGCTTTGGCTTTTATTTTTAGGATTTTCTGAGTCATCAATTTTTGCTTTAATACGTTCCTTTATGTCGTCTTGTGTTTCAGGCTTTGGTTTAGGTATTTCTTCTATTTTTTGGGTTGGCTTATTTGATAATGGTTGTTCAGTTTCCTTAGCTGATTCTTTTTTGTCTGGTTCTACAACCTCACTTTCGGTTTTATCAGCTTCGACACTTTGCACAGTTTCACTCTCTGATCTTTCTTCCATAACTACATTACTAGTTTTTGAAGTGTTGCGATATTGATCAGCATCAAACATTTTACCTCCATATTTTGTTTTCCATTCTGCGACATCTCCATTTTTATCAGGTGTTCCAAAAACCAATTCTCCTTTTTCATCTAATTTAAATATAGTCCCCTTCTGAATAAGCGCACTTTCTGCACCCGTCTTGTTGTTTGGGTCATAGAAACCAAGCTCCATTGCTTTTTTGGTCGGGTCGGCATCTATGAAATCTTTGATTGGTTGCGGAGCCGTTTGACCTGGATATTCTGCTTGTAATTGAGCCTGTAGACTTTTTATGGCAGCAATTCCGCCTTGGCTATTTTTGATTGTTATACCCTCGTTTACAAAATTATCTACTTTTGATTCTGTAATAATTGGAGCCTTCGGTAGTACGGGTGGTTGTTCTGTTTGGGCTGGGGGAGTAGATGTAGAGTTGGGTACTGGTGTAGCTGTTTTTACAGGTAGAGGTGTAGTTTCAGTAGTAGGGCTTTTCGTAGGTGAAGGGGTGGGATCCTTACTTCCATTATTTAGTTTTTCATTTTGGGTATTATCTTCACTCGTTGTGTTGTTTTCTTGAGCATGGTATGACTGAGCTGCGGCCATGGTTCCTAAGCCTGTTCCTATGGTTATGGCGCCACTAAATATACTTTTTATACGATTGGAACTTTCTAACTCACTAACCAAATCATCGTATTCTTTTACGAAGTTATTTAAATGAGCTGCTAAGTCATTTATGTCAAGTGGTATATTTTCTAAGGACATATCTCCTTTCTTTTTTTCTAATTCTTCAACCTTCCTTTTTGCAGAATAATTTAAATATTCTTTTAAAGCAAACCCAGCCACCCCAACACCGGCAACCATCCATCCACCCAATACAAAGCCAACACTAGCCCCTCCAATTAAAGCGGCATATTTTAGATTTCCTGCGTTAAAAATCTTTTTTAATAATCCTTTTTCAGCTTTCTGTAAATTCTCTTTTGAAATAAATTCTCCCGTTGTTTCAACTATACTATAAACTTCTCCATATTTTTTATCTGTATATTCTCCTGTTATTTTATTTTCTGTGCCATCCCTGAGGATTATTATATCTCCAATTTTTTTATTCTCGACTCTTGGTGAATCTTTAGTAATAATAAATCCGTCTCTGGCTACTTCATAACCAGTTTCATTGTTTTCTATTTTTTCTTTTAGGATGATGTATTTTTTACCTTCAATAGTAACTATATCACCAACCTTTTTTTCCTCTTCCTCTTTTTTAAATTTCTCTAAAATTTTTCTACCATTCTCAGACGTAAGGGCCATATTTAACCCTGTAGCGACCCCAACCCTACTCATAATTCGTATTCCACCACTCCAAAATGAACTTGGAAGTATGCCTGTACCCATACCTATTCCTACAGTGGCTGCACCTATTAAGCCTGCACTAATGGCAACTTTCGCCAGTTTTCCCTTACGAGTTTTATCTAAGTTTTTCCACCATTTTTCAGTATTACGTAAAGATTTTTTAAGCCAGTTCTCATTCTCTATTAGGTTTTTTTGAAACTCAGCTTTTTCTTCTAAAAGTATTTTTAACGCTTTTTCCTTTTGTTCTTGTTCTGTCATTCCAGGATACTTCTCAAGTGTTTCTTTTATTTTTTCTGCCACAGCTGTAGTGTCAAACTTAGGCATAGATTTTTCCTTTTCTTTTTGTTCAGTATTAGCCGATTTGTTCGCCCCTACTTGTTGCTTTAATGCATCGAGCTCGCCCAGCCCTTCCGCGAGCATTTTATCCATTTTTGCTAACTCTTCCCTTAGTATATCTGCCTTATTTGGTTGTGGGTTTTCTATACTCATAGTTAATTATTTTTATTATTACTCTCAAATAAATCCTCTTGTTCTTTTTGATATTTTACAGCAACTTCATTTAGTTTTGCCATTCCTTCTTTGTATGTATATTCATTATCATCGTAATAATCCCATTCCGGGGTGCCTAACTTATATTTTGCATTTTCATCTTCAGAGTTTTCGACTTCATCATGGTTTATCCATTCGAGAGTAAAACCATTTGAAGATAAATATTTTGTGTAAGTGTTAAATTCTGAAGGTTTTTCGTTGCCCCAAAAAGTTAATTCTTTACCTGATTCACCTAGCTTTTTATTTAGTTGTTCCAAAGTAACATCATCTCTTGTACTAGAAAAAACAACCTCAAAAGCTTTGTCATGCATTCTAGTTTCGTCAATTATGAAATATTTGAAAGGGTGTTCCTTTCTATCCTCATCAAATACTTTTTCTCTCATTTCTATTTTTTCTCTTTCAATTCTTAGTTCCTCATTTATTTTTTTAGAATTTTCGTATAACTCTTGTCGTTTCTTTTCGAACTCATCCTTTTGGCCTTCAAAGTCTTTTTTTAGTTTATCCAGGGTCGCATCAGTTTTGCTGAAGAATTTCCCAAAGAAGCCTCGGTTATTTATAGTAATAGTTTCTTGTACAAGTTTGTTTTCTGCAGTAGCTAAATTTTCCTGCAATGCGTCAAATCCTGACTTAATGTGAATTCTTTCTTGCAAATGGTTAAAAATTTCATCGTTTGAATATAATAGCTTATTCTTATTAGATACTTCTGTGTTTGCTTGCTCTATTTCTCGGTCTTCCTCTTCTTGGAGTTCTTTCATTAATTGATCTCTTTTTTCGGCCAGTTGCTTTAAGTTATCTTCAATTTTTTTTATTACTTCTTCTGGTTTTTGTATGTTTGCTTGTTTTTCTTCTTCCCTTTTTTTTAATTCTTCGTCTGTCAATCCAAAGTCCTTTTCTAATACAGAATTATCCAAGTCTTCATCTTTTAATTTTTCATCAATAGGAGATATATAAAAAGAATCCTCAACTTTTACATGCGATCCCTTAGGTTGAGCAAGCGTAGCCAAATCCCCTCCGCAGTATTTGCAATAAGGAGTGCCTTTAGTGTTCATTCCGCCACATATACACGGTAGTATCTTTTCATATTTTCCTAATAATTTTTTCTCACTTACCTCTTTGATGGTTTTTTGCGTTTTCCCTGCTAATTTAGTTTCCCCTGACAATACATAAACATTTTTTCCATCCTTGTTTTTAATACTTACAATTTTCCATACTCCTCCTTCAAAAAGAATCATTTCCTTTTCTTTTGGTGGATCTTGTTCTAAAAGTCTTTCAACCTCAGGACTTGCTGTTGGTTGATTTTCTATATATTGTTTTACATCCGTCAAATCAATTTTTGGGTTTTCGAGGTTGTCTTCAGAAATTTCTATTTCAGACATTTTTTTATCTAATATTTCTTCTTTCACTAATTCCACCACTTTATCTCTGAGGCCAAGCTCTCTAGTTATTTTTCCGACAGAAAAAGGAAAAACTTTAGCAAGTTCTAAATTATTTAAATTAACTGCAGGCAAGTTAATAATAGTTTGTGAGCTAACAACTTCTTGCCTGGCAATTTCTATTTTTTCTTTTAATTCTTCGGCAGTATATTCTTTTCTTGTCCCCTGTATTTTACCTATTTTATCTAAAGCTTTATACAATTCCTCAAAAGTGCTCGTATTAAATATTTTTTGCTCCATTTTTGACTCTTCTAACCCCTTCCATTTCTTAGAGTCAGCCTCTAGATTTTGTTCAGTTTCTTTTTCTAGAATTTCGTTTCTAGTTTTTTTAAAATCTTCTACTTGTTCAGCTTTAATAGCTTTAAAATTTTTGTCTTTCTCCCTTTGGTTTTCCACTTGCTGTTTTAGTTTTTCTTCATTTAGTATTTCAACTCCGCAAAAAGGACAAAAACCAGCCTCAAGGCTGATTTCTTTCCCGCAGTTGTGACAAAACAGCAAAGCTTTTTTTGGTTCACTGGCATATTTTCTTAATACATTTTTCAGCTCGGCTTCCTGGCTTGGATTTACTTTTTTATATTCTCCGACCACCGATTCTTTCTCAGTTACTCCAGAAAGCTCTGTTTCACCCACTAACACTTTTATCTCAGGATTATTTTTGTTCTGTAAAGTATAATAATCCCCTACGGGGTACGTAATACCTATTGGGCTGTTTGTTTTTTCAATAACTATCCAATGTTCATCTTTATATGTAAAATCTTTTCCAACTCTTGGTTTGTTGATCGGGGTTTCAATCTTAGGTTCTTCTAGTTTTGGCATATATATAAATAATAGTTTATTGCTCAGTATTAATCAATCTCATTATGTTAGCTTTTCCACTTTCGGTAGGTCTTTACCACAAACACCACAGAACTCGTCACCTATTTTGCTTGTACGGCAACACATACTAAACATATCATCTTCTGCTTTTTTTAGTTTTTTTAAATAACCTCTACAGTTCCAGCAATAATTGTCTTCTGGGGTTTTCTTCTCTTTGCCACAAAAAGGGCAGAATCTCCTATCTTTTTCGGGTATTTCATTAATATACATGCTTTCTTTCATTTTTATATAGTATACACCTTCTATACTAATTTGTCAAGATAAGCGTATAGGTCCAATAGCTTGGCACCACTTGGTGGAATATCATCAAGTATATGCCATACACAACAAACAAGAATATGCCTAAGATTAGAAGAGAAGCAGCTCGACTAGTTAAACGTGGTTGGAGTGCAAGAAAAGTGGGT